>JAEUKX010000094.1 GCA_016794025.1 Rhodospirillales bacterium | reverse complement strand
CGGAAAAGCTGCAGCGTGCCGAGGCTGCGCTCGTCGTAGGCGATTCCGGTCTCGGCGCGCAGTTCGCGCAGGCTGTCGCGGCTGTATTCCGCGATCGGCACCATGCGGCTCTTGTTGAGCGCGTAGCGCGCAGCCGTGCAGTTGCGCAGCATGCGCAGGATCCAGCTCCACATTGCCGGATCGAGGCGCGGGCGGACGACAAGCGGCCCGAACGGCATCATCAGCCACTTGAGCGCCTTGTAGGGGATCCCGGGCCCCGCCCAGGGCGACGCGTAACCGGGCGAGATCTCGCCGGCATTGGCGAAGCTGGTTTCAAGGGCAGGGCCGGTCTGCCGCTCGACGACGGTAACCTCGTGGCCGGTGCGGGCGAGGTAGTAGGCGGTCGTGACGCCGATGACACCGCCGCCGAGAACGAGGACTTTCATGGTTGCGCGAATGGCTTTCCCTGTGTCGCCGCGATGGACGGATCGGGCCGGAGTCTAGCGTCTGGCGCAGCGGAAGTCGCGCCCCTGTCCGCCGGTCAGGCGCTCCGCCGGGCCGCCCGCGGGGCCGTGCTGCCGCGAACGACCAGCTGGGTCGGGATCCGGACCACCGTGGGCGTGGGCGGGACTCCTTCCATGAGGTCGACGAGCAGGCGGCCGGCGCCGATGCCGATGTCGCGGCGCGGCTGCACGACCGTCGTCAGCGACGGCTCGCAATATTCGGCATATTCGATCCCGTCGAAGCCAACGACCGACACATCGTCGGGCACGGCCAATCCCGCGGCGTGGACCGACTTGAGAAAGCCGATCGCCATCTCGTCGTTTGCCGCAAAGATGGCGGAAGGCCGCAGGCGTTCGGGCATCGCGAGAAAGGCGCGCGCCGCGGCGGCACCCGCGGCAAACGTGAAGTCGCCGTCCCATTCGATCGGCGCCGCTTCGCCGATGGCATCGCGATAGCCTGCCCGCCGCGCCCGATCGAGCACGTTGCGCGGCGGGCCGGAGACATAGCCGATCCGCCTGTGACCGAGCCCGACCAGATATTCGACCGCCTCGCGCGCGGCCGCGCGGTTGTCGACCTCGACCTGGGGAAAGCGCGCACCGGAGATGAATTCGCACGCCGCCACGATCGGAAGGCGCGTCTCGTCGAGCGAGCGCTGCGCGCCTTGCGGCACGTGACCGCAGAGCAGGAGCACGCCGTCGACGAGGCCCGCGGTGGCGAGGTCCACATAGCGGCTTTCCTTCTCGGTCGCGTCACCGAGATTGGCGACGATGAACCCGTACCCGGCGGCCGACAGCGCCTCGTCGATGCCGTGCAGGATGCCGGAGAAGAAGGGGTTCTCGATATTCGGGACGACGACGAGCGCCATCCGGCTGCGGCGCGCGCGAAGGTTCTGCGCCGCGACGTTGGGCGTGTAGCCCACGCGCTGAACCGCGGCCACGACCTTGGCGCGGGTTTCCTCGCTGACGATTCCCGGCGTGGCGAGCGCACGGCTGACCGTGGCGACCGAGACGCCGGCGATCCGGGCGACATCGGCGATCTTGGCCGGCTGCGATTTTCGGCGCGACTTCATCGGGTTGGCGTCTGTCTTTCGCGTAGGCACGGCCGTCGGCCGCGCCCCCCTTGCTTAAACCGGGCGTTTCTGGTATTCAAAATGTAATCGATTTCAGAAAAAAGAACCAGAAATCGTGCAACAGGGGGAGACAAACCAGATGATCGCTCGATCCATTCGTGTCGTCGTGCCTGCCGCGCTCGCGCTTGCAGCCGGAATGGGCAGTGCCGGCGCCCAGCAGCGCGCCGAAGTCATCCACTGGTGGACGTCGGGCGGCGAATCGGCCGCCGTGCGCGTCTTCGCCGAACAGTTCACCAAGGCGGGCGGCCAGTGGGTCGATACCGCCATTGCCGGCGGCGCCAACGCGCGGACCGCCGCGATCAACCGCACCGTCGGCGGCGATCCGCCGACAGCCATGCAGTTCAACACCGGCAAGCAGTTCGACGACCTCGTGGAAGCGAACCTGCTCGCCGACGTCGACGCGCTCGCACGCCAGCAGAACTGGAAGGCGATCCTGCCGGAGGCGATTTCCGCCGCCGTCACGCGCAACGGCAAGTACTTCGCGGTTCCCGTCAACATCCATGGCCAGAACTGGATCTGGTACAACAAGGCGGTGCTCGAGAAGGTGGGCGCGTCCGAGCCGAAGAACTGGGACGAGGCCATCGCCATCCTCGAGAAGATCAAGGCCGCCGGCCTGATCCCGCTTGCCTTCAGCGGGCAGAAGAACTGGGAACGCGACCTGTTCAACACGGTGATGCTCGACAAGGCCGGCCCGGCCGTGTGGAACGGCATCTACGCGCAGCGTTCTGAAGCCGCCGCACGCAGTGCGGACTTCCGCGCCGCCGTCGACACGTTCGCCAAGCTGCGCAGCTATGTCGACGCGGGCTCGCCGGGCCGCAACTGGAACGACGCGACGGCGCTGGTCATCCAGGGCAAGGCGGGGATGCAGGTCATGGGCGATTGGGCCAAGGGCGAATTCGCCGCGGCCGGCAAGACGGCAGGCAAGGACTTCGGCTGCACGCTGTTCGGAAGCAAGGGCGGCGGCTACGTCATGGGCGGGGACGTCTTCGCTTTCCCCAAGCAGAAGGACGCAGCCAAGTCGGGCGCCCAGCTGACGCTTGCCAAGGTGATGCTCGAGCCCGACACGCAGATCCTCTTCGCGCAGAAGAAGGGCTCGATCCCCGTGCGCACCGATCTGGACGTCTCGTCGCTCGACATCTGCGCGCAGCGTGCCTCGAAGATGATCCAGGACAAGTCGCAGCAGGTCGCGTCCGTCCAGATGCTGGCGCCCCCGGCGATGAACGGCGCGATCGAGGACCTCGTCTCGCAGTTCTGGAACGGCAACGCCATGTCGCACGATCAGTTCGTCGACAAGATGGTTGCCATCCTCAAGGGCAGCTACTGAGGCCTGCTGCCGCCGGTCCGCGCGCCGTCGGGCGGTGCGCGGATCGGTGGCGGCGATCTGCTCGCGTCCGGGGACACGCATGTTCGCACGTTTCGGCAGGTTCCGATCACGGACGGCCGCCTGGGTGGCGCTCCTGCCTGCCCTGGCGATCATCCTCGTGGCGCATGCCGGCAGCACCGGCTGGACGATCTGGATGTCGTTCACGTCCTCGCGGATGCTGCCGAACTCGAATTTCGTCGGCCTGCGCCAGTATGTGACGCTCTTCAACAACGACCGCTGGCTCGTCTCGATCCACAATCTCGCGATCTTCGGCACGCTGATGGTCGTCGGCGCGCTTGCCGTCGGTCTGCTGCTGGCCATCGCGATCGACCAGCGCGTGCGGGCGGAGAACGTGCTGCGCTCCGTGTTCCTCTATCCGTTCTCGATGTCTTTCGTCGTCACCGGCCTTGCGTGGCAGTGGATGCTGAACCCGACCCACGGCATCCAGAAGCTCGTGCGCGGATGGGGATTTGCCGATTTCCAGTTCGACTGGATCGTGCGGCAGGACACGGTCATCTTCACGCTCGTGATCGCCGGCGTCTGGCACGCCGCGGGCCTCGTGATGGCGATCATGCTTGCCGGCCTGCGCGGCATCGACGACGAGATCTGGAAGGCCGCGCGCGTTGACGGCATCCCGACCTGGCGCACCTATGCGTCCATCGTCATTCCGATGCTTGGCGCAAGCTTCGCGACCGCGGGCATCCTGCTCTCGGCAAGCGTCGTGCGGCTCTACGACCTTGCCGTGGCGATGACCAATGGCGGGCCGGGCCTTGCCTCCGAAGTCCCGGCGAAGTTCGTGATGGATCACCTGTTCGAGCGCGGCAATCTCGGCCTTGCGACGGCCGCCGCGACCTCGATGCTGATCACGGTCGTCTCGATCGCCGCACCGCTGTTCTATGCGCGCGCCCGCGCCCGCGCGCAGGAGACCCGCCGATGAGCGCCGGGAACACGGCCATTCCCGCCGGCCCGCGCCCGGACCGCACGTCGGCCGCGCGCTGGGGGCTCTATGCCTTTCTCGCGATCAGCGCGCTCTTCTTCCTGACGCCGCTCTACGTGATGATCGTGACCTCGCTCAAGTCGATGGACGAGATCCGCGCGGGCTACATCCTGCAGTTTCCCGCCGAGTTTACGGTTGCCGCATGGACAAAGGCCTGGAATTCGGCCTGCACGGGGCTCAACTGCAACGGCATCAAGGTCGGCTTCTTCAACTCGGTGCGCATCCTCGTGCCGTCGGTGATCGTCTCGATCGCGGTCGGCTCTCTCACCGGCTATGCGCTGTCGCTGTGGCGCGTGCGCGGGGCCGACGTGATCTTCGGTGCGCTGATGGTCGTGGCCTTCATCCCCTACCAGGTCTTCATCTATCCGCTCGTGCGCATCTTCTCGATGGCCGGAATCAACCAGACCCTGTTCGGCATCGTCGTCATCCACACGATCTTCGGGCTTCCGACCATGACGCTGCTTTTCCGCAACTACTTCGCCAGCCTGCCGCCCGACCTGTTCAAGGCCGCCCGGGTCGATGGTGCGGGATTCTTCCAGATCTTCTGGTCGATCATGCTGCCGATGGCCGTGCCGATGATCGTCGTGGCGATGATCCTGCAGGTCACGGGCATCTGGAACGACTTCATCCTCGGGCTGGTTTTCGCCGGGCGCGAGAATCTGCCGATGACCGTGCAGCTCAACAACATCGTCAATTCCACCCAGGGCGAGCGCGCCTACAACGTCGACATGGCCGCGACCATGCTGACAGCGCTTGTCCCGCTTGCCGTCTATTTCGGTTCCGGGCGCTGGTTCGTGCGCGGCATTGCCGCGGGCGCCGTGAAAGGCTAGCTCGCATGAACGCGCAACCCGGCGTGTCGCTGCGCGACATCAAGATCATGTTCGGCACCGTCAAGGTGCTCGAAGGCCTGGATCTCGAGGTCGCACCATCGGAATTCCTTGTCCTGCTGGGGCCCTCGGGCTGCGGAAAGTCGACGCTGCTCAACGCGGTCGCCGGCCTCGTCGAGGTGCGCGCCGGGCAGATCTGGATCGGCGGGAAGAACGTCACCTGGGAAGAGCCGAAGGACCGCGGCATCGCCATGGTGTTCCAGTCCTATGCGCTCTATCCGCGCATGACGGTCCGCCAGAACATGTCGTTCGGCCTGAAGGTCGCCGGGACACCGGCTGCCGAGATCGAGCGGCGCGTGGGCGAGGCGGCGGAGCTGCTGCGCATCGGGCCGCTGCTCGACCGGCGGCCGTCGGAACTGTCGGGCGGCCAGCGCCAGCGCGTCGCGATCGGCCGCGCGCTCGTGCGCAAGGTCGGCGTCTATCTCTTCGACGAGCCGCTGTCGAACCTCGATGCCCAGCTGCGCGCCGAGCTGCGCGTGGAAATCAAGCGCCTGCACCAGCAGCTTGGCGCCACGATGATCTATGTCACGCACGACCAGATCGAGGCGCTGACCCTGGCCGACCGCATCGCGGTCATGCATTCGGGCGTCATCCAGCAGCTCGATACGCCCGCCCGCATCTATCGCGAGCCGAAGAACCGGTTCGTGGCCTCGTTCGTCGGATCGCCGGCAATGAACTTCATCGATGGGGCGATTTCCACGCAGGCCAGCGCACCTGTCTTCGAGGGGGGCGGCCTGCGCATCCCGCTTGCGGGTTACGTCTTCGCCGCGGACGTTCCGGCAGGTCCCGCAACGCTGGGGATCCGGCCCGAGCACGTGACCGTCGGGCCGGCACCGTCAGCCTTCGAAGCCGCGGTCGAGATCGTCGAGCCGATGGGGGCGGACAGTCTCGTATGGTGCCGCACGCCGGGCGGCACGGCTTTTTCCCTGCGACTCTCCGGCGAAGGGGGTATCCGGCCCGGCGACCGCATGCCCGTCTCGTTCCCCTCCGCCGCTGTCTCGCTGTTCGCCAAGGCGGACGGTGCCCGCCTGTGACCATCCCTGAAGGACGCGTAAGACCGTGAAAGCCATCGACCGACTCTCCATCCAGCTCTACTCCGCGCGCTTCTACAAGACGCTCGAGGCGCAGTTCGAGATGCTTGCCAATCTCGGCTACCGGCTTGTCGAGCCCTATGGCGGCCTGTTCAACGACGTGCCGCTGCTCGAACGGCTCCTCGCCAGGCACGGCATGAAGGCGCCGACCGCGCATGTGGGGCTCGACCGGCTCCGCGCCGACGCGCGCGCGACGGCGGGCATCTGCAAGCGGCTGGGAATCGAAACCGTCTTTGCGCCCGCGCCGCCGCAGGGCGAGCGCGAGGGCGACGAGCAGCATTGGCGGCGCATCGGCAAGGAACTCAAGACCATTGGCGAAGTGCTGAAGGGCGAGGGGCTGCGTTTCGGCTGGCACAATCACAACTGGGAATACGGCAAGACCGCGAAGGGAACGACGTTCCTCGATGCGATGTTCGAGGAGGCGCCCGACCTGTTGTGGGAAGCCGATCTCGCATGGGTGACACGCGGCGGCGCCGACGCGGTGGCCGAGCTCGGCAAGCGCGCGAACCGGGTTGTCGCCTGCCACGTCAAGGACATCGCGCCCGCCGGCCAATGCGTGGACGAGGATGGGTGGGCCGATCCTGGGCACGGCACGCTCGACTGGAAGGCGCTGCGCGCGGCCATCGCGAAGACGAAGATCGATCTCTTCGTCGTCGAGCACGACAAGCCCAACGATGCCGAACGATTCGCGCGCCGGGCGCGCGAATTCGTGGCGTCGTGGAATTGAGGGCGCGGCCATGAGCGATATCGGTGTCGGCATCGTCGGCTGCGGCAACATATCGACGATCTACATGCTCAATATGCCGAAATTTGCGGGCCTGAGGCTCGTGGCCTGCGCGGACGCGCGGCCCGAAGCCGCGCAGGCACAGGCCGCGAAGTTCGGCATCGAGGCGCTGGCGATGGATGCGCTTTTCGCGCGCAAGGACATCGGCATCGTCGTCAACCTGACGACGCCTAATGCGCATTTCGAGGTGAGCCGGGCCGCAATCGAGGCCGGCAAGCACGTGTTCGGCGAGAAGCCTATCTGCGTGGAAGCCGCGCATGCGCGTACGCTCGTCGAGGAGGCGGGAAAGCGCGGCGTGAAGATCGGCTGCGCTCCGGATACGTTCCTTGGCGCCGGCGGTCGGCTTGCGCGCGAGATCGTCGATTCCGGCAAGGTCGGCCGGATCCTTTCGGGTTCATGCTTTCTCATGTCGCACGGCATGGAGCACTGGCATCCCGACCCGGAGTTCTTCTTCAAGCCGGGCGGCGGCCCCATCCTCGACATGGCGCCCTACTACCTGAGTGCCATCGTCAATCTGCTTGGGCCCGTCGCGCGCGTGCGCGCACGTTCGTCCATCGGCTTTGCCGAGCGGCTGGTCACCTCGCAGGGGCCGCGCAAGGGCCACCGCATAAAGGTCGAGACGCCGACGACGGTCATGGCCCTGCTCGAGTTCGCCTCGGGCGCCGACATCATGTTCACGATGAGCTGGGACGTGTGGAAGCACGGCCATCCGCCCATCGAGCTCTACGGGACCGAAGGCTCGCTGCGCGTGCCAGATCCCAACTTCTTCGGCGGCACGGTCGAGTACACCGAACGCGGCGGCGACTGGATTTCGGTCGATTCCGCGGCCAGGCCGTTCGGCAAGCCGAACTGGCGCTCGCCCAACTGGGCGGCGAACATGCCCGACCGCGCGAACTATCGCTGCCTTGGCATCGCCGAGCTTGCGAGCGCAGCGGTCAAGGGGACGCCGCACCGCGCATCGGGCGCGCTGGCAAGCCACGTGCTCGACGCGATGCATGCGATCCTGGAGTCCGGGCGCACCGGAGCTGCGGTCGAAGTTGCCTCCCGCATTGAGCGGCCGGCAACCCTGTCCGATGCCGACGCGGCCTCGCTCTGGCGCGGCAACTGAACGGGAGGGAAGAAGCATGCCCGCTACGATGAAGGGTCCGGCCATTTTCCTCGCGCAGTTCGCCGGCGACGCCGCGCCGTTCAACTCGTTCGACGCGATCACGCGTTGGGCGGGTTCGCTCGGCTACAAGGGGGTTCAGGTCCCGTCATGGGACGCGCGCCTGTTCGATCTCGAGAAGGCGGCGGAGTCGAAGACGTATTGCGACGAGGTCGCCGGCATTGCCGCGAAGAACGGCGTCGTGATCACCGAATTGTCGACGCATCTGCAAGGTCAGCTCGTCGCGGTCAATCCGGCCTACGACGAACTGTTCGACAACTTCGCGCCGGCCGCCGTCCGCGGGAAGCCGGCGGCGCGGCGCGAATGGGCGGAAAGACAGGTGCGGCTCGCGGCGAAGGCGTCGAAAAATCTCGGCCTGACGTCGCATGTGGGCTTTCCCGGCGCGCTTGCGTGGCCGTATCTCTATCCGTGGCCGCAGCGCCCGGCGGGCCTGATCGAGGAAGCTTTTGCCGAACTGGGGCGCCGCTGGAAGCCGCTGCTCGACGCGTTCGACGAAGTCGGCTGCGATCTCGGGTTCGAGATCCATCCCGGCGAGGACGTGTTCGACGGGATCACCTACGAGATGTTCCTTGCGGCCACGGGGAACCATCCGCGCTGCAAGATCAACTACGACCCGTCGCACTTCCTGCTCCAGCAGCTCGACTATCTGGCATTCATCGACATCTATGCCGAGCGAATCAGCGCTTTCCACGTGAAGGACGCCGAGTTCAACCCCAGCGGCCGACAGGGCGTCTATTCGGGCTATCAGCCGTGGATCAACCGCGCCGGACGGTTCCGTTCGCTTGGCGATGGGCAGATCGATTTCTCCGGGATCTTCTCGCGGCTGGCCACGCACGGCTACTCGGGCTGGGCGGTTCTGGAGTGGGAATGCTGCCTCAAGCATCCCGAGGATGGTGCGCGCGAAGGTGCGCCGTTCATCCGGCGCCACATTATCCGCACGACCGACAAGGCATTCGACGACTTCGCGGGCGGTGCGGTCGATGCCGGGCAGATCGCGCGGCTGATCGGAACCGCGAAGCGATGAGCGTGCCCGCCCCGCGCATCCGGCTCGGCATGATCGGCGGCGGCGAGGACGCGTTCATCGGCGCCGTCCATCGCATCGCCGCTCGGCTCGACGACAGGTACGAATTTGTCGCCGGCGCGCTTTCGTCGAGCGCGGAAAAGTCGATTCGCTCGGGACTTGCCCTCGGGCTGCCGCGCGAGCGCAGCTACCCGGACTATCCGGCGATGATCGCGGGTGAGGCAAAGCGCGCCGACGGGGTCGAGGCCGTGGCGATCGTGACGCCGAACCACGTGCATGTCCCGGCGGCGCAGGCCTGCCTTGCCGCCGGCCTGCATGTGATCTGCGACAAGCCGCTTGCGGTCTCGCTGGCCGAGGCACGCGGACTGGCGGCAGCGGCGGCCGGAAGCGGCCGCATCTTCGCCGTCACGTACAACTATACGGGCTATCCGATGGTCCGGCATGCGCGCGCGATGGTGGCGGCAGGCGAAATCGGCCGCGTGCGCGTCGTTCAGGTCGAGTATGCGCAGGACTGGCTGTCGACGCGGCTCGAGGAAAGCGGCCAGAAGCAGGCGGCCTGGCGGACCGACCCGGCGCGCAGTGGTCCGGCTGGCGCGCTCGGAGACATCGGCACGCACGCCTTCAATCTCGCCGAGTTCGTTTCGGGCGAGCGCGTCGTGTCCGTCGCGTGTGACCTGCAGGCGACGGTGCCCGGCCGCCAGCTTGACGACAACGCGCAGATGCTGCTGCGTTTCAGGCGCGGTGCGCGCGGCGGACTGTGGGCCAGTCAGGTCGCGGTCGGACGCGAGAACGGCCTGTGCCTGCGTGTCTACGGGGAAACGGCCGGCCTCGAATGGCGGCAGGAGGAGCCCAACAGCTTGCGCGTCTCGAGGCTGGGCGAGGCGCCGCGCGTCGTCACCCGCGCGTCCGCAGCGGCGCGACCGGAGGCGGCGCGCGTCACGCGCCTTCCGGGCGGCCACCCCGAGGGGTATCTCGAGGCGTTCGCGACGATCTACTCGGAAGTGGCCCGCGCGATCGTTGCGCACAAGGCGGGTGCCGCCTTGCCTTCGGACGTCAGCTTCCCCGATATCGGCGAGGGTATGCGCGGGATGGCGTTCATCGAAGCGGCCATCCGCTCCGGCCGGTCCGACGCGCGCTGGACGGAAATCGAAAGCTAGAATTCGCGCTGCACGCGTGCCGGAACGCTGCCGCGCTCGGACCCGACGAGGATCATCGCGACGTTGCCCTCCTTCCCGGCGAGCGGAAGGGCGATGCGCGTATAGATGTACGGATCCTCGTCAAGCCGGCCGTGGATCTCGTAGCAGACCGGCACCTTCTCCAGCACGCACTGCGCGAGATGGCGCGTGACCATCGCGCCGAAGGTGGCATCCGCGTATTCGCCGGTCGTCCTCCCGGTCATGTCGCGCGCATCCGGATTCGTCATCCGGCTGCCGTAGACGCGATAGCGGAACAGCTGCGGCCCCTCGACGTCGAGCAGGTGGATGCGGCCGAGCCGTGCGCCGAGATCGGACGGATCGATGTCGGCGCGCTCGGGCATGGGCCGGCCGGCGCGTCGCGAATCCCAGTAGCCAAGGAGTGCCGCAAGGGCATGGGGAAGGGAGCCCGACGCCGGGTTGAGCCGCAGTTCGGAGACGAGCTTGAATCCCACGTCGCTTCCTTCCGGAGCCCGGCGACTAGCGGCGCGTGCGCAGCAGTTCGCGCAGCATCTCGTCGCTGGTGTTTACGAGGCGGGCGCTGGCGGAATAGGCACGCTGCGCCACGAGCGCGCGCGTGATCTCGACCCCCAGATCGACATTCGAACCTTCGATCGCCCCGCCGGCGATCTCGCCGCCGGTGGCGGCGGCAAGCGTCGGAGAGCCTGCCGTTCCAGTCGCACGAAAGGCCTCGCCGCCGGTCGAAGCAAGGCCACCGGCGTCGGGAAAATTGGCGATCGCGATCTGGTACTGCACCGTGCGTTGTCCGTTCGAATAGCTCGCATAGACCTGTCCGTTCGCATCGATTCCGGCGCCGAGGAACGTGCCCGCCGGATGGCCGTCGGCCGAAGCCCTCGAAATCGAAATGCCGGTGGCACCAAAGGCCGTGAGCCCGCCGGGTACGCCGAGCTGCGAGGGGCCGCCGGTTGCGGAACGGGCACCGAACTCGACGGCGATCTGCTGGAGCGGCGCGGCCGCCGTGGCGGGGGCACCGTATCCGATCGTCACGCGCCCGCCGCTGGAAGCCGCGGCCAACGTTGCAGGGTTCGTCGACTGCACGTTGACAGCGACCGGCAGGCCGGCATCCACACCGGCCGTCGTGCCGAACGTGAAGTCGAGCGCGAGGGATTCCGCCCCGTTGGCCGATCCGGTCTGCGCGGTCAGGACCGCGCGCCACTGCGGCACGGTGCCCGCGGCCGAGGCCGGGATGCCTGCGCTGCCTGTCGCAGCCCCGGCCGGAACGCCGGGCAACGTGCCGCCGGGCGTCGCGCGGTTGTACCAGGTGATCGAGAAGGCGCGCGCCTGGCCTTGTGCATCCGTGACCGTGATCGTCCCGCCGTTGACGACAGTGCCGGCCGGCGCATTGGCGGGGAGGTTTGCCGCGTAGTCGGCGCTCGCGGTCGGCTGCGCGGGCTGGGCGGCCCGGTCGATCCGGACCGCGATCAGCGGACCCGTGCCGCCGGCAGCCTGCGCGTAAAGCACGTTTCCGGCACCGTTGCGCAGGTATCCTTCACCATCCGGCGCGAAATCGGCCCGCCTTGTAAAGAGCGTCTCGCCATTGCCTGAAGGCGTTCCCTGCACGGGCAGGAACCCACGCCCCGCCAGCGCAAACGACGTCGCGGCCGCGGACTGGAGGATGGTGCCCTGTGCCGCCGCCGACAGGGCCGGGGTTGCAAGGACGCCGCCGGTCCCGCCCTGCGTCACGTAGCTCGAAAGCCGTGCCTCGACGGCCTTGTAGCCGTCTGTCTGCGCGTTGGCGACATTCGCCGCGCGATACTCCACGGCCGTACGGTTGGCGAACAGCGCGCTTAACGCGCTGCCAAGGGCGGACCCGCTCATGGAATGTATTGTAACGCGCCTGCGGGACAGCTCCAACCGCCCCAGTTTGAACGCAAATTTTACTGAATTTTGCGCGATCAGCGGCGTGCGCGGCGCCGGCGGACGAGCGCGACAGCGCCCAGAGAAAGCGCGATGACGACTGCCGATACGGCACTGGCCGCGCTGCCCAGCGCATAGAGGACCGGCGTCGTGACGTTTGTCGTCATCGCGTAGATCTCGAGCGGCAGCGTGTTGTCCGAACCCATTGTCATGAGCGAGCGGGCAAACTCGTCATAGGAGAGCGTCAGCCCGAAAAGTCCTACGCCGATCAGGCTGGGCGGGACGATCGGTACGACCACGTGCAGGACGACCTGCAATGGGCCGGCACCGAGGTCGCGGGCGGCTTCCTCGTAGGCGCGATCGAGCCGGTTGAAGACCGCGAACATGATCAGCAGCGCCGATCAGGCCGTCAGCGCGCCGGACCGCCGGACGGCAGGAGTGCGAGGATATCCGCGTGTCCGGCAAGAAAGGCGCCGCTGGCGATTTCCGCCGCAACGGCCGCCATTTCGCCGGCCAGAACACGGTCGGTTTCAAGAAAGGCCGAATGCGCGCGCACGCGAGCGAGTGCCGTCGCCACCCGCGGGCCGGGGCTCAGGGGTTTGCGCAACTCGATCCCCTGTGCCGCCATGAGAGCCTCGATGCCCACGATCGCGGCGAGGTTCTCGGCCATCGGCAGAAGCCGGCGCGCGCCGTGCGCGGCCATCGAGACGTGATCTTCCTGATTGGCCGACGTGGGGATCGTGTCGGTCGAGGCCGGCGCCGCGCGCATCCGGTTCTCCGATGCAATGGCCGCCGACGCGACTTCGGCAACCATGAAGCCGGAATTGAGGCCCGGCTTGGGAATGAGGAATGCCGGCAGGCCCGAAAGGACCGGGTCGACCAGCATCGCGCATCGGCGCTGCGAGAGATTGCCGGTTTCGGCTGCCGCCAGCGCAAGCATGTCGGCGGCGAAGGCGACGGGCTCGGCGTGGAAGTTTCCTCCCGACAGGACCTCGCCGGTATCGGCCATCACCAGCGGATTGTCGGTGACGCCGTTTGCCTCGCGTTCGAGCATCGCGGACGCCGCGCGCAACACGTCAAGGGCGGCCCCCATCACCTGCGGCTGGCAGCGAAGGGAATAGGGGTCCTGCACGCGCGGATCGTCGGCGAGGTGCGAGCGGCGGATTTCACTGTCGGCCATCAGCGCGCGCAGAACGGCGGCAGTGTCGATCTGCCCCGGCTGGCCGCGCAGCGTCTGGATACGGGCGTCGAACGGCGTGTCGGCACCCGCCGCGGCGTCGACTGACATGGCGCCGGTCACCAGCGCCGCACCGAACGCATTTTCGATGGCGAACAGGCCGGCAAGGGCAAGGGCGGTCGATACCTGCGTGCCGTTGAGCAGCGCCAGCCCTTCCTTCGGCCCCAGCGTCACCGGCGAAAGCCCGGCGCGCGCGAGCGCCGCGCCGCCGGGCATCCGCTCGCCCGCATGGACCGCCTCGCCTTCGCCGATCATCACGGCGGCCAGATGCGCCAGCGGCGCCAGATCGCCCGATGCGCCGACCGATCCTTGCGAGGGGACGACCGGCAGCACCTCGCGCTCGAGCATCGCCTCGAGCAGCGCCGTGATTGCCGGCTGAACACCCGATGCGCCATGCGCGAGGCTTGCGAGCTTCAGGCCCAGCACCAGTCGCACGATCGAAGCAGGGAGCGGCTCGCCGACGCCGGCGCAGTGCGAGCGGACGATATTGACTTGCAGTTCGGCAAGCCGGTCGGCCGGAATGCGCACGCTCGCCAGCTTTCCGAAGCCGGTATTGACGCCATAAATCGCATCGTTCCCGCGCGCGGCCTTGGCCAGCAGCGCATGCCCGGCGGCAACGGCCTTCGCGGCCGAGGCCTCCATGGCGAGCGTGTGGCCCCCCATCACGGAGCGCCAGAGGGCAAGCGTCGTCTGACCTGGCTTGAGAGAGGCGGATGGCATCCGCCCAGCAAACACGGCGGCAGCATGCGAGGCAAGCGTCAACCGCGCACAAGCGCGTTGATCGCCGGCCGCATGCGCGGCAATGATAGATCCATGACTCCCGTTACGCTCATCACCGGCGCTTCCGGCGGCATCTGCGGCGCGCTCGCGCGCAGGCTTGCGGCGGACGGTCATCGCCTCGTCCTGACGGCCCTGGAGGCGGACGCGCTCGACAGTCTGGCGCGCGAACTTGCCGATGGCGGCGCCGAAGTCGAGGTTCTCGCCGGCGATGTGCGTGCGCGCGACCTGCCGGCGCGCGCAGTCGAACGTGCGGTCGCCCGTTTCGGGCGGATCGACAATCTGGTGAACGGTGCCGGCGCCTCGCGACCGGTCAAGCTCGTCGAGATGGACGACGAGGAATGGGATCGCCTCGTCGACATCAATCTTGGCGCCGTGTTCCGGTTTTCAAAGGCGGTCGTTCGCCGGATGCTCGCGCAGGGCGAAGGCGGCGCGATCGTGCACATCTCGTCGATTGCCCACGCCAATGGCGGCGCCAACCTCGCCTATGGCTCGGCCAAGGGCGGCGTGGCGACGCTTACCTATGGCATGGCACAGCAGCTCGGGCCCGCCGGCATCCGCGTCAATGCGGTCGCCCCCGGTATCATCGACACGCCAATGGTCCGCAACGGCTTTGCCGACCGCTACGAAGGACTCGTGGCTGGCGCGAAGGTCCGCACGCCGCTGGGCCGGCTCGGCCGGGCCGAGGACGTCGCGGACGTCATTGCGTACCTGCTTTCGCCGCGCGCCGCCTTCGTGACCGGCGCGCTGCTGCCGGTCACGGGCGGGATCGAGATCCTCTCGCCGATTTCCGCGATCGCCGGCGAGGGCTCGGGCAGCTAGCCCGCCATCGGCACAGGCTCGACGACCGGGCCGGGGGCCACGCCCGGCCGGCGGCGGGCAAGCAGAGGCTTGGCGACGTCGGCAAACGCCGCGTGGCGGGCTTCGGCCAGAAGCTCGCGGCGCGGCATCGTTGCGAGCAGGAACTCGTTGTCGTCGCGGTAGATGGCCATCTCGTTGCGTCGGAAGCCGTACCAGTCGAAGCCGTGCACGCGGAACGTCGAGCGCTCGACGATGGAGACGGTTGCCTTGAACCGCCAGTGCGTGGCGACGAAGAAAAGCGACGCGCGCACGATGGCGCGATAGATCAGCGGATCGCCCGACACGTTCATGCCGGCACCCATCCATGCAATGTGGTCGGAGTCGATCTCGCGGGCCGACGGCGCACTGACCTCGCAGCGCCGGCCGAGGCGGCGCATCTCCTCGGCGCGTTCGCCGTACCAGAACGTAAGGTCCTCCATCTCCTCCTTGAGGGACCGCTCGATCCAGATGCGGCGGGCGCCGACCATGGCGCTTGGCGTGTTCTCGCCTGCGCGCGTGGCGAGGAACGCCACGAAATCCTCGGGGCCGACATGCGGATGGTAGGCGATGTCCTGGACGGGCGGCATGCGGATCGCTTCGCGCTTGGCGTCGGGCAGGCGCGACCAGAAGGCGCGCACATCGGCCATATTGCGGGTGACGTGCACGCGATAGCCGAGATCGTTGAAACTGGAGGCGATCCGCGTCCAGCTGCGGAAGGCGAACTTGCGCTCGCAGGCCGCATTGTCGGGATCGAAGGCGTCGATGAACTCCATGGGAGCATTCCTTTCCGGGCTGGACATGGGCGCGGCGGCGCCGCCGCCACTCCGGAAAGCAGGACGCGGAACGGGATTCAATAGCGAGGCTTTGGGACCGCTATTCTGAAGCCTGTGGACCGTTCGGTGGAGAAAAGCGCCTCAAACGCTCAATTGAGCGCGGAGGGGGCCGAGTCCTGCAGGATCTTCGAGGTGGTTAGCACGAATTCCCGCCCGTCGAGCCGGAACGGAAGGGCCAGACGTTCGTAGAGCGTCCGGCGGAAACCGAAATCCACGCCGATCCGCGAGACGGTCGGCTTCGCCGCCCGGCTTGCCTTCACGATGTGCCGGTCGATCATGGCCGAATACTGCACGTGGTTCGTCCGGTCGAGGACGCGCATGCCCGTCTCGGACTGGGTGGGCGCGTTGAATTTCGAGCCGATGTGGTAGCAGTACGCCTCGCCCGAGCGCACCGAGAAGAGCGAGCTTTCGCCCTCGCGCAGCATGCGGACCATGTGGCCGAGCGGGTCGTCGGCAAAGCGCGTGGCGAGCACGCGGCGGAGTCTCTCGTCGGCCTGATTGACCGGCACTTCCAGATCGACCCAGTCGCGCGGCGTGGGACGCGAAGCGCGGATCCGGCGTTCGAGAATGCGGCGCGCGTCGCCGATCGCCTCGAGGACCGGCTCCTCGCCGCAGATGTCGATCCGCACGCGCTCGTAGGGCATCAGTTCCATGACCGCCAGCGCCTTCGTGCAGGCGCGCGGGTCCACGTGCTCGCGGTCGAAAATCAGCTGGCCGAAACCGTCCCGTTCGCCCACGGCGATCCAGCCGAACCCTCGGCAGACGAAATCGGTCGCGTCGCCGCGGTCGCCGGTGGGAATCCCTGCCACGCGCCGGGCCGTCTGGGCGAACCCATCGACGACATGCACGCACGTGCCGTCGTCGAGGCACCAGACCGGCCGGAACGGCTCGGTGCGTGTCGTGACGCCCGACGACGCGACAAACTGGCGGATCTCCTCAAGCTTGGAATCGATCGAGGCGAGCTCTGGCGAAGTGCGCGTGCCCGAGAGGCCGGGCATGACCTCCTGAATGAACGCATCGGCGTCGGGAAGGGTACGGGCGACACGGTAGACAAGCTCGACGTCGAGCTTCTTGGTCTCGCCCGACTTCAGCCGTTCGACCGATATCGCGCTGCAACCGCCGATGCGCGCGATCGCCTTGAGCGAGATATGCCGGCGCGCGGTCGCCTGGAAGAACAGATCGCTGATGCGGCTTTTCATATCCGTCGACCCCGGCGGTGCGTTGTCTTTGGTTAACGTTACGCCAAATCTCGCGCCGCCTCCAGTGGTCTCATCTTACCGTTTCCCCCACATAAGTCATTCTGTTTCCTAGGACACGTTGCCGGGGGCTGCCGAAAGTCCCGTCGCGGCGATTCCCGCAACCGCGCAGGCCTCGTCGCGGTCGCCCGTATCGCCGGAAATCCCGACCGCGCCGATCGGCCTGCCGCCTGTTCCGAGGATCAGGACGCCGCCGGGCGACGGGATTGCCCGGCCGCCGCTCGCCGCGGCAATCGCCGCCAGGAAGGCGGGCGACTTTGCCGCCCGTTCGGCAAGTTCGCGCGTACCGAAACCCATGCCGAGCGCCCCCCAAGCCTTGCCGTAGGCGATCTCGAACCGAAGGATTCCGGCGCCATCCTCGCGCCGGGCAAGCACGACGTGGCCGCCTGCGTCGAGTACCACCAGCGCAAGGGGGGCAAGGCCAAGCCGCCGGCCTTCGTCCAATGCGGTGGCCGCAATCCGGTCGGCGATGGCCAGTGTCAGCAGGTGGGTCATGTCCGAGTGTCTCCTCCAGTCCCTCGGTGAGGATGCCATGGCTATCGCCACGGAACGACATGCGGAATCTCGTTTCCCTCGGGGGGGGGCGGCAGCTATCCTGCCTGCCTCGGCCGGCCAGCCGGGGGGGGACAGGGCCGGGCGTGCGGGGGGTGTCGGAGATGTGGTTTCATCCGCGGATGGTCATATAATTGCAACAGAACCGACCTTGAAATCCGGCAAGTTCGCCGCGGAGGGCGGCGTACCGTCGATCCCGGCAGGAATGTCCCAACCAAAAACGAAGGCGAGGCAAAAAATGAAAAACAGCTTCACGACCATCGGCAAGACGCTTACGGCGGCGATCGCCGTTCTGGCGTTCGGCGCCGGTGCTGCTGATGCGCAGCAGCGCACGCGCATCACGGTCTATACCGCCATCGAGAACGAGCAGCTCCCGGTCTTCAAGGAAGCCTTCGAGAAGGTGGCCCCCGACGTCGAGATCGCCTGGGTGCGCGATTCGACCGGCACGATCGCCGCGCGCTTCCTCGCCGAAAAGGATAATCCGCGCGCCGACGCGATCTGGGGTCTTTCGGTCACGTCGCTGATCCTGTTCGAGCAGCAGGGCCTGCTCGCCGATTACAAGCCGAAGGGCTACGACAAGCTGAAGCCGCTCTTCAAGGACCAGACGGCGCCGTTCACCTGGCACGGCATCGACGCCTACGCCGCGTCGATCTGCGTCAACACGGCGGTCGCCAAGGCGCAGAACCTGCCGATCCCGAAGACGTGGGCCGATCTCGTGAACCCGGCCTACAAGGGCAAGATCGTCATGCCGAACCCCGCCTCGTCGGGTACGGGCTACCTGACGGTCGCCGCCTGGCAGCAGATCATGGGCGACGCCGCGGCGTGGCAATACATGGACAAGCTGCACGAAAACGTCGGCGTCTACCTGCATTCGGGCTCGGCGCCTTGCGTGCAGGCCGCGCGCGGCGAATATGCCATCGGCATCAGCTTCGACATGCGCGCCGCATCCGAAAAGACGAAAGGTGCGCCGGTCGAGATCGTCGTGCCGACGGAAGGTGTGGGCTGGGACATGGAAGCCTCGGCGATCGTCAAGACGACCAAGAACATGGCCGCGGCGCAGAAGCTGATGGACTATTCGTCCTCGGCGGAAGCGAACCGGGACCTCTACTCCAAGTACTACAACGTGGTCGCCGATCCGGATGCGAAGGGCACGGCGCCCAACTATCCGGCCGAGACCGAGGCGCGGATGCTCAAGATCGACCTCGCGGCGATGGCGAACAACCGCGACAAGACGCTCGCCGAATGGTCGAAGCGTTACGACGGCAAGTCGGCGCCGAAGTGAACCTCTGACGGGAACCGGCCGCTCCCCGCGCCGCACGGCGCGGGGAGAACCGGACAAGCACGCAAAAAAATGTCCGAGCAGCCTTACCTGGTCGTCGAGCGCGTCGCGAAGCATTTCGGGAAGTTCCAGGCCGTCCGCGACGCCACTTTCACAGTCAAACGCGGCGAGTTCGTCTGCCTCCTCGGCCCGTCGGGCTGCGGAAAGACCACGCTGCTGCGCATGATCGCCGGCCTCGAGACGATGAGCGGCGGGCGCATCGTGCAGGACGGCCGCGACATCTCGAACCTGCCGCCTTCGGGGCGCGATTTCGGGATCGTGTTCCAGTCCTACGCGCTCTTCCCGAACCTGACCGTCTTCGACAACGTCGCCTACGGCCTGCGCGGTCGGGGCAAGAGCGGCGCGGAGATCGCCGCGCGCGTCGACGAACTGCTGACGCTCGTGGGACTCCCGGGCGAAGCGAAGAAATTTCCCGCGCAGATTTCCGGCGGCCAGCAGCAGCGCGTGGCGCTCGCCCGCGCGCTCGCCATCTCGCCGGGCCTGCTGCTGCTCGACGAGCCGCTGTCGGCGCTCGACGCGCGCGTGCGCGTCTATCTGCGCCAGGAAATCCGGGCTCTCCAGCACCGCCTCGGCGTGACGACGATCATGGTCACGCACGACCAGGAAGAGGCGCTGACGATGGCCGACCGCATCGCGGTGATGAATTCCGGCCGCATCGAACAGTACGGCACGCCCGCCCACGTCTACGCCGCGCCCGAAACGCCGTTCGTGGCGGATTTCGTCGGCACCACGAACTTCCTCAAGGCGAAGATGCTGGCACCCGGCCGCATCGTGTCCGGTGGCGTCGAAATCGCCGTCGCCACGCCCGAAGGCACGAACCCCGGCATGGACCTGCGCGTGTGCGTGCGGCCCGAGGACGTGATGGTCCGCGGCATCGGCGACACAACGCCAAACCGCGTCGACGTCACGGTCGAGGAACTCGTCTTCATGGGCGCCTTCAGCCGCGCGCGCCTCGTGGGCCCCGGCGGCATGTCGATCAGCGCCGATTTTTCGGCGAACCTGCTTCGCGACCATTCGCTCGCCGCCGGCGCGCGCATCAAGGTCGCGCTGCCGGCAGAGCGTCTGCGCGTCTTTCCGGGCTGAGCGGCGGACCTTTGGGCATCCGGCTCGACAGAGACGCAATCGGACAGCGCGCGGCCCTTCTGGTCGCGGCGGGCTTCCTGCTCGTGTCGCTGGCGCTGCCGCTCGCCACCCTTTTCGGGAAGAGCTTCCGCGACCGCGACGGGCAGTTCGTCGGCCTCGCCAATTTCGTGCGCTATTTCGGCACGCCGTCCCTCGTGGCCTCGCTGTGGAGCACGGTGTGGGTGTCGCTGCTGGCGACGTGCATCGTCGTGCCGCTCGCCTTCGTCTATGCCTACGCGATCCGGCGCACGACCATGCCCGGGCGCGGGGTGTTCCGCGCGCTCGGCCTCGTGCCGATCCTGGCGCCCTCGCTGCTGCCCGCAATCGCGCTCATCTATCTCTTCGGCAACCAGGGCTTCGCGCGCTTCATGCTGATGGGCGAGTCGATCTACGGGCCCATCGGCATCGTCATCGCGCAGGTCTATTACTGCTTTCCGCACGCCTTCCTGATCCTGTCGACCGCGCTCGCCATCGCCGACCGCCGCCACTACGAGGCGGCCGAGGTGCTGGGGGCGGGCCGCGTGCGCGTGTTCCTCACCGTCACGCTGCCCGGCGTCAAATACGGCATCGTCAGCGCGTTCTTCGTCGTCTTCACGATGATCGCGACCGATTTCGGCATCCCGAAGGTCATCGGCGGTCGCTTCAACGTGCTGGCGACGGACGTCTACAAGCAGGTCATCGGCCAGCAGAACTTCGAGATGGGCGCGGTCGTCGGCATGGTGCTGCTGCTGCCCGCGATGATCGCCTTCGCGGCCGACCGGTGGGTCGCGCGACGGCAGGTGGCGCTATTGAGCGCTCGCGCCGTTCCCTTCGAACCGCAGAAGCGCAAGCTGCGCGACCTCGTGCTGTTCGCCTTCTGCGCGCTCGTGGCGACCTGCATTCTCGTCGTGCTGGGCGTTGCGGCGTGGGCGAGCCTGATCCAGTACTGGCCGTACAACCTGTCGCTTTCGCTGCGCAACTACGCCTTCCAGAACGCCGACGCGTCCGGGTGGAGTTCGTATTTCAACACGCTCGCCATGGCCGCGTGCGCCGCCACGATCGGCTGCTCCGTCGTCGCCTTCGGCGCCTGGCTGGTCGACAAGACCCGCGGCGCGGAGTTCCTGCGCGGTGTCGTCCACCTGCTGGCAATGATCCCGCTTGCGGTGCCGGGCCTCGTGCTGGGCCTGTCGTACATCTTCTTCTTCAATGCGCCCGGAAATCCGCTGGGCTTCATCTACGGCACGCTGGCGATCCTCGTGCTCAACACGATCGCACACTTCTACACGGTCGCACACCTGACCTCGCTTCAGGCGCTCAAGCAGCTCGACCCGGAGTTCGAGAGCGTGTCGTCCTCGCTCAAGATTTCGGTCTGGCGCACGGCGTGGCAGGTGACGCTGCCGGTCAGCAGCCAGGCGCTGCTCGACGTGTGGTTCTACATGTTCGTCAACGCGATGACGACCGTCTCTGCCGTCATCTTCCTCTACGGTCCCTATACCAAGCTTGCGTCGGTCGCGATCGTGAACATGGACGAGGCCGGCTTCACCGCCGCGGCTGCGGCCATGGGCTGCACGATCGTCGCGACCTCGGCGGCGGCGAAGGTGCTGCACTCGCTTCTTGCCGCCTGGCTCGACCGGCGCACGCAGGCCTGGCGCGCGCGGTGAGCGCGCTGCCCCGGCATATCCGCGGCGTCCTTTTCGACAAGGACGGCACGCTCGTCGATTTCGACCGCACCTGGGCGGGCACGATGAAGGCGGGAGCGGCCGCGTTTGTGGGCGACGATGCGGCTGCCGCTGTAAGGCTTTGCGAGGCCGTCGGCTGGAACGAGAAGGCCGGCACCTTCGCCGCGGACGCTTTTTTCGCGAACAATCCGAATGCCGCCATCGCGCGCCGCTGGCGCGAGCTGCTTGGCCAGACCTTCGTTCCTTCGGATGCGGCACTGATCGACACGACTTTCGCGCGCGCCATCCTTGCGAACGTGACGGCGCTGGGCGACCTCAAGGGCACGGTTGGCCGGCTCGCCGGTCGCGGCATCGCGCTCGGGGTCGCGACGAACGACAGCCGCGCATCGGCGCTCGAACAGCTCGACGCGCTCGGCGTGGCGCACGCGTTCGTCTTCGTCACGGGCTACGACGGGCCGAGCGCGCCCAAACCCGATCCGGGCGCGGTCCGCGACTTCGCCGCCGCGACGGGAATCCCGGCAGAGGCGATCGCGGTCGTCGGGGACTCCGAGAACGACATGAAGCTCGCGCGCGCCGGCGGGGCGTTCGCCGTTGCCGTCGCGCGCGATCCCGTCCACCGCGCGGCGCTCGCGGCACTGGCCGATATCGCCGTCGCGCGGATCGAGGATCTCTAGGCCAGAATCTTCGTACGCTTCGGATCGACCGCGCAGCCGTCGATCCGCTTCGCCGGCCAGCGCTTCGTGAACGCCTCGATCTCGAAGTCGGTTGCGGCGGCGTGTGCCGCCGGCACGTAGCCGAAGGCAATCGCCTTGCCGACCGTGTGGCCCCAGCCGGCCGACGACGTGACGCCCACGACCTTGCCGCCAAGCACGATCGATTCGCCGCCGTAAAGCTGCACGGGCGCGTCGACCGTCAGCACGACAAGCTTGCGCTTCGGCCCCTCGGCCCTGGCCTTCTCGAGCGCCGCACGGCCGATGAAATCGGCCTTCTTGCCGAGCGCCACCGCGAAACCGAGCCCGGCCTCGTAGGGCGTGTAGTCGGGCGTGATGTCGGCGCCCCAGTAGAGATAGCGCTTCTCCAGCCGCAGCGAGTCGATCGCGCGATAGCCGGCATCGGTCAGCCCGTGCGCCTTGCCCGCCTCCGACAGCAGTTCGTAGACGTGCTGCGCATATTCGACGGGCATGTGCAGCTCCCAGCCCAGCTCGCCCACGTAGGTGACGCGCATGGCCAGCACGGGCGCGAAGCCGACGCGGATTTCCCGCGCCGTCATGTACGGGAAGGCGGCGTTCGACACGTCGCCGTCCGCCACGGCCGCGAGGATATCGCGCGACCTAGGGCCCGCGAGGTTGATGGTGGCGCGTGCCGAGGTGACGTCGGCCACGTTCACCGAACCATCGGTCGGAAGGTGCGATCGGATCCAGTGCATGTCGCGCACGCCGAAGGCGCTGCCCGTCACCATGTAGAAGCGGTTCTCGTCGAGCCGCACGAACGTCAGGTCGGCCTCGATGCCGCCGCGCGCGTTGCAAAGCTGCGTATAGACGAGGCTGCCGGCCGGTTTGTCGAGATCGTTGGCGGCGATGCGCTGGAGGGCCGCGAACGTGCCGGGGCCGGTGAACTCGAACTTCGAGAACGAGCTCTGGTCGATCAGCACGGCGCGTTCGCGGGCCGCACGACACTCCCCGGCGACATGCGCGAACCAGTTGGGTCTGGATTCGAACGATGGCCGGTCGACCGGCTCGACGCCTTCGGGTGCGAACCAGTTGGGACGTTCCCAGCCGAACCGGGAGCCGTAGACCGCGCGCCGGTCCTTGAGGACCGAATAGAGCGGGCTGCGCCGGCCGCCGCGCGCGCTCTCCAGCTCCTCGATCGGATAGTGGATCTGGTAATAGCGCCAGTAGCTGTCCACGCTGCGTTCGGCGAGGTACTTGGCCGACATGTGGTGCGCGCCGAAGCGGCGTACGTCGAAGGCCCAAAGGTCCATCGACGGTTCGCCCGCAACGATCCATTCGGCCATTGCCTTGCCAGCACCGCCCGATGCGGCGATGCCCGACGTGAAGCCGCAGGCCACGTAGAAATTGTCGCGCTCGGGCGCCAATCCCATGATCGGCTCGCCGTCCGGCGAGATCGGGATGGGCCCGTTGATGACGGTGCGGATGCCGATCTCGTTGAGGATCGGCAGGCGTTCGGCCGCCGGCAGCAGGAACGCCTCGAGCCTGTCCTGGTTCGGCGGGAACAGCTCGCGGCCGAACTCGAACGGCACGCCCTTGGAGCCGAAGGTCGGCGTCCCCTGTTCCCAGCCGCCGATGGCAAGCGCACCGGGCTCGGGCTTCAGGTAGAAGATGTTGTCCGGGTCGCGCAGCGTCGGCAGCCCCTTGGGCATGTCGTTGCGCTTCTCGGTGATCAGGTACTGGTGCTCGACCGCGCCTGCCGGCACGCGCACGCCGGCCATCGCGGCAACGTCGCGCGCCCAGATGCCGGCCGCGTTGACGACGATCTCGCACGCGATGTCGCCCTTGTCGGTGCGCACCTTCGTGATGCGCCGGTCCTTCGTGTCGAAGCCCTTCACGAGGACGCCCTCGACGAATTTCACGCCGCCCGCGCGCGCGCCCTTTGCATAGGCATGCGTCAGGCTCGACGGATCAACCGACCCGTCGTCGGGCACGAACACGGCGCCCACGACCCCGTCGAGCGAGATGAGCGGGAACTTCTCCTGCGCTTCCTTGGGCGAAAGCGTGTGCAGCTCGAAATCGAAGCTGCGCGCGGTCGTCGCCATGCGCTTGAGTTCGCTCCAGCGCTCCTGCGAGGAGGCAAGCCGCAGGCTGCCCACGGGCTTCCACTCGACCGCCTGGCCCGTCTCCGCCTCGAGCTTTCCGTAGAGCTGGGCCGAGTACTGCATGAGCCGCGTCAGGTTGCGCTTGGAGCGCAGCTGACCCACGAGGCCTGCGGCGTGCCAGGTCGAACCGTTCGTCAGGGCCGCCTTTTCGAGAACGACGACGTCGCGCTGTCCGAGTTTCGCCAGGTGGTAGGCGATGGAGCAACCGACCGCTCCCCCGCCGATGACAACGATGCGGGCAGAGCCCGGAAGTTCAGCCACGCAGCTCTCCGATGTACCAGTCGTCGAAATGGGTCACATTGCGCTCGCGCAGGGTGGAGTAGGGGCCCGGCACGTAGCCGGGCGAGCTCACGCCGGCCTGCTGATCCTCGCAGATCTTCCAGTCCTGCCGGTTCGTGATGTCCCAGATCGGCAGGAGCTTCTCGAGCGTATAGTCCTTGCCTTCGACGGCCTTGGCATCGACGAGCCAGTAGCCGCGCACGTGCGTTTCGCCCGGGCCCATCGGCGTCAGGCGTGCCGCAGCCGCGAAATCGCAGTTCGTGTGCTGCCAGAAGTTCGGGAAGACTGTCGTGCGCAGCGTGCCGCTGTCGGGTTCCTTGATGTCGCCCATCAGGGACGACACCATCTTGCCGTCCATGCTCTGCGTGAGGAAACCCTCCTTGACCGGCGTCCGGTGGCAGCGCCAGTTGCGGCCCGTCATGTTCGAACTTGCATCGCCGGTGTCGAGCCCCAGGGAAGCGAATCGCTGGTTCGCCTTCTCGATGATGGCGTCCATCGCAGGCTGGAGCGTGGGATCGACAACGGCATTGTCGCGCATCACGTCATAGGCCGCGGTGTTGTATTCCTTGTGGTTGGGCGTGCAGTGATAGCATTCCCGGTTGTTCTGGAAGACGACCTTCCAGTTCGATTTCACCACGTAGTCGATCTTGTGCGCGATCTTCGCCCGGTCGATGGCATGCGGCTTCATCTTGCGCGCGATCGTCTCCGCCGCCTCGCGGAAATCGGGCGGATTATCGGCGAGCGAGAAGAACAGCAGGCCGCCGGCATCCACAAGATGGACCGGCCGCAGGCCAAGCTCGGACCGATCGATCCCGAATTCCTTCTTGGTGTCGAGGATCAGGCTGCCGTCGAGACGGTAGGTCCATTTGTGGTAGGGGCATGCGAGCACGCTGCCGTGGCCGTGCTCGGTCAGGCAGACCTTCGATCCGCGATGGCGGCAGACATTGTGGAAAGCGCGGATCTTGCCATCCTGTCCGCGCACGACGACGATTTCGGCGCCGGCGACGGCGTAGGTCATGTGGTCGCCGGGGTTGGCGATCTCAAATCCGTATCCGACGAACAGCCAGTGGCGGTGATGGATGCGCGCGACATCGGCCGCATAGAGCGCATCGTCGACATAGAAATCGCGCTCGAGCGACCTGCCCGAGACATGCCGTGCCACCACCGCAGCCGCGGCCGGCGAGAGTGCCGACTTCGCGTCGCGCCCCGTTCCATCCATCGTGAAGACCCCCCGAGAATTGTTGCAGTTAAGTTACCACAGGGGGGTCCGTGCGCAACACGCCGCCCGCCGCTCGGGGGTGATTGTCGCGGGCACCGTGTTACCGGATGTCATTCAGCGGACAAGGAAATAATGATTGGCCGCCAGTTCCCGGGCGCGGGTGGACGGCACGGCATGGATCGGCACCTGCTCGAGTGCCGGAAACCGCGCCCGCGGGATTTCGAAGCGGTAGGAAGCCGGCATCAGCCGGCGGCGCGCGCGCAGCAGCAGGCCGAACCGGGCCCTTCCGGCACCCGGTCCGTCGAACAGGCCGCCGCCGAGATAAAGGACCGCGACGATCCGGACATTCGCCGCCCGCTCGCCCTCGCGCGACAGCAGCCCCGTCGATCCGCAGGCTCGCGCGAATTCGAATACCGATGGCACTGGACCGGGCGCGATCCAGGCGCCGACATCCGGATCGCAGAAGTCGCGCGCGTCGACGACGGCAGGCTGGGCGTTCAGGCGCGGATTCATGCGGCTTGGGCTTCGGTCCGGCAGGCTACGCCGGAACGTACTTATTATTTTAAATGAAAATCAACTTTAAATAATTGGACTGCGTCAAACGAACGCGGCTGCGGCCTTGAGATTTTCGAGGACGCGCATGGCGACCTGCGATCCGACATACAGGAGGAACGCATCGGCCATTGCCTTCACATAGGCCGGGTCGATCGGCCGGTCGAGGTGCAGCAGAGCGTCGAGGAAGCCGCGTCGGGGCGTCAGCGTCTCACTCGGAAGCGTGACGACGATTGCGGGTTCGGGTGGCATGTCCGCCCGGAAGGCGCGGGGCGGGAAGTCGGGGCGGATCGTCCGGGCGCGCGGACGGGCCTTGACCCAGACCTCCGAAATTCGCGTGCGGGCCGATCCATAGATCCCGCTCCAGTAGAAGGCCTTGCGCTCGGCGTCGGGCAGGTGCGCTTCGAGCGCCCGTGGCAGCCAGGCGTCATAGAGCAGCGTGGCGACCAGATAGCGCCGCTCGCTTGCTTCCCCAGCTTCTGCATAGGCGCCCGGATACATTGTTGCCACCAATACAAAATGTAATTTATTAAAATACTAGATAAATCCAAAGTCAATGCCCAAACCGCAGGCATTCTTGCGGTACCGTCAGGCTTCGGCAGATTTGAATCGGGCCGGGTTCAGAAGCACCGGACAGGCGATGATCCGAACGATTTCAGGGTCATAAAGGGCGCGAAGCCGAGCGTGCGGCACGCTGTAGCCGTCGTGCAGGATCTCGTCGACGATCCAGGCATAGAGCTCGTGACTGACGAAACGCTGTCCGGGACGGACCGATTGGGCATCCATGGCGCGACTTTAGGCTGCCGGAACGTCCCGCGCCAAGCGGCTTGGGCTCAAGTGGCGCGAATTTGCCCCCAGGCCTTATGATCGCCGGATGCGCGCGATCTTCGCCCTTGCTGCCCTTTCGCTGCTGTCCGCCACCGTCGGCGCGGCGGCACAGGACGTCGCGCGCACCAACGACCGGCATCTCGTTCCCAAATTCGATCCGGTCGGCCGGACGCCGCTTGATGCGGCCCCCGTACCGCAGGCGCCCGCTCCCCGGCCGGTCTATCTCAAGACCAAGAAGCCGCTGAACGAGATCGCTCAGTATGACGCGAAAGCTTCGGCGGCCTGTCGCGCGCGCGACTTCGGGCAGTTCGAACAGCTGCGCGGCAAGGTGACGGCCGATGGCAAGACCTATGGCGCCGCAGCCGTGGGCAGCGACCTGCTGGCCGACCACCCGAATGTCGGCGCGCGACCGCCGGCCATCTATCTATTCGAGCATCAGGGGATGTCGGGCTGCCGGGTCTGGAAGCTGCGGCCGACAGAACTGCGCGCCGCAGGCTACTAGGACGCCGAGCCGGGGCCCGCCGGCGACTTCGGGTGCAGGTCGCCGAAGATCTTGGTGATCACGTCCTCGAGGCTCTTCTTTTCCTCGTCCTTGAGCTTCACGCCCTCGTCGATGAAATCGATGTTGCCCGAGATCTGCCGGATCGCGGCCGCAAGATAGAGATCCATGATCTCGCGGATCGCGTGGAACGCCTTGCAGTTCACGTTGTCCATCCGGGTATCGAAAATGCCCGTGATGACGCTGCAGCGGTTGAGGACGTTCTGGAGCTCGTTTTTGCGCTTTTCGTCGAGCTTGGGCTTGTCGGCAGGGGCGTCGGCCATGCGGCATATGTAGGCGCGTCGCCGCGCCGTGGCAACTGCTAAGCGGTCCGGGACGCTAGGCGGCGGGACGGGAATCGGTGCGCGCGGCCCGTATCGCGACGCGGTGGAAGAACCATGCCGCCGAACAGCTGAGCAGCACGGTCAACGTCACGGGAAGCATCGTGTCGTCCTGGATGTGGCCGACGACGAAGGTCGTCATCGCCCCCAGCGACATCTGGAAGCATCCCAGGAGGCCGGATGCCGAACCGGCCAGCCGCGGGTTCACGCTGACCGCACCGGCGATCAGATTGGGCTGCGAGATCCCGTGGCAAAGGCAGACGAGGAACATCGGCACGAAGAGGGCGGTCAGGTTCAGCTCGAACAGGAACGCCCATGCCACGGCGAACAGCGTGCCGGGAAATGTCAGGTAGTTGCCGATCTTGGCCATCCGGTCGATGCCGAGATGCTGCGAGTACCGGCCGGCGGCGTAGTTGCCGACGAGATAGGCAAGCGCGCAGCCCGCGAACCAGAAGCCGTATTCGACCGGGGGCCGGCCGAGGACCGACACGGTCAGGTAGGGGGCGGCGACGAGAAAGCTGAAGAACGCCATCGTGTTCGCCGTCATCGCCAGCGTGTAGCCGACGAAGGCGCGGCTGCCCAGAAGCGACGTCCAGCCGCGCGCGAGCTGGACGGGCTCGATCGACGCGATGCGGTGCTGGTTGGTCTCGGGGCAGCGCACGAAGCTCGCCGCGGCGACGATCGTGACGAATGCCAGAATCAGCGCGAAGCTGGCGCGCCAGCCGAACACCTCGTCAAGGGCGCCGCCGATGGACGGGGCCACCATCGGCATCAGCGACATGCCCATGGTCACGTAGGCGAGTTCGCTCGCCGCCCGGTCGCGCGCATGCAGGTCGCGCACGATGGCGCGCGCCAGCACGAGACCGGAACAAGCGCCGAAAGCCTGCACGAGCCGGCCGGCGAGCAGCGCCTCCATCGACGGGGCAACCAGGCACGCGATGCTGCCGGCAATTCCCAGCGTCAGCCCGACGATCAGCACCGGTCGGCGGCCGAACCGGTCGGAAAGGGGGCCATAGACGAGCTGCCCGGCCGCCACGCCGACGAGATAGAGCGTGAGCGCCAGCTGGGCAGTCGAATAGGCGGCGTCGAACGCTTCGGCGAGCCGCGGCAGCGAAGGCAGGAAGACGTTGAGCGCGAAGGGCCCGCAACTGCTGATGCCGACGAGCAACCACAGCGGCGGCCGCGCAGGGGGACTCGTCGTTGGCGGCACCACGCCCGCAATCTAGCGGGCTGGCGCGGCCATTGCACGGTGCATCGAATGACACCGGGAGGGGCGGGCGGCCAAGCTTGCAACGACTGGCGTTCGGGCGCACCTTTCGGCGGCCCCCGTTCCTTCAAGCAAGCGTCGGCACGAAAAGATGACCCTCCATGTCGCACTGCATCACCGGACGGCCTATCGATACGACCGACTGATCAATCTCGGGCCCCAGGTCGTCCGCCTGCGGCCGGCGCCGCACGCCCGAACCCCGGTCCTTTCCTATTCGCTCAACATCGAGCCGAAGCCCCATTTCCTCAACTGGCAGCAGGACCCGCAGGGCAACTGGCTTGCCCGGCTCGTCTTCCCCGAACGCACGGACCATTTCACCGTCGAGGTCGATCTCGTCGCCGACATGGCGGTGACGAACCCGTTCGACTTCTTCCTCGAGCCCTATGCCGAGGCGTGGCCCTTCAAGTACGAGGACGGGCTGCTCGGCGATCTGGCCCCGTTCATGAAGCCCGATCCGGCGGGCCCGATGCTGACCCGGTGGCTGGCGGAAGTGCCGCGCGACGCGCAGCGCACCGTCGACTTCCTCGTGGGCCTGAACATGCGGCTGCAGAAGGACGTCGGCTACATCATCCGCATGGAACCGGGCGTCCAGACCTGCGAGGAGACGCTGACGCGCGCCAAGGGCTCGTGCCGCGACACGGGCTGGCTGCTTGTCCAGATCCTGCGGCATCTGGGTTTCGCCGCCCGCTTCGTGTCGGGCTACCTGATCCAGCTTGTGGCCGACCAGAAGGCGCTTGACGGTCCCTCGGGCACGGAAGCCGACTTCACCGACCTGCATGCGTGGACCGAAGTCTACCTGCCGGGCGCCGGGTGGATCGGCCTCGATCCCACCTCGGGCCTGCTGGCGGGCGAAGGGCACATCCCGCTTGCTGCCACGCCCGCCCCGTCCTCGGCCGCACCGGTCGAGGGAATGCTCGAGAAATGCGAGGTCACGTTCGGGCACGAGATGAAGGTCACGCGCATCCGCGAGAGCGCACGGGTGACCAAGCCCTACACAGACGAGGCGTGGGGCCGGATCGAGGATCTGGGCCACGCCGTCGACGCGCATCTCGCAAGGGGCGACGTGCGCCTGACGATGGGCGGCGAACCCACGTTCGTTTCGATCGACGATATGGACGGGGCGGAATGGAACACGGCCGCGCTCGGCCCCAGCAAGCGCCGTCTGGCGGGAAACCTGCTGAAGCGTCTCCAGCGCCACTGGTCGCCGGGCGCAATGCTGCATTACGGGCAGGGCAAGTGGTATCCGGGCGAAAGCCTGCCGCGCTGGGCGCTGGGCTGCTACTGGCGCAAGGACGGCGAGCCGATCTGGCGCGACCCCGGTCTCATCGCCGACGACACGCTCAAGTCCAACGTGAACTTCGAACATGCCGAGCGCTTCGCGCACCGGCTGTGCGAGCGGCTGGGCATCCCCGAACAGTTCGCGCACCGCGCCTACGAGGATGCCTGGTACTACCTGTGGCGCGAGCAGCGCCTGCCGGTGAACGTCGATCCGCTGAAGTCGAACCTGAAGGATCCGGAGGAGCGCGCGCGCCTGGCGCGGATCTTCGAGAAGGGCCTCGACGAGCCGGTGGGCATCGCGCTGCCGATCCAGCGCGGCTGGCAGGGTGGATCGCCGCGCTGGTCGAGCGGCTTCTGGTTCGTGCGCCCGCAGCACATGTTCCTGATCCCCGGCGATTCGCCGATGGGCTTCCGCCTGCCGCTCGATAGCATCCCGTGGGTAGCCCAGGCCGACTTTCCCTATCATTGGGAACGCGACCCGTTCGAGCCCGTGCCGCCGCTGCCGCCGCGCGACCGGCGCGAACAGGCGATGCCCGTTTCCGGCAACGCGCCGCGGGCCGGCTTCGCACACCAGGCCGGAATGATGGCGGGGCCGGACGGCAGGCCCGTGCCGGACCGGCGGATGCTCGAGGAGATGCGCCGGCGCGAGCGCAACACGATCAGGCCGCAATCGTCCGCGGCATGGGTCGTGCGCACGGCGATGTGCATCGAGCCGCGCGACGGCCTGCTTCACGTCTTCATGCCGCCGATCCCGACGGCGGAGGATTATCTCGATCTCATCGGCCATATCGAGGATACGGCGGCCGATCTCGGCCAGCCGGTGCTGATCGAGGGCTATACGCCGCCCTCCGATCCGCGCATCGAGAATTTCTCGGTCACGCCCGATCCCGGCGTGATCGAGGTGAACGTCCATCCCGCGCGCTCGTGGGGCGAACTGGTCGAGCGCACGACGACGCTCTACGACGAGGCGCGGCAGACGCGGCTGGGGACCGAGAAATTCATGCTCGACGGCCGGCATGTCGGCACCGGCGGCGGCAACCATTTCGTGCTGGGCGGGGAGACGCCGGCCGACTCGCCGTGGCTTCGCCGGCCGGACCTGCTCGGCTCGATGCTGCGTTTCTGGCACAACCATCCGGGCCTTTCCTACCTGTTCTCGGGCCTGTTCATCGGGCCGACATCGCAGCATCCGCGCGTGGACGAAGCGCGCGAGGACCAGGTGCACGAGCTGGAGCTGGCGCTCTCGAAGCTGCCCGCGCGCGAGACGGCCGGCATTCCGCCCTGGCTCGTCGACCGCATCCTGCGCAACGTGCTGGTCGACCTGACCGGCAACACGCACCGGACCGAGTTCTGCATCGACAAGCTCTATTCGCCCGACCATTCCGGCGGGCGGCGCGGGCTCGTGGAACTGCGCGCCTTCGAGATGCCGCCGCATTCGCGCATGAGCCTCGTCCAGCAGCTGCTGCTGCGCAGTCTCGTCGCGCATTTCTGGGAGGAGCCCTACACGCACCGTCTCGTGCGCTGGGGCAACCGCATCCACGACCAGTTCCTGCTGCCGCACTTCGTGCGGGAGGACCTGGCCGACGTGCTCGAGCTTCTGCGCGATGCCGGATACGGGTTCGAGGACCCGTGGTTCGAGCCGCACTGCGAGTTCCGCTTCCCCAAGCTCGGCTCGGTCGCCTATCGCGGCGTCGAGATCGAGCTGCGCCATGCGCTCGAACCCTGGCACGTGCTGGGCGAGGAGCCGGGGGCCGGCGGCACCGTTCGCTATGTCGACAGCTCGCTCGAGCGCGTGCAGGTGCGCGTGCGCAACCTCGTCGACGGACGGCATCAGGTGCTCTGCAACGGCGTGCGCGTGCCGCTGCACCCCACGGGCACGGCGGGCGAATACGTGGCGGGCGTGCGGTTCCGCGCCTGGAATCCCGCTTCGGCCCTGCATCCGACCGTGGGCGTCCACGCGCCGCTGGTCTTCGATCTCTACGATTCGTGGAGCGGGCGTTCCGCAGGCGGCTGCACCTATCACGTGGCCCATCCGGGTGGACGCAACTATGACCGCTTCCCGGTCAATGCCAACGAAGCCGAGGCGCGCCGGCGCGCGCGCTTCTTCGACATCGGTCATACGCCCGGACCCGTGACACCGCGCGAACCGGCGCCGAATCCGGACTTTCCCCTGACCCTTGACCTGCGGCGCGGCTAGCGCCCAAGCTTGCCGGCTCGACCGCAATTCCCGAGGAGTCGATGGAGGAAGCGCGCCTGAGAGAGGCCGCCGGACCCGCACCGGCGGAGGCAGAGCTGCCCCCGTTCGACGAGATGGTGACGGGCGGCGGGCAGATCCGCGCGCACTGGCAGCCGCTGATGGGCGCCATGCGCACCCTGCCGCAGGGGGCGCTCGCCGAGCGCGTGGATCGCGCGCGCCGTCAGTACGACGAGAACGGCGTCACCTACAACGTCTTTGCCGAGACGCGCGGCCCCCAGCGCCCGTGGCAGTTCGACCTGATCCCGCTGCCGATCCCGGCGGAGGAGTGGTCGGGGATCGAGACGGCGCTCGTGCGTCGCGCCACGCTGCTCGACCGGATCCTTGCCGACATCTACGGTCCGCAGACGCTGATCCGCGACAGGCTGCTGCCGCCGGCGCTCGTGCACGCGAACCCGGCTTTCCTGCGCCCCTGCCACGGGATTGCGCCCGCGAACGGCGCGCCGTTCCTGCATTTCTATGCGGCAGATCTCGCGCGCGGGCTCGACGGACGCTGGCGCGTGTGCGCCGACCGCGTCAATGCGCCCTCCGGGGCCGGCTACGCGCTCGAGAACCGCAACGTGCTGATGCGCACGCTGCCCGAACTGTTCCAGTCCTCGGCTGTCCGCCGGCTCGGCTCGTTCTTCGACATCTGGCAGGCGGCACTCGCCCAGCTCGCTCCCCGCCATCGCGAGAACCCGCGCATCGTGCTGCTGACGCCGGGGCCCTATAGCGAGACCTATTTCGAGCATGTCTATCTCGCCCGCCAGCTCGGCCTGACGCTTGCCGAAGGCGCGGATCTGACGGTGCGCGACGCCAAGGTGTTCCTCAAGACGCTCGGCGGCCTCCAGCAGGTCGACGTGATCCTGCGCCGTCTCGACGACGACTATTGCGATCCGGTCGAGCTGCGCTCGGAGTCCGCGATCGGCGTGGCCGGCCTCGTCGACGCGGTACGCGCGGGCAGCGTTGCCATTGCCAATGCGCTGGGCGCGGGCGTCGTCGAGACGCCGGCCCTGCTGCCCTTCCTGCCGGGCCTCGCGACGAAGCTGCTGGGCGAGGATCTGGGCCTGCCGTCGGTCGAGACGTGGTGGCTGGGGCAGCGGCAGGTCTTCGAGCAGGTCACCGCGCGCCTCGAGGACTATGTCTTCCGCCCGTGCTTTCCCGGCGATGCGCTCGAGCCCGCCACCGTCGGATCGCAGGTCGATCCGGCCCGCCGCAAGGCGTTCGTCGAACGGCTGGCACAGCGCCCGCACCGCTACGTGGCGCAGGCCCGCCTGCCGAAATCCGCGATGCCGGTCTGGACGCCGGACGGCCTCGTGCCCCGCCCGTTGATGGTGCGCTGTTTCCTCGTCCGCCACGAGGGCAGTTACGTGCCGATGCCTGGCGGAATGACCCGCGTGGCCGCCGACGACAGCGGGATCGACATCTCCATGCAGCGCGGCGGCGCCGCGAAGGACACCTGGGTGATCGAACGCGACGTGGTTCCCGTCGTGGTCGAGACCCGCAAGCCCGCCGCGCGCGAACCGCTGCGCCGGTCGGCGGGCGAACTGCAGAGCCGCGTGGCCGACAATCTCTACTGGCTTGGCCGCTATGCCGAGCGGCTCGACAATGCCGCGCGACTGATGCGGGCGTGCCTGATGCGCGTGCCGGCCGGCGGCTCGTCCGCGCGTGAACTGGCCGAGTTCCAGACCCTCGCGCGCATGCTCGGCGACCGCGGACTGGTCGAGCGCGCGATGGGCGGGCTGCCCGACGGGCGTTCGATGATCGAGGCGATGGGGCACGCCTGCGGCCTCGACCAGGGGCTCTCGCACCTGTTCCAGGCCATCCAGCGTATCGCACCCACGGTCCGCGACCGGCTTTCGGCCGACATGTGGAACGTGGTCAACGAACTGCTTCGTGACGCGCGGCTGCGCCTCGAAGGCCAGCCGGGCGATGCCGACCGCCTTCTCGAAGGGATGGATCACACGATCGGCGTCTGCGCCGCCTTCCACGGCATGGCGTCGGAGAACATGACGCGCGGCTCGGGCTGGCGGTTCCTCGATCTCGGCCGTCGGATCGAGCGGGCCGTTCACGGCACCTCGGTCGTGCGCGACGTGTTCGCGGCTTCGGGGCAGGGTTCGGAACCGTGGCTGCGGCTGCTGCTCGAACTCTGCGACAGCTCGATCACCTACCGCACGCGCTACATGGCGGCGGTGCAGGCGGCACCCGTGCTCGACCTCCTGATGTGCGACGAGACGAACCCGCGCTCGGTGCTGTTCCAGCTCCAGATCATCTGCGAACATCTCGACCGGCTTGCGCGGCGGGATATCCGTCCGCTCTCGCAGCCCGAGCAGAAGATCGCGCGCGCGGCGCTGACGGCGGTCGAGCTGTTCGACGTCGAGCGGGCCGGCTCGACCGTCGACCGCGAGGCGATGGCGATGCTCGTCGACCTGCTCGCGGGCACGCAGGCCCGCCTCGCGGATCTGTCCGAGGCGCTCACGCGCGCCTATTTCAGCCATGTCGAAACCGTGCAGTCGATCGGTTTCGAGATCGCGCCGACCGGCGGGGAGGGCGCGTGATCTACGACGTCGTCCACCGCACGACCTACCGCTACGAGGAGCCGGTCGACATCTCCTATCACGTCATGCGGCTGACGCCGCGCGGACTGCCGTGGCAGCGCGTGCTGCGCTCGTCCGTCATCGCCACGCCGGCGCCGGTACGCGTCCACGACACGACCGACTATTTCGGCAACGTCGCCACGTATATGGCGCTTGAGGAGCCGCACGCCGAGCTTGTCGTCGACGCCCGCTGTGCGGTCGAAGTCCGCTTTCCTGCACCGCCGCCGGCCGAGCAGACCCCGCCATGGGAGCAGGTGCGCGATGCGCTCGACGGCGGCGGCCTGCCCGCGGAGACGTCGGCGGTGGAGTTCGCGCGCGAATCTCCGCTCGTGGCGATCGACGATGCCGTGCGGGATTTCGCGCAGCCCTCGTTCGCGCCGGGCCGGCCGATCCTTTCCGCCCTGCTCGATCTCAACCGCCGCATCAAGACCGATTTCGCCTTCGATCCGCGCGCCACGGGCGTGGCGACGGCGGTGCGCGAGGTCATGCAGCTTCGCCGCGGCGTCTGCCAGGATTTCGCCCACGTGATGATCGCGTGCATGCGCGCGACCGGGCTCGCCGCGCGCTATGTGTCGGGCTACATCCGCACCCACGCGCCGGCCGGACAGGTCCGCCGGATCGGCGCGGACGCCAGCCATGCCTGGGTTGGCGCCTTCGTTCCGGGCACGGGCTGGATCGATTTCGATCCCACCAACGATCTGGTGGTGTCGGACGAGCATGTGGTGCTTGCCTGGGGGCGCGACTATGGCGACGTGGCCCCGATCCGCGGCGTCATCCTCGGCGGCGGGACTCACCGCCTCGACGTGTCCGTGGACCTGCGCCCCGTCGATCTTGCGCTGGCACCCGACCAGAACGGCTGAACGTCAGGCGGTCAGCCGGCGCATCGTCTTCGCATAGTCGGCCGCCGCCTGTTCCTCGAAGCGGTGGTGCCCGTCGCGCACGACCCATTCCCCGCCGATGACGACGTCGCGCACCGGATTTGCATTGCCCGAGAATATCCAGGCATCGACAAGCGTCTCGGGCGTGTGGCCGGCAAGGGCCGGGCTTGTCTCGTCGAGCACGACGAAGTCCGCCCGGAAGCCGGGGGCAAGGGCGCCGGTGCGCCGGCCGGCCGCCTGCGCGCCGCCGGCCCGTGCCCTTTCGAACAGGAAGGCGCCGGTCGAGGCGCCGGGTCTGTCTTGTGTCACGTTGCGCGCCCGGTGGAACAGCCGCTGGCCGTATTCGAGCCAGCGCAGCTCCTCGACGGGGCTTGTCGACACGTTTGAGTCGCTGCCCACGCCGAACAGGCCGCCGGCCTTGAGGAACGGGCCAAGCGGGAAAAGCCCGTCGCCGAGATTGGCCTCCGTCGTCGGGCAGAGACCGGCGACGGCCCGACGCTTCGCGATGCCCTCGATCTCGGCCGGCGTGGCGTGCGTGGCGTGGACAAGGCACCAGCGCGCGTCGACCTCGGCATTCGACAGCAGCCATTCGATGGGCGTCGTGCCGGACCAGGTGCGGCAGTCCTCGACCTCCTTGGGCTGTTCGGCGATGTGGATGTGGACGGGCGCGCCGGCGTCAAGGCGCGCCAGCATCGCGCAGGCGCGCGAGAGCGCTGCCGGGGTCGTCGCGCGCAGCGAATGGGGGGCGATGCCCACGCGCACCTGCGGGTCGTTGCGGTGGCGGCGCACGAGCCGTTCGACGAGATCGGCATAGGCATCGTCGTCGAGCACGAAGCGGCGCTGTCCTTCGGTCGGCGGCGTGCCGCCGAAGCCGCTCGCCTGATAGAGCACGGGCAGCAATGTCAGGCCCAGTCCCGCCGCCGAAGCGGCGGCCACGATGCGGTCGGCCAACTCGGTCGGTGTCTCGTAGCGCTCGCCCGCCGGATCGTTGTGGACGTAGTGGAATTCGCAGACGCTCGTGTAGCCGTGTCGCGCCAGTTCGACATAGAGCTGGGCCGCGATCGCCTCGACGTCGCGCGGCGAAAGCCGGCGCACGAAGCCGTACATGATGTCGCGCCACGTCCAGAAGCTGTCGCCCTGCGGCCCGGCGCGTTCGCCAAGGCCCGCCAGCGCGCGCTGGAAGGCGTGGCTGTGCAGGTCGGCAAGGCCCGGCAGGACGGGACCGTTGAGGCGTGTCGTATCCGAGCTTTCGCCGCCGGCCGTCACCTCGGCGATGTCGCCGCGCGCGTCGACATCGAAACGCACGTCGCGTAACCATCCGGCCGGCAGCAGGGCGAGGGGAGCGAAAAAGCTCGGCATGAGTCTGGCGTCCTTCGGCGAAAGGCCTATTCTTGGAGGCTGCGCCGCTGGAAAGGAAGAATTTTGAAGCCGATTTTCGAATTCACCGCCGGAACGACCCCGTTGCTGGTCAGCGTGCCGCATGCCGGCACGTACGTTCCCGACGCCCTTGCCGCCCGGTTGACGCCGGCTGCCGCGGCGATGCCGGATACCGACTGGCACGTGGAGAAGCTCTACGCGTTCGCGCCGACCATCGGTGCGGGGTATCTTGTCGCCAACTATTCGCGCTTTGCCGTCGATCTCAACCGCGATCCGGCCGGCACGCCGCTCTATCCGGGTGCGGACAACACCGAGCTCGTGCCGTCGAGCACCTTCGCGCGCGAGCCCGTCTACCGGAAGGGCCAGGAGCCGGATGCCGGCGAAATCGCCGAGCGAGTCGAGCTCTACTGGAAACCCTACCATGCGGCGCTGGCGGCCGAGCTCGATGCCATCCGCGCGCGCCATGGCGTTGCCATCCTGTGGGATGGCCATTCGATCTGGTCCGTCGTGCCGCGCTTCTTCGAGGGGCGCCTGCCGGATCTCAATCTGGGATCGGCCTCCGGTTCATCGGCCGATGCGTCCCTGGCGGAACGCGCCCGGGCGGCGCTGGAAGGGCCGGGCATGAGCCTTGCCGTCAACGGCCGTTTCAAGGGCGGCTACATCACGCGCCGCTACGGGCGTCCTGCCGATGGCTTCCATGCGCTCCAGCTCGAGAAGGCGATGACCGCCTACATGGAGGAGGCGCCGCCGTATCGCTGGGATGCGGCCCGCGCGGCGCCGATGATCGTGCGCCTGCGCGCGACGCTTGCCGCGCTGCTGGCATGGGCGGGCGAACGGACGCGACCGGCCTGAGCGCCGTCAGACCCGCAACGTGCGCGTGGCGGGCAGGGCGACCGTGACAGTCGTGCCGCGGTCGACGACGCTTTCGACCGTCAGCGTGCCGCCGTGGAGTTCGACGAGCTTCTTGGAGAGCGGCAGGCCGAGCCCCGTCCCCTCGAACCGGCGCGAAAGCGCGTTTTCGACCTGCGAAAACGGTTCGAGCGCGCGCGGGATGTCTTCCGCGCGCATGCCGATGCCGGTGTCGCGAACCACGAAACGCGCACCGCCGTCGGCGTCCAGCCAGGCCTCCACCGCGACACGTCCGCCGGGCGGCGTGAACTTCACGGCATTCGAGAGAAGGTTGATCAGCACCTGCTTCATGCGGCGGGCGTCGGCGTCGATCTTCGGAAGGCCTGGCGCCACGCGCACCTCGACGCGGATCTGGCCGGCCTGGGCGCGCGGCTCGATAAGCCGAACGCTGGCGCCGACGATCTCCTCGATCTCGCACGCCATCTCGTCGAGCTCGGCCGTCCCGGCCTCTGCCTTGGCGATGTCGAGGATGTCGCCGATGACGTTGAGGAGGTGCGTGCCGCTCGCATGGATGTCGCGCGCATACTCGATGTAGCGGGGCTCGCCGACCGCGCCGAACATTTCCCGGTGGATGATCTCGGAAAAGCCGATGACCGCGTTGAGCGGCGTGCGCAGCTCGTGGCTCATGTGCGCAAGGAACTCCGACTTCGAGCGATTGGCGGTCTCGGCCGCTTCCTTGGCTTCGCGCAATGCGTCCTCGAAACGGTGCTGCTCGGTCATGTCGGTAAACAGAGTCACCCAGCCGCCGTCGCGCAGCAGCGTGCGCCGCGCGCGGATATATCGGCCGTTCGGTCGCCAGCCCTCGCTCATCGAGGGAGTCGTCCGGTTGAATTCGAGCCTGCGCTGCGCTTCGGCCTCGATATCCTCGAACGTGCCGAAATCGCCGCGGACGAGCTGGTAGCGGATCGACTCGAGGAACGGCGTGCCGACCTTCAGCATGTCCGGCGGGATGCCGATGATGCCCACGGCGCGCTCGTTCCAGGCGGCGAGGCAGGCGTTCGAGTCGTAGACGAGGATGCCCTCGTCGATGCTCTCGAAGACGCGCGTCAGGATCTGCGCCTGCTGGTCGGCCTGCTGCCGGCCGCGGCGGATCTGCGTGACGTCGACGCCGATAAGGACTGTGCCACCATCGGGTGTGCGGCGTTCGACGATCTGCAGCGTGCGGCCGTTCGTGAACGTGATGTCGATCGGTTCGGCGCCGGCGGCGTGGCGTGCCATCCGCCAGTCGAACCATTCGTCGCGGCTCATGTGTCCGGTGTCGATCTTGCCGCGATCGAGCATGGCGCGCATGATCTGCGCGAATGTCAGGCCGATGCCGAAAGTCGGATCCGAGTTGGATACCGACGAATAGGTGCGGTTGCGGAAGGTCAGCCTGTCTTCGGAATCGTAGACCGCGAGCGAGGCGCCGATCGCGTCGAGCGCCTGGTGCAGCCGGCGTTCGGCCTCGAAGGCGGTTTCGCTTGCCGATATCTCGGCCGTGATGTCGCGCGCGGTGCCGCGATAGCCGCGGAACCGGCCATCGGCATCGAAGATCGGCCGGCCCGAGAACGAGATCGTGAGGAATTTTCCTTCCTCGGACTTGCGTCGGAGGCGGAAGTCGCGGAACGGCTCGCCGGCGAGCATCGCCGTGCGCTGCGCCTGGACGGCCGAGGGAGATGTCGGGAAGTGCCCCGGAAGATCCCAGATCGACTGGCCGATCCCGCCGACCGGCGCGCCGGGAGCCGTGGCGACAAGCGGCTTCGAGAAATAGGAGAAGCGCAGGTCGAAATCCATTTCCCACAGCCAGTCGGATGTCGCCGCGGCGAAGTCCAGCAGGCGCGCCTGCGCAAGCTCGAGTTCGTTTGTCCGCTCGGCGATCTCGCGTTCGCGCTGGACGACGTCCGTGACGACTCGCGACGTGCCCCGGTAGCCGGCGAACCGGCCTTTCGCGTCGTAGTACGGTAGGCCGGAGACCGCAAACCACACGCGGCTGCCGTCGGCGCGTTGCCGGCTGATGACGAGGTCACGAAAGGGCCGGTGCTCGCGCAGGTCTTCGATGTGCCGGGCCCAGACGACGGGATCCGTGCCGTCGGGGCAGCTGTCCAGCATCGTCTTGCCGAGATAGTTCGCCTCGACAAGACCGGTGACTTCCGCGCCCGTCATCAGCGTGAAACGCTGCTCGGAATCGCGCTCCCAGAGCCAGTCTGCGTTTGACCGCGCGAAATCGGCATTCCGCCGGTCGGATCGGGCGATCTCGCGCGCCCGGTGCCGCCAGTAGAGGCAGCCCGCGCCCAGTGCCACGGCGAGAAGCGCAAACAGCATGGAGTCGAGCGCCATCGCGGATCGACCCCCGGCCGGATCAGTAGCGGACCAGGCTTTCGAAGGGCACCGGCAACCGCTTGCGTCCTTCGAGGAACGTCAGTTCGATGATGCAGCATGCGGCGCGCACGTCCGCCCCGGCCTTGCCGAGAAGCGAGATCGCCGCATTGAGCGTGCCGCCCGTGGCGAGAACGTCGTCGAGCACGACGACGCGCGTCCCCGGTTGCACGGCATTGTCCTGGATCTCGATCGTGTCCTCGCCATACTCCAGCGCGTAGGTGTGCGGGATCGTCTTGCCCGGCAGCTTGCCGCGCTTGCGCACCATCATGAAGCCGCAACCCATGTGCAGCGCCAGCGGGGCCGTGACGAGGAAGCCGCGACTCTCGATCCCTGCAAGGATCGTGGGCTTGTGGGGAGCAACGACCGCAGCAAGCCGTTCGATCGTCGCGCGCCATGCGCCCGCGTCGGCCAGCAGCGGGGAAATGTCGCGGAAAAGGATGCCCGGCTTCGGAAAATCCGGAACATCACGTATGTAGTCTTTCAGGTCCATCAAGAGCCTCAAGGGTCAGGCTCTTTCAGTAAGGGTCCGTCCGGCTCCCGTCCACACGAATTTAGGGATGCACCGTCGGCCTTCCCACGGCGACCGACTTCACGATCGCGTGGACGGGGACGCCCGTTGCCAGGCCAAGCTCGGCCGCCGCGGCGCGGGTGATGCGCGCGCGCAGCCGGACACCGCCGATCGCGACGGCCACCTCGGCGTGCGCGCCGGGTTCGAGCGAGATGTCGGAAACCGTGCCGGCAAAGACGTTCCGCGCGGAAATGGCGACCGGCGGGCGGGTGGCGAGCATGACGTCGCGCGCCCGCACGAGCACGCGCAGCGCCGTGCCTTCCGGGGCATCGACGGCTGGCACGACCAGTTCGCCGCCCGCGAAAGCAAGTCGCGAGAGGGCGAATTCTGCATCGTGTCCGGCAACGAGCGTGTCGAGCGCCGTGCCCGCCTCGAAGCGCCCTACGAGCGGACCCAGATCGACGCGCGCCGTCACCTCGCCGACGGGGCCGCACGCGGCGATGCGGCCGTCGTCGACCAGCGCCAGCGTATCGGCAAGCCGCATGACCTCGTCGAGCGCGTGGGTGACGTAGACGACCGGAATTCCGAGCCGACGGCGCAGACCGTCGAGGTAGGGCAGGACTTCGGCCTTGCGCGGCGCATCGAGCGAGGCGAGCGGCTCGTCCATCAGCAGCAGGCGCGGCCGGGCGAGGAGCGCGCGCCCGATCGCCACGCGCTGGCGCTCGCCGCCGGACAGCGTGCCCGGCCGGCGCGAAAGGAGATGGCCGAGGCCAAGCAGTGCCACGGTCGATCCGAACTCGTCCGACGGTCCGGCCGGGCCGGCGCGCTTCTGCCCGTAGCGCAGGTTCGCTTCGACGCTCATGTGCGGGAACAGCCGCGCGTCCTGGAAGACGTATCCCACGCGCCGGCGTTCGGCCGGGACGTCGATCCCCGCGGCGGAATCGAAGAGTACCGTCCCGCCGACGGCGATCCGGCCCTCGCGCGGACGGGCAAGCCCGGCGATGGCGCGTACGATCGACGTCTTGCCAGATCCGGACCGGCCGAAAAGCACGACCACCCCTGCAGGCGCTTCCATCCGGACGTCGAGACCGAAATCGCCGAGGTTCTGGCGGAAGTCCAGCGCGATCATCTAGCCGCCCACCATCCGGCGGACGCGGCGCGCCAGCCATTCGGAAAGGACGAGCCCTGCCAGCGCCAGCGCGATCGAAATGCCCGCGAGCCGGGCTGCGGCGGCGTCGCCGCCGGGGGTTTGCGTCGCGGCATAGATCGCAAGCGGAAGGGTCTGCGTCTCGCCCGGCACATTGGCGGCAAACGTGATGACCGCGCCGAACTCGCCGAGGCTTGCGGCGAACGCGACGACGGCTCCCGACAGGATGCCGGGCAGCATCAGCGGCAGCGAAACCGTGAGGAACCGGTCGAGCGGGCCGGCCCCGAGCGTTCGCGCGGCCTCGTCGAGACCAGGGTCAAGCGCCTCGATCGAGAGGCGGACCGCGCGCACCATCAGCGGGAAGATCATCACCGCGGTCGCGAGCGAGGCGCCGTTCGCCGTAAAGACCAGCCGGATTCCGAAGGCGGCGTCGAGCCAGTGCCCGATCGGGCCGCGGACCCCGAAGGCCAGCAGCAGGATATAACCCACGACGACCGGCGGCAGGACGAGCGGCAGATGCACGAGCCCGTCGAGGAACCCGCGGCCGGGAAACCGGCCTCGTGCCAGGATCCATGCGGCCAGGACCGCGAGCGGCAATGTTGCCGCGACCGCGGCGAGCGCCACGCGCAGGCTGAGGCGCAGTGCGTCGAGCTCGGCCGGCGTGAGGAAATCCATCGGGCTGCCGGTCATTCCACCGCGAAGCCGTTGCGGCGGAAAATGGCCTTCGCCGCGGGCGCGGTCATTGCGGACATGAAAGCGCGTGCCGCCGGTGTGTCGCGGCCGGCGACGATCGCGAACGGATACGCGACCTGCGGGTGGCTTTCAGCCGGAAAAGTGCCGGCGACGGCCACGCGCGGGCTGGCCGCCGCGTCGGTCGCGTAGACGATGCCGAACGGTGCTTCGCCGCGCTCGACCAGCGCCATGGCCGCGCGCACGGATTCGGCGCGCGCAAGCCGCGGCTCGACGGCGTTCCATACGCCGAGCCACTCGAGCGACTGGCGCGCATAGCGCCCGACCGGCACGTGAGCAGGATCACCTGTCGCCAGCCGGCCGCCACCGAGCAGCGCCGCGAAGTCCATCCCTTTCTCGAGGGCGACGGATCGTGGCGCATTGGCCGGCACGATCAGCACCAGCCGGTTCGACAACAGAGTGACGCGCGTTCCGGGCGCAAGCTTCCCGCGCTGGTCGAGATAGTCGGCCCACGCCTCGTCGGCCGACGCGAAGATGTCGGCAGGCGCGCCATTCTCGATCTGGCGCGCGAGCGTAGAAGAGGCCGCGAAGGAGAACCGCGCCTTCTGGCCGGTTGCCGTCGCGACCTCCTGCAACGCATCGGTCAGCGAGGCGGCGGCATAGACGAGAAGTTCCTGCGCCCGGACGGCAGATGCCGCAGAAAGACCGACCGCGAGAGCGAGGGCGAGGGTGGCCAGGCGGCGCATCGGGGGAAGCCTTCCGTGTTTCGCTATATCCGAACGGATATAACGCCACGCGCCGCCGCCCGTTGTCAATCGGCAGGTCAGCCCGGCGCGTACTGCGCGATGCCGTTGCCGAACGACCAGTCGACGGGGTCGTTCTCGGTCAGCACGATCAGCACATCCTCGGGCCTGACCTTCGCATCGCGCGCGAGGTTGCGGACGATGGCGGCATAGAGCGCGCGCTTCAGCTCCCCGCTGCGCCCGCGGCGGAAGAAGACCTGCACCGACATGAATCCGGATCCGCGCGAGATGCCCATGTAGTTCGGATCGGCGACAAGCCCGCCGGCGGCATGCGCGGTCACGACCTGGAAGCGGTCGTCCGGCGGAATGCCGATCGCTTCGACAAGGGCCGCGTGCACGGCGTCGGAGACGGCGCGGCGCGTGTCGTGGGAAAGCGTGTCGGGAACGTCGATGCGGACGAGCGGCATGGTTCTCTCCTTGCGTAAGCGGCAAGGAGACTGCGCGCGGCCGCGCGCGCTGCCAAACGAGATTGTCTATCGCCCTTGTGAGCCGGGCTCACAAGGGCCGCGATGCCTTCTCGCCGATGTCCCAATAGAGCCCGGCCATCAGCCGCAGCCCCTCGCGCGCCACCGCCGGAAGCAGATGCTCGTTGGGGGCATGCTGCGAGCAGGCCGGGTAGGAATGCGGCACCCACACGGTGGGCAGGCCCAGCACGTCGCTGAAAATGTCGTTCGGCAGGGAGCCGCCGAGATTGGGGAGCACGGCGGGCTTCGCATTGGTGGTGCGCTTCAGGCTGTCGACGGCGAAATTCACCCACGGATGCTCGGGATCGAGGCGCGTGGCATGGAAGATCTCCTCGCGCGAGGCCGAGAGCTTCACCATCGGGAACCCGTGCCGGTCGAGATGGCGGCGCAGGGCAGGCAGGATCCCGGCCGGATCGACGCCCACCACGAACCGCAGCTGGCAGCGCGCCCACGCCTTGGGCGGGATCGCGTTCACGGGATTGTCCGGATTGCCGGTCCGGTAGGCGAGGACCTCGAACGACGACCAGCCGAACACGCGCTCGGAAGGCGTCAGGCCGGGTTCGCCCCAGCCGGGCTCGATCTGCGGGCCGTCTTCGCCGCCATCCACCTCGCAGTCGGCCAGCGCCCGGCGCACGCTTTCGGGCAACTCGGCCGGGACCCATTCCGGCACGCGGATCTGGCCTGTCGGCCCCGCGATGCAGGAGATCGCATGCGCCAGTTGCAGGCCCGGATTCGAGATGAGCCCGCCCCAGTTGCCCGAATGGTGGCCGCCGGGTCGGGCGTCGATCTCGAGATCGAAGTTGAACGCGCCGCGCGAGCCCAGGAAGAGCGTGGGCCGGTCCGCGCGCAGGCGCGGCCCGTCCGAGGCGATCAGCACGTCGGCCTTGAACAGGTCGCGGTTCTGCTCGCACACCTCGCGCAGGCCGGGCGATCCGGTCTCCTCGCCCATCTCGATGAGATACTTCGCGTTGAAGCCGAGGCGCCCGCGCGCCTTCAGCACGGCGGCAAGCGCGCCGATATTGATCGAGTGCTGCCCCTTGTTGTCGGCCGTCCCCCGGCCGTACCAGCGCTCGCCATCCTCCTTCAGCGTCCACGGCGAAAGGCCTTCGCGCCACTGCGCATCGAGCCCGCGGATCACGTCGCCGTGGCCGTAGCCGAAGACGGTCGTGGCCTTCGGGTCCTCGATGCGCTCGGCCAGGAGGAACGGGCCTTTTGCGCGCGGGTGCGTCAGCACGCGGCACTTGAAACCCAGCTTCTCGAGCGTGGGCGTCATCTCGGCCGTCAGGTACTCGGCCAGTTCGGCGCCGCGATCGGGATTCTGGCTCTCGGTCTTGATCGCCACGCGCCGGGCAAGGTCGGCGCGGAATCCGCCCTCGTCGAAATAACGTTCCGCGTTGGCGATGGCGGTCTCGCGGCTCATGCGAATTCCTTTCCGAAAGTCGGGTCGTAGGCGTGGCAGGCGGCTTTGGCGGGGCCGTCCTCGGAGAATGCGGGGACGCGCTCGCGGCAGACCGCGCGTGCATAGGCGCAGCGCGGATTGAAACCGCAACCGGGCGGCGGGTCCAGCGGGTCGGGAAAGGCCAGGCCCAGATGCGTGTCGGGCAGGCCCTTGCCGGGCTCGGGCGTGAGGACGGAGGCGAGAAGCGCCTGCGTATAGGGATGGCGCGGCCGCGCGAAAATCTCCGCAGCGGGGGCAAGTTCCACGACGCGGCCCAGATACATGACGGCGACGCGCGTGGCGATGTGCTCGACCACCGCGAGATTGTGGGAGATGAAGACGTAGGTGAGACCGAACTCCTGCCGCAGGTCCATCAGCAGGTTCAGGATCTGGCTCTGAACCGATACATCGAGCGCCGAGGTGGGTTCGTCGCAGATCACGATTTCGGGTCGCATGACGAGGGCGCGCGCGATCGCCACGCGCTGGCGCTGGCCGCCGGAAAGCTGGCCGGGATAGTTGTCGGCAAGGCGCGCGGGCAGACCCACGCGCTCGAGCATCTCGATCGCCCGCCGCCGCTGTTCGGTGCGATCGCCCATTCCGTGCACGGCAAGCGGAAGCGCCACGATCGAGGCGATGCGCTTGCGCGGGTTGAGAGATCCGTAAGGGTCCTGGAAGACCGGCTGCACGCGCGCGGCAAGCACGCGGCGGTCCAGCCCGCGCAGGTCGGTGCCGGACAGCGCAATACGGCCGGCGCTCGCGGGGATAAGTCCCAGCAGAATTCGCGCGAGCGTCGACTTGCCGCAGCCCGACTCACCCACGATGCCGAGTACCTCGCCCTTCTCGATCTCGAGGTCGATGCCGTTGACGGCATGCAGCGTGCGCTTGCGCGCAAAAAGCCCGCGCGACACCGAGAACGCGCGATGCACGCCCTCGACCTGCATCAGCGCGCTCATGCGGCCCCCCGCACGCAGGCCCATTCGTGGCCGGCATCCGCATGGACCGGCGGTGCGCTCGCGCATGCGGGCTGGGCGAAGGCGCAGCGCTGGCGGAATGCGCAGCCCTCGATCGTGCCGACCAGCGCCGGCACGGTCCCCGGAATGGCGCCGAGACGTTCGCCGGGCTTCGTTCGCCCCGGCACCGGAATGCAGTCGATGAGGCCGGCCGTATAGGGATGGCGGGGGGCGGCAAAGACCTGCGCGGCCGTTCCCCGCTCGACGACCTCGCCGGCGTACATCACGGCCACGCGATCGGCGATGCGCGCGACCACGCCCAGATCGTGCGTGATCAGCACCAGCGCCATGCCGAACTCGGCCTGCAGGTCCTTCAGCAGCTTCAGGATCTGCGCCTGGATCGTCACGTCGAGGGCGGTCGTGGGCTCGTCCGCCACGATCAGCGACGGGCCGCACATGAGCGCCATGGCGATCATCACGCGCTGGCGCAGCCCGCCGGACAGCTGGTGCGGATACTGGCCGAGCCGCTCGCCGGCCGCGGCGATGCCGACCTTGCCGAGCAGGAACGCGGCGCGCTCGCGTGCAGCCGCCCTGCTGCCGCCCTTGTGGCGCCGGTAGACCTCGCAGAGCTGGTTGCCGATCGTGTAGGCCGGGTTCAGCGCGGTCATCGGCTCCTGGAAGATCATGGAGAGCTTCGCGCCGCGAAGCGCGTTCGTCCGGGCAGGCGATGCCGCCGCCAGATCGACGCCGTCGAACACGAGCCGGCGCGCGCGGCGCCTGGCGTTGCGCGGCAGCAGGCCCATCAGCGCCAGCGCCGTCATCGACTTGCCGCATCCGGATTCGCCGACCACGCAAAGCGTTTCGCCGCGCGCCACCTCGAAGGAGACATCGCGCACCGCATGCAGCGTTCCGGCCGGCACGGCAAGGTCGACGGTGAGACCTTCGACGGACAGGAGCGCGCTCATGCCCGGCCCTCGGGTGCTGCGACATCGCGGATGCCGTCGCCCACCAGGTTGATCGCCAGCACGAGCAGGCCCAGCGCCGTGCCGGGAATTGCGATCATCCAGAAGCTGAAGAACATGTAGGCCTTCGCTTCGGAGACCATCAGGCCCCAGCTCGGCAGCGGCGGCTGGACGCCGAGGCCGAGGAAGGAGAGTGCCGCTTCGAGCAGGATGGCGCTTGCCATCTCGAGCGTGGCGACGACGACAAGCTGCGGCAGGATGTTGGGCAGCACCTCGCCCAGAAGGACGCGGAACGTGGAAGCCCCGGTCGCCTTTGCCGCTGCAACATAATCCTGCGCGCGCGCCTGCTGCGTGGCCGCGCGCATCACGACGGCGAAGCGGTCCCACTTGAGAAGGCCCAGAACGGCGATGACCACCACCAGCGAACCGCCGACGAGCGCGACGACCGCCAGCGCCACGAGCACGACCGGCATGGCGAGGCGCGCGGTCACCACGAAGCTTACGACCATGTCGGTGCGGCCGCCGAAATAGCCTGCCGCCAGTCCCATCGCCGTGCCGATGAGGCCGGAGACCACCATCACGGACAGCCCGATCAGCAATGAAACGCGCGCGCCGTAGATCGTGCGCGAGAGATAGTCGCGGCCGAGATTGTCGGTGCCCAGAGGATGCAGCCAGTCGCCGCGCGGATGCCAGACCGGCGGAACGAGGCGCGCCGACAGGTCCTGGAAATAGGGATCGTGCGGCGAGAGCAGGGGGGCGAAGATCGCGCACACGAGCGCGGCCGCGAGCAGCACGAGTCCGGTCATCAGACCTGCATGGCCGAGAATGCGGCTGCGCAGCACCGACGAGCGCGAGGGAAGCGCTGCGTCCATCTCAGGCGACCCGCAGGCGCGGATCGAGCCACGCGTTGACCAGATCGGCGGCGAGCGTCAGGAAGATGTAGACGACCGAAAGCAGCAGCACGACGGCCTGCGTGGTCGGAAAGTCCTTGTAGGTGATGCTCTGGTAGGCAAGGTAGCCGAGACCGTCGAGCGCGAAGATCGTCTCGACGACGATCGAGCCGCCGAGAAGGAAACCGAGCTGGACGGCGGCAAGCGCCACGACCGGGATGAGCGCGTTTCGCAGCGCATGCTTGAACACGACGCTTGCCGGCGAAAGGCCGCTGGCGCGCGCCGTGCGCACGTAGTCGGCGGCCAGCGTCTCGATCATGCCCGCGCGCACCAGCCGCATGAAGGCAGGCGCCACGTAGTATCCCAGCGCGAGCGTGGGCATCACGAAATGCTGCCATGTGCCCGTGCCCGAGACGGGCAGCCAGCGCAGCGTGATGGAAAAAAGCAGGATCAGGCACAGCGCGAAGAAGAAATTCGGCAGCGCCTGTCCCAGCACGGCCAGTGCCAGACACAGCCGGTCGATCCACGTGTTCGGATGGAGTGCCGCAAGGATGCCGAGCGGCAGCGATACCGCCAGCGCGAACAGGATCGAGGCAAGGCCGAGGACCAGCGTCACGGGCAGCTTGTCGGCGACAAGCCCTATCACCTCGGTCTTGAAATAGAGGGACGTGCCGAAATCGCCCCTCAGCGTGTTCGACAGCCATTCGGCGTACTGGACGACGAGCGGCCGATCGAGACCGTATGCCTTGCGCACGAAGGCGATATCCTCGGCCCGCGCACCCTCGCCGGCGATGGCCGTGGCCACGTCGCCGGAAAGGCGCAGCAGGATGAAGCTCGCCGCCGACACGGCCAGCGCCACGGCGAGCGCAAGCGCGATCCGTCGGACGGCGAACCCCAGCATCGGCCGATGCGCCTTACTTCCAGCGCGTCTCCCAGAAGCGCGGCAGCTCGTCCGGATAGGCCGTGAACGCAAGTTCGTTCGCCATCACGTAGAACGTGGTCAGCGAATAGAGCGGCACGGTGTAGGCCCGTTCGGCGATCTTCGCCAACGCCTCGCGGTAGGCGGCCTTGCGCGCGGCCGGATCAACCGAGCCGTCGCCCTTCTCGAGCAGGTCGCGCACCTCGGCATCGCGCGTCACGTCGTCGTCCTCGAACTTGAAGAAGACCGGCGTGCTGGCCGACACGTCGTTGACCGAGAACGAACCCCAGGTCTGGTGCGCGAAGGCTGCGGTGCCGCCGCGAAGCTGGTCGCGGAAGGCCGCGTATTGCAGGAAGCGGAGGTTCGCGCGGATGCCCACCGCGCGCAGGTAGCCGACCATCGCTTCGGCCTGGTTGCGCTCGCGATACGAATAGAGGTCGACGTCGAACCCCCCGGCGAGGCCGGCTTCCGCCAGCAGCGACTTTGCCTTTGCAGGATCGTAGGGATAGACGGTCGCCCCCTCGTCGGTGCAGCCGAACTGGCTGGGGAAGCAGACCGTGTTGAGCACGCGCGCGCCTTCGCCGACGAGGTTCTTGACCATCGCCTGCCGGTCGATCGCGTGGTTGATCGCCTTGCGCACGCGCGCGTCGCGGAACGCGGCCACCGGCGTCTTCTCGCTCGACGCCATCTGCAGGAAGACGATACGCATGGTCTCGCCGCTCATCACCGCGAGGTTCGGCACGGCCTTCATCTGCGCAGCCTGGTCCGGGGCCACGTTCATGATGAAGTCGAGGCCGCCCGACAGCATCTCGGCCACCTGCGTCTGGCGGTCGGGGATGAAGCGGATGTCCACCTTCGCGATCGTGGGCTGAGGCTTCGGACTCGCCTTGAAGTAGTCCGGATTGCGCTCGAGCCGGAGATGCTTGCCCGGCACGTGCTCGACCACCCGGTAGGGGCCGGTGCCGACGGGTTTCTCGTTCATGCCCTTGGGGCCGACCTTGGTGTAGTACTCGTTCGGATGGATCGCGATGGGGCCGGCCAGATACTCGATCGCCGCCGGGAAGGTCCGCTTCAGGTTGATGCGGACCTTGTACTTCTCGAGCTTCTCGGCTTTCGCGATCCAGTTGACGTTCTGCTGCGTGACGGACTTGTTCGCCGGATCGGACACGAAATTGAGCGTGTAAACGACGTCGTCTGCGTCGAACTCCTCGCCGTTGTGGAATTTGATGCCCTGGCGCAGGTCGACCTCGAGCGTCTTGTCGTTGGTCCAGCGCCAGGCGGTGGCGAGCTGGCCCTTGTATTCGTTGGTCTTCGGGTCGCGGTAGATCAGCGTGTCCCAGACGTGCTGGCCGATGATCACGCCGATGCGCACGTTGTTGAAATACGGATCGACGTTCTCGGGCACCTGGTCGTAGGCGAAGCGCAGCGAGTTGTCGCGCTTGGCGGCTTCGGCGGGCGCCGACAGGGCGAACGCGGCGAAAAGCGCAAGTGCGGCCGCACCGGCCGGGCGGAACTTTGACATGGATATGGACCTCCGTTTGACCCCGCCCGATGGTGGGGGGCGGGCGGCAAGGGAGTCAAGCAAGCCTTAGACCGCGACGGAGTGCTTGGCCTCGCCGCCGTCGAGATAGGCGTCGAACGCCGAGGCGACGATGCGCGCGAAGCTGGTCGCGGCCGGCGGGATGGTGACGCACGTGCCCTCGCGCGTGCAAAGGCCTTCCGCGGCGAAGCGGTCGATGCGCGCGAATTCCCCCGCGAAGTGCTTCTCGATGCTGCCGGGAAGTCCCTGCTCGGCGGCTATGGAACCGACATCTGCCTTCATTTCGCACATCAGGCGCTCGATGATCGAGCGGCGCAGCCGGTCGTCGGGCGCAAGCGCCCGCCCGCGTGCCACGGGCAGCGCATTGCCCTCGACCGCCGCGCGCCACTCGTCGAGCCGCGTGTGGTTCTGCGCGTAGCCCTGCCGGAAGGCGGATATCGCCGACGGCCCGAACCCCAGCAGGGTGCGCGCGGCATCGGTCGTGTAGCCCTGGAAATTGCGCTGAAGCCGTCCTTCGCGCAACGCCACGGCCAGCTCGTCTTCGGGCTTGGCAAAATGATCGATGCCCACGCGCACATAGCCGCGCGCCGCCAGCCGCGCGTGCGCGCGCTGCATCAGCTTCATGCGCGCCTCCGGGCCGGGCAGGCCGTGCGGCTCGAGAAGCTTCTGGTGCGGTTTCATCCACGGCACATGCGCATAGCCGAACAGCGCCACGCGCGAGGCGCCGAGGTCGGCCACGGAATCGACGGTCGCGGCGATGGTCGCCTCGTCCTGGCGCGGCAGGCCGTAGAGCAGGTCGACGCCGAAATTGGAAATTCCCGCCACGCGCAGCTCGTCGAGGCGCGCACGCACGTCCGCGAAGGTCTGCACGCGGTTGATCGCGGCCTGCACGTTCGGGTCGAAATCCTGGATGCCGAGATTGACGCGCGTAACGCCGGCGCCGGCAAGGGTCCAGGCCATCTTGGCGTCGAGCGTGCGCGGATCGAGCTCGATGTCGAACGACGTGAGCGGCTCGATCTCGAAGAGCGCGTGCAGGATGTCGCCGAGCCGGGCGAAATCGGCCGCCGAGAGCGCGTTGGGCGTGCCGCCGCCGAAGTGCAGATGGCTGACCGGCGCGCGACGGCCGAGCAGCTCGCGCGCGTGGTGTAGCTCGCGCACGAGCGTCTCGAGATAGTGATGGACGGGCTGGTACTTGGACGCGATGGACGTGTTGCAGCCGCAGTACCAGCACAGCTTCGTGCAGAACGGGACGTGGATGTAGACCGACACCGGGTCGCATTCCGGGATCGCGCGGTACCACTCGGCCACCTGTGCCGGGCCGACCGACTTGGCGAAATGCGGCGCGGTCGGGTAGCTCGTGTACCGGGGGACGCGCGCTTCGGCGCGGGTCAGCGTGTCTTGGCTAAGCATGCCGGCAGGATGCGCCGCGCCCGGCACCCGCGCGATGATCTAAATCAACCTGCCAGCGCGCATTCGACGAAGGCGCGCAGCAGGGGCTGTTCGCGCCGTTCGGCAAGGCAGCAGGCGTACTCGGCGACCTCGAGATTGGCGTCGGAGATGGGCAGGGCCCGGAACCGCGGGTCGGGGCCCAGTTCGCTTTCGAATACGATGCCCGTTCCGAAGCCGGCGGCAACCGCCTCGCGCACGCCCTCGCGGGTGGCGATCTCGACCGCGCGGCCGGGGGCGAGGCCCGCTTCGGCGAGTGCCGCCTCGAAGCGTTCGCGCGTGGCCGATCCGCGCTCCCGTAGCACCAGCCGCGCGGCGGCAATCTCGGAGAGCCTCGCGGTGCGCGACGCCCGGCGCCCTGCGGGCACGAACGCCACCAGCCGGTCCGTCTTGATGCGTACGGCCGCAAGGCGCGGATCCGCCACGGCGCGCGCCATGATGCCGATATCCGCCTCATAGGCGAGGAGGCTGCGCACGACCTCCTCCGAATTGCCGATCGACAGCGCGAAATCGAGGCCGGGTACGCGCTTCTCAAGCGCTCCCAGGACGGCAAGCGCATGCGCCGGCCCGTCGGCGGCGACCGAAAGAAAAGCCTGGCTGGGTGCATCCGTGCCGGCCACGACCGCACGCGCCTCCTCGGCCAGCGCGAAAAGCCGGTCCGCGACGTCGAGCAGGCGGCGGCCGAGCCGCGTGAGCGCGATCTGCCGGCCGCGCCGGTCGAACAGGGTCACGCCATGCGCGCTTTCCAACGCCTTGACCTGCGCCGACAGGGTCGGCTGGCTCACGCGCGCGCCCTCCGCGGCACGGCTGAAGCTGCCCGCACGGGCGACAAGACGGAAGGCGCGGAGCTGGACGAGGTTCATATAGAGTACGTCTATTTGAAACATAGTCATTATGTATTGGACCTATGGATAGGGCAAGCGCAATGCTTGCCGCCATTCATCCCGATTCCCCGAGGAACGACGCTCCATGACCAACGCGCCCATCGGCCGGTCCGAGACCGGCGACCCGCTGCTGCTGACGCCGGGACCGCTCACCACGTCGAAGACCACCAAGCAGGCGATGATCCACGACTGGGGCTCGCGCGACGCGACGTTCCTTGCCGCGAACGCCTCGATGCTGAAGCGCATCGCGGCACTTGCCGGCCGCGCGGACAGCCACGTGACGGTGCCCGTGCAGGGTTCGGGTACCTTCGCGGTCGAGGCGATGGTGACGAGCATGGTGCCGAAGGGCGGCAAGCTCCTGCTGGCCATCAACGGCGCCTACGGGTTGCGCGCGCGCCGGATGGCCGAGATCGCCGGCCGGGCCGTCGCGTCGCTGGAATTTCCCGAGGATCGCCCGGTCGATCCCGCCGCTGTCGACGCCGCACTCGCCGCGGACGCGGCGATCACGCATGTCTTCGTCGTCCACTGCGAGACCACGTCAGGCGTGCTCAATCCCGTCGACGCGGTCTCCGATGTCGTCGCCAGGCGCGGCCGCCGGCTGCTGGTCGACGCGATGAGCGCCTTCGGCGCCATCGGCCTTGCCGCAACGACGAAGTACGACGCGCTCGCCGCCTCGTCCAACAAGTGCATCGAGGGCGTGCCGGGTCTCGGCTTCGTGGTATGCGACAAGGCCGCGATCGTCGCGGCCAAGGGCAATGCCACGACGCTGACGCTCGACCTGCACGACCAGTGGGCGGGCTTCGAGAAGACGGGCCAGTGGCGCTTCACCCCGCCGGTTCACGCGATCATGGCCTTCTCGCAGGCGCTCGACGAGCACGCGGCCGAAGGCGGCGTTGAAGGTCGCGGCGGTCGCTATCGCCGCAACTGCAAGGTTCTCGTCGAGGGCCTGCGCGCGATGGGCTTCCAGACGCTGCTGCCCGACACGCTTCAGGCGCCGATCATCGTGACGGTCCACATGCCGTCGGACCCGAAATTCGTCTTCCAGAAATTCTACGACCGCCTCAAGGAGCAGGGCTACGTGATCTATCCGGGCAAGCTGACGGTGGCGGACTCCTTCCGCATCGGCTGCATCGGGCGGCTCGACGAAAGCCACATGCGGGGCGCGCTTGCGGCCATCAAGGCGACGCTCGCCGAGATGGGCGTGGCCTCCGGCGCGCCCGCGCGCAAGGCGGCCTGACGATGGCGAAGATCGAACTCAACGGCCGCAGCTACGCGCTGCCCAAGGGCCCGGTCGTCGTCGTGTGCGTCGACGGGTCCGAGCCCGGCTATATCGAGGCGGCCGTCGAGAAGGGCCGCGCGCCCTTCTTCAAGCGCTGCCTTGCGCAGGGCACGAATCTTCTGGCCGACTGCGTGGTGCCGAGTTTCACCAACCCGAACAACCTGTCGATCGTGACGGGGGCGCCACCCTCGGTGCACGGCATCTCGGGCAACTACTTCCTCGATCCCGACACGGGCAAGGAAGTGATGATGAACGACCCGAAGTTCCTGCGCGCGCCCACGCTGTTCCAGGCGCTGCGCGCGGCGGGCAGGACCGTCGCCATCGTCACCGCCAAGGACAAGCTGCGCGCGCTGCTGGGCCACGGCGTGAAGATGGAGAAGGGCAAGGCCGTGTGCTTCTCCTCCGAGAAGTCGGACAAGGCGACGCTCGGAGAGAACGGCATCGAGAACGTCAACGCGCTCGTCGGCATGGGCGTGCCCGACGTCTACAGCGCCGGACTGTCGGAGTTCGTCTTCGCCGCGGGCGTCAAGCTCATGGAGACGATGCGACCCGACGTCATGTACCTGTCGACGACGGATTACATCCAGCACAAGCATGCGCCCGGCACTCCGGTCGCGGACGATTTCTACGCGATGATGGATTCCTATCTCGCGCGGCTCGACGCGATGGGGGCGACCATCGTGCTGACGGCCGACCACGGCATGAACGCCAAGCACGACAAGGCCGGCAAGCCCGACGTGCTCTACCTGCAGGACGCGCTCGACGCCGATCTCGGCAAGGACGTGGCCCGCGTGATCCTGCCGATCACCGATCCCTACGTCGTCCACCACGGCGCGCTGGGTTCCTTCGCGGTCGTCTACCTGCCGGCCACGCAGGACGCCGCCGCGGTGCGCGCGAAGATCGCGGCGATGCCCGGCGTGGAAGCCTCGCTGTCGAAGGACGAGGCGGCAAAGCGCTTCGAGCTGCCGCCCGACCGGCTGGGCGAGATCGTCGTCGTCTCGACGCGCCACAAGACGATCGGCACGTCCGTTTCCCGGCATGATCTCAGCGGTCTCAAGGAGCCGCTGCGCTCCCATGGCGGCGTATCCGAGCAGAAGGTGCCGCTCGTTTCCAACCGGCGCTGCGTCGTCGACGCGGCGCACCGTCATCGCAATTTCGATGCCTTCGACCTGGCGCTGAACCGGGTCGCGGCGGAGGTGCCCGCATGAACGCGATTTCTCCCATCGAGGTCCGCCACGAATCCCTGCGCATTGCCGGCAGGAAGGTCGCCGGCGAGAACGGGTCGTTCGAGGTGTTCCATCCTTACAACGGCGCGCTGGTCGGTACGGCCGCGCGCGCATCCGCCGCGCAGTGCGCGGAAGCGTTCCGCATTGCCGCTTCCTACCGCTCGAAACTGACGCGCTATGACCGCCAGAAGATCCTGATGCGCGCTGCCGAACTTCTGGCGAGCCGCAAGGAACCGCTCGCCCGCCTGATCACGGCCGAAAGCGGCCTGTCGCTCAAGGACAGCTACTACGAGGTGGGCCGCGCCTACGACGTCTATACGCTGTCGGGCCAGCTCGCGATCCGCGAGGACGCCGAGACGTTCGCGTGCGACATCACCCCGCACGGCAAGGCGCGGCGCATCCACACGCTGCGCGAGCCGCTGCAGGGCGCCATCTCGGCGATCACGCCGTTCAACCACCCGCTCAACATGGTCTCGCACAAGATCGCGCCCGCGATCGCGACCAACAACCGCATCGTGCTGAAGCCCACGGAGCTGACGCCGCTGACGGCGCTGGCACTGGCCGACATCCTCTACGAGGCGGGCCTGCCGCCGGAGATGCTGTCGGTCGTCACCGGCACGCCGGCCGACCTGGGCGATGCGATGATCACGGATCCCAACATCGATCTCGTGACGTTCACGGGCTCGGTGCCGGTGGGCAAGATGATCGCGCAGAAGGCGGGTTACCGCCGTGTCGTGCTCGAACTGGGCGGCAACGATCCGCTGATCGTGCTCGACGATGCCGACCCGGACAAGGCGGCCGAACTCGCGGTGGCGGGTGCGACCAAGAATTCCGGCCAGCGCTGCACGGCCGTGAAGCGCATCCTTGCGGTCGAGAGCGTGGCCGATGCGCTGGTCGAGCGCATCCTCGTCCACGCAAAGAAGCTCAAGTGCGGCGATCCGATGGACCCGACGACGGATATCGGCACCGTCATCCACGAGCGCGCGGCCGCGACCTTCGAAAAGCGCGTGATCGACGCGGTGGGCAAGGGGGCGAAGCTGCTGCACGGCAACGACCGGCGTGGCGCACTCTATCCGCCCACGGTCGTCGACCGCGTGCCGTTTGATTGCGAGCTCGTCCACGAGGAGACGTTCGGGCCCGTGATCCCGGTCGTGCGCGTCAAGGATGTCGACGACGCCATCCGCGTGTCGAACTCGACCCGCTACGGGCTGTCGTCGGGTGTGTGCACGTGGCGGCTGGACCACATCAACCGCTTCATCAAGGAACTCAATGTCGGAACCGTGAACATCTGGGAAGTTCCGGGATACCGCATCGAGATGTCGCCGTTCGGTGGCATCAAGGATTCCGGCAATGGCCACAAGGAGGGCGTGGTCGAGGCGATGAAGTCTTTCACGAACGTGAAGACCTATTCGCTGCCCTGGCCGGGCTGATACGCGGTCTCCGCTTCCGCTCCATGCGGCGAGGCTGTAACCTTTCTGTAACAAGAAAAGGGAGCAGCCATGGGCGACGCCGGGGATGGATACGAATCCGAGGACATCGGAATTGCACGCGCGATGGCGGAGCCGTTTTCCGCCATTGCCGAGAAGCGGCTGACGCGGCGCGCGGCACTGACGGGCGCCGTCGCCGCGGGCGCGCTCGCCGCGGCTCCGGCAATGGCGCAGGCCCGCAGGGGATCGAGCCTTACCTTCAAGGATGCGCCGTCGACCTACGATGACAAGGACCGCGTGTCTGACGGCTATCGCCGGCAGGTCGTCGTGCGCTGGGGCGATCCGCTGTTTGCCGACGCGCCGTCCTTTGATCCACTCAAGCAGACGGGTGCGAGCCAGGAGCGCCAGTTCGGCTACAACAACGACTTCCTCGCGTTCATGCCGCTGCCGCTCGGCTCGCGCAACTCCGCGCACGGGCTGCTGTGTTCGAACCATGAATACTGCAACAGCAACCTGATGTTCCCCGGCATCGCCGAGCGCGGCGCGCTGACCAAGGCGCAGACCGAGGTCGAGATGGCCGCGCACGGCCTGTCGGTCGTCGAAATCCGCAAGCAGAACGGCGGCTGGAAGGTCGTGCAGGGCCGCTACAACCGGCGCTTCAGCATGTCGGGCATGGGCTTCCGCGTCGCCGGTCCCGTCGCGGGCCACCCGCGCCTGCGCACGAAGGACGATCCGACCGGCACGCTCGTCATCGGCACGCTCAACAACTGTGCGGGCGGCGTCACGCCGTGGGGCACCGTCCTGACGGGCGAGGAGAACTTCAACGGCTATTTCGGCGGCGACGCGGGCAAGACGCCCGAGGCGGCGAACCACAAGCGCTATGGCGTGCAGCCCTCGCGCGGCGCGCCGTGGTCGGCGCATGTCGAGCGCTTCGATGTGGAAAAGAACTGGAACGAGCCCAACCGCTTCGGCTGGATCTGCGAATACGATCCCTACGATCCGAACTCGACGCCCGCCAAGCGGACGGCGCTGGGCCGGATCAAGCACGAGGGGGCGACCTGCGTGGTGTGCCCCGACGGGCGCGTGGCCGTCTACACGGGCGACGACGAGCGGTTCGAGTATGTGTACCGCTTCGTGACCGCCGGAAAGTACGACCCGAAGAACCGGGCCGCCAACCGCGACCTGCTGGACGAGGGCACGCTCTCCGTCGCGCGGTTCGAGGCGGACGGCACGATGCGCTGGCTGCCGCTCGTCCACGGCACGGGCCCGCTCACGGCGGCGAACGGCTTCGCAAGCCAGGCCGACGTGCTGATCGAGGCGCGCCGTGCCGCCGACGCGCTCGGTGCAACCCCCATGGACCGGCCCGAAGATGTGGAGACAAACCCGGTCACGGGCCGCACCTACATCGCCTGCACCTACAACGAGCGCCGGGCCGCGGCCGACGCCGCGGCGGCGCGCACGCGCGTCAATGCCGCCAATCCGCGCGTGGGCAATCTCACGGGCCATCTCGTCGAATTGATTCCGCCGGGCGGACGCGGTGCCAAGGCCGACCACGCCGCGGATGTCTTCCGATGGGAGATGTTCGTGCAGGGCGGCGATCCGGCCGATCCGAAATCCGGCGCCCAGTACGGGCCGGGTGTTTCGGCGGACGGCTGGCTTGCCGCGCCCGACAACGTCGCCTTCGATCCGAAGGGCCGCATCTGGATCGCGACCGACGGCATGCCCACGCAGGCCAAGCCCGCGCGGGCGGACGGCATCTTCGGCGCCGATACCGAAGGTCCCGGCCGCGGCACGACCAAGCGCCTCTACGGCGCGCCGTCGGGCGCGGAGGTCTGCGGGCCGTGCTTCACGCCCGACGGGCGCACGCTCTTCCTCGCCATCCAGCATCCCGGCGAGGGGAGCCGCTCGACCTTCGACAATCCTTCCTCGCGCTGGCCGGATTTCCGGCCGGACATGCCGCCGCGCCCGTCGGTCATCGCGATCGAACGGATCGACGGGAAGGAGATCGGCGCCTAGACGAAACTTGTCCCGTGCGCGAGCGCGGGCAGGGCGAGATGGCGGGCGAGCGACTGGCCGATGTCGGCGAAGCTTGCCCGCACGCCGAGATCGCGCCCGCCGATGCCGGGGCCGAACCACAGCACGGGCACGTGCTCGCGCGTGTGGTCTGTCCCCTTCCACGTGGGATCGCAGCCGTGATCGGCCGTGATCACGGCAACGTCGCCGGGCCGCATCGCTTCGCGAAAGGCGGGAAGACGCGCGTCGAACGCGGCAAGCGCCCTGGCATAGCCGCCCGGATCGCGGCGATGGCCGTAGAGCTGGTCGAAATCGACGAAGTTGGTCATCGTCAGGCTGCCGTCGGGGGCCGAGGCCAGCGCCGTCATCGTCTCGTCCATCAGGGCCATGTTGCCGTCGGCCTTCACCTCGCGCTTCGTGCCCTTGTGCGCGAAGATGTCGCCGATCTTTCCGATGGCGATCGTCTCGCGGCCGGCCTCGACCAAGCGTTCGAGCAGCGTGGGCTCCGGCGGCGGGATCGCGTAGTCCTTGCGGTTGGCCGTGCGGCGGAACTCGCCGGGCTTCTCGCCCGTGAACGGGCGGGCGATGACGCGGCCGATCCGGTAGGGCCCGACGAGGTCGAAAGCGATGCGGCAGGTTTCGTGGAGCCGTTCGAGTCCGAAATGCGTCTCGTGCGCGGCGATCTGGAACACGCTGTCGGCCGACGTGTAGACGATGGGCTTGCCCGTCGCGATGTGTTCGACGCCCAGCTCGTCGAGGATGACGGTGCCCGAAGCGTGCCTGTTGCCGATGACGCCCGGCAGCTTCGCCTTCGATACAAGCGCATCGGTGAGCGCTGCCGGGAAGGTCGGCACCGTCTCGGGGAAATAGCCCCAGTCGAAGGTGACGGGAACGCCCGCCATCTCCCAGTGGCCCGACGGCGTGTCCTTGCCGTGCGAGATCTCGCGCGCGGCGCCATACCAGCCCTCCGGCGCCCGTCCGGGCGGGGACGCGCCGGTGGCCAGGGCATGCGCGGCGTTGAGGCCGAGCCGGACGAGATTGGGCACGTGCGGCGCTTCCAGCCGGCGGATGCTGCCCCAGGTGTCGGCGCCGGCGTCGCCGAAGCGGGCGGCATCGGGCGCCGCCCCGATGCCGAAGGAGTCCATCACGAGGACGAAGGCGCGGGCCATGCTCAGGCTCCCAGCATTTCGCGGACCACGGGCGATGCGGGCGGGGGCGCATCGGATATTTCATAGGCCGCCGCAAGCGTGCGTCCGGCGCGTGCCGCACCCGCTTCGTCGCGCGCGTGCATGACCGCGAGCGGCCGGTCAGGCCCGACATTCGCACCGAGCGGCGCGATCTCGACGAAGCCCACGGCATGATCGATCGCGGCGGCAGGATCGGTGCGCCCGCCGCCAAGTTCGAGCACGGCGAGCCCAACGGCGCGCGTGGCGATCGCGCACACGTAGCCCTGTCGCGGTGCCGGGATCGCGCGCACGATGGGGGCACGGGGCAGGTAGATGTAGGTGCGCTCGACGAAATCCTTCGGGCCGCCATGGGCTGCCACCATCCGCGCGAAACGCTCCGCAGCCGCACCGGAGGCGAGGACCGCGTCGAGCCTGGTGCCGGCTGCCGCGCGCGGCGCGATGCCGGAAAGGTCGAGCATCTCGATCGCCAGCGCCCTGGTGCAGTCGTAAAGCCGCGTCTCGTGCCGTCCGGCCAGGAAGTCGACCGCTTCGCGCACTTCCAGCGCATTGCCTGCCGTCGTGCCGAGCGGGCTGTCCATGTCGGTCAGCAGCGCGCGGGTCTTGAGGCCGGCGCCTGCCGCGACATCGACGATCGAACGCGCGAGATCGCGCGCGCGCGCATATTCCGCCATGAAGGCGCCCGAGCCGAATTTCACGTCCATCACCAGCGCGTCGAGCCCGGCCGCCAGCTTCTTCGAAAGGATCGAAGCCGTGATGAGGCCGATCGATTCCACCGTGGCCGTCACGTCGCGGATCGCGTAGAGGCGCCGGTCGGCCGGCGCCAGGTTCGCGGTCTGCCCGATGATCGCGCAACCCGCCTCGCGCACCGTGCGGCGGAAGCGCGCGTTGTCGGGCGTCGCGTCGTAGCCGGGAATGCTTTCGAGCTTGTCGAGCGTGCCGCCCGTGTGCCCCAGCCCGCGGCCCGAGATCATCGGCACGAAGCCGCCGCACGCGGCGACCCAGGGGGCGAGCATCAGGCTTGTCTTGTCGCCGATGCCGCCGGTCGAATGCTTGTCGACGACGGGGCCGGGCAGGCCGTCCTCCTTCCACGACAGCACGTCGCCCGAGGCCGTCATCGCGCGGGTGAGCGCCACGCATTCCAGATGGTCGAGGCCGTTGAGGAACATCGCCATGGCAAGCGCGCCCACCTGCGCGTCGGCAAGGCCGTGGCCATCGGCGATGCCGGCCACGAGTGCGGCGATCTCGCCGTCGGACAGGCGCTTTGCGTCGCGCTTCCTGCGGATCAGTTCCTGCGGCAGCATGGTGTCATTTCAGTAGCCCTTTGCGGGCTCCCCGGCAACCGGACCGGCACCGAGTGCGGCCAGCAACGCATCGAGCAGGCCCGAAGCGCCGAAGCGGAACGTCTCCGGCCGCACCCAGCTCGCGCCGCGGATGCTGTCGGCCAGCGACAAATAGAGGCGGGCGTCCGCGACCGTGCGCACGCCGCCCGAAATCTTGACGCCGATCTCGCGGTTGGCCTTGCGCGAAGCCTCGAGCAGCACGCGCGCGGCCTCGGGCGAGGCGCCGGCTTCGATCTTGCCGGTCGAGGTCTTCAGCATGTCGCCGCCCGCGTCGATCACCTCGGCGCACGCGCCCATAAGCTTCGCCATGTCCGTGAAATGGCCGCTTTCGAGGATCACCTTCAGGGGGATCTTCGGCCCGCAGATCGCCTTGGCGGCCGCCACCGTGGTCGCCGCTTTCACTTTCTCGCCACGCAGCCATTCGACATAAGGGAAGACAAGATCGATCTCGTCCGCACCGTCGCCGATCGCGCGGCGCACGGCGGCCAGCACCTCGGGGCGCGGTTCGCTGCCCGTCGGGAAATTCACAACGGTCGCGACGCGCACCTTCGTTTCGGCCAGCGCCTTCTTCGCCTGCTTCACGAACTTCGGCCACAGGCAGACCGCCGCGACCGGTCCGCGCGGCGTTTGCGCGCGTGCACAGAGCGTTTCGGTCGAGGCTTCGTCGTCGCCGTCGTTGAGGCTTGTCAGGTCGAGCAGCGGCAGCGCACGGCGGGCGACATCGATATCGGTCATGCGGCGGCGATCTCCGGCAGGGCGGCAACGAGCAGGGCGGACATCGCCCTGCCGATGCGCGCGGCCACGGCCTGTGTGTGGTCGTGGCTCAGATGCTGGCCCGGCCGCATGCCTGCCGCAAGGTTCGTGACGGCGCTGATTGCCGCGACGCGCAGGCCGCAATGGCGTGCCACCAGCACTTCGGGCACCGTCGACATGCCCACGAGATCGGCCCCCAGGATGCGCAGCGCGCGGATCTCGGCCGGCGTCTCGAAATTCGGTCCGGGGTACCACGCATAGACGCCCTCCGGCAGCGCGATCCCCTGCCGCGCGGCGGCAGCGGCGAGGGCCGCGCGCATTGCGGGATCGTAGGCGTCGGTCATGGGGAAGAAGCGCGGCCCCCAGTCCTCGTCGTTGGGCCCCGCAAGCGGGCTGATGCCGGCCCAGTTGATGTGGTCGCGGATCGCCACGAGCGTGCCTTCGTCGTGCGCAGGGTCAAGGCTGCCGGCGGCATTGGTCAGGATCAGCCTGTCGCAGCCCAGCGCCTTGAGCGTGCGCACCGGATGGCGGATTTCCTCCGCGCTTGCACCTTCATAGGCATGCACGCGGCCCTGCAGGCAGGCGACGTCGACGCCGCCAAGGCGCCCGGCGACGAGCCGGCCCGCGTGACCCGCGACGCTCGCCATGCGGAACCCCGCGATTTCCGCGAACGGGACCGCGCAGGCATCCTCGACGAGGTCGGCGAGCGGTCCCAGGCCCGATCCCAGCACCAGACCGACTTTCGGCTGGCGGGGGCCGAGCCGTCCCTTGAGATAGGCGGCCGTCTCAAGCGGGCTCGTCACGCTTACTTCTCCTTGGCATAGGGCACGCCGCTCGCCTTCGGCGCCACGGCCCGGCCGACGAAGCCGGCAAGCAGCAATACCGTCAGCAGGTAGGGCATCGCCTGGATCGCCTGCACGGGTACCACGCCGATGCCGGGCAGTTCCACGCCCTGCAGCCGGCCCTGCAGCGCGTCGGCAAAGGCGAACAGCAGGCAGGCAAGGACGGCGGGCACGGGCATCCACTTCCCGAAGATGAGTGCCGCGAGCGCGAGGAACCCGCGGCCGGCAGTCATCTCGCGCTGGAAGGCGGCCCCTTGCGCGGTCGAAAGGTACGCACCTGCGATCCCGCACAGCGCGCCGCAGGCGAACATCGCGCGATAGCGCAGCCAGGAGACCGAAATGCCGGCCGTGTCGACCGCGTGCGGATTTTCGCCGACCGCACGCAGGCGCAGGCCGAAGCGCGTGCGGAAGACGACGAACGACACCAGTGGGACGAGCATTGCCGCCGCGTAGACGAGGATGTTGTGCCCCGAAACGACGCCCGCATAGATCCGCCCCAGCACCGGCACGCCCGAAAGGGCCGCCGCAAGCGGCAGTTCGATCGCCCGGAACCGCGCGGGATCAGGCAGGGCGGGCGTGTTTCCGCCCTCGTTGAACCACGCATAGGCGAGAACGACGGTCGTGCCCGCCGCCAGCACGTTGATCGCCATGCCCGCGACGACCTGGTTGCCGCGCTGGGTGACGCAGGCATAGGCATGCACGCCCGCCAGCGCGCACGAGACCGCGACCGCCGCCGTCAGGCCCATCCAGGGCGAGCCCGAGACATGCGCGACCGCCGCCGACGCGAAGGCGGCGGCAAGCATCTTTCCTTCGAGCCCGATATCGACCACGCCCGAGCGTTCCGCGAACAGGCCCGCGAGTGCCGCGAGCACGAGGGGCACGGCCAGCCGCAGCGTCGAGGCGAGGAGCGAGACCGCCTGCGCGAGCGCGTCGTCCATCATGCCGGCGCCTTCGCACGCGAGAAGAAGGCCGCCAGCGCCGGGCGGAACATGTTCTCCAGCGCGCCGCAGAACAGGATCACGAGGCCCTGGATGACGATCACGAGGTCGCGGTTGATCGTGCTGATCTCGAAGGCGAGGTCGCTGCCGCCCTGATACAGCGCGCCGAACAGCAGGGCCGCGAGGCAGACGCCGACCGGGTGGTTGCGGCCCATCAGCGCCACCGCGATGCCCACGAAGCCGTAGCCGCCCGTGAACGCCAGCACCATGCGCTGCTGGGAACCCATCACCTCGTTGACGGGCATCAGCCCCGCCAGCGCGCCCGAAATCGCCATCGCGACGATGACCGTGCGCGCGGGATCGATGCCGGCATAGCGGGCGGCCTGTTCGCTCGCACCCACGGTGCGCAACGCATAGCCGGCCCGCGTGCGCCAGACATAGACCCAAACGAAGGCTGCAGCGGCGAGTGCCAGCAGTGTCGCGGCGTTGAGCGGCGAGCGCGGCGCCTGGAAGCCCAGACGCGCGGCAAGCTCGGAGAAGGTCCACATCGTCGCGTGCGGCGCGAACCGGCGCGTCTCGGGCGAGCCGTAGGTCGGATCGAGCAGCACGTTGGAGAGCAGGTACGTCATCAGGGCGGCGGCGAGGAAATTGAACATGATCGTCGTGATCACGACATGGCTGCCGCGCCGCGCCTGAAGCCAGCCCGGTATGGCGCCCCACGCGGCGCCGAAGGCGGCGGCGGCGAGGATCGCGAGCGGCACGACAACGAAGCCCGGCAGTGCGTCGAGCCCGAGGCAGACGAGCGTGGCCCCCAGCCCCGCGACATAGGCCTGGCCTTCGCCGCCGATGTTGAACAGGCCCGCATGGAACGCCACCGCGACCGCAAGGCCGGTGAAGACGAAGTTGGTGGCGTAGTAGAGCGTGTAACCCCATGCTTCCGGATAGCCGACTGCGCCGTGCACGAGGATGGCGAGTGCCGCGCGCGGGTCGATGCCGATCGCCAGCACGACGAGCGAGGAGATGAGCAGTGCCGCCGCGAGGTTGGCGAGCGGCAGCAGGCCCAAATCGACCCAGCGCGGCAGGTCGCCCGTCATGCCGCGGCCGATCCGGCCATCAGCAGGCCGAGGTGCTTCTCGTCGGCGCCCGCGCGCGGCAATTCGCCTGCGATGCGCCCGTCGAACATCACGAGGATGCGGTCGGCGAGCGACAGGATCTCGTCGAGTTCGCAGCTCACCAGCAGGATCGCCTTGCCGGCGTCGCGCAGCGCCACCAGCCGGCGGTGGATGAACTCGATGGCGCCGATATCCACCCCGCGCGTGGGCTGACCCACGATCAGCAGGTCGGGGTCGCGGTCGATCTCGCGGCCAAGCACGATCTTCTGCTGGTTGCCGCCGCTGAAGCTGCCCGACCGCAGGTCGGGCAGGGGCGGACGCACGTCGAACGCCGCCATAAGCCGGGCCGTTCGCCGGCGGGTGGCGTCGGGATCGAGGAAGGGGCCCGGCCCCAGCTCGCCGTCCTCGTGATAGCCGAGGATCGCGCTCTCGCGTGCGGCAAACGACGCGATGAGCCCCATGCGCAGCCGGTCTTCCGGAACATGCGCGATGTGCGCGTGGCGCACCGCGCGCGCGGCATCCGCCGTTCCCGGCGGGCCGAGCCGCGCGCCCTTGTAGACGATGGTCCCGCCCGCGAGGGGCTTCAGCCCCGCCAGCGTCTCGACAAGTTCGCTCTGCCCGTTGCCGGAAACGCCGGCGATGCCGACGATCTCGCCCGCATGCACCGCGAAGGAGACGCCGCGCAGCCGTTCGACGCCGCGTACGTCGACATGGCGGAGGTTCTCCGCGCGCAGGATCTCGGCGCCCGGCACGGCGGCGCGCTTGTCCACGCGCAGCAGGACGCGGCGGCCGACCATCAGCTCGGCAAGCTCGTCCTGCGAGGTGCGCGCGGTCTCGAGCGTTGCGACGACCGCGCCGCGGCGCATGACCGTCACGCGGTCGGTGATCGCGAGGATCTCGCGCAGCTTGTGGGTGATCAGCACCACCGTGCGGCCCTGCGCGCGCCATTTGGCCAGGAGCGCGAAGAGCCGGTCGGTCTCCTGCGGCGTCAGCACGGCGGTGGGCTCGTCGAGGATCAGGATGCGCGCTCCCCGCCACAGCGCCTTGAGGATCTCGACGCGCTGCTGGGCGCCCACGTCGAGGTCGGCCACGCGCGCGTCGAGATCGACGTCGAGCGCGTATTCCGCCATGAGCCGGGCAAGACCCTCGCGCGCCTCGATCTCGCCGCGCGCGAGAAGTGCGCCGCCCTCCGCGCCCAGCAGGATGTTCTCGAGGACCGTGAACGTCTCGACCAGCATGAAGTGCTGGTGGACCATGCCGATGCCGGCCCGGATGGCATCCTGGGGGCTGGCGATGTCGACGGGCGTCCCGTCGACGCGGATCGAACCGGCATCGGGCCGGTAATAGCCGTAGACGACGCCCATCAGCGTCGACTTGCCGGCCCCGTTCTCGCCCACGATGCCGTGGATGGAGCCCGGCGCCACCGAAAGGTCGATCGCGCGGTTGGCGTGGACGGCCCCGAAGCGCTTGTCGACGCCCGAAAGGGCGAGGGCCGCCACGCCTTCCATACGTGGCCCGTCAGCGCGGCGCCGTGACGTCGGTCACCTTGATCTTGCCCGCGATGATCGCCTCGCGCGCCTCGTTGACCTTCTTTTCCATCTCGGGCGTGACGAGCTTGCGGTTGAACTCGTCGATCGCCCAGCCCACGCCCTCTTCCTTGAGACCCAGGACGGTGACGCCGGCCTGCCAGGTGCCTTTGCGCGCGCCGATCATGGCGTTGTAGACGGCCACATCGACGCGCTTGATCATCGAAGACAGCATCGTGCCCGGATGCAGGTGGTTCTGGTTGCTGTCGACGCCGATGGCGAGCTTGCGCGCGTCCTTCGCCGCCTGGTAGACGCCGAGCCCCGTGGCGCCGGCCGCCGCATAGACGACATCTGCGCCGCGGTCGAACTGGCCGCGCGCCAGTTCGGCGCCGCGCGTGGGATCGTTGAAGGCGGCAGGCGTCGTGCCGGTCATGTTCATCAGCACGTCGGCCTTCGGGTTCGCGTATTTGGCGCCTTCCTCGTAGCCCTTGTAGAACTTGCGGATGAGCGGGATGTCCATGCCGCCCACGAAGCCGACCTTGCCCGACTTGCTGGCCATCGCGGCGAGCATGCCCACGAGGAACGAGCCCTCGTGCTCGCGGAAGACGACCGACTGGACGTTGGGCAGTTCCACGACGCTGTCGATGATCGTGAACTTCACGTTGGGGAATTCGCGCGCCACCGTCTCGACGGCGCTGCGGTTGTTGAAGCCCACCGCCACGACGACCGACGCGCCGCGCCGGGCAAGGTTGCGGATCGACTGCTCGCGCTCGGCCGCGTTGCGCACCTCGAATTCGGCGTACTGGACGCCGGTTTCCTTCTTGAACTTCTCCGCCCCGTCATAGGCGGCCTGGTTGAAGGAGCGGTCGAACTTGCCGCCGACATCGAAGGTGACGGCCGGTGCGTTCTGGGCCATCGCCGGGGCCGCGAGGCCGGCGGCGAGAAGGGCTGCAAGCGCTGCGTTTTTCATCGTTCTTCGGGCTCCGTGGCCGGGGGGATGCGTGTCCGGCAATGTGACAAAGGCGCGAAGGGGAATCAACGCCCGCTTGGCAACGCCGGGCGCGCGGGGGCAGACTTCGGCCGTCGGGGAATCGGGGAGATCCATGGTCCAGCCGTTGCCGGGTACCGAACTGGCGGAGTTCGATACGCCCGTTCTTGTCGTCGATATCGACGCCGTCCAGCGCAACATCGAGCGGATGGCCGGGATCGCGCGCGCGGCCGGGGTCGCGCTGCGCCCGCACGCCAAGACACACAAATCGCCGAACTTCGCGCGCCGGCAGATCGCCGCGGGTGCCGTCGGCATCTGCTGCCAGAAGGTCGGCGAGGCCGAGGTGATGGTCGCCGGCGGCGTCACCGACATCCTCGTGACGAACGAGATCGTCGGCCGCATCAAGCTTGCGCGCCTTGCGGGTCTCGCGCGCCTCGTGCAGATCCGCACGGTTGCCGACAATGCCGAGGCGGTCGCGTGGCTGGGCAAGGCCGCGCGTTCGGCGGGTGTCACGATCGGCGTGCTTGTCGACTGCGATCTCGGCCATGCGCGCACCGGCCTTGCCGATCCGCGCGCGGCGGCGGAGCTTGGCAAGATCGTCGCGCACACCGACGGCCTGCATTTCGACGGGCTGCAGGCCTATCACGGCTCGATCCAGCACACCGAAGGCTGGGAAGCCCGCCGCGCGGCTTCGGATGCCGCCAACGCGCGCCTGCAGGGCTTCCGGACCGCCTTCGCGGAAGCCAAGCTCGCCTGCCGCATCGTGTCGGGTGCCGGCACGGGCACGTATCCGTTCCAGACCGCGGCGGCCGGCTATACCGAGTGGCAGTGCGGCAGCTACATCTTCATGGACCGCGAATACCGCGACGCGAAGGGCGAGGACGGCGGCCCGCTGCGCACGTTCGAGCACGCGCTGACCATGCTGGCGAGCGTCGTCAGCGTGGCGGGCGAGAATCACTGCGTGGTCGATGCCGGCTACAAGGCGCTGTCGGTCGACGGCGGCGAACCCGAACTGCAGGGTCTGCCGGGCTGGACGTTCGGTTTCGCGGGCGACGAGCACGGCCGGCTGCGCTGCACGGGCGCCGAAGCGGCTCCGCGCCCCAGGCTGGGCGACAAGGTCCAGATCATCCCCGGCCACGGCGATACGACGATCAACCTGCACGACGATTACTACGTCGTCTCCGGCGGGCGCCTCGTCGGCGTATGGCCGGTTGCGGCACGCGGGCGCGTGCGCTAGCGCCGGCCCGCCAGGAACTTCACGATCTCGGCGCGCTCGCCCGGATCGCGCATGCCGTTGGCGCCCATCCACAGGCCGGGGAACATCTCCTCGGGATCGGCAAGAAATTCGGCCAGCCGCGTTTCGTTCCAGGCCGGCGCCTTGCCGCGCGCGGCGCGCAGCGCCGGCGAATAGTCGAAACGCGGATCGGCGGCGACCGGCCGCCCCACGAGCCCCGCAAGGTTGGGGCCGGGCTTTTCGGGCGCCGCCGGGTCGAGCGCGTGGCACGTGCCGCACCGCGCCGCATAGAGCGATGCGGCATCGGCCGCGGCGGCGGGGCCATGGCCGGCGAGGATGAGGAAAAGGGCGAGCGCGGGTGCCGCCGCCTTCATACCCCGTACTCGATGCGCACCAGCCGGTCGTTGCCGCTTTCGCCGCCCCAGGCCTGCCCGTCGATGCCGTCCATCTGGCGCACGTTGGCGCCGAACCTGTCGGAAGGGAAGGCCGTGAACTTCTCCGTGCCCGGATCGAAGCGCACGATCGCGTTGGTCGCGAAATCGGTGAGCCACACCTTGTCGGACGGGTCGACCCACACCGAATAGGCGCGCGGCCGCTCACCCGGCAGGCGCCAGACCTTCCACGTCGCATCGCGCGGATCGTGCATGGAGACGTTGCCGCTGTTCCATTCGCTGATCCACAGCCGGCCGGCCCGGTCGCTCCAGACGCGCCGCGCGCCCTGGCCGGCGGTCGGCGGCTCGACGACGCGCACGCGCCCGCTGTCGAGATCCTCGATCTGCGCAAGATGGTTGCCCGCCAGCGACACGTACCAGATGGTGCCCTGCGGCGTGCGGGTGATGCCGTAGGGGCCGGCGCCGCGCGGCGCATCCCACACGTCCATCTTCTCGCTCGCGGGCGCGAAGCGGCCATAGATGCCGCTCTGCCCGGTGAACCACAGCCGGCCGGCCGGATCGAACACGGCGGTGTTGAGGTTCGCGTAGCGCACGCGCTCGGGCAGCTTCCACGCCTTGAGCGCGTGCGAGACCGGATCGACACGCACGATGGCGTTGAGCCCGCCATCCGTCACCCAGGCCGCGCCGTCGGGCCCGCGCACGACGCCATGCGGCGCCGAACCGCTGCCGAGTTCCACCACGCGCACCCGGCCGGTCGCCGGATCGAGCCGGCCCAGCGTGCCGTTGCGCTGGCCGCAGAACCAGAAGGTGCCGTCGCCCGCAGCCGTCACGTCGCGCGAGCCTGCCTTGCCGCCCGGCGGGCGCACATCGAAATAGGTGACCTTGTAGCCGGCCGGGACGTTCGCTGCGGCCGGCTTGCCGAAACCGCAGAGGAGCGCGGCCGAGCCGGCCGTGACGCGGGCAAGGAATTCGCGGCGATACATGGAAGTGCCTCCGGCGCTGGCGGTGGAAACCGGGGCCCGTTGGGCGGGCCTCCTCGGGGCAAGCATGCGCCCGGCAGGGTCGACCGACAAGGTCCGCCCGGTTCCCCGACCCCGCGCCTGAATACTTTCGTAGGGCGTAGACGACCTCGCCAAATCGGGGCATATCCCGCCGTCTTCAGGGATATCACCATGTTCGCCCGCTTCTATTCGATGCCCGTCCTGCTGCTCGTGTTCGGCACCGCGTTCTGGGGCGGCAATGCCGTCGTCGGCCGTGCGACGATCCACGACATATCGCCGATCGCCATCTCGTTCTGGCGATGGGCGATCGCGCTGGCGATCCTCACGCCGCTGGGGCTGGGCGACGTGCGCCGGGCCTGGCCGGCGGTCCGGCGCGACTGGAAATGGCTCGTCGCGCAGGGGATCGTCGGGATCGGGGCCTACAACACCATCGTCTATTTCGGACTCGTCCACACGACGGCGATCAACACGACCGTGATCTATTCCTCCGCCCCGGTGATGATCATGGCGCTTGCCCGCCTCGTGCTGGGCGAGAAGCTGCGCGGCCTGCAGATCGCCGGCATGTTCCTTTCCTTCGTCGGCGTGATGACGCTCATTTCGCACGGCGATCCCGCGGCTCTCATGGCGCTCGAATTCAACCGCGGCGACCTCCTCATCGTGCTCGCCTGCTTCTGCTGGGCGGTCTTCAGCCTGCTGCTGCGCCGCCGTCCGGCCGAACTGTCGCCCATCGGACTCCTCTACGTTCAGGTCGTCATCGGCACGCTGGCGCTGCTGCCGTTCTACGGCTGGGAAGTCGCGGTCGAGGGCCGCGGCTTCGAGGCGAGCCCCCGCATCCTGCTCGCGCTCGCCTATGTCGGCACGCTGCCGTCGATCGCCTCGTTCTTCTTCTATAACCGCGCCGTCCAGTTGCTGGGGGCCGCGACCGCGGGCCTCTTCCTCAACCTCATCCCCGTCTTCGCGAGCCTGATGTCGATTGCATGGCTGGGCGAGCGGCCGCATGTCTTCCACGCGGTCTCTCTGGCGCTGCTGTTCGCGGGCCTCTACGTCGCCACGCGGCCGGCGGCGGCCAAGGCCTAGCGGCCGACGGCCTGCCCGAAGCCGACTTCGTGCCCGTCGGGATCGAGGAGCGCGAATTCGCGGCAGCCGTAGAACTGGTCGCACGGGGGATAGGCGATCATGGCGCCGCGCGCGGCCAGATCGGCGTGGAGCGCGTCGGCATCGTCGATCCAGAAATAGGCATCCCACATGCCCGGCTGCAGGCGGCCGTGCGGCACGACATCCGTTCCCTCCGGAACGGCCTTCAGCATCAGGTGGAGACCGTCGCGCTCGAGGATCGCGAAGCCCGGCGGCTCGCCCCATGCGCGGACATTCGCGAACCCGGCCGCGTCGCGCCAGTAGGCCAGTGCGGCCGGAAAGCTGCGCACGAGAAGGACGGGGGCACTGGCGACAAGGCGGGGCATCGGCGGCTCCTTCGGGAGCGATGATAGCCCGCCCGCCCCGGAATCCGTCGCCTTCAGATGAGGAGGTTGATGTTCGAGACCGCGGAAAGATCGAAGCCGGTACCCGATGCGGCCGCCTGGAGCAGCTGCACCGTCGGATCGGCGGCCCCGGAATCGTTCGCCTTCAGGTCGGCATTGGCGAGAAAGCGCTGGATGAAGCGGTTCACGTAGGTCGCGTCCTTGGCCTTCGACACGTCGAACTGCCGCGAGAAGACCTGCGCCTGCGTGCCGAGATCCTGCACGGCGACCTCGAGCGGGATGTTGCCGGTGGTCGACACCACGGCGCGCAGCGTGTTGTCGCCCAGCACGTCGTAGATGTCGCCGATGGCGCCGATGTTGTTCTTGAAATACTGCGCCTGCCGGACGGCAGGGTTCCGGTCGCCGAGATCGATCTCGTAGGCGGCCTGGTTGTAGCGGGCCGTGATGCCGGCCTGGATCGACGCGTTCTGGATGTTGGCAAGCCCCCCGCCCTTGAAGTTGAGGGTCTGAGCGAGCTTGAGGAAGCGCGGATCGCTCATCCGGTTGGCGAGCGAGTTCGTGTCGGTCAGGTCGGAATTGACGACCTGCTTCAGCTTGCCGACGTTCGAGATCTCGGACTCAAGTCCGTAGGCCGTCAGCACGTATTTCAGCAGCCTGTAGTTCTGCGGCGAGAACAATTCGTCCGTGGATTTGAGCCGGCCGGCCGCCGATTCGAACTGCGTTGTCGCCGCGGCCACCTGCCTGTTGTTCTTCACGAACGCCGCAACGCGCGTGTCCTCGCTCGTCTTCGCCAGCGAGTACCAGGTCGTGAGCGCGTTGGCAGAACCGATGGCAGACGTCATCTGCGGAAGTCTCGCGGGCGGAGAAATTTCGAGTGTTGTCATGATCGCATGTGCGCGGCCTGCGGCGCCGTTCCCGGAATGAAACAAATTGTATCCGCCGCCCCGCGGTTACCGCGGCACTTGCTGCCGGGTCGCGCGGGAATCTTCTGCCGGAAACGTAACGGAACGTAACGGTCCGTTTCGAAGTCCGCGCGCCTTCACGGCTAACCCGTTGGCGCCGTGCGGACCGTTACGTGCCGATACGTGGCACTGCGCGTGCCTTGCGAAGGGTGCGGGAATTTCCCCGCGATCGAAAGAAACGCGATTTTCAAAGGAGACGATAGATGAGTGTCAGTCTGACCGGTTCGGCGGGCGGGAGTTCCGCCTCCGCCCTCTCGCAATGGCGCCAGCAGCTGTTCCAGAAGATCGACGCCGACGGGAGCGGCGGGATCGACAAGTCGGAATTCGAGACCGGCCTCAAGGCCAAGGGCCTCGACGCCTCGAAGGCGGACGAGCTGTTCGCCAGGCTCGACAAGGACGGCGACGGCAGCGTGAGCGAGGCCGAGCTTGCAAAGGGCATGCGCCGCGCACACCACCACCGGCGTGCCGAAGGCGCGCAGGATTCCGCGGCTTCCTCTTCTGGCTCGTCGACCTCGCTGACCGACCTGTTCGCGCAGATCGACGGCGACGGGGACGGCAGCGTGTCGAAGGCGGAGTTCGAGGCCTTCGGCCAGAAGCTCTCCTCGCAGATGACCGGCACGCTGCTCGCGGGCCAGGATGTCGGCGGGGACGGCTTCGGCTTCGGGCCGCCACCGCCGCCGCCCTCGTCCGGCGCGCAGGCCTACGGCCAGGTCGCGGCGTGGGGCGGTGCCTCGGGTGACCGGCAGCAGGACGCGGCCGGCGTTCTCCTGCAGCAGATGCTTTCGGCCTTCACGGCCTGAGGCATCCGCCCGACGCGCGGGCCGCCGCCGTCCTTCCCGGCGGCGGCCTGTCTGCGTTACGTTTCGTTACGCGCCGTCCGATGACAGGGCGCCCGCACGGGGCCGAACATGCGCGCCATGGAAGACAGACCGCACATCCTCATCGTCGACGACGACCGCGACATCCGCCGTCTGATGATGGAGCTTTTCGACGAACGCGGGTTCCGCGTGACGGCGGTGGCCGACGGGGCCGCGATGGCGCGCGCCTTCGCCGCGGCGAAATTCGACATTGCGATCCTCGACGTGATGCTGCCGGGCGAGGACGGGCTCGAGCTTTGCCGGCGCATCCGGCGGGAGTCGAACCTGCCGATCATCATGCTGACCGCGCGCGGCGAGGAGACGGACCGCGTGGTGGGGCTCGAATTGGGGGCCGACGACTACGTGGCGAAGCCGTTCGGTCCGCGCGAACTGGTCGCGCGCGTCCGTGCGCTGCTCCGGCGCTCGCGCGAGGCGGGCGAGACGCCGGCGCCCGCGCGCGCGCGCCTGTCGCGCATGACGTTCGATGGCTGGGTGATCGAGATGGCGCGCCGAGAGCTGCGCGCCCCGGATGGCGCGCTCGTCAGCCTGACGGGGACGGAGTTCGACATGCTCGTTGTGCTGGCCGAACGCGCCCCAAGCGTCGTGTCGCGCGACCAGCTTCTCGATCTCGTTCGCGGCCGGACGAGTTCGCCCTTCGACCGGTCGATCGACGTCTCGATCAGCCGCCTGCGCAAGAAGATCGAGTCCGCGCCGGAAGACCCGCGGATCATCCGCACGGTGCGCAACAGCGGCTACGTCTTTGCCGTTCCCGTAGCGCCGGAGTACGCGAGCCCGTGACCGGCGGCGCGTTCCGCCGCCTGCTGCCGCGCTCGCTCGGCACCCAGATCGCGCTGGCGACGGTGGCGCTGCTGGCCGTGGTGCAGGCCTGTTCGGTCGCCATCCTCGTGCTGACGCGGCCGCCGCCGCCGCCGATCTTCGATCCCGACTGGCTGTCGCAACGCCTTGCGGCCCTTGCCGTCGGCGCAGGCGCTGAGCCCGCGGCGGAGCGGCGCGCCTGGCTCGACGGTCAGGCGGAAGCACGCTGGTTCGAGTTCGCACTGATGCCCGGCGTACCGCCATCCGTGGCTGGCGGGCGCGCCGAGGCGCGCGCACGGCGTCTGGAGGCTGAATTGCGGGCGGCTGCCGGATCAGGCATCCGCACGCTGCATCTCTCGCTCGATCCGCCGCCGCCAGGTGCGGCGCCCTTCGGACCGCCGCCGCCGGTACCCGTCGTGCCCGGCCCTGTGCCGGGGCGTGCCGACGCCGACGGGCTTCGCCCGGTGCGGTTCTTCGTGGCCGACTTCGAACTTGCCGACGGCGCGTGGCTTCGCATCCAGCCGCACCATCCCGACCGTCTGGGGCCGGAGCTGAAGCTGGCGGTGACGTGGCTCGTTCTTTTCCTCGCAGCGGCGGTGATCGCGGCGCTTTGGGCCGTGCGCCGCCTGTCCGCGCCGCTCGCCACGATCGCGCAGGCGGCGGAGAGCTTCGGTCGGGGCGGGGAGGCCGTGCCGCTCGACGTTGGCGGGGCGCGCGAGATCGAGGCGATTGCGGGCGCCTTCGCGGCAATGCGCGAGCGCGTGCTGCGCTTCGTCCATGACCGCACGACCATGCTGGCGGCCATCAGCCACGACCTGCGCACGCCGCTCACGCGCATGCGCATGCGCGTGGAGCGCGTGGGCGATGAAGCGCTGCGCGATGCCCTCAAGCGCGATCTCGACGCGCTCGAGGCGATCGTGGTCGAGACGCTCGACTTTGCGCGCGTGGAATCGGGCGCGGCACGGCGCGACCGCATCGACCTGGCAAGCCTTCTCGACACGATCGTGGACGGGCGCATCGATGCGCTCCAGGACGTGCGCATGGCCGGGAGCGAACGTGTCGTGCTTGCCGCCAGCGGGGCGGCGGTGCGCCGGATCGTCGAGAACCTCGTCGACAACGCGCTCAAATACGCGGGCAGCGCCGAGGTCTCGCTCGCCGTGCAGGGCGGCGAAGCGGTCGTATCCGTTGCCGACCGCGGGCCCGGCATTCCGGCGGCCCAGCTGGAATCGGTGTTCCGGCCGTTTCACCGCATCGAGACCAGCCGCAGCCGCGAGACCGGCGGCACCGGCTTGGGCCTTGCCATCGCGCGCACGCTGGCGCGCGCGCATGGCGGGGACGTGAAGCTCGCCAACCGCCCCGACGGCGGCGTTCTCGCCACCCTGACGCTGCCGTTGCCGCGCGACCCCGCCAATCCGACGCCCGTCTGAGAGCCGCAATTATTAAGGGTTGTATTTTCCCGGATGACCGGCTAGGATATTTATCTGATGAAAGGAGTTTTTTTCTTGCAGGTTGGAACTACAAAATCGATTGGAAAAACCGGGGAGACGTCGCCAGTTATCCGGATTTTCACATTTAAAACAAATAGATACAAAAATTCCGGTAACCTGTTGTCGCCTGTTTCGTCACCTGTTGTCGCCTATTGTCGCCCGATGATTTGCGGCCGCGTTCAGCGGCGCTGCGGGCAATCGGGCCGCTCGCAGGGCGCGCTGCCGGGGCTGATGAAGGCCTTGCACACGCGGCAGGGCGCCATCGTCTCCGCCTCGGCCTTGAGTGCTGCCTTGGCGCTGCCGCCCTGGCGCATGCGCTCCATCGCGATCTTCTGCTCCATCTCGCGGATTCGCAGCCAGCGCCAGCCGAACCACACGGCGCCGACGACGATCAGGAGCAGCAGCAGCTTTGCGAACGAGAATCCCATCCGACGTTTCCTATATCAGTCCCAGCGGCGCGCCGTCGCGAAGAATTGCCTCGGCCGCGCGCGTGTAGCCGCCGCCCGTCTCGTGCAGGACGAGTCCGGCCGCGATCGCCAGCGGCGTGCGCACGCCCTTGCGCGCGCGCACGAGGATGCGCCTTGCCGGTTCGCCCGCACGCGGCCACAGCGGGAAGACGACGATCGCGCCGGCGCGCGCGTCGAGACCGGCGAGCAGGTCGGCAAGCCGGTCCGCGCGCTGCACGAACACGAGCGTGCCGCGCGGTGCCAGCGCCGTCAGAGCCGCGTCGATCCAGCCGGCAAGCGGCAGTTCGCCCTCGACATCGGCACGCGCGCGGGCGGGATCGGGCGAAGGGTCGGCGCGCGCGGCGTCGAGATAGGGGGGATTGCACAAGACAAGATCGTGGTCGCGGCCCGCATAGGCGGCGGCATCGCCCGCGTGGGCCGTGAAGCGCGCCTGCCAGCCGTTCGCGGCCGCATTTGCCGCCGCGAGTTCGGCCAGGCCCTCGTCGATCTCGACGCCCGTCACGCGGATTTCGGGCAGGCGCGCCATCAGCGCGAGGCTTGCGGCGCCCGCCCCGCAGCCCAGATCGAGCGCCGTGCGCGCGCCTTCCGGGCAGGCGGCGGCAAGAAGGATCGGGTCGATCGCGGAGCGGTAGCCGCTTTCGCGCTGCGTGAAGCGCACGCGCCCGCCCAGCAGCGTGCCTTCCGCGGTGGCCGTGCTCATTGCGCGTCCGGCGCGCGCGCGCCTTCGACAAGCTCGAGTGCGGCCGGCGCGTCGGCATCGTCGACGACGATGCGCCGCGCCACGGCCAGGATGGAACCGTCGACCGATGCCGAATGGCGGTCGAGCACGTCGAAGGGGATGCGCGCGTCCGCGAGCAGCGCCTCCACGAACGACAGGAGTACGGCATCGTTTGTCCGCAGGATCTCGCGCATTCGCCTCCGGGCTCGCGGTCGGGTCGCGGCGCTTGATTCCTGCCGCTTGCGGACTATGCTCGGCCCGGCTGCGTGCGAGGTCAAGTCGCGGCTGGAAAAGGGAGTTTGCCGGTGGCGGTGATCGTCAATCTCGAGGACGGGCGGGGACGCGGGTCGCGCGGGCCGAAGAACGCGCTCCAGACGCTGGTGGCGCTCGTGGGCGACGACGTGAAGGCCGTCAACGAGACGATCGTCCAGCGCATGCATTCCTCGGTCGACCTGATTCCGCAGCTCGCCAGCCATATCGTGGCGGCCGGCGGCAAGCGCATGCGGCCGATGCTGACGCTCGCGGCCGCGCGCATGTGCGGCTATCGCGGCACGCGCCACATCAAGCTTGCGGCGTGCGTCGAGTTCATCCACACCGCCACGCTGCTCCATGACGATGTCGTGGACGAAAGCGATCTGCGCCGCGGCCTTGCCACCGCGAATGCCGTCTGGGGCAACAAGGCCAGCGTGCTGGTGGGCGACTTCCTTTTCAGCCGCGCCTTCCAGGTGATGGTCGAGGACGGTTCGCTCGCCGTGCTCGCGATCCTGTCCAATGCTTCGGCCGTGATTGCCGAGGGCGAGGTGCTGCAGCTCACCACCGCGAACGACACCGAGACGTCCGAACAGGCCTATCTCGAGGTCATCCGCGCCAAGACCGCGGCCCTTTTCGCGGCCGCCTGCCGCGTGGGGGCAGCCGTGGCCGATCGCCCGAAGGCCGAGGAGGACGCGCTCGAGACCTACGGGCTCAATCTCGGCATCGCCTTCCAGCTGGCCGACGACGTGCTCGACTACGCCGCCACGGCGGCCGAGATGGGCAAGAACGTCGGCGACGATTTCCGCGACGGCAAGATCACGTTGCCCGTCGTTCTCTCGTTCCTGCGCGGGGACGAGGCGGAGCGCGCCTTCTGGCGGCGCACGCTCGAGGAACTCGACCAGAAGGACGGCGATCTCGAGCACGCGATCGACCTGATGCGGAAGCACCGCGCGCTTGACGATTCGCGCGAGCGCGCGCGCCACTACGGGCGCATCGCGCGCGACGCGCTGGGCATCTTTCCGGATGGCCCGGAGAAACGCGCGCTGGCCGACCTCGTCGATTTCGCGATCGAGCGCGCCTACTAGCTCAGCCTTCGGCCGACGCCGCGAGCTGCGCTTCGACGAGTGTGGCGCGGACCGGCATCCTGCCGCGCGCGGGCGCAAGCCCGTCGAGATAGTCGGCACCCGACGCGGTGGCGCGCGGCGCCCGCCGGTCGGCATCGGCCACCTCGAGATGGCGCGCAAGCTCGCCCGCCGTTCGGAAGCGGCCGGCCTGCGCGTCGCGGAACACGGCCCTGTTGGCTTTCGCGGCAACCGGCATCAGCCGGTTCGACGGCGTCTCGGGCGACTCCTCGGCCGCGCGGATGAGGCGCACGGCGCCGCGCGCGCCAAGGAAATGCGCCGCGTAGACTTCCTGGTAGGTCGGCTCGCGGCCCAGCGCCGTGGCCAGCGACTTGCGGTTCTGCTGCGCAAGCTCGTGCGCCATCGCGGCGGCGGCCTTCGGGTCCTTGCGCAACGCCAGGATCTTCTGGCGCGCTTCGGCGCTCGCCACCTCGAGGCGGCCGGTGGCAGGGTCCTGCCGGATCTGGCCGGCGAGCGCCCCCATTCCGTGCGCGGCACCCTTGCGGCGCACCAGATCGAGCCAGGTCTGTTCGGTGAACTGGAACAGCCCGCTTGCCGACGAATTCGGGTTGCTTGCGTCCGCCTTCAGGCCGCTCTCGCGCCGGGCCGTGGCAAGCAGCTCGGCAAAGGCTGCCGGGTCGCGCCTGCCGGGCCGGGCCAGCGCATTGCGGATTTCCGTTGGAATTCGGGCTTGTTCGAGCGGCTGGACGGTCATTTTCGGGCTCCTGCCGGCTCGCACAGCAACCCACATGCCATCCACAAGGACGCCCCGCTTGCGAAGCGCGGGCAGGAAGGCTATACGAACGGCCCCGATCGGTCGGAGCGTAGCTCAGCCTGGTAGAGCACTAGCTTCGGGAGCTAGGGGCCGGAGGTTCGAATCCTCTCGCTCCGACCAGTTTTCCAAATCACGCATTTGTTCATTCCGGATCGCGATGGCCGGGACCGCGGTAGGTCCATAGCCGGTCCCGCGGAATGGGTCCCTTGTTGCGCT
>JAEUKX010000073.1 GCA_016794025.1 Rhodospirillales bacterium | reverse complement strand
TTGCGGATCTGCGCGGGAAGCTGGGTGACCTGCGCGACGACCTGCGCAAAGTTCTGGATCGGCGGCGGGTTTGCCGCGCCGCCGCCCGGCGGGATGATCGACCCGCTCACGCCCTTCCGGCGAGGCGTGCGGCGATCGCCTCGACATCGACGGCCGCGTGCGCGCCGGGGTGGCGCACGGGAAGGGGCGTCTGCGCATGTATCGAATCGCGCACGCGCCCGTCGCGGCGCACGACACCCAGCAGCGGCGGCTCGAAACGCAGGAACTCGCGGCAGGCCTTCGTAAGCGTCTCGTGGATGCGCTGGCCCTGGGTGGGGTTGCCCGCGCTGTTGATGACGATGCGAAGGTCGTTGCGCTGGCGATGGTTGGTCAGAACCTTGATGAAGGCGTAGGCGTCGGTCAGCGCGGTGGGCTCGTCGTTGGTCACCACGACGCAGGTGCGCGCCAGTGCCGCAAGGCCGCGCGTGTGCGCCTCGATGCCCGCACCCAGATCCACGATCGTCGCCTCGTAGTCGGCAGATAGCTCGTAGAGATCGCGCACGAGCTGCGCGAAGCGCGGCTGGGCGAGGCTCGCGAGATTTCCCGACCCGGAACGGCCGGCCAGGATGTCGAACCCGCCGACGGGATATTCGGTCACGCACTCGGGCAGCGAGTGCGCGCCCGCGAAGTAGTGGCCGAGATCGCGCTTGGGGAAGAGCCCGAGCTGGATGTCGACATTCGCAAGCCCGAGATCGCCGTCGAACAGCAGTGTCTTGAGGCCGCGGCGGGCAAGGGCCGTGGCCAGCGTGATCGAGAACCAGGTCTTGCCCACGCCGCCCTTGCCGGAGGCGACGGCGATGAGGCCAAGCGAGGTCGCGGGCCGCGTGTCCTGACCGGTCTCCACGACCGAGCGCGTGTGCGCCTCGGCATAGGGAAGGGTGTGGATCGTGCTCACGATACGGCCTCCGTGTTGCGTGCCGCGCGCGGACCGGCGGCGGCGACGAGAATGCGGGCGAAACGCTCGGCGTCGAGTGGCTCGAGCGGATCGGCAGGACTGGCCGAGGCGGACGCCTCGGCAAAGGCATAGGTGCCGGCGGCTGCGGCGGCCAGCAGGCCGCCCATGCGCCGCGCCACGTCGATGCGCGTGGGCACGATGCGCGTGCAGCCGGCACGCGAGAAGGCTTCCGCGATCTCGGCGCTTTCGGCGACATCAAGCCCGGCGGGCAGCGTCAGGACCGGTTCGCCGCCCACGGCGACGGCGAGGCGCGCGAGTGCCGCGATCTGTGCTTCCTCGCGCGGATCGGCGGCGGCCGTATCGATCAACAGCAGCGTGCCGCGCAACTTGCCCAACGCGAAGCGCTGCACGTCTTCGGGCCGTTCGGCGACGTCGAAGGGCACGCCCAGGATCTGCGCGAAGGCGGCCAGCGCCGGCACGCCGCCGGCCGAATTCCGGTCGGTCGAGACGATACGAACGGCGGTCCCTTCGAGTGCGGCCTGTGCCGCGAACTTGGCGAGTGCCAGTGTCTTTCCGGACGCATGCGGGCCGACCATGAGGATCGGCGTCGCCGCGGTGCGCGAGGCCAGCGGGGCGAAGCGGAAACCGCCGGCGAGGCGCCGGGCGAGGGCCGTGCCGACGCTGTCGCTCGGCGCGCGGCGGCCGAGCCGCCCGCCTTCCTCCAGGCGCGCGGCCAGCATCGGGGGCAGGGCGTGGAACGAAAGAACCTTCGCGAGCGCGTCGCCTTCCGGCGGCGGCGCGCCGCGCCCGAACCGCGGGCCGATGTCGGGGGGCACGAAGTCCTCGTCGTCCGCGTCGGCGACGAGCTGCGGGGCGAAGGCCGGCTCGGGCAGTTCGGGCCCGCTTTCGATGGCCACGACGACGCGCACGCCGGCCCCGTCGGTCTCGGTCGACACGACGAGCGCATCGTCGCCGAGTTCCCGCTGGATCTGGCGGAGCGCTTCCTCGGCGGAGGCCGCCGTATAGGCCTTCATTCGCATGGCTTAGATCGTCCCCACGGTCTTGATGCGGGCCTTCGGATGGATCTCGTTCTGCGACATTACGGCCGTCGCAGGGCGGAAGCGTTCGATGATCGAGCGAACGAACGGGCGGGCAAGCGGGCTCGTCAGGAGCACCGGGTTCTCGCCGAGCATCGCGTGGCGCTCGAAGGTGGTGCGGATGAGCTGGATGAACTCCTGCAGGCGCGAGGGCTGCATGGACAGCTGCCGGTCCTCGCCCTGGCCGACGATGGATTCGGCGAAGGTCTGCTCCCATTCCGGCCCGAGCGAGACGAGCGGGATGAAGCCGCCGTCGACCGAGTTCTGCTCGCAGATCTGGCGGGCGAGGCGCGAGCGGACATGCTCGGTGATCGCGGTGATGTTGCGTGTCTGCGAGGTGGCTTCTGAGACGCCCTCGAGGATGGCGGGCAGGTCGCGGATCGAGATGCGCTCGGCCAGCAGGTTCTGCAGCACGCGCTGCAGGCCGCCGACGGTGATCTGCGTGGGCACGATCTCGTCGACGAGCTTCTTGTGTTCCTTGCCAAGCTCGTCGAGAAGCTTCTGCGTCTCGGTGTACGAGAGCAGCTCGGCCATGTTGTCCTTGATGATCTCGGTCAGGTGCGTGGTGATGACGGTCTGCGGATCGACGACCGTCATGCCCTTGAACAGGGCCTCCTCGCGCATGGATTCGTCGACCCACATCGCCGGCAGCCCGAAGGTCGGTTCCTTCGTGGGCTCGCCCTGCATCGCGATGGCATCGCCGCGCGGGTCCATGACGAGCAGCAGGCCGGGGCGAAGATCGCCGCGCCCGGCGATGATCTCCTTGATGCGCAGCGCGTACTCGGTCGAGGGCAGCTGCATGTTGTCCTGGATGCGCACCGAAGGCATCACGAAGCCCATGTCGCCCGCAAGCTGCCGGCGCAGCGCCTTGATCTGGTCGGTCAGGCGCTGGCCCTTGTCGGCGTTGATGAGCGGAAGCAGGCCGTAGCCCAGCTCGAGCCGGATCAGGTCGATGTGGAGCGAGGCCTGGATCGGTTCCTCGGCCGGCGGCGGCGGCGCCTCGGCGATCGCCTTCTGCACGGCTTCCTCGGCGATCTGGCGTTCCTGCTGGCGGAACATCTGGTAGGCGGCATAGCCGCTGGTCACCGCCAGGATCGCGAACGGGATGAACGGCAGGCCCGGCACCACGGCAAGGGCCGCCGTCAGCACCGAGCAGAGAACAAGCGCCTTGGGATAGCCGCCGAGCTGGCCGAACAGCGCCTTGTCGGCCGATCCGCGGATGCCCGCCTTGGTAACGAGCAGGCCGGCCGCGACCGATGTGATCAGGGCGGGAACCTGGCTCACCAGGCCGTCGCCGACCGTCAGCAGCGTGTAGTAGCCGGCGGCCTGCGCGGCCGTCAGGCCGTGGCTCGTCGTGCCGATGATGATGCCGGCGATGACGTTGATGAACGTGATGAGCAGGCCCGCGACGGCGTCGCCGCGCACGAACTTCGCCGCACCGTCCATCGATCCGAAGAAGGTGCTCTCGTCCTCCAGGTCGGTGCGGCGCTTGCGCGCGGTCGCCTCGTCGATGAGGCCTGCCGACAGGTCGGCATCGATGGCCATCTGCTTGCCGGGCATCGCGTCGAGGTTGAAGCGGGCCGACACTTCGGCGATGCGCCCCGAACCCTTGGTGATGACGACGAAGTTCACGATCACGAGGATCGCGAAGACGATCACGCCGATGACGAAGTTGCCGCCCATCAGCAGGCCGCCGAAGGCGCGCACGACTTCGCCCGCGGCGTGGATGCCCTCGTGGCCGTGCGAAAGGATGAGGCGCGTCGTCGCGAGATTGAGCGACAGGCGCATCAGCGTGGCGATGAGCAGGATCGTGGGGAACGAGCTGAAATCCAGCGGCTTCTGGATGAACAGCGAGACGAGCAGGATCAGGACCGAGATCGTGATCGACAGTGCCAGCAGGATGTCGACGAGCCAGGTCGGCAGCGGGACAAGCAGCACCAGCAGGATGCCGAACACGCCCAGCGCCAGCAGCACTTCGCCCTGGCGGCCGAGCGCGCGCAGGCGCTCCATCGCGTCGAATCCGGGTGCCTCCTGGCCTGCGGCTGGTTCGGCCATGTTCGCCTACGCCTCGGGTGGAACGTTGCTCAGAGCGCCGCGCGCGGCTCGCCGCCGGTGGGCGGCGGCGGCGCGAAGCCCTGGTCGCTGTAGATCTTGAGCTTGTTGCGCAGGGTGCGGATCGAGATGCCGAGGATGTTGGCCGCGTGCGTGCGGTTGCCAAGGCAGTGCGTGAGCGTGTCGAGGATCAGTTCGCGCTCGACATCGTCGACCGTGCGGCCGACGAGGGCGCCCTTCGGGCCGGCAGCGGCCGCACTGCCGCCCGGTGCCGCGGCGGCCGCGGTCGGACGGTCTTCGGGCCGCGTGGCGCCCTGCAGCACGATCGCTTCTGGGCCCACGATCGGGCCCTTGGCGAGCAGGACCGCGCGGTGGACGGTGTTCTCCAGTTCGCGCACGTTGCCGCGCCAGGCGTGGGCGCGCAGCATGGCCATGGCCTCGGGCGCGAAGGCGCGCGCGTCGGTTCCGTTGGCCTCGGCGTACTTGCGCATGAAATGCTCGGCCAGCACGTCGATGTCCTGCGGGCGCGCGCGCAGGGGCGGCAGGCGCACGGTCACGACGTTCAGGCGGAAATAGAGGTCTTCGCGGAAGCGGCCGGCGCGCACCTCGGATTCGAGATCTCGGTTGGTCGAGGCGAGGATGCGGATATCGACCTTGATCGGCGTCGTGCCGCCCACGCGGTCGATCACGCGCTCCTGGATCGCGCGCAGGAGCTTGGCCTGCAGGCGCATATCCATCTCGCCGAGCTCGTCCAGGAAGAGCGTGCCGCCGTTGGCTTCCTCGAACTTGCCGATGCGGCGCGCGACCGCACCGGTGAAAGCGCCCTTCTCGTGGCCGAACAGCTCGCTTTCCAGCAGGTTGTCGGGAATGGCGGCACAGTTGACGCAGATGATGGGCGCGCCCGCGCGCTTGCTCTTGGCGTGGATGTAGCGGGCCATCAGTTCCTTGCCGGTGCCCGACTCGCCCGTGATCAGGATGGAGGCGTCGGAGGCCGACACGCGCTCGGCCAGCCGCAGCGTATCGGCCATCGCCGGATCCTTGAACACGATGGCGGCACTTTCCTCGGTCACGGCGGCAAGGACGGCGGCGATCAGCTCGGGCTCGGGCGGAAGGGGGATGTACTCCTTGGCGCCGGCCTTGATCGCGCGCACGGCCGCGGCCGAATCCGTCCCGATGCCGCAGGCGACGACCGGGATATGGATGCGCTCGGTACGCAGCGCATCCACCAGGCCGCCGATGTCGAGACCGACGTCGATCATCACCAGATCCGCGCCCTTGCCGGCGCGCAGCGCGTCGAGGCCGCGGGCGACGTCGTCGACCTGGCTTACGCGCGCACCGCGCGAGATGGCGATCTTCGCGGCCGTCGAGACCTGGCCGCTGAGCGAACCGATGATGAGCAGGCGCATTATTCGTGACTCCGGCGGTACTTGCGGTTCAGCTGCGGTCGACCTTGACGATTTCCGTCATCGTCACGCCGAGACGCTCGTCGACGACGACGACCTCGCCGCGCGCGACGAGGCGGTTGTTCACGTAGATGTCGATCGCCTCGCCAACCTTGCGGTCGAGTTCGACGACGGCGCCGCGGCCCAGCTTGAGGAGCTGGTTGACCTGCATCGTCGCCTTGCCCAGCACCGCCGAGACGGTCACGGGAATGTCGTAGACGGCCTCGAGTTCCTTGGCCGTGCGCGCCTGGCGGCCATCGCCACCGCCGCCACCGCCGCCGCCGCCCGCCGCGGCCCCACCCATCGCGGGATCCCCCGCCATGGCCTTGGCCATGTCGAGGTCGTCGAAATTCACCTTTTCGTCGGCCATTTGATGACTCCTTCCAGATTTCAGTTGGCGCTGCCCGGCTGCATGGCCAGGTAGCGTTCGATCGCGTCTTCGATTTCCTTCCAGATGTCGGCGACGTTGCGCTCGACACCGCCGTTCGCCCATTCGATGCGCGCATCCGTCGCCGGCATTCCGGCGTCGGGCACCACGACGATGCGCCCGGCGAAGCCCAGCGCTTCGGCCATCGCATCGAACTTGCCCTTCACGATGTCGACGACGTCCGGGTTGACCTTGGCGACGAAACGCGGCTGTTCGGCGAGACGCTCCAGGCAGTCGCGCATGAGCGCTTCGATCTCGTCCACGCCCTGACGGGCGGTCATCGCCGGCAGCAGCTTGCGCGCGATGGCGCCCATCGCCTGGACGGCGCCGGCATCGGCCTCCGCGCGCGCGCGGTCGGCCGCGGCAAGCGCCTGGGGCAGGGCTTCCTCGATACGTGCAAGCGCCTGCGCCGCGAGATGCTGGGCATCGGCAAGCGCTTCCGCGCGTCCGGCGTCGAAGCCCTCCGCGCGCCCTTCGGCATGCGCGTTCTGCTTGGCCATCTCCATTTCGACTTCGGAAAAGTTCTTCGGCTTGCGGCGCACGATGACGGGCATCGGGTTGCCGTCGGGCCCCATGCCGGGCTCGGCGAACTCTTCCTGGAAGAGGAACTTGCTGATGGCGGGCATTGCGGTCGTCTTCTCCTAGCGCGTCAGGCGGCGAGGGACAGCGAAACGTGGGCCGCGAATTCGTCGATGAGCCGCTCGACCTCCCTTGCGTCGAGGCGGCCGAGATCGGCGAAGCCGATCGCGAGATTTGTGATGTCGCGATCGTCGAGCCCGGCGCAGACCTTCGCCGCCGCGTCCTCGCCAAGTGCCAGCATCAGGATGGCGGCCTTGCGCCGGCCATCGGCGTGGCGGGCGGGGATCCGGTCGTTCGGTGCGGCTGCGGTCTGCATGTGGCTTCCTCGTGCGCCTTCGCGTCAGCGATCAGGTTTCCTGGTACATCCACGTGCGGAGGATGGCGACCGCCTCTTCCGGATGCTTTTCGACGATCTCGCCGATCTTCTTGATCGAGGAGGCGCGCACGCGGCCTTCGACCTGGGCGATGTCGATCATCTGCTCGATCTCGCTGGGGCCTTCCATGCCGGGCGCGGGCCCGCCGGGGAGGGCGAGGCCCGCAGGCGCGGCACCGGGCATGAGCTGGGCCTGCTGTGCGGCCTGTTCGGCGGCAAGCCGCTCCTGCTCGCGGCGGTCCTGGGCGGAGCGCAGCACGTGGTTGATGATCGGGCGCGCGACGAGCAGGATCACCAGCAGCGCCACGATGGCCATCACGAAGACTTCGGCCAGGCGCAGCAGGTCGGCGCGCGTGAAGTCGAACAGGCCCGGCTCCTTCGTGTCGACCGGGATCTCCTCGGGCGCGTAGAAGGGCATGTTCACGACATCGAGCTTGTCGCCGCGCTTCTCGTCGAAGCCGATGGCGGAACGCACGATGGCGGTGAGCTGCTGCATCTCCTCTGGCGTGCGCGGCGTGTACTTGCGGTCCGCACCGGTGCCCGCGGTGGTGCCGTCGACGACGACGGCCACCGACAGCTTGCGCACGATGCCGGATTCGCGGATGTGCTGGCGAACGGTCTTGGTGATCTCGTAGTTCGTCGTCTCTTCCTGCCGGTTGCCGCGATTGGTCGTCTTGGCGCCGCCGCTGTCCTGCGCCGCGTCGGGCAGGTTGTTCTGGACGGAGACCTGTGCGGCGTTCTCCGAGGCCTCGTTCGTCTCGGTCACGGTCTGCGTGGAGCGGACAACCTGGCCGTCGGGATCGAAGCTTTCCTGGTTGGTCACGATGCGGTCAAAGTCGAGGTCGACCGCGACCTCCGCGCGCACCTTGCCGGGGCCGATCGTGCGCTCGATGATGCCTTCGATCGTGCGCGCGAAGCGCTGCTCGTAGGCGCGCTTCAGTTCCTCGGAGGACGTGTTCGTGGCCGAGGGGTCGTCGCTTTCCGGCTGGCCCTTGGCGAGGAGGTTGCCGCGATCGTCGACGACCGACACGCGCACCGGCCGCATGCCCGGCACGGCCGCCGCGACGAGCGACTGGATCGCCTGCACCTGCTGGCGGGGCAGGCGGTTGTTGGCGTCGCGCATGCGCAGGACGACCGAAGCGGTGGGCTCCTGCTTCTCGCGGTTGAACAGGTCGCGGCGCGGGATCACGAGATGCACGCGGGCGCCGGCCACCGGCTGCAGCGCGCTGACCGTGCGCGCAAGCTCGCCTTCGAGCGCGCGCGTCTGGTTGATCTGCTGCATGAAGTTCGTCTGGCCGAGGACGTCGCCCTTGTCGAAGATTTCGTAGCCGATCGAGCCGCCGCGCGGGATTCCGGCTTCGGCGAAGCTCAGGCGCAGGCGAAGGACCCGGTCCTCGGGCACGAGGATCGTGTTGCCGCCGTTGCGCAGTTCGAAGGGGACCTGCTGCTGGTCGAGCCGCGCCGTGATCTGGCCGGCATCGGTGGGCGACAGCTCGCTATAGAGCAGCGCCATTGGCGGTTGGGACAAACGCATTGAAAAGAAAAAGAAAAATCCGAGCAGGCCGACGGCGACGGCACCCAGCAGGCCCAGTCGCATCGGCCCCAGCTGGCGGAGCGTATCCATGAAACTATTCACTGCGGACCTTCCCTCGGAGCCTAGGGCTCCAGTCCTTGAAAACGACCGGTTTCAGACAGGGATCACGCCCGAATTGGCGCAATTTTATCCAAAACTTGATACGTATCGTAGGGAAGAGGAGTGAACGAAAGATTAACACCCGGCAGATTTTTCCCGGTTACCGGGAAATATTTGCCGAGTCTTCCATGGGTTAGGGGAGATTCCTGAGTCGTTTCCGAGGTTTACCGGAGTTTTGACAGCGGCGCCGCGGCTGTCGGCGCCTCGCGATATTCCTTAAGTCGGGTCGCCCGGAGGCCACGCGGACCATGCCGGTCGATCAGCCGCTGCCAGGAATTGAATTCCTCTTTCGACAGGTTGTAGTTCCGGCAGGCGTCATCGAGCGACAGCGTGCCCTTGCGCACGGCCTCGACGACCGCCGCCTTGCGCCGGATGACCCAGCGCTTTGTTCCCGGCGGCGGCAGGAGGTTCGCGAGAACCTCGCGCGGGCTTACGGAAACATTTGTCATATCAGATGGTTGGCGCCTATCGGCGTCCATGTCGATCATGGCTCCTTGGAAGAGCGATGGGGTCGAATCTACGTCCGCGTTCTTAAACATTTGCTTAAGGCTCCAGGGGGTCAAAAAGGACCGATCGTTGGCAGGCAATCGCGCCGGCAAAGGGCCAGCGACGGACCGGCGTTGCGGCCCAGCGTGTAACGCCGGCAGCGGCCGCAGCTGGCCGGCCACATGCCGTGAAGTGCGGCGGGAACGGCTTCGACATCGAAGGGACTGGGCGTAACCTCGCGCCGGGCCGGCTCGGACCCGGCGTCGGCCCCCGATCCCGGATCGATCTGCCAGCCCGACGGACCGCGGACCCAGACGAATTCGAAGCGGGCCGCAAGACCGGCCGTGTCGAAGACGGCAAGGCCGGTGCGTGCGCCGAACGCGGCAAGCGAAGCAGGGTCCGGCAGCAGCGTGGTGCGCCACGTGGCGCGCGCATGGGGGCCGGCAAGCGGAACGCCGGCGGCGAAATGCACGTGACGCGCGCGCGTTGCCTGCCATGCGAGAAGATGGGGCGGCATGCGCTCGGGCACGAAGATCTGGATCCCGTCCTGCGAGAAGCGCCGCATCGACAGATTGATCCCGCCGTGCGCGAGGCGGTCCTGGAGCATCCGCGCAAACGCCCGTCCGGTGCCGGGGCTTCCGGCGCCGGACGGGGGCGCGTGCAGGGCAGGGCGGCCGGCATCCTCGCTGCGTTCGGCCGCGCGGGCCGAGACGAGCATCAGCTGCCGGTCGTCGTCGAGATCGGCGTGGCGCGGACCGTCGAGAGCTGCGAGATCGGAAGCTGGATCCCGTTGACCGTGAGAAGGACGGTACCGCCGGCGTAGTCGACCTTCGTCACCTCGCCGATGACGCGGCTCGAGGTCTGGATTTCCTTGCCGGCGCCGTCCATCGCGGAGATGGTCACGTTGTAGGTGCCGTCGGCGACCTGCGTGCCGGCGTTCGAGTAACCGTTCCAGGTCAGCGCATGATCGCCCTGGCTGGTCTCGCCGTCCTGCTGGGCGACGAGCTGGCCGCTCGAGTTGTAGACGCTGACGATCACGCGCGCGGCTTCCTGCGGCAGCGTATAGGTGATCGTGCCCTGGCCGTTGACCAGCCCGACCGTGTCGCCGCTCATCTCGACCGTCTTGCCGATGTAGTTGACGGCATTGGCCGACTGCGTGGCCTGCTGCATCTGGATCAGCGTCTCGAGGTTCGAGTTCTGCCGGATCGACTGCTCGACCTGCGAGAACTGGACGAGCTGCGTGGTGAACGTCGTCGTGTCCATCGGCGACGTCGGATCCTGGTTCTGCAGCTGCGTGGTCAGGATCTTCAGGAACGTGTCGAAGTTGTTCCCGAAAGTCGCCTTCGCGGCGGCGGCTGCGCCGGATGCCGCGGAGGAGGCGCTGCTGGTGTTGCCGACTGAGGAAGCCATGGCGGGATCTCCGTTACGTTCGGATCAGGCGTTGAGGTCGACGCGGCCGTTGGCGGCGCGCCGGCGGGGATAGGCAGCGGGAGCGGGGGCGGCGGACTGTTCGCTGCCGTCCTCGCGACCGCCCTGGCGGTTCTGGCCCTGGCCGCCGAAGTCGCGGAACGCCTGCGCGTTGCCGCCGTTGTCGCCGCGCAGCGAGAAGTTCAGCCCGCCCGCGTCGGCCTTGAAGCCGGCCTGGGTGAGCGAACTCTCGAGCTGGCGGGAGTCGTTCTTCAGCAGTTCGAGGGTCTGGTGCTTCTCGGCGGCGAACGTGGCGCGCAGCGTGCCGTCGCTCGACACGTCGAGCTTCACGTCGATGCGGCCGAGTTCGACCGGGTTGAGGCGGATGCTGATCTGGTCGAGCCCTTCGGACACGGCCTTGCGGATGTTGACCGCGACCTGCTCGTGCGGCGGCACGATCGGCGCGCGCGCGGCGGGCCTGGGTGCGTCGGGTGCGTCGGCCGAGCGGGCGGCATCGAGCGCCTGGGCGAAGCCGGCGCTGGTCGCGACCGGATCCTTGGCGACAGGTTTCGCCTCGTCGCCTTCGATCGGCGCGGCGGCCTTCGCACCGGCGGCCTTCACGGCCTCAATCGCGGCGTTGTCGTTGCTGACCACGGCCTGTGCCGCGAACGCGGTGACGGGCGCGACGGGCGCGGCAACCGGGGCTGAGCCCACCGGCTGGGCGACCGTCACGCTCACGTGCGGCGTCTCGGCATCGGCTTTGCCATCGGCCTTGGCGGCTTCGCCGGCTGCAGTCGCGTGGGCACCAGCGGCGCTGCGCAGCATGAAGTCGGCGAACTCCTCGGTCGTCGGCGCCGGCTTGGCGTCGGCGGCGAGCGTGGAGGTGGGCAGGGCGATCTGCTGATCGGCGGCCTTGGCGGCAACCTTCTGATCCTTCGCCTCGGCAGCGGGCTTCGCGGCCGGCTGTGCGGCGTTGTCCGACGCGGCGGCAGCATCCTTGACGACAGCTTCCTCTTCAGGAAGTTCCGCCGTGCCTTCGACGGGCGTCTCGACGACGGGCTGGACCGCGACCGCGACGACCGCGACTGGAACGGCGACCGGGAGCGCGACGGGGACCGGTGCAGCGGCGAGCGGAACGGTGTCGGCACTTTCCTCGACGGCGGCAGCCGGCATCGCGTCGCCGGCTTCGGCCGTCACTTCGGCCGCAGCCTGCGGCTTCGGCGCCGGGGCAGCGGTGTCGGCAGCGGCCGCTTTCGCAGCGCCGTTCTTCGAACCTTCGGCCTTCGGCGCCTTCTGGTCCTTGCGCGGGGCATTGGCGGCGTCCGCGGCATTGGCCGTGTCGGCGCCGTCGTCGGATTGCGGCTTGGCGGCGTCTTCGCGCTTGGGGCGGTCGGCTGCGGCGGGGCGATCGTCGTTCCGGCGCACGTCGCGCGCGCGGTCGTCGCGTGCATTGGGGGCGTCGGCGCGGGCGGGGCGGTCGTCGTCCTTGCGGCGCGCGGTCTGTGCCTTTGCGGCTTCGCCATCGTCCTTGCGCTCGACGCGCGCGACGGTCTTCAGCGTCGGCTTGTTGTCGCGGCCCTGGAGTTCGGCCGGATGGAGGCTCGCCGGTTGCGAGCGTGCGCGCGCGGTCTGCGCATCGAGCAGCGTCGAAAACCCTTTGGCGGTCGACGAGGTCGTGGACCGGCGGGCGGCGGTGCCGGACTGGTCGCCGTGGAGAAGCTTGTCGAGCGCGTTGATTGCCATTTTCGGGACTCGTTGTTCGAGTTTGCGTCGGCCTGACATGAGCAAGGCCGAGGCCAACCATCAACACGCTGGAATCATTCATTTTCCCGGATCGGACAGGCCGGCGGTTTCTGCTTCGGGCAGAAATCACCCGGCAGGATTTTCCCGGCACCATCCGGCCCAGGCGGCCCGGAAAGCGCCCGCCAGCTCCCGCGCGAAGGCGGCCGCATCGCCGAGCCGGGACGTCTCGACGCGCGTTCGCAGCGTCGACCTGTAGCCGGCGATCCGGGCCCGGTCACCGGCCAGCCGGACGGCGAGATCGACATATTCGGCCGGCGTGCGGGCGACCAGCTCGGCGCAGCCCGCGTGCGTCAGCAGGCTTGCGGCCACGCGGCCGGCTCGCGTCGAACCGGAAAGGGCGATGACGGGTACGCCCATCGACAGCGCCTCGCATGTCGTCGTCACGCCGTTATAGGGAAACGGATCGAGCGCGATGTCGACCCCGCCATAGAGTGCCAGATGACCCAGCGGATCGGCGACGCGGGCAAGCGTCTCGATCCTGTCGCGCGCGATGCCATGCGCGACAAGTGCCGCGATCGCGGCCTCCCGCACGCTTGTGTCAAACATCGACTTGTTCTTCAGCAGCAGCCGGGACCCCGGTACGCGGGACAGGATGTCGGCCCAAAGGCGCAAGCAGGCCGGCGAATGCTTGGGCCAGTTGTTGAACGAGGCGAAGACGACGGGCCCCGCATCCCGCGCGCGGACGGCCGGCGCGCCATCCGGCAACCGGTAGCAGTGGTATCCGCCTTCGAGCCGCAGGATTCGCTCGGACCCGGCAGGTGCGTCGGCCGTATCGACAATCGCATCGGAAAGGCGCCAGTCGATCGCCGCGATCCCCGTCGTTTCGGGATAACCCAGCCATGTCATCTGCACGGGCGCCGAACGGCGCGAGAACGCGCCGAGCCGGTTGCCGGCGGTATGTCCGGCGAGGTCAACGAGGATGTCGATCCCCGCCGCGCGGATCGCGCCGGCAAGCGCGTCGTCGTCGAGCCCGTCGCTTGCGCGCCAGCCGTCGAAATGTTGGCGCAGGCGCGCCGTGACCGGATCCTCGACCGGCAATTCGGCAAACGCATGCAGTTCGAAACCGGTCCGGTCGAACGCCTCAAGCACCGGCAACAGGAACCAGGCAACCGAGTGCGAGCGCAGGTCCGGCGACACGAAGCCCACGCGCAGGCGGCGATCGGGATCGCGTGACCGCGCGAAGCCGGTCGAAGCCGCGGCAAGCGAGGGTGGCGCGAAGCGTTCGGCCCAGTGACGCGAGGCGGCGACGATCGCCTGCGTATCGGTGCCGTCGTGGAAGTTCGAGGCGTAGATCGCGTTGGAGGCGGCCACGCGGTCGTCGGGGAGGCCGCGCCAGAGCGCGATCGCCTCGGCGACCGAACCGGCATCGAAGCGGCATGCGGCGAGGTTCGCACGGGCGGCACCGTCGTCCGGCGCCAGCGCAAGCGCGCGCCGGGCGCATTGTTCGGCCTCGCCGATGCGGCCCGCTTCGCTCAGGATCGCGGCGCGGTTGGCCAAGGTCGTGGCATTGTCGGGATCGCATGCGCTGGCACGTTCCAGCGCTTCGATGGCGCCGGCCAGGTCGCCCGAGGCGCGCCTCGCGTTGCCGAGATTGGCGAGCAGCGGCCCCCACGGTGCCTGTGCGCGCGCGGCCGTGCGCTCGAGCACGGCCAGCGCCTCGCCGCCTTGACCGGTTTCGAGCAGTGCCGCGCCCAGGCCGTTCCCGGCCGCAAGATCGTCGTCCCGGCGGGCGAGCGTGCGCCGGTAGGCCGGAATGGCGCCGCGCGGATCGCCGCCGGCATGGCGTGCCAGCGCCAGCCCGCGCCATGCGCCGGCATCCTCGGGATTGGCTTGCGCAAGTGCCGCGAAATCGGCCGCGGCTTCGGCGTACCGGCCGAGCGCGAGCGCGCAGCCGGCGCGAAGCGCGCGGACGGCCGGTTCGAGCGCCGGCTGGAGCCTGCAGGCAACGGCAAGCGCGTCGAGTGCGGCCGCGTTATCGCCGAGTGCGGCCGCAATCATCGCGAGATTGGCGCGATAGGCGCCGACCTCCGGTGCAAGCCCGACCGCACGCGCGACAAGGGCACGGCCGTCGGCAGAGCGGCCGGACTGGTGTTTCAGGACGCCGAGAAGATGCAGCGCTTCGCTGTCGTCGGGGCTGCCGGCCAGATGCGCGGCGTAAAGCCCTTCCGCCGCGGCGAGATCGCCGGCCTGATGCAGGGCGAGGGCGGACTGGAGAGGCGAATCGGACATGCCTCTCGCAGTGTAGCGGCACCGGTTCCGGCGGCCGAATTGCGGCGTGCAAGACGCGCCGGACTCGATTAAAGTATCTGTTAAGGATTGGCGTGCGATTTTGGTAAGCCTTTGACGAAGCGAGGGAGCGGCGAGGGACGATGAGCGGTTATCAGGCTTATGGCCGGGCGCAGAACACGACCGAGAATCCGCGCTCGACCGAGTACCGCCTGCTTGCGCAGGTCTGCGGCGCACTGACGCGCGCCAAGGAAGGCAAGCGCGGGACCGCGGAGTTCGTCGACGCGCTGCTCTGGAACAAGAAGGTCTGGGACGCCTTCATCATCGACCTGTCCAGCGACGGCAACCAGCTTCCCCGGGAACTGAGGGCGCAGATCATCGGCATCGGCCTTTGGGTCGGGCGCGAGACCATCCAGGTGCTCGACGGCAATGGCGATATCGATGCGCTGATCAACGTCAATCGCACGATCATGGAAGGCCTGGCCCCGCAGCCGAGTGCTGCGGCCGGTGCCGCACGGCCCGCCCCGGCAGCGCCGCCGGCGGGCAACCGGCCGGTCGGATCGGGGCTCTCCGTTTCGAGCTGACCCCCCGGACCCGCCCGCTGAAACAGGCCGCCGATGCACCCGCGCCGGCGGCCTTTTCATTTCCTGAAGGCGGCAAAACCTGCCGGGTCGAACATGCCGGGAGGACCGGGATGGCCAGCCTGCCAGCGCCGGGAATTTTAGAATATTTATGATTTACAGATAGATAGGGTTCGTCCCGGGCTGGCACACCGGTTGCGAATGTCTTGGGGAAGGGAGCCTCCCGACCACGGGGCTTCCAAACCGGAGCCAAGTCCATGTCGCTGTCCGCCGCCCTCAACTCCTCCCTCAGCGCCCTCCTGACGCTGCAGCAGCAGTCGCGACTGGTTTCAGCCAACGTCGCGAACGCCCAGCAGCCGGACTACACGCGCAAGGTCGCCAACCTCGTGACCCCGGCCGTGGGCGGGCTGCCGACGGGCGTCAACATCGCGTCGATCACGCGCACGGTGAACCAGTCGCTGCAGAACGACCTGCTGGCGCGTACGGCCGACACCGCCGCCGATACCGTGAAGGCGACCTACCTCAAGTTCGTCGCGCAGTTCCTCGATGCGGATGCCGAGAAGCCCGCCATCACCGAACAGCTGCAGGCGTTCCAGCAGGCGTGGACCGATTTCGAGGCGAGCCCCGAGAACACGAACCTCTCGCGCAACATCGTCATCCAGGGCCAGCAGCTCGCCACGGCGCTCAACCAGCTTTCCGATAATCCGCCGAAGATCGACAGCCAGATCCTGGCCGACATCGGCACGAACCTGTCGACGCTGAACACGCTCGTGCAGGAGGCCTACTCCCTCAACACCCAGCTCGTCACGCAGTCCTCGACCGGCCAGCCGGTGGGCGACCTGCAGGACCGGATGGACTCGATCGTCCGCCAGCTCGCCAAGATCACCAAGGTCCAGGTGCTCGGCACCGGCACGGCGGCGCTGCAGATCATCACCTCGGGCGGCCAGACGCTCGTCGCGGGCAGCGTGCCGCCGACGTTCAGCTTCAACGCGACCACGAACCAGGTGCAGGTCACCGTCAACGGCGTGGCGACGCCCGTGCAGTCGACCGCCTTCCAGTCGGGCCAGCTCGACGCGCTCATCAAGCTGCGCGCGGGCTATTCCGACACGACGACCTTCTCGCAGCAGGTGATGACCTCGACCGATCCGGCCGATGGCCTGCTTCGCAAGTACGTCAACCAGGTCGACCAGATGGCGAACCAGATCGCCGCGGTCGTCAACAATGCCTACAACACCGGCAACTCGTTCAGCACCGAGCTTGCCGCGAACTTCTTCACCTTCTCGAACCTCGCCGTCCCCGCGTCCGCCACGACGGCGACGACGATCACCTCGGGCACGGCGACCGCGACCTCGATCGGCGGCGGCCTCACCGACGGCGGTGCCGCGTTCGGCGCCTATGCCCCGACGGCAGCGCTCTACTATCGCGTCACGATCACTGCCGGGCAGGGCAAGGGCTCCTCGGCGATCATCACGGCGAGCACGGCGACGACGATCACGGCGCCCGGCCTCGCCTCGACCGACAGCACCAGCCAGTACACGATCCAGTCCGTCACGGGCCCGCTGCTGACCGGTTCGGCGACAGCCGGCACGACGACGACGGTGACCGACGCGAACAACACCTGGACGGTGAACCAGTTCGCGCCGACGGCTGCCGGCATCTCCTACCAGGTGCGCATCCTGTCGGGCACGGGCGCCGGCCAGGTCGGCATCATCGCCAGCAACACGGCGAACACGCTGACGGTCAGCCCCGCCTTCTCGACCGCGCCCGGCGCCAACAGCGTCTACGTGATCGAGCCGGCGCTCGGCAACCTGCCGACCACCGCCTCGATGCTGCAGGTCAATCCGGCACTCACCGCCGGCACGGCGACGATCGCCCGTTCGGCCGCCTCGAACGTCAACCAGGCGCTGAGCCTGCAGGCGAACGCGACCTTCGACGCGATCCCGCTGCCGGCCGCTTCGCTCGCCTCGCTCAACAACACCGGCATCATCCAGGGCTCGCTCACCATCGCCAACACGATGGCCTCGGTGCTGTCCTACGCCGCGCAGGGCACGGCGTCCTCGCAGAAGAACGCGACAGACAGCGAACGCCTTCGTTTCCAGACCGACCAGACCTTCCGCAACGCGGTCGGCGTGTCGGTCGACAACGAGATGGCCCAGCTCGTGATCCTGCAGAACGCCTACCAGGCGTCCGCGCAGGTGCTCCAGACGGTCCGCACGATGTTCGACACCCTCATCAATCTGGGAAGGAACTAAGCCATGGTCGGATCCCTGACCGGCGTGACCAACTACGCCCAGCTCCTCGATATCCAGCGCTCGCTGTTCGGCCAGCAGAACGAACTCTCGGGCCTCCAGCGCGAGCTGTCGACCGGCCGCTACCGCGACGGTCTGGTGGGCATCGCCGCCAACGGGCTGCAGCAGCAGGGGCTCGCGTCCGACGCGATCCGCGTGCAGCAGTACAAGCAGACCTCCGTGCAGTCGACGATCTACCTGCGCGCGGTCGAGACGGCGACGTACCGCACCGATCTCTATTCCAAGGCGCTCGAGGGCGTCACGCAGATCGCCACCGACATGAAATCGGAGCTCATCAAGGCCAAGAGCCTCGGGCCCGCGTCCTATGCGGCGCAGCTCGGCCTCGTGAACGGCGCGCTGCAGCGGCTCGAATCGATCCTGAGCCAGACCGACGGCCAGCGGAACCTGTTCTCCGGCACCGCGTACTCCACGCGGCCCGTGGTGGCGCTCGCGAGCCTCGATTCCAATCCGCCCTCGGTGCTGCCGAGCTACAACCCGTTCACCGGCGCGGTCGGCAACGGCCCGCCGCGCGGCGCTTTCGCCGCGTCGGCCGCCGGCACCACGACGACCGTGACGGCAGCGACGACGTTCCCGGCCGCCGCCGTCGGCCAGACGATCCGCTTCACCAGCGGTGCCAACCAGGGCCTGCAGGTGACGATCACGAACGTCGCCGCGGGCACGCTCACCTTCACGCCGGCCGTGCCTGCCGCCACGGCGGCCGCCGACACGTTCTCGGTGCCGTACATGGCCGTGCAGACGAGCTCGGCGCTGCCGGTCGCGTTGCAGTTCCGCTCGGACAGCGCCACGGCCGCCACCGACGTGGCGCCCGGCTACATCACCGCCTCGCTGCGCACGACGCTCGTGACGACGCAGGGCGAATCGCTCAACCAGAAGCCCAGCGTCTATATCGACGACCAGCTCAATCTCGAGTACGGCATCACGGCCTCGGATCCGGCCTTCCAGAACCTCGTCAACGGCCTGCGCAACTTCAAGCTCGCCCTGGGCCAGGCGATCAACTCGAACGCGGCCGTCGTGCCGCCGGCCCAGCAGCAGGACATCCTGTCGATCCAGGCCGCGATCCCGTTCCTCGACCAGGCCGAGGCGCAGATCAACAAGGCGCTGCTCGACTCGGCCAGCCTGTCGGGCGTGAATGGCGGCCGGCAGTCGCAGCTCATCCAGATCAAGGCCAAGCACCAGGACGTGGTCGATACCGCCACCGTCGGCGCCACGACGATCGAGGCGGTCGACATCGGCCAGGTCTCGACGCGCATCAAGGGCCTGCAGACCTCGCTCGAAGCGTCCTACATCACGACGAAGCAGATCCTGGAACTGTCCCTTGTGAACTACCTGCGATAAGGGAAAACTGAAAAAAGCGCTGGGAAACCGGCGCTTTTTGTTGCTCTGACATACAACTTAAACGAGAAAAACTACTCAAAAATTGAGTAGTCACCACAAAGGAGAACTCCGATGGCAACGATTGCGATGGACGCGGCGATCAGCGGTCTGGTCTCGATGCAGACGGCGATCAACTACATCTCGGACAATGTCTCGAACGCGCAGACGACCGGCTTCAAGCGCGTGGACTCGAACTTCTCGAGCTACGTGTCGACGGCCGCCTCGCGCTTCTTCAGCCCCGGCGGCGTGACGGCGCGCCCGAACTTCATCAACGACCTGCAGGGCTCGATCGTCCAGGACGCCTCGCCGACGGCAATCGCGATCACGGGGGCCGGCTGGCTGCCCGTGCAGGACGGTTCGACGAGCGCCGGCGGGTTCACGGGCAACAACATCACCCAGTTCACGCGGCGCGGGGACTTCGCGCTCGACACGAACAGCTTCCTCGTCAACGGCGCGGGCAAGTTCCTTTTCGCGCGCTCCGTGCCGCGCCCGACGGTGGCGGTGCCCAATCCCTCGCCGAGTGCCGGGCCGCTGACGCCGGTGCAGATCGACCAGAGCCAGCTTCCCGCGCTCCCCACCTCGCGCGCGATCTACGCCGCGAACCTGCCCGCCAACGCGCCGCCCGGCACCGTCTACAACGGCGGCACGATCACCGTCACCGACGCGAACGGCGCCGCGCGGGCCTTTTCGCTGACCTGGTACAACCGCACGACAGCCGGCGGCACGCTGCCGGGCGTGCCGGCGTCGGCCTCGACGGGCACGGCGGCCATTCCCGCCTCGGCCGCCGGCACGACGCCGCAGTGGCGCCTTGTCATCACCGCGCCGACAAGCTCGGGCACGGGCATCGAGAGCATCACGGCCGACTATACCTTCGGCGCCGTCATCGGCGTCGATGCGGGCCTGCTGACCGGGATCACCAACCCGCAGACGACCGACAGCGCCGCGAGCCCCTCGTTCCAGGCGACCGTCAACGCGGCCGACGGGCGGCTTCGCGTGCAGTACGCGGCCCCCGCCGTGTCCGCCCCGCCGCCGGCATCGAACTACCAGAACATCAATGTCGAGTTCGGCACGCCCAACAAGGCGATCCCGACGGTCGCCTCCGCGCTCAGCCAGCCCGGCGGCATGTCGCAGTTCGGCGGCACGACGATCTCGATCTCGACCGTGACGGCCGACGGCTACGCGGCGGGCATCTACAACGGCGTGGGCATGGACAGGAACGGCAACATCTTCACGACGTACTCGAACGGCCAGCGGCTCGTGCAGTACCAGATCGCGCTGGCGACCTTCAACAACTCGAAGGGGCTGGTGCGGCAGAACGGCGAGGCGTTCCTCGACGATCCGGCGGCGGGCTTCATCGGCTTCAACGCCACGCAGACGGGCGGTGCGGGCGGCGTCAACCCGAACAGCCTCGAGAACTCGAACGTCGACATCGGGACCGAGTTCACGAAGATGATCGTGGCCCAGCGCTCCTACTCGGCCAACGCGAAGATCATCACCACGGCCGACGAGATGCTGCAGGAGATCGTCAACATCAAGCGCTGAGGCGGCGGTAGCCGTACGCATAGACCTCGGCGAAGCCGAGCTTGGCGTAGAGCGCGCGGGCCGCCGCGTTGGCGGCGACGACCTGCAGGTAGGCCCGCCGCGCGCCGCGCGCGCGGGCCTGCCGGGCCAGCGCGGCGATGGTGCGCGCGGCAAGTCCGCGCCGCCGCGCGGCGGGCAGGGTGAGCATCTCGAAGATGCCGAGCGCTTCGCCTTCCGTCACGCCCATGCCGAAGGCCAGGTCGGCGCCCGATGCGTCGCGCGTGCGCGCGAAAGCGGCGGGCGGCACGACCGCGGCGAGCATCCGGCCCAGCACGGCGCGCGTCGCCGGTCCTGTCGCCGTCGCGGCACAGAACCCGTCGACCCAATCCGGCGCGGCATGGTCGGCCAGTTCGACGCCTTCGGCGGCCAGCGCCGCAAGCCCGTCGATCGGCGCCTCGAGCACGAGCGTCGGGTCGATCGTGGCGTAGCCGCGCGCGGCGAGCGCCTGGTCGAGCGCCGGTTCGCACAGGGGCGTAATGCGGAATGTCGGGGGAAGGTGGTACTGCCGGTAGAGCGCCTCGGCATGCGCGATGCGCCTGTCGAGCGGCGTGCGGCCCGGCCACAGCACATTGACGGAATTCGCGCGCTTCGTGTGGCCGTGCGCGAAGCGGAGCAGCCAGCCGTCATGGACAAGCGTCTGCAGCGCCGGCCAGGCATTGAAGGCGAGACATTCGAGCGTGCGGATGCGGTCGAGCGGCGTTTCTTCCATGGTGCGGCCCCCGGCTCGCGCTAGACTCGGCGTCAAGGTCCCCCCGCGAGTCGACACATGTCTAACGTTCCTGGCGACATTGCCGCAACGCTTGCCGAAGCCAACGCCGCGGCGCTGGCCGGCCGGCATGCCGATGCGCTCGCCGCCTTTCGCCGGATCGTCGCGCGGGCGGACGCGCCGGCCGCCGCGCATGTGAACTTCGTTGCCACGCTCGTGGCCGCGCGCGAAGTGCCCGAGGCGCTGGCCGCGGCGGGGGCGGCGCTCTCGGCATTTCCCGCCAATGGCGCGGTTTCGGCCGTCGCGGGAGAGGCCGCGCTCGCCGCCGGACTGCCGGTGCAGGCCGCCGGGCACTTCGAGCGGGCGCTGGCGCTTGACGGCCCGCACGCGGCGCGACTGGGGAATCTTGCGATGGCGCTGCAGGGGCAGGGTCGGATTGCCGAAGCGCTTGGCGCCCTTGCGAAGGCGCGGAAGCTGGCGCCGGACGATGCGCGGCTCGCCTCCAACGCGCTGATGTGCGCGCATTACGATCCGCCCGACAGCCCGGCCCAGGCGGCGGCGCGGGCGCGCAGCTGGCCCGGCATCGTCGGCGCGATGCGGCCGGCCGCACGCGACCCGCAGCCCGACCGCGTCCTCCGGGTCGGCTATGCATCGCCGGATTTCTGCAATCATTCGTGCAGCTATTTTCTTGTCCCGCTGCTGGCCGGGCACGATCGCGGCGCGGTGGAGATCCACGCCTATTCGGATGTGGCGGTGCCGGACGGGCTGACCGCGGCCTTCCGCGGGCTCGTGCCGAACTGGCACGACATGACGGGCCTCGATGACGCCGCTTTCGTCCGGCAGGTCCGCGCCGACGGGATCGACGTGCTCGTGGACTGCGCCGGGCACACGACCGGCAACCGCCTTGGCGCCTTCGCCGCGCGGGCGGCGCCCGTCCAGGCGACGTGGCTTGGCTATCCCGGCACGACGGGGCTGGACGTCTTCGACGCGCGTCTCGTCGACGACATCACCGATCCGCCCGGCATCGCCGATGCCGCGGCATCGGAACCGCTTGCGCGCGTGGACGGCGGCTTCCTTGCCTATATGCCGCCGCCCTATGCACCGGCGGTATCGCCGCCGCCGATGGCGACATCCGGCCGGCCGACATTCGGTTCGTTCAACAACCTGCCGAAGATCTCGTCCGCCACGCTGGATCTGTGGGCGGCGGCGCTGCGCGCGGTGCCTGCCGCGCGCATGCTCGTCAAGGCGCGCGGGCTGGACGAGGCGCCGACACGTGCGCGCCTTGCCGAAGGCTTCGTTTCCCGCGCGATCGATCCGGCCCGGATCGAGTTCGCAGGGTTCGCCGGTTCGTTGCCGGCCCATATCGCGCGTTATGCCGAGATCGACGTCGCGCTCGATACGACGCCCTATAACGGTACGACGACGACGTGCGAGGCGCTGTGGATGGGCGTCCCCGTCGTCACGCTTGCCGGCGACCGGCATGCGGCGCGCGTGTCGGCCTCGCTGCTGGCACGTGTCGGCGGCGGGCAATGGGTGGCGGCCGATGCCGAAGGTTTTGCGGCACGGGCCGCGGCGCTTGTGGCGGACGTCGAGGCGCTCGGCAGATTGCGTGGTGGCCTGCGTGCGCGCATGGCCGCGTCGCCGCTGTGCGACGGGGTCCGTCTGGCGCGGGGGTTCGAGGCGGTCTATCGCCGGCTGTGGCGACGGGTTGTATCTCCTCCGGCGATGGTATAATGGGGCCTGTCTGCGCGACGCGCCCGACTTGATCAGGAAGTTTCGATGCCTCTCGTTCTGCGACTGAACCCCGGCGAAAAGATCATCATCAACGGGGTTGTCATCGAAAATACCGGCGGCCTGTCGATGCTGGCGATCCGCAACCGCGGCAACATCCTGCGGCAGAAGGACATTCTCCAGCTTGAGGATGCGGCCACGCCGGCCTTGCGCGTCTATTACACGCTGCAGTGCGTCTATCTGTTCCCCGACGAGGCGAAGGTCTATTCCGATGCCCTGCGCCAGTTCCTGAACGATTTCGAAGCCGCCGACCCGAATTCCAAGCCGATTACGGACGCGCTGCGCGTGCGGCTTGATAAAGGCGAGCTTTATCAGGGCCTTAAGGACGCAAAGCGGCTTGTGAAGTACGAATGGGACCTGCTTGGCACGACGACCGAGCGCGCCAAACAGCTGATGCTGGGCAATGACGGGCCGCGCAAGCGTTCCAAATCCGGCGAGCGCGTTCCCGAAGAAAGCGATGTCGGCTGAGCGCGGTATCTGAAAACCACTTTAATTGAATAAAAATTTATTAAGTTTGAAGTGAACTTGCCTCGACCGTTACGCTGTGCAATACTGTAACGGTTGATGCGCCGAGAACGGCGCGAAGGAGAGAAACATGGCGGGATCGATAGCAAGCGGTCTGCCGGCCATCGTTGCGTGGAAGCAGCTCCAGAAAACGGGCGACGCCGCGCAAGAGAAGTGGTCGAAGCAGACAAGCATCCAGCAGAAGATCGCGTACGTCAAAGACGTCGCGTCGAAGGCGAAGTCCGTCGACGATCTGCTGAACAACCGGCGCTTCATGGAATTCGCACTGTCGGCCTACACGCTGGAAAGCGAGGTCGACAAGAAGGGGCTGCTCAAGAAGGTCCTGATGTCGGATCTGGGCGACCAGAATTCCTACGCCAACCGCATGAACGACGACCGCTACCGCCAGATCGCGAGCACGCTGCGCTTCAAGGATTTCGGCGTGGAAGGCGTGAAGCTTCCCGGCGTGATGGACGGCCTCGTGGCCCGCTACATCCAGAACGAATTCGAGAAGGCGCAAGGCCAGGCCAGCCCCGGCCTGCGCGAGGCGATGTACTTCAAGGCGAACGCCGCGAAGATCAACAGCCCCTGGGCCATCCTTGGCGACAAGGTGCTGCGCGAGGTGGTGACGACCACGCTCGGCATTCCCAAGGAACTGGCGATCCAGAGCGTCGAATCGCAGGCAACGGCCCTGACGAAGAAGATCGACATCGCGAAGTTCAAGGACCCGCGCTTCGTCGAGACCTTCATCCAGCGCTACCTGACCCAGCGCGACCAGGAAACCGCGCAGGCGAACGGCACGGGGGCGGGGATGTATGGCGGCCTGCTCCAGCTGGTCGGTGACGGCACGAACGACATGAGCGGCGTGCTCGACCTGCTGCAGGGGCTGGGGACGCGCCGCTTTTAACCATTCCTGCGCATCGTGCTAGAGTACGCCGCAGCGGGCGCGATTCGCGCCGACGCTGGCGCATGCGCAATCCGGAGACCGGGACATGTCGGACGACAGCACATTCAACATCGCCAGCACCGACCAGGAACGGCTGGCCGCCATGCGCGTCGTCGCCGACGCGATGGAAGAGGGCATGCGCCAGGGCCTTCACCGCGACACGCTGACCGTGGCCTGCTTCACCGTCGTGATGCAGATGCTCGTCGAGGTCTATGGCCGCGACGCGGTCAAGCATCTGGTCAACGACATGGGCGCGCGGATCGAGGCCGGCGACTTCGGCTGACACGCGCGGGGCCGACACGCGCGGCTAGCGCCGCGCCATCACGATAAGACCGGGAATCGGCTTGCCGTCTTCGGCGCGCGGCGATTCGACGCGCCATAGGACGGGCGTGAAACCGGCCCGCGCAACGGCAGCTTCCACATAGTCGCGCGCATGCGCGTAGCGGCCCGACGGCCGCACCTTCCAGTCGCCGCTTTCGTCGGGAAGCAGCGTCTCGGTCGAGAAGACAAGGTGCCCGTCCGGACGCAGCGCTTCGCGTGCGGCACCGAGCGCCTCGTCGAGAACGCCGAAATAGCAGAACACGTCGGCGGCCACGATCAGGTCGTAGGCCTGCGCGTGCGCGGCCAGGTCGGCGACCAGTTCGCCCTCGCGAAGTTCGTCGTAGATATCGCGCGCGTGCGCACGCTCGAGCATGCCGCCGGAAAGATCGACGCCCTCCAGCCGTTTGGCCCACGCGCGAAGGACAAGCCCGGCGAGCCCCGTGCCGCAGCCCGCATCGAGGATGTCGAAACGGCGCGTCGGCTCGCCCCATTGCTGTGCCAGCATCGCCTTGATGCCGTCCGGCGCGCTGTAGCCGACCGAGGCGAGCGTGCTGTCGAACGTCGCCGCGAACAGGTCGAATGCGCCGCGCACGTAGCCGTCCTCCGCGCGCGGCGGCGCCTGCGTGCCGGCCAGGGCCGCGGCCCAATGGCGCGCGGTCGGACTCTCCGGGTGCCGGGCGAGCCACTCGGATGCCTTGCGCGCAGCCAATTCGCCGCGGCCGGCGACATAGAGCGCGTAGATCGCCGTGCCGTAGTTCGAGTGGATGTGCGCGTGGCCGGGCGCCAGCGCCAGCGCGCGCTCGTAGTATGCGCAGGCGTCGTCGAGATTGCCGTGCCGCTGTTCGAGATTGGCAAGGTTGTTGAGCGCTTCGAGGCTGGCCGGATCGATCGCCAGCGCGTGGCGGTAGGTCGCGATGGCATCCGCCTCGCGGCCGAGCCCGGCCAGTGCGGCGGCGCGGTTGGCGTGCGCGGGCGCGAACCGGGCATCGAGCGCCACGGCCATGTCGGCCGCGACAAGCGCCTCGGCCGGGCGGCCGAGCGTGATGAGCGTCGCCGCGCGGTTCGCCTCGAACGGCGCATGGCCGGGCGACAGCCGGCAGGCGCGCTCGATGCGGGCGTGCGCTTCGGCGTGCCGGCCCATGGCGCGTTCGGTCAGTCCGGAAAGATGCAGCGCGTCCGCGTGGTTCGGGCGCATGCGCAGCGCACGCGCGTAGAACTCCGAGGCGGCGGCGATGTCGCCGGCGCGATGGCGCTCGAAGCCGGCCGTCACGAGCTTGTCGGCCTTGTCGGGCGGAGGGCTGCGGCGCTGGGTCATGCGGTTTCGCGGGCGTGCGGGAGGCGGGCGAGCCGGAGGCTGAAACGCAACCGGCGCGCCCCCCGGATTTCAGGATCCGGATCGGGGCGCGCCGGTGGGATGGGCGTCGTCCGGGCGCGGGCGCCCGGATGCTTGATCAGCCGCCGGTTGCCCCGCGCAGACCGTCCATGACGTGGCGGTTGATGGCGATGAGCATGTCGAGATCGCCGTCCGGATGGCTGTTCACGATCATGTCGGAATTCTTGTTCACGTAGGCCGCGAGGTTGATGAGCAGCACCTTCAGCTCCTTGGGGAGCTTGTTGTGCTCGTCGGCCACGTCGGTGACGAAGGCGTTCCAGACGTCGCGGTTGTGGAAGATCGCGTCGCAGACCTGGCCGACCGACTGGGGGTCGAGCTGCGTGATGACGGCCTTCGCGTCGGTCAGCTTCTTCGTGACCAGGGACAGGAGGCGATATTCCCGCTCGCGGTCGGACTCGTTGGCGCCGGGCGCCGATGGGTTCGGGTTCTGCACGATTCCTCCTGGGGCCGTGAAGCGGGCCCTGGGCCCGTTTCGCTGTCGACATTAATAACCGAGTCGCAGGAATCGCGCAAAAGCAAAGCGGAATCCCCGCCGCGCTGCAGTCGCTGCAAACGCGACGGGGCACTACAAACGCAACGAGGGCGGCCTTTCGGCCGCCCTCGCGTCTTGGATCGGTCGTGGTATCGGGCTCTTAGCGGAAGAGGCCGAGCAGGACCGAGGGCTGCTGGTTGGCGATGGACAGCGACTGGATGCCGAGCTGCTGGCGGACCTGCAGCGCCTGCACCGAAGCCGAAGCCTTGCCGATGTCGGCGTCGACGATGGCGCCGAGGCCCGTCGTGGTCGCGTCGACGATCGAGTTGACGAAGTTCGACTGGAGCTGCAGCGAGCGGGTTTCCGCCGCGTTGGCGCCCAGCGAGCTCGCCACCGCCTGCGAGAACGTGTTGAGCGAGGTCAGCGCCAGTGTGGCCTGCGAGGCCGAGGCGACCGACGAGGCGTTGAACGTGGTGAACGCCGCGTTGACCGACGATTGCGAGGTCATCGTCAGCGTGACCGCGTTCGTGTCGGCAAGGAACGTCTTGGCTGCCGAGGCGGCCGAGAGGAGGTTCGTGCCGTTGTAGTTCGCCTGGCTGATGAAGTTGGCGATCTGCGAGGTCATCGAGTTGAAGTCGGCGGTGTAGATCGTGCGCTGGTTGGCGCTGATCGACCCGTCGGCCAGCTGCGTGATCTTGGCCTGCAGGTTGCCGATGAGGTTCGAGATGTTCGTCAGCGCGGCCTGCGTGACGGAGCCGAGGCCCACGCCGTTGGCCAGCGAGCCCTGGACGGCCTGGAAGGCCTGCAGGTTGCCGCGGATGCCCTGCGCGACCGAGAAGGTCGACGCGTCATCGGCCGCGTCGGCGACGCGGTAGCCGGTCTGGACCTGCTTGGAGGCGACGTTGAGGGCCGCCTGAGTCGTGCGCAGAGACGACAGCGCGACCATCGCGCCGACGTTTGTATTGATCGAATTCGACATGGAGTAGTTCCTTCCTCTTCTAGGGTCAGACCCAACGTTCTGCCGGATCTGCAGGCGAGCCCTGTCCCAAGACGTCGCCCGCAATTGTTACGTTACTACAAATGAAGTCCGGGTGCGAGAAAAAAACATAAAATTTGAGACAATTGGAGTTGATCTCCTCCCGCCCGTGCAAGTCTGCAACAGGTCCCGGACGCCGCGTGCCAGCGCGCGCCATCTCGGCTATGCTCCCGCAATGGAAGGGGTTTCAGCGATTCTTTCGACGGCCGTGGCGCATCATCAGGCCGGCCGTCTCGAAGAAGCGGTATTAGAATACCAGAAACTTGTCACCGGCGGGATCCGCGTGCCGGCGCTTTATCAGGCACTCGGCACGGCACTTCTGTCGCTGGGCCGGAGCGAATCGGCTGTCGACATGTTGCGCGAGGCCGTCACGCTCGACCCGCGCGCGGCCACGGGCTTCGCGAATCTCGGACACGCCCTGGCGCTGTGCGCGCGCTGGCGCGAGGCGGCCGATGCCTACGCGCGGGCTGCCGCACTCGATCCCGCCCTGATCGATGCGCTTGTCGAAGAAGGCGTGGCACTCGAGCAGGCGGGCGACGGCGCGGCGGCGGAAGCGCGCTATGTGCGCGCGCTCGCAAAGCGCGCCGACGATCCGCGCGCGTGGGCGCTGCTCGCGCGTGCGCAGCACCGGCGCCGCGCGCTCGACGATGCCATCGCAAGCTACCGGCGCGGGCTCGTGCTGCGGCCCGATGCGGCCGATCTGTGGAACAATCTGGGCGCCGCCCTGCACGAACGCGGATCGCTCGACGAAGCCGAGCCGGCCTTGCGCAAGGCGATCGAGCTTGCGCCCGACATGGCGCAGGCGCACGCCAATCTCGGGTCGCTCCTGCAGGACCGGGACGCGCGCGCCGCGGCGAAGGCCTCGTTCGCGCGCGCGATCGAGATCGATCCCGGCAATGTCGGCGCGCGGCTGGGGGCATGCTTTGCCGAACTGCCGATCCTCTATTCCTCCGCGGACGAGATCGAGGCGGCGCGCGCGGCGTATCTGGCCGCACTCGACCGCACGATCGCGGCGCTCGACCTTTCCGTGCCCGGCGTGGCGCCGGCGGTCGCCGCGGCCGTGGGCCAGCAGCAGCCGTTCTTCCTGCCCTATCAGGCGCAGACCGACACCGACCCGCAGGGGAAGTACGGCCGCTTCGTGTGCGCGGCGATGGCCAGGGCCCATCCGCAGTGGGCCGCGTGCGCGACGCGCGCGCCGGCACCGGGCGAGCGCGTCCGCGTGGGATTCGTGACGGCGTATTTCCGCCACCACTCGATCTGGAAGCTGTTCCGCGGCTGGATCGAAAATCTCGACCGCCGGCGCTTCGACGTGGCCGGCTACTGGACCGCCGGGCGCGCCGACGAGGAGACGGATGCCGCGCGCCGCGCATGCGGGCGGTTCGTCGAGGGCCTGCCGGGCTACGAGGCGATGGCCGCCGCGATCGCGGCCGACCGGCCGCACGTGCTGATCTATCCCGAGATCGGGATGGATCCGATCGCGCACAAGCTTGCCGCGTTGCGGCTGGCGCCGGTCCAGTGCGTGTCGTGGGGGCATCCGGAAACGACGGGGCTGCCGACGCTCGACTGGTTCCTTTCCAGCGACCTGATGGAGCCGCCCGGCGAGGCCGCGCGCTATACCGAGCGCGTGCTGCGCCTGCCGGGCCTGTCGATCGACTATGCGCCGCCGGCCGTCGTGCCCGCGAAGATGGATGCGGCCGCCTTCGGCCTCAGGCCGGGCGCGATGCGCTATCTCTGCTGCCAGTCGATCTTCAAGTATCTCCCGCAGGACGACGACGCGCTGGCGCGCATCGCGGCCGCCGTGCCGGATTCGCAGTTCGTCTTCCTCGGCCATCCGACATCGCGCGAACTGACGGGCGCCTTCGCGGCGCGCGTGTCGGCCGCCTTCGCGGCGCGCGGGCTCGATGCCGCGCGCCACGTCGTCGTGCTGCCGCAGCAGGACGGCCCGCGCTACGCCGCACTCAACGCGGCGTGCGACCTGTTCCTTGACTCGATGCGCTGGTCGGGCGGCAACACCACGCTCGAAGCGCTGGCCCAGGGACTGCCGGCGCTGACCTGGCCGGGCGACCAGATGCGCGGCCGGCACAGCTTCGCGATCCTGACGAAGGCAGGCCTCGACGAGGGGATCGCGGCCGACGCCGACGATTACGTGGCGCGCGCGGTGCGCTTGGGCAGCGACCGCGCCGCCCTTGACGCCTACCGCGAACGCACGCGCGCGTGCCGCGACCGGCTGTGGAACGACCGCACGACGACCGAGGCGCTTGGCGAATTCCTCGCGAAGGTTGCCGGGGGGATCGTTTGAGCGGCGACTACGAGGCGGGGGCGGCCGCCTTCGCGGCGGGCGACGTGGCGCGCGCCATCGCGCATTTCGAGGCGCAGCTTGCCGCCGATCCCCGCCACCTGCCGAGCCTCGTCGATCTGGGCGTGGCGCGCGCGGGCCGGCGCGAGGCCGACGCCGCCATCGGCCTGTTCGAGCGCGCGCTCGCCCTTGCGCCCGGCGACCGGCACATCGCCATGAACCTTGCAAACACGCTTGCCACGGCCGGCCGCGGCGCCGCGGCCGAGGCGATGTTCCGCCGCGTGCTCGAACTGGCGCCCGACGACGCGGTGGCGCGCCACCAGCTGGGCTCGGCCCTGCTGGGCCAGGGGCGCTACCGCGACGCGATGGCCGCCTTCGCGACCGCCATCGCGTGCTCGAGCGGCGCGCTGCGCATGCATTGCTGGCGCTCGTATCTCAACATGCTCCACTTCTCCGACGAGGTGACGCCCGAGCAGATCCTCGCCGCGAACATGCGCCACGCGGCCGAGGCCATGCCGGTGCCCGCATCGCGCCCGGCGCCGCGCGATCCCGACCCGTGCCGCAAGCTGCGCGTGGGCTACGTGTCGTCGGATTTCCGCATGCATTCGGTCGCGCGCAACATGGCGGGGATCTTCACGCACCGCGACCGCGCGAATTTCGAGGTCCACGTCTATGCCGAACTCGACGGTTCGGACGAGTACACCGAGACGTTCCGCAGGATGTCGGATGGCTGGACGTCGACCGTGGGGATGGACGACGCGGCGGCCGCCGCGCGCATCGCCGCCGACGGCATCGACGTGCTCGTGCTGACGGCCGGCCATTTCGACCGCAACCGCGCGGGCATCCTTTTCCGCAGGCCTGCACCCGTGCAGATCTCGATCTACGACGTGTGCACGCTCGGCAGCGACGCGATCGACGCGATCATCCTCGATCCCGCGATGGTCGCCGGCCGCGCCGACCGTTTCGTGGAGCGCCCGCTGCTGACGCGCCATGTCTACGTCCATCCGCCGCCGGGCGACGCGCCGCCGACGGGGCCGGCGCCCTGCATCGCCAACGGCCACGTCACGTTCGGCTCGGCCAACAACCCGGTGAAGATGGCGCCCGCGACCTACGACATGTGGGCCGCGGCGATGAAGGCCGTGCCGGGTTCGCGGCTGCGGCTGCGCTATCTGGGCGTCTATGCCGACCCGGCCGCGCGTGCGCGCGTGGGCGAGGCGTTCGCCGCGCGCGGCATCGAGCCGGCGCGCATCGATTACGAGTCGAGCGGCGGCGGGCGCGACCAGCACCTGAAATTCTACGCCAGTGTCGACGTGACGCTGGACACGTTCCCCTTCACCGGATCGACCACGACGTTCGAGGCGCTGTGGATGGGCGTGCCGGTCGTCACGCGCGTGGGAACCACGGTTCCGCAGCGCTGGACCGCGGCGATGCTCGCGCGCGTGCATCGCGAGGAATGGTGCGCGTCCGACGTCGAAGGATTCGCGCGCATCGCAGCACGGCTTGCCGCCGAGGCACCGCATCAGGACCGCGCGGCGCTGCGCGCCACGGTCGCGGCGTCCTCGCTGTGCGATCTCGAAGGGCAGGCGCGGGCCTACGAGCGGCTCTATCGCGCGATGTGGGCGCGCGCATGCCGGATGTGAACGAAGCCGTCGCCCGGCTCAAGGCCGGTCTCGCGCGCCATGCGGCGGGCGACACGGCCGGTGCGCTCGCGCTGTTCGAGGGCGCCGCGCGCGACGCGCCGGGACTGGCCGACGCGCATTACCTGACCGGCGCCGTCCTCTCGCAGATGGGCCGCGACGGCGAGGCGCTGGCCCCCCTCGAACGCGCGCTGGCGCTGTCGCCCGCGACGGCGGCCTATCACGGCGCGCACGCGCTGGCGCTGAAGGGCGCGGGACGCGAGGCCGAGGCACTGGCCGCCTTCGCGCGGCAGGTGGCACTGGCGCCCGGCGATGCCGACGCGCATTTCAACTACGCCAACGCGCTTGCGCCGGCGGACTCCGCCGCCGCCGAACGCGGATGGCGCACGGCACTGGAACTGAACCCCGGCCATGCCGGTGCCGCCGTCAATCTGGGCAACCTGCTGGCGCGGCGCGGCGACTGGGAAGGGGCGCTTGCCGCCTTCGCCCGCGCCCCGGATGTGCCGGCAGCGCTTGTGGGCGCGGCGGCCGCCCTGATCGAACGGGGCGACGGTGCCGCGGCCGAGGCGAAGGCACGGCGCGCCACGCAGCTTGCGCCCGCGGATACGGCGGCGTGGCGCAATCTCGGCATCGCACTGGCCGCACTGGGGCGCTTCGACGAGGCGCTGGCGGCCTATGGCCATGCCGGGGGCGACGTCGACACGCGCGTGGCGGCGGCCGCCGCGCGCTGCGGCATGCACGACCATGCGGCCGCGGCAGCGCAGCTTGCCGAACTCGCGCGCGAGGCGCCGCGCAATTTCGAGGCTTGGCTCAATCTCGGCGTGGCCGAGGCGGGGCGCGGTCGCTACGCGGCCGCCCGCGCGGCATTTGCCACGGCACTGGATATCCGGCCCGGCTCGGCAAAGGCGCTCGCCAATCTCGCCAATGCCGAACTCTACTGCGGCGATGCCGCCGCGGCCCGCCCGCTCTATGCCGCGGCGCGGGCCGCGGCCCCGGACGATCCGGCGACGGCCTCGACGATGCTCTATGCGCTCAACTACGACGACACGATCGGTGCGGCGGAGATCGTGGCGGCGCACCGGCGCTGGGGCGCGGGGCTGGCGCAGCGGCCGCGGCCCGCGCGGCGCGGCGATGGCGGGCGCCTGCGCGTGGGGCTCGTGTCGGGCGACTTCTGCCACCATTCCTGCGCGTTCGTGCTGGCGGCCGTGCTGCCGCATTTCGAGCGCGAGCGCGTTTCGCTCCACGCCTATTCGAACACGGCGCGCGAGGACGCGATGACCGCGCGGCTCAAGCCGCATTTCGATGGCTGGCGCCCGATCGTCGGCCATGCGGACGCCGACGTGGCCGAACAGGTCGCGGCCGACGGGATCGACGTGCTGGTGGACCTGTCGGGCCACACGCGCGCCAACCGCATGGGGCTGTTCGCGCTGCGGCCGGCGCACGTGCAGGCGACATGGCTTGGCTATCCCGCGACGACGGGGCAGGCGGCGATCGACATGCGCATCGTGGACGCCGTCACCGACCCCGACGATGCGTCTTGCGTGGAACGCGCGGTGCGCGTGAACGGCGGCTTCCTTGCTTTCCAGCCGCCGCCGGCCCCCGAACCGTCGCGCGCCGACGGCCCGCCCACCTTCGGCTCGTTCAACAATGTCGCCAAGCTCGGGCCGCGCACGGTGGCGCTGTGGTCGCGCGTGCTCCAGGCCGTCCCCGATGCGCGGCTGCTGCTGAAGGCGCTGAGCTTCGAGGATCCGGGCATCGTCGCGCGCTATCGCGCCCTGTTCGCCGCGAACGGGATCGAACCTGCCCGGATCGATCTCGTGGGCTGGGTCGCCGGGTCGGGCGGGCATCTCGGGCTCTATTCGCGTGTCGACGTGGCGCTCGATCCGTTTCCCTACAACGGCACCATCACGACGCTCGAGGCCCTGTGGATGGGCGTCCCCGTCGTGACGCTGGCGGGCGACCGGCATGCCGCGCGCGTCGGCGCTTCGATCCTGACGCATGCCGGCCGGGCCGACCTGATCGCGGCCGACGAGGCGGACTATGTCGCGCGGGCCGTCGCCGCACTTCGCGCGGCCGAGGATCGCGCGGCGCTGCGCGCGCGGCTTGGAGCCTCGCCGCTGATGGACGGAAAGCGCCTTGCGCGCGAACTGACGCGCGCCTGGACGCAGGCGCTCAGGGACGTTCCTTGAGGAAGCGCGCGGGCACCCCGCCCCACACCTGATAGGGCGGCACCTCGCTCTCCACCACCGCACCGGCGGCGATGACGGCCCCGCGGCCGATGCGCGCACCATCAAGAAGCGTGGCGCCGGCGCCGATCCACACGTCGTCGCCGATGACCACACCGCCCTTCGCCGGAGCGAAGCCCTGCAGGCGCATGGGAACATCGCGCCGGCCGAAGGCGTGGTTGGCGGGCACGATCGACACGTTCGGCCCCACCATCACGTAGTTGCCCAGCCGGATGCCGCTGCCCGAATAGAGCGTCGAATGCGGATTGAGGTAGCAGTGTTCACCGATCTCGATGTCGCCCGTGCCGCCGACCGCCCGGATCACGACGAAATCGTAGATCTCGCTGTGCGCGCCGATACGGATCTTCGTGCCGCGGACCGACGGATGGATGCGCGCGTCGGGCGAGACCTTCGCCGTGGGATGGATGACAAGCGCCTCGTCCGCCATCAGCCGACCTTCACGACCTTCGCGCCGAACCTGGCATAGAGGAAGAACATCAGCTCCTCCACCTGCCGCGCGTTCGGCGCGTCGAGCCACGCATAGCCGTCGTAGCCGCGCTTCGGCCCGGTCGAGAGATGCTCGATGCGCGAATAGCGCTTCACGACCTTCGCGGCCTTTTCCATCGCCGCATCCCATGCGCGCGTGGACACGGCCGCCCAGTGCCAGCGCATCCAGTCGGCCATCCATTCGACCACGCAATGGTCGGCGACGACGTCGCCTTTGGCCTTGGCCAGCGCCTTGGCGTGGCCGTCGAGCAGTTCGAGGCGCAGTTCGGTCTGCAGATCGCGCGGGATCTCGTACATCGTCTGGAAGCCGTGCGCGCGCACGAGCGCCTTGGACGGATCGGCAAGGATGCTGCCCTTCGTGCCCGCAAGCTTCCTTGCATGCGCCGTGCGGTCGACAAGCGGGGAGGCGGCGACGGCGACGATCATGCCCGGCCTCCCTTGCGGCGCAGGAACCCTTCGGGGGAAAGCGACATCAGGTATTTCTCGGGCAGGCGCCGGTCGACCTCGAAGCCGTCGTTCTCGGCAAGGAACGCGCGCGCGGCCGCAAGCGGCCCTTCGTTCGGGACGGGATGGAAGCCCATCAGGTCGTTGAGCGTGTCTTCCACCACGTAGTAGCCGCCGGGCCGCACGAACCGCGAATAGAGGCGGATTTCCTTCAGCACGTGCTCCTTCTCGTGGTCGCTGTCGGCGATCACCAGCACGTTCTTGCCGCGGCAGCGCCGGTCGACCTCGTCGAGGATCTTCTGGCTGCCGCTGTCGCCCTCGAGATACGTGATGCGGCCGCCCTTCGCGGGCTTGTGCCTGAGATTGGCGAGCGAGATGTCGATGCCCAGCACCTCGCCGTGGCCGACCAGTTCGAGGATGTCCGCGAAGAACACCGACGCGCCGCCGAACATCACGCCCAGCTCCAGCACGATGTCGGGCTTCGTGGCGAAGATCAGCTCCTGATAGGCCCAGCAGTCGGCGGGCGACTTGATGATGTGATGGCCGCGCCAGGTCTGCTGCATCTCGGGGATGCCGTACTTGTAGGCCTGGTGAATATAGTAATAGTGATAACGAAGATACTCGCGCACCGTCATGTCGGCCACGCGCTCGACGTTCGACTGCGCGGCGAACAGCGAGGAAATCCCCGCGATGTGCGGGTTGGAATAGAGCAGCTTGGGGGCCACGTCCTCCGCCGCGCAGAAGGCCGCGCGCGCCGCGTGACCGTCGTCGAGCCGGCGCTTCACCAGGAAGGCGACATAGGCCTTCGCGATGGCGTGATCGGTCGCCTTGTCCCTGTCGAACTTCATGCGGTCCTTCCGTTGCCGGCGTCGTCCTTCAGTCGCATGCAGGCGCGGACCATCGCGCCGAGAAACCCGTCGAGGTCGCCCGGCCACGGCCCGTCCGCGCTGCCGTAGGCGAGGGCGGGCGGAGCGGGCGCACCGGCGGGCGGCGCCTCGATCGCCGGCGCCGAGCCGAGGATCGAAGCGGCAATCCCGGCGACTCGCGCGGCGAAATCGCGCACCGACAGGGTATCGCGCCCGGCGACATTTCGCACACGCATCGCCGCCGGAGGTTCGGCAAGCCGGGCCGCGACCGAATTCCCCACGCCCGCTGCCGCCACGAAATTCCGCGTCTGCAGGCCCGGCGTCTTCAGCACGATGCGGCCGTCGAACGCGGCCGCGCGCGGGAAGCCGAACGGGATCAGCGCCCAGCGTTCGAAATGCGCCAGATCGGCCGGCATGCCGTAGACATTGCACGGCCGCAGCACGTCGCACGGCAGGCCGGCGGCGGCGGCAACCTTCTCGCTTTGCGCGTGCAGGCGCGCATAGTCGCTGCGCGGATCGACGGGCGCGGTCTCGTCGATGCGTCCCTCGAGCGGGCCGTAGACATGGGCACTGGAAATGTAGACGAAGCGGCCCACACCCTGCGCCTTCGCGCGGGCGACGAGGGCCGCGAGGCCTTCGCCCGCGATGATCGCCGCCTTTTCCGTGCGGGCGCTTTCCTCGGTCACGCCCGCGGCATGCACGAGCGCGTCGACGCCTTCGAGTTCGAGCCATTCGGCCATCTTCGGGCGCGTCAGGTCGTATTCGCCGCGCGCGACGGGCCGCACGCCGTGGCCGGCCGAGACAAGCGCATCGAGGATGCCGCGGCCGACCACGCCGGTTGCCCCGGTCAGCGCGACCAGCAGCCGCTTCGTCACCACTCCGTCTCCGCGACGAACGGCGAGACGAAGCCGGCGAACGGGGGATGGGCGCGGTCGCGTTCGGAGAGAAGCGGCTCGCGCACGGGCCACTTGATCGCGAGCGTCGGGTCGTCCCACGCGAGCCCGGCTTCCGCCTCGGGCGCGTAGCGGGCATCGACCTTGTAGGCGAAGAGCGTATCGTCGGTGAGCGTGCAGTAGCCGTGCGCGAAGCCCTTGGGAATGACGAGCCAGCGGGGAGCCTCGCCGTTCAGCACGTGCCCGTCCCACTGGCCGTAGGTGGGCGAGCCCGCCCGCAGGTCCACGAACACGTCGAACACCGCGCCGGCGACGCAGCGCACGATCTTGGTCTCGGCATGCGGCGGAGTCTGGAAATGCAGGCCGCGCAGAGTGCCCTTCGCTTTCGTGAAGGCTTCGTTCTCCTGCTCGAAGGCGACCGGCAGGCCGTGCGCCGCCCAGATATCGGCATCGAACAGGCGGCCGAAATGGCCGCGCGCATCGCGGCGCGCGGACAGGCCGATCTCGTACGTCCCCTCGAGCTTCAGCGGTCGAACGATCATGGCGGCTTGATAAGGATGCCCTGTCCGGTCGGAAGGCCCAGCACGCGCAGCCCGCGTGCGGCGGCAAACGCGTCGAAGGCGCGCTTCTGGTTGACGTGCGCCATCCAGTTATAATCGTCAAGCAGGACGATGCCGCCCTGCGACAGAAGCGGCCAGAAATATTCCGCCGCCGCGATCTCCGGCAGGGCGATGTTCATGTCGATCGACAGGTAGGCGACACGCTCGGCGGCGACCTGCGCCAGCGTTCCGGGAACGGCACCCGGCACGATGTGCACGTTGGGATAGCCGCGGAACTTCGCCCGGATGTTCGCCAGCCCGTCCGATCCCCGATATTCTTCGTTATATTGTTGCAGCCCGATCGCGCGTTCGGTTTCGCTAAGCTGCTCTTCGGGGAGTCCGTCAAACGTGTCGAGCAGCCACATCCGGCGATCGGCGCGGGTCCGGAAATCCGTCCAGTGGGCAACCGTTCCAGAGAGTATCCCGGTATGCACGCCGCATTCGACGAAGTCGCCGGGAACCCGGAGCGCCTGTTCGGCCGCCCAGATCGCGATCCAGGCGCGCCATTCGACATGAAGATCGAGGCGGCGCAGCGCGCCCACCTGCATGCCGAACCGGTAGGCCGCCTGAAATTTCGGATCGGAAAGAAACTCGCAGTTATGGAACGTCGCCAGCCCGTCGGCGCTAAACTGCGGCTGGTTCGAGTCGTGCAAGGAATCAGCTCCGAGGCAGGCGGTTAATGCGCAGGAAGGGTGCGCCGGCATGTCATACAAATCAAGTTCACGCATGATCTGGATCGAGGTCTCGTGCCGTCATGCCGGCTGAGATCGTCCTGATCACCGGCGAACGGGAAGGGCCGCTCATTGCCGAACATCTGAGGCTGCATGCGCCCGATCTTGCCGTGACGCATGTCACGTCGCGTGCGGCACTCGATGCGGCCTTTGAAGCGCCGGCCGCGCGCCGGCGCCTCATCGCCTTCACCACGAACATCGTCGTTCCGGGCCGCTACATCGCCGCGTGCGACTGCGGCGCCTACAATTTCCATCCAGGCCCGCCGAGCTATCCCGGCGTCTATCCCGAGAGCTTTGCCGTGTGGGAAGGCGCCACGCGCTTTGGGGCAACGGCGCACGCGATGATCCGGCAGGTCGATGCCGGGCCGATCGTCGCAAGCGAATGGTTCGACATCAGCCCGGACTGGGGGCGCATGCATGTGGCCACGCTGGCCTTTCAGGCGCTCGTGCGGCTCTTCCAGGCGCTGGCACCCAAGCTTGCGACCGACGACGGGGCGCTCGCCCCCAGCGGCGAGGCATGGTGCGGCCCCACGCGCTTCCGGGCGGAGTTCGAGCGCATGTGTTCCGTCACGCCCGACATGACGCCCGCCGAATACCGGCGGCGCTATCGCGCCTTCGGCGAAGGACCGTTCCGGGATTTCAACGTGACGATCCACGGGCACCGCTACACCATCGAAAGTCCGTGGACCGATGCCGACCTTGCGCGCGAGATGGGGCTCGAACCGCCGAAGCCCGGCGGGGCCTGACGCCTCGCACCGGGTGCCGCGCAATGCACTTGCATCTTCCGGTCTGTTAGATTAAATTCCTTTAATTGCCGGTGTCTGCACCGGCATGCGCTCTTTGAAAAGTGAATATGGAAGCGACCGTCGCCCCTCGGTAACGTAATTCATCTTATTGATTTTAAATTCAATTTCAGGATTTAGAATACATTCTGCGCAAAAACCGGCGATTCGGGTTACAAGCCAGCGAAATCAAAAGGATAAATAGGTTACGTCTCCTATTGTCGCCTGTTTCCCCGATCGCGGCGCCTGTCGTTGACCGGCCGCGGCCTTTGCGGCGGCGCGCGCAGCGGGCCGAAACCGTAGCCCGCGGCGACGAGCGCAAAGCTCGGCAGCACGGGCGCCGGCGCGTTCGAGGGAGCAGGGGCGTCGGCGCCGCCATGCGCGGGGGCCGGCATCGGGGATGCCAGCACGGCGCGCAGGAGCGGCAGGGCGAGGCTCAGCATGTCTCGTTGAGGACGACCGCAGCGTAGGTGAAGCCGGGCTTCTTGGCGTTGGGCTGCGGCTTGGCGCCGGCGCGGTTGTAGCCCGACGCGGCCGAGCGGTCGGCGTTCCACACCTCGGCGATCGCCTTCATGACGCCTTCGTTGACCTTGCGCGCGGACTTGATCGCCGCCTCGTTCATGAGGGCGACCGCGTGCACGCGCTGGAGGGCGCCTTCGATCTCCTCCTGCACGACGGGCAGGGCGGCCTTCAGCGCGCCCGCGCGCTCGCGAAGCTGGCGCACGGCCAGCGCGTAGAGGCGCACGAGCTCCTTCTTCTCCTCGGCCAGCGCGCCGACTTCCTGCGTCTTCATCTCGACGAGCAGGGCCGTCTCGCGCTCGAGCAGCGCCACGAGGCTTGCCGATACCTTCACGAGGCTGTCGACCTGCGCGCGGCAGCCGAGTGCCGTATCGGGGACGTTCAGGGCGGGTTCAGCGGACGGCGCCATCGGCCTTCTCCTGGATCTTGAGGATTTCGCTTGCGATCGACGGGGCGAGGCCGATGCCGCCGGCCTTCGCGAGGGACTGGGCATAGGCGTTGACGAGCATCGAGCGCGTCGTCTCTTCGCCGAAGCCGCCGCCGGTGATGGCGTTGACGCCGACGGTCGAGAACATGTGGTTGAACATCTGCTCGAGATAGACCGTCTCGAAGTCCTGCGCGGTCTTGCGGACCTTGTCGGGGTCGGTCTTGCCGCCGGCGGCGGGCTTGCGCAGCGCGCCGATCTTGCTGTCGACCGCACCCTCGAGGGCTGCGGTGCGCGCCGTGTCGACGCTCATTCCTGCCGCGGCGAACATCAGAGCACCGAGATGTCGGCCTGGAGGGCGCCTGCGGCCTTGATGGCCTGCAGGATCGTGATCATGTCGCGCGGCGTGATGCCCAGCGCGTTGAGGCCGTTGACCAGTTCCTGCAGCGTGACGCTGCCGGGCAGCACGGCCAGCCGCTTGCCGGTGCCGTCGTCCACCTGGATGTCGGTGCGGTTGACGGTCGTGGTGGTGCCGCCGGTCGAGAAGGGGTTGGGCTGGCTGACCTGCGGGGTCTCGGTGATGCGGATCGTCAGCGCGCCCTGGGCGATGGCGACGGTCGAGATGCGCACGTTCTCGCCCATCACGATCGTGCCGGACTTCTCGTCGATCACGACGCGGGCCTGCTGGTCGGGCTGGATCTGGAGCTGCTCGATGTCGGTGAGGAAGCCCACCATGTCGTTGCGGCGGCCGGGCGGCGGGATGAGGATGACCGTGCCGGGATCGCGCGGGCGAGCGACGGGCGCGCCGGCGAAGGCGTTGATCGCCTGCGCGACGCGCCGGGCGGTCGTGAAGTCGGGGTTGCGCAGCGTGACGTTGGCGGTCTCGAGCGAGGCAAGCTCGAAGGTGACCTCGCGTTCGACGATGGCGCCGTTGGCCACGCGCCCTCCGGTCGGCGTGCCGCGGGTGACCGAGGCGCCCGCACCCGCGGCCGCGAAGCCAGAGATCGCGACGGGGCCCTGGCCGACGGCGTAAACCTCGCCGTCCGCGCCGAGGAGCGGGGTTACGAGCAGCGTGCCGCCCATCAGGTTCGTGGCATCGCCAAGCGCGCCAACGGTGATGTCGAGGCGCGTGCCCTGGCGGGCGAAGGCGGGAAGGGTGGCCGTCACCATCACGGCCGCGACGTTCTTCGTGCGAAGGGTGTTCGAGATGTCGCGGGTGTTGACACCCATGCGCTCGAGCATGCCGATCACCGACTGCTGGGTGAACGGCGAGTTGTTGATCGTGTCGCCCGTGCCGTTGAGGCCGACCACCAGGCCGTAGCCCACCAGCATGTTCTGGCGCACCCCTTCGAAGTCGGCGATGTCCTTGATGCGCACGCGGCCCTGCGCGTGGGCCGGGTCGGCGCCCAGAAGGCTGCCGGCGGCCACAAGGGCTGCGGCAAGGACGGTGAGGAGGGATTTGGTACGGCTCGCCATGATCTTTCTTTCCGACCGGAGTTCGGGGTCCGGTCTGGTGTTGCGAGCCGTGTGCCAGCCTTCGATTTGTTTATTTTCAATGTGTTATGGCGGTTTCCGGGGGCCGCCGGGCGGCATGTTCGACCCTCGGCCCGGCAGAAATTGCCGATTGCGGAAAAGTCGCTTCGACCGCATCTTGACCTTGTAATTCCGGTGCTTTCGCGCCGGAGCGGGAGCTTATGCCATGAAGGTCGGCGAGACGGGCGGTCCGCGATCGGTCGGCGGTACGCGCGGCACGGGGCGTGCGGGCGGTGCCAAGGGCACCGACTTTGCCAAGCTGCTCGAGGATGCAGGCAAAGAGCCTGACGCCGTCGGCGGGGCGGCCCCGGCGCATGCGGTCGGCGGGATCCTGGGCGCGCAGGAGGTCGAGGATTCGACCAACGGCCGCGCCAACTCCAGGGCGCGCCAGCGGGCCGACGAAATGCTCGACCGGCTGGAAGAACTGCGGCGCGGGCTCATGGCCGGCACGATGTCGCGCCAGTCGCTGCAGGAACTCGCCCAGCTCGTCCGCGCCCGTCCCGAGGCCGGCGCCGACCCGCACATGCGCGAAATCCTCGGTGAAATCGAGCTTCGTGCGGCCGTCGAGCTCGCCAAACTCGACATCTCGCGCTGACCTTCAAATTTGATGTGAAATTTTCCGCGCGGCGCGCTATTTGCTCCCGCGTCGAACTGGGCAGCGCGCACCCGGAAAGCCCCCGAGTCGCGCTTGCGTAACCTTGGGGTATTCCGGTAGAAGCCGTGCCGAAACAGAAAACCAAACCAGCACCCTCACCGACGCCAGCACCCACGAGCCCTGCGAACGAGGAAGCGATGACGATTCCCTTGTTGCCGCCGGACTATCGGCCTTCGGAAGACGAAGAGTTCATGAACCCGCTGATGCGGGAGTATTTCCGGCAGAAGCTGCTCGGCTGGCGGGCGGACCTTCTGAAGGATTCGACCGAAACGCTGCAGCATCTGCAGGAAGAAACGGTGCCCGAGGCCGACGTCACGGACCGCGCGTCGACCGAGACCGACCGCTTTACCGAACTGCGCACCCGCGACCGCGAGCGCAAGCTCATCGGCAAGATCGACGCGGCGCTCCGCCGTATCGACGACGGCTCCTACGGCTATTGCGAGGAGACGGGCGATCCGATCGGGATCAAGCGGCTCGACGCACGGCCCATCGCAACCCTTTCGATCGAGGCGCAGGAGCGCCACGAACGAATGGAGCGCATGCAGCGCGAGGACTGAAAAAAGATCGGGCGCCCGCGAGGCGCCCGATCCATTTCGGCGGTGTCGCTTCTTCTCAGGCCTGGGCCAGCGCCGGCGCCTCTGCCGCGGCCTGCGGCAGGCAGGGGATGTACTGGCCGTCCTTCGGCGAGCGCTGGACGATTGTCGTCTGCGTGCCGGTGACACCGGGAACGGCCTTGATCTGGCGGGCGACCATGGCTTCGAGATGGGCCACGTCGCGTGCGCGGACCTTCAGCACGAAATTCCAGGCACCGTCGACCTGGTGGCATTCCTGAACCTCGGGCAGGTCCTTCATCGCGGCGATGAAACCGTTGGCGCTGTCCGGGCGGTCGGTCGAGACCGACACGAACGCCAGAACCGGGTACCCCAGCCGGTCGGCGTCGAGACGGACGAACCAGCCTTTCACCGTTCCGGCGACGACGAGCTTCTTCACGCGTTCGTTGGTTGCGGAAATTGAGAGGCCGATTTTCCGGCCGAGTTCGGCAAGCGACGCGCGGGCGTCTTCCTGCAGGGCCTCAAGGAGGGCGTAATCGATACGATCCATGGCGAATATTTTGCGAAGCATTTTGCAAATGTCAATTATTTATAATATGTAGCGCGCGCTTCCTCACGGGGCACCATAACTAGTGTGTTGCGCAAAATGTAGAAACCCTCCGCCGTCGCCGGCGGAGGGTTCCTGTCTGGGGGCCGTCCGTTCCGTTCAGAACGGGGCAATTATGTCGAACAGCTGCTGTCCCCAACGCGGCTGCTGGAAGTCGGTCATCTGGCCCTTGCCGCCGTAGGCGATGCGGGCTTCGGCCAGCTGGTCCTGCTTGATTGTATTGGCCGACGTGATGTCCTGCGGCCGGATCACGCCGGCAAGCTTCAGGACTCGCGCTTCGAAATTGACCCGCACCTCCTGGGTGCCGGAAACGACGAAGTTCCCGTTCGGCAGGACCTGGGTGATCACCGCGGCGACGCGCAGCGAGACCGTCTCCGAGCGCTGGATGCGGCCCGTGCCGTTGTTCGAGGTGGCCGAAGAGAGACCGCCCAGCGACAGCGGGTTTGCCGTGCTCGTGCCGGTCATCGGCGTGCGGTTGTTGCCGGGCAGGCGCTCGATCAGGCTCTGCGTGCCGTAGCCGAGGAACTGCGAGCTGACGTCGGCCGATTCCGAGTTCGTGCGGCTGCGCGTCGAGGTGTTGGAGAAGTCCGCGCTCTCGTTCGTGATGTCGACGATGACCGTCACGATGTCGCCGATCTGGCTGGCGCGGTTGTCCTTGAAGAACTGGCGGGCGCCCGTGCGCCACAGCGATGCACCGCCGCGGGCATCCTCGTCGAGGCGTGCCGGCGTGGGCATCGAGATCTTCGGGGCGGCATCGGCCGGGTTCTTGATCGGCGACAGGGCCGGGCCCTGGCCGAGCTCGGACAGCCGGTCGAAGGTGTTGCCGCAGGCGGCGAGGCTTGATGCTGCGAGGGCGACGAGCGCGAGGCGGGCAAGGGACTTCATCTTGGACTCCGTTGTGTTCAGGCGTTCGTTCACTGCGGCGCCAGGGCGGCGACGCGCGGTCCCAGCGTCACGGCAACCGTGTCGGGTGCCACGACGACGCCTTCGATCTGGCGGTTGGATGTCGTGTTGAGGACGCGAACCGTATCGCCCTTGGCACCTTCCTCGACGGCACGACCCTGCGCGGTGAGGCTCAAGTTGCCGATCTGGAGGACAATCGTGACGTGGGCGTTGCGGGCGACGAGCGTGGCCGGCCGGACGTCGATCTCGCGCACCGGCTCGCGTTCGCGAAGCCGCTGGCGGGCCGTCAGGCCGATGAGCTTGTCCGGGTTCGAGATGAGGTCGCGGCGGGCGTTGTCCTCGCGCACCTGCGCCATTTCGATGTCCGTAGCGCGGATCGTCTCGCCGACCGCGATCGAGCGGCGCAGCACGGGCAGGCGGGCCGTGGCGAACACGCGACCCTGGATCGTGGCGCGCTGCGCGCCGGCATGGCTGCCGCCGGCGTGGAGCGTGGCCATGAAGCGGCCGGTCGCGCGGTCGTACTGGATCTGGCGCACTTCGACATCGGCAGGCGCGTCGAGCGGCAACGAGATCGCGATCGAGCGGCTGCCGAGGTCAATCTCGTCGGCGGCGCGCGCACCTTCGGCGACGAGCGCACGGCGCAGGACCGGCAGGATGTCGTTCTGGTCGAGGGTCTTGCCCATCCGTTCGACGAGGACGCGGTCGAAGCGCGTCTGCGGCCGCCAGGAGAGGCCGTTGGCGCGCGCGATCTCGATGAGCTGCTGGATCTCGACGGAGACGCGCCGGCCGGGCGCCGGTGCCCGCAGCACGGGACGGTCCGTCGCCACGCCGTCGAAAATGTCGGACAGGCGCACGAGATCGCCCTCGACCATGACGACGTCGGTGCGCAGGCTCTGCGCCGGGGCGGGCGTGGCCGCCGCGACAATGGCGGCGAACAGGAACACGATGAGGAGGGCGAACGACTTCATGGCGGTTACTCCGGCGTTCTCCGCGCGTCAGCGCAGCTGGTTCACCACGTTGAGCATCTGGTCGGACGCCTGGATGACCTTCGAGTTCATCTCGTAGGCGCGCTGGGCGGTGATCAGAGTCGTGATCTCGTTGACCGCGTTGACGTTCGAGCTTTCGACGAACCCCTGCTGCAGCGTGCCGACGCCGGCCGTGCCGGCCGTGCCGGTCACCGCGTCGCCCGAGGCCGCCGTCGGCATGAACATCGTGTTCCCGATGGGAAGGAGGCCGGCCTCGTTGACGAAGGTTGCCATCGTGAACTGGCCGACCTGCTGGGCCGTGTTCTGGCCCGGCAGCTGGACGAAGACCTGGCCGGACTGGTTGACCGAGATGCTCGTGGCCGTCTGCGGGATCTGGCCGGGGCCCACCACCGCGAAGCCGTCCGCGGTGACGATCGTGCCCTGGTTGTTGAGCTGCAGCGAACCGGCGCGGGTATAGGCCGTCTCGCCGGTGGGCAGCGTCACCTGGAAGAAGCCGCGGCCCTGGATGGCGAGGTCGAGCGAGTTGTCGGTCTTCAGCAGCGAGCCCTGCTCGTGGATGCGGTAGACCGCCGTCGGCTTGACGCCGAGGCCGATCTGGATGCCGGCGGGAACCGTTCCGCCGGCGTCCGACGCGGCCGTGCCGGCGCGACGCTGGCTCTGGTAGAGCAGGTCCTGGAACTCCGCGCGCTGGCGCTTGAAGCCGGTCGTGTTGAGGTTGGCGATGTTGTTCGAGATGACTTCGACGTTCAGCTGCTGGGCCAGCATGCCCGTCGCGGCGGTGTTGAGGGAGCGCATGGGACTAACTCCTGGTCAGCTGTTTCAGGCGACGCGCGCGAGGCGTTCGATCGCCTTGAGCGCACGGTCGTTTTCGGTGTCGAGGATCTTCTGCGCCGACTCGTAGCGGCGCACGATGTCGAGCATCTGGGTGAGTTCGTTGACCGAGACCACGTTCGAGCCTTCGAGCATGCCCTGGTGGACCTCCGCCCTCGGATCGGCGGGGACGGCGTCGACCGTGCTCGAATAGAGGCCGCCGCCGAGGCGGGTAAGGGCCTGCTCGTCGGGGAAGGACACGAGCTGGATGCGGCCGACCCGGTTGCCGGCGGCGTAGATCTCGCCCTGTTTGGTGACGTCGACGTTCGTCTCGGTCGGATTGAGGCGGATGGGCTGGTTGTTCTGGTCGAGCAGCGCGAACCCTTCGGCGTTCACGATGGTGCCGTTCGCGTCGAGGCGGAAGTTGCCGTCGCGCGTGTAGCGGGCGCCGACCGGCGTATCGACGACGAAATAGGCGCTGCCGTGGATCATCATGTCGAGCGGGGCATCGGTCTTGATGGCCTGGCCCGCGCGCGTGTCGCGATAGGTGCCGATGCCTTCGACAAACGCCATGCGCGTGGCGCCGTCGCCACCCACGCCGGGGTTTCCGGCCTTGCTCGTGAGAAAGGATGCGAACAGCAGACGTTCGGAGCGGAAGCCCGTCGTGTTCGCGTTCGCCAGATTGTTGGCGACCGTCTCCATCTGGCGACGCAGCGCGTTCTGGTGCGACAGGGCGAGGTAGGTTGGGTTTTCCATGGTCCGTGGTCCGTTGGTCCGTCTGGTCGGCCCGAGGCTGGGCCGCCTTCCTCTAAGCAGCCGGTGTGCCAGTCGCAAAACCGTTCTATTTCAACTGGATATGCGCCCCCTGATCGGGCAAAAGGGGGGAGCCGGCAATTCCTGCCGGGCGGAACCTGCCGTTCGGCGGGACCGGTGAAGCCGCCGGAATCGAGCGGCCAGGGGGTGCAGGATGACCGATCGTGAACTGCTCGTACGCCAGCTCGAAGACTCGTTTGCCAATCGCGCCCTTCTCTACTGGGAGATCTATCGGGCCTTCGCCGCCGAAGTTGGTCCGGCCAAGGCGGCCGAATTGCTGGCGACGGCCATCGAACGGCGCGGCGAGGCGGCCGGGCAGGCGCTTTTCGGAAAGCTCGGGGCACCCACGCCGACGGCTGTGGCGGATGCCTTCCTTGCGGTCAGCCCAGATGGCGGCCGTATCTTCCCCCATGACCGGATCGATGAGGCCGATGGCAGCGTGCGCATTGCGGTCCGGCGCTGTCCCTTGAAGGATGCGTGGAGCCGGATCGGCCTTTCGGACGACGAACTGGCGTTGATGTGCCGGATCGCCGGCCGCTTCGACAATGGCTGTTTCGGTGCGGCCGGGATCGGCTTTGCCGCCGAGACATGGCAACCGGGCATGGGCGGCTGCTGTCGTCTCCATCTAAAGCCCGGCGGGGAATAGCCAAATCCGCCCGTTGAATCCTGCGGAAGGGTCGGGCATAGTCCGCGCCCGTTCGAGCCGCCCTTCCCCGGGGCACCTATATAATGTGCTCGTTCGGCCGACCGACGGAGCGTAGCGCAGCCCGGTAGCGCATCAGTCTGGGGGACTGGGGGTCGCAGGTTCGAATCCTGTCGCTCCGACCATCAAAGAAGCCCGCTAAATCAATGATTTAGCGGGCTTCATGTTTTTTGGACTTGCCTCTGGTTTCCACGTGGTTTCCACTCAGTTTCCAGCGGACTTCCCGTTGGAGGTTGGATGGATGCCCATGAGTGCGATGAATTCGCCATTGCCGGGAATCAAAATCGTCTCGAAGACCCTCGCCGACGGGACGACGAAGACCTTTTACTACCACCGCGCCACCAAGCTCGCGCTCGGCTCCGACCGGACCCGCGCGATCGCCCGTGCGGCAGAGGTCGAAGCGCTCGCGGGACCGGAACCACGCGGCCGGCAGGTCGGTTCGCTTAACGATGTCATCGCCAAGTTCAAGGTCGCCCCGGAGTTCGTCGGGCTCGCCCAGGGAACCAAGACTCTCTGGCTCCCCTTCTTGACCGATCTCGAGGAGCGGGTCGGCGACTGGGCGCCGAAGATGTTCTCCCGAGCGATGGCATCGAAATTCAAGGCGACGCTGATCGCCAAGCACGGGTCAGGGTCGGCCAGGAACCGCTTCAAGTGCTATTCGCGGGTGTGGAACTGGGGGATCCAGAACGGGCATTTCGACGTCGTGAATCCTTTCGGGTCGCCCGGCTCCTTCTCGAAGGGCAAGAAGACCAAGAAGGCGAAGCCGATCTGGCGCCCCAACCAAGTCGAGGCGTTCCTGTCGGCGAAGCGTGAAGTCGATGCCGGCGGCAATCCGGCCTTCATCAAGGAGAAGGTCACTCGGACGGAAGCTGTGCCAGACGACATGCGTCTCGCCTTCTTGTTGGGGCTGTTCACGCTGCAGCGGCGCGGCGACATTCTCGACATTACGGCTGACCAAATCAGGAGCGACAACCGCGGTCGCTGGTGGATGAAGCTCACGCAAGCCAAGACCGGGGCTGAGGTTGAGTTCCCTGTCCACAAGCTCCTGCGCGCGGAAATCGAGCGCCAGACGATCATGCCAGGGCAGAAACGCCCTCTCGTGCAGACGCAAAGCAAAGAGATGTTCGACGATCGCAACTTCAGTCGGAAGTTCCGGAGCTGGCTTGAGGCCGCGAAGATCCGCGGCCTCAACTTCCATGCACTTCGACGCAG
>JAEUKX010000071.1 GCA_016794025.1 Rhodospirillales bacterium | reverse complement strand
GCCCAGAAATCGACGATGACCGGCGTCTTGGCCGAGGCGAGGAGCACGTCCTGCTCGAAGGCGTCGTCGGTCGAGTCCTTGATGAGGTCGGCGGCATTCGCGCCGTTGGCCTTCGCGGCCCCGATCAGCTGGTCCATTGTGGTGCCCCGAGTCGAGATGGGTTTTGTGCGGCGAACTTGCGGGGAAAATGGCGTTTTTCGGGGTCCCGCACAAGTCCCCCGCCGGTCCGTTTTAGGTCTTGCAATCGGGGCGGCGATCCCTATTATCCCGGCCGCGTTTCGCCGCTGGCGACCGGGCGGGAATAGCTCAGGGGTAGAGCATCACGTTGCCAACGTGAGGGTCGAGGGTTCGAATCCCTTTTCCCGCTCCAGTCGCCGCGGAACGCTTCTCCCGGATTTTTGACCTACTCGAGCGCGGGATCGCGCGTGCCGTCCTTGCGCAGGCCCGGATGGCGCGGCGCCACCAGCGCGCCGGTCACCGCGCGGTGGCCGCGTTCGGACGGCGCGAGCGCGCGCCGGTCCTTCACCACCGCGAACACCGCGCCGTCGCGGCCGACCTCGACGATCGTCCGGCCGTCATATTCGCGATCGCAGCCAAGCCGCGTGGTCGAGAGATAGAAATCGGCCGACACGTCGTCCTCGGCCAGGCGCAGCGGCGGTGTCAGGAACGGCGCCGCCGACGAGCCTTCCGCGCACACGAAGACCGTATAGGGGCGTTGCCCGCCTTCCTTCGCGACGAAGGCATCGAGCGCGTTGGCAGCCTCGCGGTAGGCGGAACCCCAATAGTCCGTCTCGAAGCGTCCCGACGCGCCGCCGGTGCCGCCGGCCAGCGCGTTGTAGAACGCGTACTGGTAGGGATGGAGTGCGGCCATCTGGGCCAGATGCGCGAGGAACGCACCGACAAGCAGGGCCGCGAAGGCGGTGCGGATTGTGCGCGTGGCACCGGCGGCCGCGTCGAGTGCGGCATCGATGCCCAGTGCCGCGGCCACCGCCAGCGGCGGCAGCACGAACAGGAAATGGCGGATGCCGTCGTACGTGATCGGCCGCAGGACCGGGAAGGTCGCGAGCGGAAGGAAGATCGCGAAGGCGAGCAGCAGCGCCTCGCCGCGCGCGGCGAATAGCCCGGTCCTTGCCAGTGCGCGCACGGCAAATCCCGTGGCCACGGCAAGTGCCGCAAGCACGCCCAGCGGCAGCTTCACGGCGAGATAGACGAGAAGATAGTCGCGCGGCAGGTCCATCGAACTGGCGAGCGCGCCTTCGAACAGCACGCGGATGTCCCACGGGCTTGCCGCGAAGACCGCAATCGCCTCGAACGGGCGGTGCAGCGGGTCGCGCAACGCCCATGGCCAGAAGACGAGCATCGTCGCATAGGCGATCGCCGCCGCGCCCGCGTAGGGAAGAAGCGCCCGCCCGAAGCCGCGCAGCGTCTCGGCCAAGCCGCCGCTCTTCAGTGCGCGCAGCCTGTCCCATCCGAACGCGAAGGCGGGAAAGACGAGCGCATAGGCACCCGCAATGCGGATGCCCATCGACACGCCCAGCGAAAGGCCCAGCCACACGAACGTCGCCGCGCGCGCGTCGGGCGCCTCCTTCACCGCGCGCATCGACCAGTAGAGCGCCCAGGCCATCGCCGCCGCGAACGGGATATCCTTGGGATTGACGAACATGTGGCCCCACCACGACGGCAGCGCGAGCAGGACGAGCGCAGAAAGAAGGCCTGCCCGCGTGCCGGCCAGCAGCATGCCCATGCGCATCGCCGCGGCGGCGCCCGCCAGCCCCGCAAGCGCGATCATCAGGTGCTGCGTGTCGTAGGGGGCGAAGGGCAACAGCCGCTTTGCCAGTGCCGTCGTCGCGTCGAAGGCGGCCCCGTAGAGCCAGAGATTGAAATAGGTAAGCGCGCCGCGGTCGGAAAAGCCGGTCTCGAAATGCCGCAGCACGGCCTTGCCGTACGTGTCGTGGAAGTGCTCGTCCCAGGTCACGCCATAGTCGCGGAAGACGAGCAGGACAAGTGCTAGGGCAGCCGCGAACAGCAGCAGGCCCGCCCGCCGGCCTGGCGTGGCGCTCACGGCCGTGCCGCGGGCTCGTAGTGGTAGAGATAGAACCCGTTGCGCTGCGCGACGACCTTCCATCCGTTGCCCGCCGGCACGGGCAGGCCCGTCGCCGGGTCAAGCGGCACGCCCAGATGGCGGTTCACGTAGAACGGCCAGTCGACGTACCAGCCGATGCCGCGCCGTCGGAGATACTCCCAGATCCGGCCCTTGAAGTGCAGCGCGTCGAGATTGACCTTGCCATCGGTATTGACGACGTGGGCGCGGAAATAGCCGAGCGTGCCGGATTGCCCGGCCGCAACGACGTCGTCGGCCGGCACGTTCGCGGCAACGAGCTTCACCTGGTCGAAATAGACGGCCTCCGGATTGAACGTCCAGCCTGCGTAGGCGAGCGTCGGCCACAGGAATGCCTGCAGGCCGGCGGCGAGGACCGCGGCCGACGCGAAACCGCGCGCACGTCCGGCCGCCGCGAAGCGCAGGCGGGCCACGACGATCGGCGCGGCGACGAACGGCAGGATCGCCACGGGCATGAAGTAGCGGTAGTAGAACCAGTAGGAGCCGAAAAAGAACGTGTAGTAGACGACGAGCGGCACCATCGCTGCGGCCAGCAGTCCAAGTCCCGCAAGCCCGCGCCGCGCTTCGTGCATGTCGGCGGACCGCAGGGCGGCAAGATCGCCCGCGAAGGCGCGGTTGCGGACGGCCCGCCACAAGGCGAAACCAAGCAGCGCGATGAGGACGAGCCGAAGCGTGCTCGCGGCCGAGATGTAGCCGAAGCCCCAATAATAGGGCAGCGACGTCGCGTAGCCGATGTGATCGTCCATCTGGCCGAAGAACAGCCACGGCATGAACACGGCACGCAGGGCCCACAGCGCATAGTGCGCGCGCGCGGGCGTTAGGCCGGTTGCCTGCAGCGCCTCGCCGCTTGTGGGCAGGAACGATCCGAAGTCGAGGATGTTGTACGCCCACCAGGGGCCGGAGACGGCTAGTGCAACGCCGGCAACGATGCCCGCGCGCAGGACCGCGGCGAACGCGCCGGCGTGCCGGTTCGCCCAGAGCAGGTGCAGGCCGATGGCGACGGCGAAGAACGCCGCATCGATCCGCGCAAGCACGAGAAGGCCGATCAGAACACCCAGCACGAGGCGGCCACGCGGCGTCTCCGCACCACCGGTCTGCAGGTGGCGCAGTGTCGTGAGGTAGAAGAACAGCACGCAGCCCGTCGCAAGGCCGTTGTAGGCGTGCCCGAAAAGAAGCGGCGAACCGAGATAGAAGATCGCCGCGAGCGGGCCGCGCAGGTCGCGTTCCTCGCTGCCGTTCGGCGCGGGCCACAGGTCGCGCACGAAGGCCGCGCACATCAGCGCGCCGGCGACATGGAACAGCCACGCGAACAGGAAGACGAAGCGCAGGCACAGCGTCTCGCTCGTTCCGCCCAGCGTGAAGGCCAGCGATTCGATGACGGTGAAGAGCGGCTGGAAACCGTTCGAAAGCGTCTCGCCGTCGATCGTCATCCCCAGGCCGTGGGCCAGATTGCGCGCGACGGCCAGAGCGTAGTAGCCGTCCTCGGTCAGCGGCGGGCCGTGCACAACGGCCGCATCGCGGAAAACGGGCAGGGCCATGACGATCGCGGCCATGACCGCGGCCAGCCGCAGCGCCTGCACGAGGCGCACGGCCGGTGCGCCGTCCCGCCGGGACGATTCAAGCAGCATCCGCGGCTCCCGCCGTGGCTGACATGCGCTTCTCTCCCCCTCGCGGCGCGGCATCGTGGCCGCGCCCGTTATCCGCCTCAGACTTCCGCGGGCACGGCCAGCAGCACCTGGCCCATCGCGATCTCGTCGGTCACCGGGCGCCGCGCGCCGAATTCGATCTGGTACGTGCCGTAGCCGAGTTCGCGGAACAGCCGCACCGCGTCCATCAGGCAAAGCGACTGCCGGGCCCAGTACGAAGGCTCCCAAAGAAAGAAGATCTTCGGGCGGAACCGCCGGATCGTGCGCATGGCGCCCTGCAGCGCGTTCCATTCCTCGCCCTGCGCGAGCAGCTTGATCACGTCGAGCCGCGGCACGGGGTTCGCGTCGATATAGTCGTCGAGGCTCCACACCTTCATGTCGATCGAGCGCGTCGTCCGGCCGACATTGGATTCCTGCAGCGACGCGTTCGCGAAATTCCCGATCGAATCGTCGTGCAGGAAAAGCTGGCGCGTCTCGGTGCGCTGCGAAACGGCCGCCTGGTTGAGCGTCACGTTCGTGAAGCCGTTGAGATGCATGTTGGCCTTGAGCCGGCCCAGCGGGTGCGGATCCGGCTCGAAGACATGCACCCGGCCCGTCGGGCCGACACGGTTGGCCATGACGAGCGCATGCATGCCGATATTGGAACCGATATCGAAGGCGACCTGGCCCTCGCGAAGCATGCGATTCAGCATGCGCGACACGTTCGGGCGGAACGCGCCGTAGAAATAGATGTACCATTCGAGGAACGAATGGGTGTCGATGTTGATCAGCAGCCCGTCGTCATAGTCGAGGACCGTGCGCACCGGCCGGCTGTTGCCGGGCGGGTGCAGCGCGCGCACAAGTCGATCCGTTCCCTTGGGATGGAAGTGCCGCGTCAGCCAGCCCAGCACCGGAACCCACGCCGGATTCTGCCCGGCCAGCGGATCGTTCTCGCGCCGGGTGCCGGCATCGGATGCCGGCTTTGCATGGGCTTGGGGATTTGCCAGGTCTGTCATGTGGTTTTCGGCAGTTCGGCTGTCAGGGCATCCCCGGTAACGCGGTCGATGCGGGCTATATTCCTTTTGATGGGTTCGATTTGTTACCGTGTGTTACCGGAACATGCCCGAGCGACCGGTCGACTGCAACAGTTAAGAGACGAAAACCGCAGCAAGATTGGGGTGTTGGTTGGAGCCGGAGCGGCGCTATTCTCGGCCGCCGGCGTGGCCGCAGGGGAGGCACTCCATGTCCAAGCGCGACGAGACCCGGAAAACAGAGATTCTCGACCGGCTGGCCGCGCTTGCCCGCCAGCGCCTTCAGGCCGGCGGCGCCATCGCCAGCGCCGACACCGCCGAGGCGTTCATCCGCCGCTTCTATGCGAACGTCGCGGTCGACGACCTGGCCGAACGCGCCAGCGACGATCTTTACGGGGCCGCGATCGCGCTCTGGTCTTACGGTCGGACGCGCAAGCCGGGAGCGGCCAAGGTGCGCGTCTACAATCCGCGCCTGTCCGAGCATGGATGGTCGTCGACCCATACGGTGGTCGAGATCGTCAACGACGACATGCCCTTCCTCGTCGATTCGATCACGGCCGAAATCAACCGGCGCGATCTTTCGGTGCACCTTGTGATCCATCCCGTCGTGCCGGTCACGCGCGATGCGGGCGGTGCCGCGACAGCACTGGGAGACGGCGGCGGCCGCGAAAGCTTCATGCACATCGAGATCGACGCGCAGGGCGACCAGGCGCAGCTCGATTCGATCCGCGCCGGCGTCGAGAACGTGCTTTCCGACGTGCGTGCCTGCGTTGCGGACTGGAAACAGATGCTGGCCCGCGTGCGCGAGGTGATCGACGGACTGGCGAAAGCGCCGCCTGCGGGCCGGCCGGCCGGCGAGATCGCGACCGCCCGCGACTTTCTGTCGTGGCTTGCGGACAACAATTTCACGTTCCTCGGCTATCGTGAATACGGCTATCAGGGCGAAGGCCCGTCGTTCCGCAGCGTCGTCGACGAGACGCGCGGGCTGGGCCTCGCGCGCAGCCCCGATTTCGTCATCTTCGACGTGCTGCGCCGTGCGGCAGAGCTTCCCGCCGCCCTCCAGCACTTCGTGCGCGCGCCCGATGTGCTGCGCGTGGCCAAGGCCAACCGCCGGTCGACCGTGCACCGGACCGCGTATCTCGACGCGATCGGCGTCAAGATCTACGACGCGGGCGGTACGGTCGTCGGCGAGAAGGTCTTCCTCGGGCTGTTCACGTCGACGGCCTACATGCAGCGGCCGCGCGAGATTCCGCTCCTGCGCGACAAGGTCGCCGCCGTCGTGGCGCGCGCGAATTTCCCGGCCGACGGGCACAACGCCAAGGCGCTGCAGCACATCCTCGAGACGCATCCGCGCGAGGAACTGTTCCAGAGCTCGGTCGACGAGCTGCACGAGATCTCGCTGGGGATTCTCCGGCTGCAGGAGCGCCAGCGCATTGCTCTCTTCCTGCGCCGCGATGCGTTCGACCGGTTCATCTCGGCGCTCGTCTATGTGCCGCGCGACCGCTTCAATACCGAGCTCCGGGACCGTTTCCATACCATCCTTGCGCGTGCCTATGCCGGCCGGAAATCCGCGTTCTACGTCCTGCTTGCCGACGACAGCGCGCTTGTCCGCTGCCATTTCATCGTCGGCCTGACGCCGGGCTCCGTGCCCGACGTGCGGGTGGAGGATGTCGAGGCGGAGCTGGTCGAGGCCGGGCGCGGCTTTGCCGATCGCCTCAAGGATGCGCTCGTGTCGGCCGAGGGCGAGGAGCGCGGCCTTGCGCGCCTGCGCCGCTATCAGGCTGCCTTCCCGGCGGCGTATCGCGAGCATTTCACGCCCGAGCAGGCCGTCGCGGACATTGCGGCCGTCGAGACGACGCTGGCCGGCGAAACCTCGCTGGCGCTGAACCTCTACCGCCCGGTTGAAGCGGCCGAGAACGAACTGCGACTGCGCGTGTTCCATCGGGATTCGCCGCTGCCCCTCTCCGACGTGCTCCCGATGCTCGAGAGCATGGGGCTGAAGGTGATGACGGAGGATCCCTTCCGCATCCAGCCGCTCGACGCCGCGGCGGCGAAGCCGGCCGGCGACGTCTACATGCACGACCTGACGACGGTGGCGCGCGAGGTTCGCGAGATCGATCTGGGCAAGGTGAAGCCGCTGTTCGAGGAGGCCTTCGCTGCGGTCTGGTCGGGCGAGGCGGCGTCCGACGGCTTCAACCGTCTTGTCCTTGCGGCGGCCATGTCGATCCGCGAAGTCACCGTGCTGCGTGCCCTTGCGGCGTATCTCCGTCAGGCGGGGATCACGTTCAGCCAGGCCTACATGGAGGACACGCTCGCGCACCACCCGAAGATCGCGCGCAAACTGGTCGACTATTTCATCGCCTGCCACGATCCGGCGGTCGCAAAGGACCGCGACGTGCGCGAGCGCGGAATTGCGGTCGAGCTCTCGCACATGCTCGACGAGGTCGCCAATCTCGACGAGGACCGAATCCTCCGCCGGTTCCTCAACCTGCTGCAGTGCGCGCTCCGGACGAACTATTTCCAGACCGGCGTGGACGGCCGGCCCAAGAACTACCTTTCGCTCAAGCTCGACAGCCAGAAGATCGACGAGCTTCCGCTGCCGCGCCCGCTCGTCGAGATCTGGGTCTATTCGACGCGCGTCGAGGCGGTCCACCTGCGCGGCGGCAAGGTCGCGCGCGGCGGCATCCGCTGGTCCGACCGCCGCGAGGATTTCCGGACCGAGATCCTCGGCCTCATCAAGGCGCAGATGGTCAAGAACGCCGTCATCGTTCCCGTCGGCTCCAAGGGCGGGTTCTTCGTCAAGCGGCCGCCTGCACCGGAAGCGGGCCGCGAGGCATTCCAGGCCGAAGGCATAGCCTGTTACCAGACGATGATGCGCGGCCTGCTGGACATTACCGACAACATCGCGCCGTCGGGCATCGTCCCGCCGAAGAACGTCCATCGCCGCGACGCCGACGATCCCTACCTTGTCGTCGCCGCCGACAAGGGCACGGCGACGTTCTCTGACATCGCGAATGCGATCTCGGCCGAATACGGCCACTGGCTCGGCGACGCCTTCGCATCCGGCGGATCGGCCGGATACGACCACAAGGGAATGGGTATCACCGCGCGTGGCGCGTGGGAGGCGGTCAAGCGGCACTTCCGCGAGCTCGGCCTCGATACGCAGAACGAGGCGCATACCTGCGTGGGGGTTGGCGACATGTCGGGCGACGTGTTCGGCAACGGCCTGCTGCGTTCGCCGCACACGCGGCTTGTGGGCGCGTTCGACCACCGCCACATTTTCGTCGATCCCGAGCCCGACGCGGCCAGGGCGTTCGCCGAGCGCGAGCGCCTTTTCAAGCTCCCGCGCTCGTCCTGGGCCGACTACGACACCAAGCTGATATCCGAGGGCGGTGGCGTCTTCGACAGGAAGGCGAAATCCATCCGGATATCGCCCCAGATGAAGGCGCGGTTCGCGATCGTCGCCGACAGCCTCACGCCGTTCGAACTGATGAAGGCGCTGCTGAAGGCGGAAGTCGACCTGCTCTGGTTCGGCGGCATCGGCAACTACGTCAAGGCGGCCGGCGAGACGAATGCCGATGCCGGGGACCGAGCCAATGATCCCATCCGCGTGAACGGCGCCGATATCCGGGCGCGCGTCGTCGGCGAGGGGGCGAATCTCGGCTGCACCCAGCGCGGACGCATCGAGTATGCGCTTGGCGGGGCCGGCGGCAGCGGGGGGCGCATCAATACGGACGCGATCGACAATTCGGCCGGCGTCGATACGTCCGATCACGAGGTGAACATCAAGGTCCTGCTCGGCGATGTCATCTCGCGCGGCGACATGACGCTCAAGCAGCGCGACGCGCTGCTCGTCCGGATGACCGACGAGGTGGGCCTCCAGGTCCTGCGGGACAACTACCTGCAGACCCAGGCGCTGACGCTCGCGCAGCTCGAGGGGGCTTCCGGCGTCGACCGGATCGCGCGGCTGATGCGCGCCCAGGAGAAGACCGGCCGCCTCAGCCGGGCCATCGAGTTTCTGCCCGATGACGATGAACTGGCCGCGCGCGTGGCCGCAGGCAAGGGACTGACGCGGCCCGAACTTGCCGTCATGCTCGCCTACGCCAAGATGGCGCTTTACGACGAGCTTCTCGCCGGCGATCTGCCCGACGACGCCTATCTGGTCGACGATCTTGTGAAGTATTTTCCGCGCGAACTGCGCCGCGACCACAAGGAAGCGATCCTCCGCCATCGCCTGCGTCGCGAGATCATCGCGACAGTCGCGACGAACTCGATCGTCAACAGGGCCGGCATCGCGTTCGTGCACGAGCTTGGCGAGCGCTGCGGAGCCTCGCCGGCCGAGGTCGCGCGCGCCTATATCGTGGCCCGTCAGGTCTTCGGCCTGCGCGACATCTGGGGCGCGGTGGAGACGCTCGACAACAAGGTGCCGGCAGACGTGCAGTACGCCATGCTTCGCGAGACGATGGATATCCTCGATCACGCGACGACCTGGCTGCTGCGCCATGTGCCCGGCCGCATCGAGATTGCTGCGGCGCTTGCGACGTTTGGCGGCGGGATTGCCGAGCTCAAGCGTGCCATCGCGCAGACCCTCGACGAGGAGCGCAAGGCGGCATTCGCGAATCGTCGCGACAGGCTTGCCGCGTCGGGCGTGCCCGGCGAGCTTGCCGCCGACGTGGCCGGGCTTGGCGATCTGCGCGCGGGCCTCGATCTTGTGCGGATCGCGCAGGTCGCTTCGTCGCCGATCGAGGCTGTTGCGCGCTGCTATTTCTCGTTCGGCGCCCGGCTCGGCTTCGACTGGCTGCGCGAAACGGCGGCGCGGATTCCCGTCCAGAATCCCTGGCAGGCCCGTGCGGTTGCCGCGACGGTCGACGACCTCTATGCGCAGCAGGCGGAACTTGCGGCCCGCGCGCTGGCGGCCCACGGCACGGAAGCGGACGCTGCCGGTGCGTTTCTGGCTGCGCGCAGCACTTCGCTTGCCCGCTTCGAAGGACTGGTCGTCGAACTGCGTGCAAGCGGCGCGGCGGATCTGGCGGCACTTACCGTCGCGGGTCGGGAACTGCGCGCCCTGGTGACCGGGTGAGCGCTGAAGCGTCGGCCCGACCCCGGACGATCCTGGCCTGGTGCCTTTACGACTGGGCATCGTCGGCATTTCCGGCGGTGATCACGACATTCGTGTTCGCGACCTATTTCACGCAGGCGGTTGCCCCCGATCCGGTGACCGGAACGGCAATGTGGGGCCACGCGACCGCCGTGGCCGGCCTCTGCATCGCGATCATTGCGCCGCTCGTCGGTTCCGTTGCGGACCATGGCGGGCGGCAGAAGCCGTGGCTTGCCGCGTTCACGGCGCTTGCCGTGGTTGCCTGCGCCGCGCTCTGGCATGTTCGCCCCGATCCCGCTGCCGCGACCTTCGCGCTTTTCGCGTTCGCCGTCGCGACCGTGGCGTTCGAGATCGCGACGGTCTTCTACAACGCCCTCCTTCCCAAGGTGGCGCCACCCGAGATGCTCGGCCGGGTCTCCGGCTGGGGCTGGGGGCTTGGCTATGTCGGCGGCATCGTGTGCCTTGCGATCCTGCTTGTGGGATTTGTCCAGAACCCGTCGCCGCCTTTCGGGCTATCGCGCGACGCGGCCGAGCATGTGCGCGTCGTGGGCCCGTTCACAGCCGTCTGGTGGGTAATATTCGCGCTGCCGGTCCTGATCGCGCTGCAGGAAGCGGGCCCGCGTATGGCGCCGGGCGAGGCGCTGCGCCGGGGCCTTGCGGACCTGCGCGGGACAGCCGCGTTCCTTCGCACGCGCCCCGACATCGCCTGGTTCCTGCTCGCCAACATGATCTATACCGACGGCCTGACGACGCTTTTCGCCTTCGGCGCGATCTACGCCGCCGGCACCTTCGGGATGGCACTGGACGAAGTGATCGTCTTCGGCATCGCACTCAACCTTTCGGCGGGGATCGGCGCGTTCGCGTTCGCATGGATCGACGACAGGTTCGGTTCGCGCCGGACGATCGCGGTCGGGCTCCTGTGCCTGACGGCAATCGGGACTGCCCTGCTGCTGGTCGAATCGAAAACGGCATTCTGGATTCTCGGAGTCCTGATCGGTCCCTTCTTCGGCCCGGTCCAGGCGGCCAGCCGGTCGTTGGCGGCCCGCATGGCGCCAGCCGAACACCGCACGCAGGTCTTCGGCCTGTTCGCGCTGTCGGGCCGCATCACCGCCTTCGTCGGTCCGGCGGTACTGGGGACAATCACCTACGCGCTCGACAGCCAGCGTGCGGGGATGGCGACGATCCTGCCGTTCTTCCTGGTCGGCCTCGCACTGCTGTGGCGGAAGACTGGCGAAACGGCTAGATGACGGCGATGGACCTGAAGTGCAGGATCTGCGGCGGTGCCGCCGGCGAGCGCCATGTCGCTTGCGAAATGATGTACGGATCGCGCGAGGCGTTCGGCTATTTCGAATGCGCGGAGTGCGGCACGCTGCAGATCGAAGCGGTTCCCGGCGACCTCGCCCGATACTATCCGTCGGGCTACTACAGTCTTGACGGAACCCTCCCCAAACAGCCGAGCCTGAAGCGGCGCCTTGCGGCCGCATGGGCCTATTCGCGCGATGGCGGCCTGGCCGGCTGGCTGTGCCACGCCCTCAAGCCCAATCCCGAGATGCGGCTTCTGGGCGAACTTGGCATCGCGAAGGACGACGCGATCCTCGACGTGGGCTGCGGCCGGGGCGCACGCGTGGCGCGGTTGCGGCAGTTCGGCTTTGCACGTGCGGAAGGGATCGATCCGCATCTGGATCAGGATATCGAGATGCACGGCCGCAAGATCGCGCGCCGCGCTCGGCTGGAGGATGTCCGGGGGCTCTACAGGCTCGTGATGTTCCATCACAGCTTCGAGCATCTGCCTGATCCGCATGCCGCGCTCGAGGCCGCCCGCGCGCTGCTGGCACCCGATGGACGGATCCTGATCCGGGTGCCCACCTGCTCGTCGCAGGCCTGGACGGATTACGGCACCGACTGGGTGCAACTCGATCCGCCTCGCCACCTGTTCCTTTTCAGCCGGGACGGGTTCCGCCGACTCGCTGCCGCGCATGGTCTCAAGATCGACCGGATCGACGACGACTCGGATGCCTTCCAGTTCTGGGGATCGGAACAGTACCGCCGCGGCATCGCAATGAACGATCCGCGTGCGCATTCCAGGAAAACGCCGCTGTTCGATGCCGCGCAGATCGCGGCATGGGATGCGGAAGCCAAAAAACTCAATGAGGCGGGGCGTGGCGACCAGTTTGCCGCGGTGCTGTCGCGGGCCTAGTGCCGGAAGTGGCGCATTCCGGTCATGACCATCGCCAACCCCTTCTCGTCCGCCGCAGCAACAACCTCGGCATCGCGCATCGAGCCGCCCGGCTGGATCACGGCCGTGGCACCCGCGGCGGCGGCGGCGAGCAGGCCATCGGCAAACGGGAAAAACGCGTCCGAGGCGACAACCGAGCCGATGCAGCGGCTGCGCGCTTCGCCGGCCGCTTTCGCGGCCTCCTCGGCCTTGGCCGCGGCGATCCGCGAGGAATCCACGCGGCTCATCTGACCGGCACCGATGCCGACCGTTGCCGCATCCTTGACGTAGACGATCGCGTTCGACTTCACGTGCTTGGCCACGCGGAAGGCGAAAAGCATGTCGTCCATCTCCGCCTTGGTCGGCTGACGCTTCGTGACCACCTTCAGATCGGCGAGCGCAACGCGCCCGGCGTCGCGCGACTGGACGAGCATGCCGCCCGCGACGGTCTTGAAGGTCGTTCCGGCGGCGAGCGGATCGGGCATTGCGCCTGTCAGCAGCAGGCGAAGGTTCTTCTTCGCGGCAAGAACGGCCTTCGCGCCGTCATCGGCATCCGGTGCCACGATGACCTCGACGAAAATCTTGGCGATCTCCGCCGCCGTTGCCGCATCCAATGGCCGATTCAGCGCAACGATGCCGCCGAAGGCGGAGACCGGATCGCATGCCAGCGCTTTCAGATAGGCGTCGTGCAGGCCGGCGCCCAACGCCACGCCGCACGGGTTGGCATGTTTGACGATGACGCAGGCGGGCTTGTCGAACTCCGCAACCGCCTCGAACGCGGCATCGGTGTCGTTCAGGTTGTTGTAGGAAAGTTCCTTGCCCTGGATCTGGCGGGCCGTCGCCACACCTGGCCGGTTCGTGCCGTCCGCATAGAAGGCGGCATCCTGATGGGGATTCTCGCCGTAGCGCAGCGCCTGCTGCCGCTTCAGCGCAATATTGAGCCGGTCCGGAAACCGCTCGCCGAGCTGGCCCGCGAACCAGGCCGAAATCATCGCGTCGTACGCGCCCGTGTGCGCGTAGGCCGCGGCCGCATAGCGCCGGCGCAGGGCGAGCGTCGTTGTGCCTGCATTCGCATCCATTTCGGCCAGCAGTTCGGCGTACTGGGCCGGCTCGACCATGACGGCGACGAACTCGTGATTCTTCGCGGCCGAGCGGATCATCGCCGGTCCGCCGATATCGATGTTTTCGATGCAGGTATCGAAGTCCGCCCCATTCGCGACCGTCGCGGCGAACGGGTAGAGATTGACGATGACAAGATCGATGGGCGCGATCTTGTGCGTCTCCATCGCGCCGGTATGGTCCTTCGAATCGCGCCTGCCCAGGATGCCGCCATGGATCGTGGGGTGCAGCGTCTTCACGCGCCCGTCCATGATCTCCGGAAAGCCCGTATGCGTGCCGACCTCCTTGACCTGAATGCCGGCATCGGCAAGTGCCTTGGCGGAGCCGCCCGTGGACAGGATCTCCACGCCATGCCGGGCAAGCGCGCGCCCCAAATCGACCAGTCCGGTCTTGTCGGAAACGGAGATCAGCGCGCGGCGAATCCTGATGGCGGACATGGCGACTCCAGAAGGCGGAAAATCGTCCCCTCCTAGCACGCGCGGCAAGCGGGCGGAACTAGCGCACGCGGGAAAATTCGGCGTCGAGCGCATCCGCGAACTGGGCTTCGCCAAATCGCGGCGTGGCCCAGCCCCGGCCGGCGGCGGCAAGTCGCGCGGCCTCGGCCGGATCGTCCATCAGCCGGGCAATCTGCCGGGCCAGGGCCGCGGCATCGCCAGGCGGATAAAGAAGGCCGGTGTGGCCGTCCGCGATCAGCTCGGGGGTCCCGCCGCTTGCCGTGCCGATCACCGGAACACCCGCGCGCATCGCTTCGACCGTCACGCGGCCGAATGCCTCGCAGCGTGACGTGACGAGCACTGCCTGCGCGCGTGCCATGCGGGCGGGAACGTCGTCGACATGGCCATGGAAATGAATGCGTGCCGCTGCACCGCAAGCCTCTGCCAGCGTCCGCAGCCGGGCCGTATAGCCGCGCCCCCCGGTTCCGAACAGATGCAGGTGGACGTCGCGGCCTTCGGCGGCGAGCCGGCCGACCGCCGAAATCGCGTCGTCCTGGCCTTTCTGCGGATTGAGGGAGCCTGCGAGCGCAAGATGGAACGCCCCGTCCGGCTCGAAGGCCGGGGCAACGGCCGGCGGCAGCGGCTTGATGAAGTAGTCGACCCGGCCGATCCTGTCCGGACCGACCCAGCCCGCGAACTTCCGGGCGACGGCATCGGAATTGGCGAATGCGCGAACGCAGCTGTTGCGCGCGATGCGCGCTGTCAGCCAGTCGCCCCAATCGAAGCGCAGATTGTGGTCCTCGGTCGCGAACTCGTGGAGCCACCACATGTGCGGCAGGTGAAGTGTCACGCAGGCGCGGGCCACGATGCCCAGCACGATCGAATTGGTGACAACGAGATCCGCGCCGACTACTTCGACCGCCCGTCGAACGGATGCAAATGCACGCATGTTCGCCGCGATGTCGCGCCAGCGCCGCCGTCCGCGCGTCGAACACCAGAGCGGCAAGGGGCACGTCGTCCAGCCGACATTGCGCGCGTCGAGCGCGTCGCATAGCGTGCCGCGTTCCGGCAACAGCACATGAAAACCGTAGCCGCGCGGCCGAAGCGCATCTATCGCTTCGATCACGGGGGTCGTGGCACCGCCCGCGTCCCCCTGATGGACCGCGAAGAGAACCTTCATTCGGCCTGCCGAGCGGCGGGCATGGCGGCCGCCAGGGCTCCGGCAAGCCACAAGGTCGCCATCCACCAGCCCTGCCAGAGACCGTAGCTGATCGATGCGACGACGAACGCGGCAACGAGCATGCCTGTGCGCAGTGCACATTCGAGCGGCGGGCCGGCAGTTGCGAGACCCAGTCGCCATGCGAGGATCGCCAGCAGCAATGCCCCGGCCAGTCCGAATTCGAGCCATACGTGAAGCGGTCCGTTGTGCGGATGCAGCGGCATCAATTCCGCACCGCGGGCGATCGTCTCCTTGGCGTGCGGCATCGCGCGCGCCGCATGCATGCCCCAGCCCAGCAGCGGCTTCTCCGCGATCCGTTCGGCCGAAAAGCCCCAGATCGCTGCGCGGTGATAGACCGAGACGGAGAGATCATGGCGTTCCGCGATTTCCGCGAGCGCCGCGCTGCCGGCGGCAAGCGGTGCGGCGAGCATCGCCGCCGCGAGGCCCGCGGCAAGAAGGCGCGGCGCATGGCGGCCCGAAAGGGCCGCGAGCACGCCTGCTGCGCTCCCAATGCACAGCGCGAGTTCCGCCGACCGGCTGTTGAGCTGGAAAGTCAGCCAGGCCCCGGCAACGACAAGGACTGCAGCAGCCTTCCAGCCGTACCGCCGGTATGCCGCAAGGGCGACGAGCGGCAGAAGGATGACGAGAACGGTGGCCGATCGATTGAAAAGCGCCCAGAAATTCGTCTCCGGCGGGTACCAGAAAGATGCGATCGAGTTTTCGCGTTCCCAGAGATGCTCGCTGACGATCTGGACGACCAGAAGCGCCGCCGCGACGGCAAATCCGCCGATCAGGGCGTCGCCCACACGGCGCCGTCCGGCATCGTCAAGCGCGCGGGCTTTGCCAAGAAGGGCCAGACCGAGAATGGCCGTGACCGTCACGCGGAGCCAACCGTCGAACCCCTCGGCCGCATCGAGCGTCCAGGCGAGGGACGCCAGCGCCAACGCCGAAAAGGCCGCAAAGAGCGAGACGAGAGGTCGCGGGACATGCGCGAAGCGCCGCGCTTCCGCGTCGAGAACGATCGCCGCACCTGCCGCGCCCGCCATGAGGATGGCGATCGCATTCGGCGCAATGACGGATACCGGCGCGACCAACGCCGCGACGGCCACGAATACGGCGGTCGCGCGCTTCGGCCCGCTCACGAAGCGGTCGATCGGGCGAGCCTTCGCGCGCGCACGATGCGCTCGAGCGTGCCAGCCACATAGTCGAGTTCCGCGTCGGTGATCGAAGTCGATGACGGGAGGCTGAGCCCGCCCGCCGACAGTCTTGCCGAAACGGGAAACTCTCGGTTTCCTGCGTAGCCCCTGTAAGGCGGCATTTCATGCATGCAGTAGAAGAGAGGGCGCGTGTCGATACCCGCGGCCGACAGGCGTGCGATCAGCTGGTCACGCTCGATGCCCAGCGCCGCCGTGTCGGCGATGATCGAGAAGACCCAGTACGAATTCTTGACGTCCGGCAGTATGCGCGGCGTCTCGATCTCGGCCAGTCTCGACAGCCGCGATTCATAGAATGCCGCAATTTCGAGCTTGCGCTTGAGGAACGAGTCGATCTGCTCGAGCTGGGCGCAGCCGATGGCGGCCTGCAGGTTCGTCAGCCGGTAGTTGAACCCGACCTCGTCGTGCCAGTAGCGCTTCGAGGGGTTCATGCCGTGGTCGCGCAGGCGTCGCGCGCGCGCGGCGATCGCATCGTCCTTGAAGACGACCATCCCGCCTTCGCCCGTCGTGATGAGCTTGTTGGAGAAGAAGCTGAACGTGCCGCAGTCGCCGATGGCCCCGCACGGCGTGCCCTGCCAGGCGGCGCCCACGGCCTCGGCCGCGTCCTCGACGACGACAAGGCCGCGGCGTTTGGCCATGGCGAGGAGGGGCCCCATGTCCGCCGGCTGGCCATAGAGATGCACGGGCATGATCGCCTTCGTGCGCGGCGTGATCGCTGCGGCCACCGAATCCGGGTCCATGTTCCACGTATCGGGCGCGACGTCGACGATGACAGGCGTGGCGCCGGTGTAGATCACGGCATTGATCGTTGCCGCAAAGGTCAGGTCGGGGACGATCACCTCGTCGCCGGGACCGATGCCATATGCGGCAAGCGCCAGATGCAGCGCCACCGTGCCGTTCGAAACGGCCAGCGCATGCGGCACGCCCAGAAGCTTCGCGAATTCCGCCTCGAAACGGCGCACGAAGCTGCCTTGGCTGGAGATCCAGTTCGTTTCGACGCACTCCGTGACGTACTTCAGCTCGTTGCCGCCGAGTTTCGGTTCTGCGATCGGCACACGACGGACGACGGCGGGCGAATGGAAGCCGACGGGTCTGCGCTCGCCATCGACCAGGGCCACCACTGCGCCCGAACCGTTCGCACGGCGGCCAAGTTCGGCGGGTTCAAGTCCGGCCGGCTGGCCACCCGCATCCGGGACCATGACGGCACCCACGCGCATCGACAGGTTCATGCCACGCGCCAGTGCTGCGTCGATATCGGCCGCGGTCAATCGGCCTGCGAGCCGCCCTTCGGCGTCGGTCGCGAAAAGCAGGCCGAGCGGGCTGGCATCCAGGCGGGAAACGGCGGTGGCAAGCGAGTCGCTGTCGCGTACCAGAAGGTCGGCGATGGGCGTCGGATTGGACACGGCTGGAAAGGAACCTTTCGAACGGCGGTTGGGGACCGGCGAACCTCCGGCCTGCCCCCACTAACGCCCGGTGGCCCCTATCTAATCCGCCTGTCGGGCCGCGTCCAGCGCAGCCGGGACTTGCCTTCAGGCGGCCGACCGACCTAATCAGGCCCATGGCCGGATTGACAAATTCACCTGGGCTGCAGGGCAAACGCGCGTTGGTGACCGGTGCCGGACGCGGAATCGGTGCCGCGACGGCCCGCCTGCTGGCAGCCCAAGGCTGCCAGGTGGGGATCCACTATCGAATCGACCGTGCGGCCGCCGAGGGCGTCCAGGCCGCCTGCCCGAACAGTGCGCTTTTTGCTGCCGATCTTTCGATTCCGGGCTCGGCCGCCCCGCTGATGGATGCCTTCATCGACTGGGCGGGCGGCATCGATATCCTCGTTAACAACGCCGGTGGCGTACCACCGGCTGCCGGCGCGGTGCGGACGCTCAACCTCGACTCGCCCGTGGGCCTGATTGAGGCCGCCTGGCGGCACTTCGAGGCGCAGCGGGGAGGGGCGGTCGTCAACGTTTCGAGCACTGTTGCCGGAAGGGCGGCATCGGCGCGGCTTGCGCCATATTCGATGGCCAAATCCGGTCTCGAACAGGCGACCCGGAATTTCGCGCTCGCGGGCGCTTCACGCGGTATCCGCGTCAACGCAGTCCGGCCCGGCCTGACCGACACCGATCTCAACCGCTGGGAGGACGATCCCGACCGCTCGAAATATGCCGCGCGCGTCGCACGCGTGCCGATGGTGCGCGCGGCGCTCCCCGAGGAAATCGCCGCGGCGATCGTCTTTCTGGCGAGCGGTCTTGCGTCGTACACGACGGGTACGATTCTCACGCTTGCCGGCGGCGAATAGTCAGTAGGCGTGCGACCGGACCTTCTGCTGCACACCTTCCGCGAACGACCGGGGCGCAACCCCGAGCTTGTCGCGCATCGCGGAAACGTCGAAGGCCTTGTCCTCGGTCGCGCGCCGCAGCTCGGTCGCATCGAACGGCGAGGGCAGGCCGACGGCGCCAAGCATGCGTGTGCCGGCATCCAGCAGCGCGATCGGGACCGGCACGATCCAGACCCGCCGGCCGAGTGCCGCCGCGCACTCGCGTACGAACCGCGCGTAAGCGATCGGTTCCGGTCCTGCGACGACGATCGGTGCACGCCCGATCGTGCCGACACGTTCGATCGCGGACACGACACAGCATGCGAGATCGTCGACATGGACCGGCTGGACCGTATTGCGGCCGCCGCCGGGCAAAGGGACCGGGATGGGCACCGCCTTCGGGAAGCGCGACAGGAACCGCAGCAATCGTCCGACGTTCCTATCCTCCGCTGCGCCGTAGATCATGGAAGGCAGCAGGATCGAACCGGGTCGTTGCGATCTCTCGAAGGCCGCGAGGGCCGCGCGAACGGCGTCGGCGGCGGGATCCGGGAGCTTCGTGAAGATGCGCACGGAGCCGGTGACGACGAGCGGAACGCCGGGCGCCATCGCGGCGTCCACCGCCTGCGTATGCTTGGCGTGCGCGACATAGGCGACCGCCTCGGCGCCAGCCAGCGCTGCCGGCAATGTCTCGGGCCGGTCGAAGTCTCCGAGGCGCGGCTCCGCGCGCTTGTCGAGCGACGCGAGCCGCTCGGCGCTTCGCCCGACCGTGATGACGGAGTGGCCGCGCGCGAGAAGTTCGGCCAGCACGCGCCGACCCGTCATCCCCGTCGCTCCGACGAGTGCGACTTTCACGCCATCCCCATCAGCTGGAGCTGGCGACGCACGACGATCTTTTCGTCGTAGATCGAGCGGGCGCGCTGGAGACCTGCAGCGCCCATCCGGGCGCGCAGGCTAGGGTCATCGACAAGCCTCGAAAGTGCGACCGAAAGGGCGGCGGCGTCGTTCACCGGCACGAGCATCCCGGTTTCGCCTTCGATGACTTCCTCGCGGCTCCCGCGGATATCCGTTGCCACGACGGGCAGGCCGGTCAGCATCGCTTCGACGATCGACCGCGGCATGCCTTCGCGATGCGAGGGGAGCGTGAAGATGTCGGCGCCGCGCAGGATGTCCGGCACATCGGAGCGGTAGCCCAGAAACCGGATGCGCGAACGCGTGGCTTCATCTCCCTCCAATGCGGCGATGGCCGCATCGACGGAGCCCGCATGATCGGAGGCAAGCCGCTCGCCGATGACCCAAAGCTCCGCGTTCACGTTGCGCATGGCGGCGAGCAGCTCGGGATATCCCTTCTCGTCGACAAGCCGGCCGACAACGGCGATCACGGGCCGGTCCGGAGGCGTCGCAAGTTCGGCTCTTATGCGGGCACGTGCGGAAGGCTCTTCGGCGGCAGGTCGGAACCGTGCCGGGTCGGATCCGTTTCCGATCGCGTGAACGGGGCCGCGCGACAGTCCGAGCCGGCGTGCCGTTTCCGCGTCCTCCTCGGCCTGGGTAAAAAGAAGATCGGTAAACCGGCCACCGATCCATTCGAGCGCCACGTGGACCGCCCGCTTGGGCAGCGGCATGTGCTCGTGGAAATAGAAGCCGTGGGCGGTGTACACGACTTTCGGCACGCCTGCGCGTGCGGCTGCAAGGCGTCCGACCAGTGCTGCGACCGGCGTATGTACGTGGACGACGTCAAACGCCTGTGTCCGGAAAAGGCGCACGAGGGCACGGTACGCCCGCCAGAGATCCAGCGGATTGGAAGATCGGCGGATCGGGGCGTCGAGCACGCGAAACCCGGCGGCCTCGACCTTGCCGGCGAGATCGCCGCGTGCGCAGACGCCCGTGACTTCGTGTCCGGCGGCACGCAGCGCCTGCATAAGCGGCTGCAGGAAGTGGTAGAGCGTAAAATCGACCGCGCAGAGTTGGCAGACCTTCATCGGCGCACTGTTTTTGGTGTCGTGGATGGACAACCCTGATATATCCCGTAAGGCTCCGCCTGACGAGGAGAGAGACAAATTCGCATCCTTTTTGTCATCGGTTCGCTCGAAATCGGCGGCGCCGAGATGCATCTCTCCCAGATCCTTCCGGCTCTTGTCCGGCGCGGCCACTTCGTCGCCGTCCATACCCTGACGGGGGGCGGGCCGCTGGCGCGGCGGCTCGTGGAAGGCGGGGTCGAGGTTGCAGTGCCTCAGCGCGCTTCAGGCGGCGGAGGGTTCTTCGCGCGGTGCCTGCGCGCGGCGCGCACCGGCCTTTCGTTGATCGGATTCATGCGCAGATGGCGGCCGGATGTCGTCCATTTCTTCCTGCCGGAGGCGTATCTGGTCGGGGCTCCACTTGCCCTTGCTTTCGGCAATGCGCGCCTCGCCATGGCACGCCGCTCGCTCAACGACTACCAGCGCAGGCGTCCGCTCCTGGCGCGAATCGAACGGCTTCTGCATGGCCGTATGGATGCGCTTGTCGGCAACGCGGCTCGGGTCGTCGAGCAGCTTGCAGAAGAGGGCGCGCCCCGCGAACGCCTGCATGTGATCCGGAACGGCGTCGATCTTACACGTTTCGAAGGTGCGAAGTCGCGCTACGAAGCGCGTGCGATGCTGGGGCTTGGCCCTGAAGTTCTCGTCCTGATCGTCGTGGCGAATCTGATTCCCTACAAGGGCCACGAGGATCTGATCGACGCACTGGCAGCCGTCGGCCGATCAATGCCGGACTGGATTTGCCTTTGTGCCGGCAGCGGAAGCGCGCGGGCGGAGACTCTTGCCGCCCGCGCGGCCGCGGCGGGCCTAGGCAGCCGCATGGCATTTCTGGGCGCTCGCGACGACATTCCCGACCTTCTTGCCGCGGCGGATATCGCGGTGCTTCCCAGCCACGAAGAGGGCTTTCCCAACGCCGCGGTCGAGGCGATGGCGGCGGGGCTGCCGCTGGTTGCGACGCGCGTCGGTGGCGTTCCGGAGGCGGCGATCGGCGGCGTGACGGGCATCCTCGTTCCGCCGCGCGATCCGGCCGCATTGCGCGATGCGATCGTCAAGCTTGCCAATTCGCCGGAATTGCGCGGAAGCATGGGAGCCGCGGGGGCAACCCGCGCGCGCGCGGAATTCTCCCTTGAGGCGTGCGTGGCGCGATATGTCGGACTCTACGAAGGACTGCTTGTCGGGAAGCCGCTCAGCGGGGGATGAGATTCCAGCGCGGATCGCGAAGGAAAGCGATCTGCGCGTCCGCCCAAACCCGATTTCCGGCGACGTTGAAGTGCGTGTCGTCCGTCTTGAAATAGAGGCTGGCAAGCCCGTCCGGCGGCGCGCGGTCGCGGATGGCCGCATAGCCGTCGAAGTAGGGCACGTCGTTCTTGCGCGCGAATTCGGCAAGCGCTTCGAACGGGCGGGGCGACCAGCGTCCGTCATACTGGGGCAGGTGCGGGACCCCGGTGAACGCGATCTTCACGCCCTTGGAACGGACAAGCCGGGCAGTCTGGCCGAGCATGTCGGTGAGCCGCTTGACCGACGCCTCGATCGCGGGCGTCCATTCCCACGCCAGCCAATCGGCATCGTGGTCGACTTCCGAATCGAGGTTGTTTATGGCGGCACGCACGCGGTTGCGCGTAACGATCTTGTCGACGTAGTAGGCGATCGCGCTGTGTTCGACGAGCCAGCGGTAGGCTTTTGAAGGTTTCTCGATCCGGACCAGCCCGGTGGGCATCATGATGTAGTCGAAGCGACTCGTTTCCAGCGCATCAACGAGCCGGTCCAGTTCGCCGTTCGAATCGTAGACGGCGAACCGGCTGTAGAGCGCGTCGTTGGCGCAGTCCGTCATGTCGACATTCACGACGATGAGATCGGGCGACAGGCCGAGGATGATGTGCTTGATGAGGACGAAGTAGGGGTAGGGCGAATAGCTCGATGTTCCGGTGTTTATGACCTCAATTCGTTTGATCCCGGACGGCAGCGACCGGTTGAGTTCGGCCTGGACAATCCGAACCATCTTGTCCGGGAAGTCGACCAAGCCCTGCACGTTCGAATCGCCGACATAGAAGATGCGATAGACGCCCGGCTCCTTTGCGGCGGTGATGTCCTTTTCCTCGACGAAGCTCTGCGAGTTCGTAACCAGCCGGTGCGGCTTGTCGGCGCGCGGGTCGATCGCATCGAGATTGGCCCGCAGCCGGTGGTGCAGCAGATCGCTGCTGATGATCGTGCGGGAGTCGCGCTGGAGCCACTGGTAGGCGCGCAAGGCTCCCTCGCAGAGGGCCAGCCCGGCCGCGGTCAGCAGCAGGAAGAACAACGCGTAAAGGAGGGCGGTTCGGCCGAAGGACGGCGGCCTGGACAGGGGCGAATGCACGGAGCGGCGCCAAGATTGATATTGAAAGAGACGACTATTCGTATGGTCCATATACCCATGTTTTTCAACAGTTTTCTGGTTACGCCTTGACGAGGGGAGCAGGTGGGCGTAGTTCGTTCATGCCATGAACGAAAAAGCGGCAGCCGAACTCCACTCAGCATTGGCGCCGTCCGACAGCGAGGCGCTGGCGACTATGCGCGTCCTTGACGCAGTGGAGTCGCGCGCCGGCGTAACGCAGCGTCTTCTGGCAAGCGAACTCGGCATCGCCGTCGGGCTCATCAACGCCTACATCAAGCGATGTGTGCGCAAGGGCTATCTGAAGACGACGAGGGCTCCGGCGCGACGCTATGCGTATTACCTGACGCCGGAAGGTTTCGCCGAGAAGAGCAGGCTGGCGGCGCGATTTTTCGTTTCGGGTTTCCAGTTTTTCCGCACGGCGCGCGGCCAGTGCGCCGAGGTATTCGCCGAATGCGCGCGCCGAAACCTCAAACGACTCGTCCTATGCGGGTCGGGCGACATGTGCGAAGTCGCGATCATCGCCGCGACGGAATTCGACGTCGAACTCGTCGGAGTCTACGACCCCGCGGCAGAGGGCGAATCGTTCCGTGGCCTCCGCCTGTCGCGCGATCTCGGCCAGTTTGCGCCATTCGATGCTGCGATCGTCACGGAGATGCGGGACCCGCAGTCGATGCACGACTCGCTCGTTGATCGGCTGGCGCCCGGAAACCTGCTGGCACCGCCGATGCTGCGCATTGGCCGGCAGCGCCCGAAGCGGCCGAAAAGCTAGGCGCGACTGGCCGCGCCCGCCGCCATGACCTGGTTTGCCGTCCAGACGCAACCGCGTGCGGAGCCCAAGGCGCGGGCCAATCTCGAGCGCCAGGGATACTCGGTCTATTCGCCGCTGTTGCGCCGGCGCCGACGCCATGCGCGGCGTGTCGAAAATGTGCTTGTCCCCCTTTTTCCCGGGTATCTGTTCGTCGCGCTTGATCCGCATGGCGATGCGTGGCGGCCGATCAACTCCACGCTGGGCGTCGTCAGGCTGGTCTGTTTCGGGGAAATGCCGGCCCCGGTTCCGACCGGCATAATCGACGGCCTGCGCGCCCTCGAGGACGCGCATGGCATCATCCGTCCGCCATCGGCGAACGCACAGCCGGGCGACAGCGTCCGTATCCTTGAGGGTGCGCTCGCCGATCAGGTGGGAACGCTGCTCGATGCGGGCGGCGCCGAGCGCGTACGACTGCTCGTTCGTCTGCTCGGTCGAGATGTGCAGGTCACCGTCGGGCCAGAACAGTTCGAGAAGCTGGGTTCATCGTGACTTCCGCCGCTCCGCACGTTCGGATCGTATCGCGGCATCCGTGGCGCAGTGTCGATATCGGCGCGTCTCGGCTGCACTTTGCCGGCGATGCGGGCCGAGCACGGACACTTGCGGGCGAACTCATCGCGGCGCGCACGGACGAGGACATTGCCGCCGCTCTCCTGCGTGCGCCCTTTCTGTTTGCCCTGATACTCGAATCGGCCGATGGCGTGCTGGCGGCGGCCGACCGCGTCCGCTCGACGCCAGTGTTCCACGCACGCGATGCTTCGGGCGCCCCAGTTGTCGGCAACGACGCGCGCGCCATCGTCGAGGAAATCCCGCTTCCCGATCCGGATGGCGAGGCACTCCTTGAGATCGAGATGGCCGGGTTCGTGACCGGCGATGCGACGGTCTATCGCAATCTCCGCCAGGTTCCGCCGGGGGCGTTCGTGCGGTTTCCCGCGAGTGGCGCGCCGCCGATCCTGAATCGCTATTTCCGCTATCTGCCGGGTAACGTGCCGACGGCTGGCGACCCGGTTTCTCGGCTCGGCACGGTTCTCAACACGATCTTCTCCGAGCTCGTCGCACGTCTCGACGGACGGCAGGTGCTAGTGCCGATCAGCGGCGGACTCGACTCGCGCCTCGTCCTTGCAATGCTGAAGGCGCATGGTTGCCGCGCCTTGTCGTCCTTCTCCTATGGGATGCCGGGCAATACGGACGCCACCGCGGGCCGTGCCGTTGCCGAGCGGCTGGATGTTCCCTGGCGGTTCGTCGCTTCGCGTCCGGCGGCACACCGCGCGTTTTTCCGCGGACCGGCGGCGCGCGAGTTCTGGCGCTTTGCCGACGGGCTGTCATGCGTCCCTAGCCCACAGGATATCGTGCCGCTGGTCGAAATGGCTGCGGACGGGACGATCGGGCCCGACACGGTCATCGTGAACGGCCAGACCGGCGACTTCCTCAGCGGCGGCCATATCCCGCGTGCGCTTGACGTTCCGCTGGTATCGCGCGATGTCCTGCGCGGCGCCATCCTCGACAAGCACTACGCTCTCTGGCGTTCCCTTTTGACGCCGGCCAACAAGGCACGCATGGGTACGCGGATCGAGTCGGCGATCGGCCTTCCCATCATGGAAGCGATGCCCCGCGCAGAGGCAATCGCGCGATACGAACTCTGGGAGTTCGAGGGGCGACAGGCGCGCTGGGTCGTCAATGCGCAGCGCACGTACGAGTTTCTCGGCGTCGGATGGGAACTGCCATTGTGGCATCCGGCTCTCGTCGAGTTCTTCCGGAACCTGCCGATTGCCGACAAGATCGGGCAACGCTGCTATCGCGCGTTTCTGCACCAGTGGAATCATGCCGGCCTGTTTGCAAATTTCACGCGTGCCCGCAGCTCGTGGCCGCGATCGCGACGGGCCTTCGCGCTGTTGGAGAGGGCGGCCCTGCTTCTGGGCGGCAAGACATTCCAGGCGCGCGCAAACGGCGTGCTGAGGTATTTCGGCCACTACGCGCACCAGAACTACGAACTCGATTTTCTCCGGTTTCTGGCCGTGCGCGACGACATGCGCCATATCGGCGCCCATCACGCAAGCGAGTGGTTGATCGAGAACGGCTTCGGGAGTGCCCGGTCGTGCGCCTGATTTTCGTCAGCCGCGTGATGAGCGGCTTTGCCGCTTCGCTGAGGGACGGAATCTGGGCGCCCACGGGGGCACCCGCAATCCACCGGCTCATGTCGAAGATTGTCACCGGCGTTCCGGATACGCGCTTCATCCTGCTTTGCCGCGAGGCGGGATTCGACTTTCAGGCACCTTGGACGACCTCACGTGACATCGAGTTGCGTCTCGCCGGCTTTCCGGCGCCGATGCGCGTGCTTGCGGGCGCGCATGCGTTGCCGAAGGTGTTCGGCAGGCTGCGGGGCCATCTTGCCGAATTGCGCCAGCTCTTGATCCTTCTCGCCGAGATCCGTCGGTTCCGCCCCGACGCCGTCTATTTCGAGCGAGGTACTGCCCTGCTTGCCGGCATCGTTGCCCGGCTGATGCCCGGTCGGGTCGTCCTGCGCCTGCTTGGTATCCTGCCCTGGATGAACGAACTTGCGGCGTCGCGTTCGATCTACCACTGCCTGCTTCGCTGGGCCTATCGCGCCCCGTTCGGTCTCGTGATCTGCAGCGAAGACGGCAGCGGCGGCGAGTCCTGGATGGCGGAGAATCTTGCGCGTGACGTGCCGCGCGTCGTGATGCTCAATGGCGTCGATTCCCAGCCCGCCGATCCGGATCAGCCGGCGCTCCGATCCATTCCCGACGGACGAGTGGTCGTCCTGATGCTCGGCCGGCTCGAAAAGCTGCGACGCTGCGAGGACTTCATCGAGGCCGTTCTGGCGCTGCCTGATGATTGCCGCGCGCGCATTCACGCACTTGTTGTTGGCGATGGCCCGCTGCGGGCGCAGCTGGTCGAGCGCGTGAATCGGGCAGGCGGGCAGGAAACATTCACATTCGCGGGGGCGCTGCCTCCGCAGGGCGTGGCCGCGGCGCTCCGGCGCTCGGATATCTACGTCATGTTGAACGACATGTGCTGTCTTACCAACACGACGCTCGAGGCCCTGCGCGCCGGCCTGTGTCCAGTCGTGCTTGAGCCGCCGGGCCATCTCGCGGACGACCGGGCGACCAAAAGGCTCCTGCCGGCCGATATTGCAATTCGGATCCCGCGTGGCCCGGCGGATGAAGTCCGCTCGACTCTTGTACGGACGCTGGCGCGGCTCGTCGCCGCGCCCGAAGAACTTTCTCGAAGGCGTGCGCGCGTGGCGGCAATCGCTACGACCGAGCTTGGCGACTGGGACGCGCGTCTCTCCCGCGAACTTGAAATGATCGAACGCGTCGCCGATGGGCGATCGCCAACGGAGGCGGCCGTTGGCTGATCGCTTCGATGCTGCATTCGTCATCGCGGATCTCGAGGCTGGGGGCGCGCAGCGCGCGATGCTGCGCGCGGTCGACGGGCTCCGCGCAAGGGGCTGGCGTATCGCCGTCGTGACGCTTGCGGATCCATCAAGCGATTTCTACCGGCTACCCAATGGCGTGCGGCGCGAGTCGATCGGCGGCGTGGCCGCTTCTGGAAATTTCATCGTCGGGCTTCTGCGAAATGTCGCGCGGGCATGGGCCCTGCGGCAGGCCCTGCGGCGGATCGGTGCGCCGGTCGCCCTGTCCTTCGTGACGCAGACGAATATCCTGCTCCTGACGGCAGGTGTCGGGCTTGACATGCGATTGGTCGTGTCCGAACGCAACGATCCACGCAAGCAGGCGCTCGGCGGAGTGTGGCGGCGGCTGCGTGATCTGCTCTATCCGCGTGCCTCGGCGGTGACGGCAAACTCGCAAGGCGCCGTCGAGACTCTTGCCGCAGACATCCGGGGCATCGCTCCCGTACTGCTCCCGAATCCGCCGCCAGCCACAGTCGAAACGCCATGTGCTGCGGCGCGCCCGGACGTCATCCTGAATGTCGGACGTCTGCATCGCCAGAAAGGCCAGGACACGCTCGTTGAAGCTTTCGCCGCCATCGCACCACGCCATTTGGACGTGCGGCTCGTCGTTGCGGGCGAAGGCGGCGAGCGAAAGATGCTGGAGGCGCAGGCTCGGCAACTCGGTATCGCCGATCGGGTCGATTTCCCCGGCGCGGTTTCCGACATCGAGGCGTTCTATCGGCGCGGCCCGATTTTCGCGTTTCCGTCGCGCCATGAGGGAACACCCAACGCGCTCCTCGAAGCGATGGCATTCGGGCTTGCGTGCGTGGCGAGCAACTGCTCGCCGGGGATGGCGGCAACGATTGCCGACGGACAGGACGGCATGCTTGTTCCGCCGGACGATCCCGCGGCGCTGGCTGCGGCCCTCAATCGTCTTCTCGATGACGAAGCGTTGCGCACGCGCATTGCGGCTGCAGCTCTCGACACAGCGCGACAGCGGACGCGGACTTCGGATATCGAGGCGTGGGAACGGGTACTAGGACTCGTATGATCCGGAACGGTAGCAACTTGCCGGGTCAATGCCGAAATAGCGCTGACACAGGTCGAGATAGGCGTCGCATGGCAGGACGAAGAAGCCCTCGTAGAGGCGACCTTTCGCGCCATTGCCCGCGAAGCGGGCATTGTAGGCGTTCAGGCCCAGGGAGATCGATGCCCAGTCGCGTGTCCGGTTCTGGGATTCGTGGCGCGCGATCAGTGCACGTTTGGATTCCGCGAACGACGTCATGTCGACAAGCGTCGTGCATGGCATCGACGTATAGACCTGATAGGCCCAGATCTCGGGCCGAGCTGTCATGCCGCCGGATCGTGCGGCAGACAGCAGCCATTCGCTGATACGGCGATGATCGTCGTGGTCATCGGCAAGAAACGGCACGAAGAGTGCGGCTGGTGCAGTTCCGTCGATCCACTCCGCGAGCGCGCGTGCGGCGGGCGCGTCGACCGGAATGGATCGCTGGCGATAGCCGAAGAACCGCGTATCGGCGCCGAGATCGGCACTGGCTGTCTCGGCCTCGCGTCGTCGTGCGTCGGGGTCCGTCGCGAAGCCGACGGCGATGCGGGCCCCGGCCGCACGCGCAGCCAGCAGCGTTCCGCCCGGCCCGATCGCTTCGTCGTCGGGGTGTGGCGCAAGCACGGCAATTTTGCCCGCGGGCGCCGGCGCCACGACAGCTTTCAGCCGATGCTGGAGGCGCAGGCTTGCCATTGCATCGGCCACGCGCGGCAGATCGCCGATTGGGGCCAGATCGCGCAGTACGATCCTGTAGCCCGCTCCGGCGGAAAGCCAGTTGAGAGCGCGCATCCGGGTCAATTCAAGTGTCCGTCGAAACATGGTCCTGCTTTGCGGTAGAACCGGCACAGGCCCCCTTTGGCGGGTGCCAGAAAGGATCAGTTCCAATCCTATGGAGCAAAGCCGCGCAAGTCGAGACGGCGAAGTTTTGCCGGGACCGGAGCCCGAAGGCGGCCGCTTGCATGGCCCCGACGAGGGGAGCCCGATTCTGGCCGACAGGCGCTGGCTTGCGGCGATCGACGATGCATATGGCGCTCGCGCATGCCGGGTTGCCGCTGCAGGTCTGGAAGTGCCGGGCTACGCGGTGCGCAATATCCGCGGCCAACGGATGTTCTATGGTTTGCCGGATTCGCTTTCCCAGCAACCGGTCGAACGGATTGGCGATTTTCTCGATGCGATTCGTGCGCCGTTGCGAAGCGTTGGCTTCACCCAGGCTTGGATCGATACAGGCAATGCGATGTCGCCTGCCGGTCTGCGGCGGCGCGTGAGGATCAGCCCGGTTATCGACCTGCGTCCGGGAACTGAGGCGATCTGGCGCGGATTCCGTGACAAGGTCCGCAACACGATTCGAAAGGCCGAGCGCTCGGCATTCGTGATCTCGGACGATATTCGCCACGTCGATGCGTTCCACGCGCTCTATGCCAGCGCAATGGACGAGAAGGGGGCGGCGATCCGATCTCGTGCATTCTTCGGTGCTCTACTCGAACGGTTTGGCGCCCAGGCGATGCTCAAGACGGCGTGGAAAGACGGATTGATTCGCGGTGGAGTCCTGATTCTTCGCAATGGCAGTGGCGCGTCTTACCCCTACGGGGCTGCAGACACGGAGGGGAAGCGGGTCGGCATTACGTCACTTCTATTGTGGCGGGCGATCGACGAGCTTTGTGCTCTCGGCGTGCCAAATCTCGACCTCGGCCCATCGGCGCCTGGCGGTGGCACCTACCGGTTCAAGATCCACCTCGGGGGGGTGCCAAGGGAACGATATTTCGTCGATGTCCTGTCGCGGGTTTCGGACGCGCCCGCCGTGCCGACTGCAGAGGCGCGAGCACCGGCTTCACGCGGCAAACTCGAGCGCATGTTGGTTCGAATGCCGGCACGATTGCGCATAGCCTTTCGTATCCTGCTCGGTCGATTCGACAGGATCCTGTGATGGGCATACGACGGCGATCAATTCTCTACGGTATCGGTACGGCAGCCGCGGACGGGGGGGCGTCTGCCGGTGCGGCCGGCTATACCTTCGCGGTTCTCGACGCAGAACGGCTTGATCGCGCGCCGATATGCGCGTTGCGCGGGCGAGCCGCGAAATTCCGAGACCGGCTCGCGCAGGGCTACGGCTGTGTCGGCTATCTTGACGACAAGGGCATTGTTCGCAGCTACGTCTGGATCGCCGGCGGAAAAGGCCGGCCGGTCGAAGTTCCGGTCTGGCGCGGGTTGCGCTGGCAGTTGCCCGAGGGGAACGTCTATTTCTGGGATTGCCGGACGGATGCTGCACATGAAGGCCGGGGCCTCTATCGCTCGGCGCTGCGGCTCGCGGCCGCCCAGGCGGCCCAGGACGGCATGCCGGCCGCCTGGATCGAGTCGGAAGTCGGGAACGCCGCTTCAGACCGCGGGATCCAAGCCGCGGGGTTTGCTCCTGTCGTCCAGATCGATGCCTGGCATTTCCTGAGCGTCACGTTCTGGCGTGCGGGCGCAGGACTTCCCCGGCTTGCGTGTGGACCTGTTCGGCTCAGCGCGGTGTGTGGCGTTGCGTCGCGGCAATGATGAGTTCGCCCAGCAGCGCGTCACCGTCGGCGTTGAGATGACCGCCATAGCGGCCGAACGCATAGAAGGACTCCGGCGCTCCGCGAGCGCGCATCACGGCGCCGGCATCGACATGGTACATGCCGAATTTTTCGACGATCGCCTTGACGCGACGTTCTGACGTGTCGAGCGGGCGTTCCGCCTGCAGCGCGTGCGGCAGCGTGATCACTGACACTTCCGCCCCGAGTCCGTCGGCAAGTTCCTTCGTGCGGGCGAAGACCCGTTCGAGCAGGTCGAAATCGAAGCTGGCACCGTCGTTGTGCGTGATGCCCAGCCGTTCGCGCAGCGCCGTGACTTTCAGCGCCAGCATCGGGTTCCTGAGGATCTGGCGGAGCGGCGATCGTTCGTAGCGATTCAGGCTTCCCAGGCCCTGAGCGAAGAACTCGTCCATCATCCGCGCGATGTCGGCATCGTGCGCGACCAGATTCTGGGAGAAATTCGGGTCGTCAACGTAACGGCGAAGCCATGGAATGTGTGCCCACTGCATCATTCCGGAAAGGTCGTTTCCGGCGTAGTGGACCCAGACGATCTTCTTCGGGTGAATCGCAGGCGCATATTCGCGCAGCGTCGCGAGGTTCGTCAGAGGTTCGTTCCCGCCGATGCCGAGATTGACTATAGACGGGTTCACCTTCCGAGCCCGGTCAACCATTCCGTCGTTGTCGGGCGCGCACGCACCCTGCACGAAGGAGTCGCCGACGACCGCGATATCGACGGAGGGACTGTCCCAGATGGCGTCAGGATTGTTGAATCCGTGACGATCCGACTTGTAGACGAGGTACTGGCCGCGCTCGTTGCACCAGACGATCGTGCGCGAAGGCGTGTTGGCCAGCGGCATGATGGCGGTGCCCTGGTTGAGGGCGCGCATGAACGGATGAGCATCGGGGACAGTCTTGCGGGTGTCGGCAACGATTTCGTCGACCGTTCGCGGGTCGAA
>JAEUKX010000051.1 GCA_016794025.1 Rhodospirillales bacterium | reverse complement strand
GTCGCCATCGCGCCCTGGCGCGCGAAGCTGTCGCGGACCTTGAACTCCCATTCTGGGTCGGCGGGCGTGAATCCGGCCGTCATGGCGCTTCCTCCGCCGCCAAACATACGCTACCGTATGGAATGGTCAAGAGCGCTTCTCCCAGACCGCGGCTGGACGCGAACGCCTGGATCGACGCCGCCCTCGAGGCGTTGGGCGCCGAGGGGCCGGCCGCCGTGCGGGTGGAAGCGCTGGCCAAGCGCCTGTCCGTCACCAAGGGGTCGTTCTACTGGCATTTCCGCGACCGCGAGGACCTGCTGCACCGCGCGCTCGATGCGTGGGCGACCGCGCGCATCGCCGCCATCGCCGAGCAGGCACATGGCGGCGACGATCCGGCCGCCACGCTGGACGGGCTGCTGTCGCTCTACACCAAATCGCCCAACCCGCGCGGGCTGGCGGTCGAACTGTCGATCCGCGCACTCGCCCGCCAGAACGAGGCCGCCGCCGCCGCCACCGCCCGCGTGGACGAGGCGCGGCTGGCGCAGGTCGCAGCGCTGTTCGAGCGGCAGGGCATGGACACGGCCGAGGCGGCCGCGCGCGCGCTGCTCTTCTATTCGTTTCTGTTCGGGCAGTCCCTGCTGGGCGGCACAAGGCGCAACACCGCCATCGCCCGCGCCGCGCGGCGCATCCTCGCGGCGTCCTAGCGCTTCGTGCCCAGCCACAGGCCCGGCAGCAGCAGCGCGAGCCCGACGAGATGGAAGTCCGCGAGCCGTTCGCCAAGCAGCGCGAAGGCAAGCCCCGCCCCGTAGAGCGGCACCATGTACATCACGAGGCTTGCCGTCGCGGCACCCAGCGAGGCGACGATCAGCGAATAGCTGAGATACGACCCCACGCCCGGAAAGAGCGCCACGAATAGCACGGTCCCGGCCGTGCGCCAGTCGACCGGCGTGGGAGCGATGAAATTCGCCTCGTAGAGGTAGAACGGGATGTTCGCCAGCACACCACCCGCACAGATCGCCGCGAGCCGTGTCGTGGGGTCGAGTTTCGTGGGCGAATGGCGCAGAAGCACGGAATAAAGCGACCACGCCACCATCGCCATGACGATCAGCAGGTCGCCGGGCACGAAATCGAGCCGCAGCGCGTTGGCGGGATCGCCGCGCAGCACGATCCACAGCGTGCCCGCAAGGCAGATGGCGATGCCCGCGCCTTGCCGCGACGACACCGGATCGCCGTAACGCAGCCATGCGAGCAGCACGATCAGCACGGGCGAGGCCGCGTAGATGAGCCCGATATTCATTGCCGTGGTCGTGATGCCCGCCAGATAGACCGGCGCCCCGCAAAGCACCATGCCAAGGAAGCCAAGCCACAGATAGAGCCGCCAGAAGGCGCGGAGCTCGTCGCGTCCGCGCCACAGGCGCTCGGCCACGAAGGGAAGCAGGATCGCCAGCGTCGTCGTCCAGCGCCAGAAGGCAAGCGCCTCCGACGGAATGGCGCCCGCGTTCCAGCGCGCCACGAGCATATTGCTCGCGAAAAACAGCGGCGTGATCGCGAACAGGACAAGGGCCGTGCGGCGGCTGAGGGGCTTGGGGCTGGCGGGCATCGCGCCCTGTCTAGGCAAGTGCCGGACCAATGTCACGGCCGCAGCACGGCTTGACAGCCATGCGTCGAAGGAAGATGCCGGAGATCAGGACAGGAGGACTCGGCCGATGCTTTTCATGATCGTCGAACGCTTCGCGGACTGCGACCCGGTGCCCGTCTACCAGCGCGTGCGCGAGCGCGGCCGCTCGCTGCCCGAAGGGCTCACCTATGTCGGCAGCTGGATCGAGCCCAATTTCGACCGCTGCTTCCAGCTGATGGAATGCGACGACGCGCGCCTGTTGCAGGAATGGATCCTGGGCTGGCGCGGCCTCGGCATCACGTTCGAGATCGTGCCGGTCGTGCCGAGCAGGGAGACGCAGGCTGTCGTGGCACCGCACCTGAAGGCGGCGAAGCGCCGGCGCTAGATCGCCCCGCGCTCAGCCGAATCCGGCGAGCGGATCGATGGCCGCCTTGGGCGCCATCTCGGGCATCGAGGGGTACGCGCATGCGATGAGGATCATGTCGACCGTTTCGCCGTCGGAGGCGAGCGGGAAATAGACGCGCTCGCTGTCGAGGAACTCGCGCTCGGGATGCGGCATCGGGAAGCGGTCGTAGACGGGCATGCCGTTTTCGACGACGGCACGCATGTTCGAGTTGATCCGCGCGACATAGGCCGGAAGGACGGCGTCCTCCACGAAACGGCCCGTGATCTCGCGCTCGGCCATCTCGGTCTGCGTCGTGCCGACAAGACGGAAACGGAAGCGTACCCTGCCGTCCTCGTGCACGACGTCGACGAGATTCACGAGATTGAGGTTCGGGCGGAAGCACATCGGATCGATGTCGGCCCGGCCCGGCAGCTTGCGACTGCCCGCGCAGGCGCGCAGATAGTCGCGGACCCATGTGAACCAAGGATGCAGCCGGTCGAACTCGACCGCCGCGCGGATCTCCCCTGGCCGCCTGTTCTTGAGTCCCAACACCGCTGCCCCCTTCCCGGATATTTCCGACGGGTGGACGCGAACGCTCTTGGACTGACTGATTGGGGCAAAATCTAGCACAGCCCCGGCGCGAACACGACGGGCTTTCCCGCCGGACGGCTTCAGCCGTGCTGGTCGACCTGCGCCTCGACCACGCAGAACGCGGCCAGATTGACGATACCGCGCACGGTCGCCGTGCCGTCGAGCACGTGGGCGGGCTTGCCGAGGCCAAGCAGGATCGGCCCGATCTTCTGGGCATCGCCCAGTTCCTTCAAGAGGTTGAAGGAGATGTTCGCGGCATCGAGCGTGGGCATGACGAGCAGGTTCGCCTCCCCCTCGAGCCGGCTTTCGAGGATTCGCTGATTGCGAATCTCCTGCGAGATGGCGGCTTCGGCCGTCATCTCGCCGTCGACCTCGAGATAGGGCGCCATCGCCTGGATGCGTTCCAGGGCTGCGCGCATCTTCCGGGCGCTCTTGGTGTCGTGCGAGCCGAAATTGGAATGCGAGAGCAGTGCCGCCTTCGGCTTCAGCCCGAAATGGCGCAGCACGTCGCCCGCGCGCACCGTCATCTCGGCGATCTGCACGGGCGTGGGATCGGGCGTCACATGCGTGTCGCAGATGAACACCGTCCCGCGCGGATGCACCAGTGCAGAGAGTGCCGCCGGGGCCTCGACGCCGGGCTTCAGTCCCAGCACGTCCACGACGTCGGTCAGCACGCGCGAATAGCGCCCGACCAGTCCGCAGATGAGCCCGTCGGCATCGCCCTGCCGCACGGCAAGCGCGCCGAGGATGGCGTTGCGCGTGCGCACGGCCGTGCGCGCGGTGTCGGGCGAGACGCCGCGCCGACCCATGATGTGGTGGTAGAGCTGCCAGTCGCGCGCGTAGTTCGGGATGTCCTCGGGATTGAGGAGGCGGAAATCGCGGTCGATCGCGATGCGCAGGCCCAGCTTCTCGATGCGCTTTCGGATCGTCTCGCGCCGGCCGATCAGGACCGGCAGGCAGATCTCCTCGTCCACCAGCGTCTGCGTGGCGCGCAGCACACGCTCGTCCTCGCCGTCGGCGAAGACGATGCGCTTGGGAGTCGCGCGCGCGCGCTCGAAAATGGGCTTCATGACGAAGCCGGACCGGTAGACGAACTGCGAGAGGCGGTCGCAATAGGCGTCAAAATCGGCGATGGGGCGCGTCGCCACGCCGGATTCCATCGCGGCCTTCGCCACCGCCGGCGCGATCTCGGTGATGAGACGCGGGTCGAACGGCTTGGGGATCAGGTTCTCCGGTCCGAAGGACGGCGGCTCGCCGCCATAGGCCGCCACGACGATGTCGGAGGGCTCCTGCATGGCGAGATCGGCGATCGCGCGGACGGCGGCGACCTTCATCGCCTCGTTGATCGTGCTCGCACCGACATCCAGCGCGCCGCGGAAGATGAACGGGAAGCACAGGACGTTGTTGACCTGATTCGGGTAGTCCGAACGGCCCGTCGCCACGATCGCGTCCGGGCGGACGGCCTTCACCTCCTCCGGCAGGATCTCGGGCGTCGGATTGGCAAGCGCCAGGATGAGCGGCGCCTTCGCCATCCTGGCGACCATCGCCGGCTTCAGCACGCGCGGGGCGGACAGGCCCAGGAAGACGTCGGCATCGCCGATCACGTCGTCGAGCGTGCGCGCGTTCGTCTCGCGCGCGTAGCGCGTCTTGCGCGGGTCCATCAGCTCGGCCCGGCCCTTGTAGACGACACCCGCGATGTCGGTGACCCAGATGTTCTCCTGCCGGATGCCGAGATCCACGAGAAGGTCGAGGCAGGCCAGCGCCGCGGCCCCGGCGCCGGATGTGACGAGCTTCACCTTGTCGAGCGGCTTGCCCACGACGCGCAGCCCGTTGAGGATCGCCGCGCCCACGATGATCGCCGTGCCGTGCTGGTCGTCGTGGAACACGGGGATGTTGAGGCGCTTGCGGAGCTTCGCCTCGATCTCGAAGCATTCGGGCGCCTTGATGTCCTCGAGATTGATGCCGCCGAAGGTGGGCTCGAGCGAGGCGACGATCTCGACGAATTTATCCGGATCGCGCTCGTCGATCTCGATGTCGAACACGTCGATGCCGGCGAACTTCTTGAAGAGGACGGCCTTGCCCTCCATCACCGGCTTGGAGGCAAGCGCGCCGATGGCGCCAAGCCCAAGAACCGCCGTGCCGTTCGTGATGACCGCCACGAGGTTCGCGCGGCTGGTGACGGTGGCAGCCTCGGCCGGGTCGGCGACAATGGCCTCGCAGGCCGCGGCCACACCCGGCGAATAGGCAAGCGCCAGGTCGCGCTGGTTGTTCAGCGGTTTCGTCGCGACGATCGCGAGTTTCCCGGGCGTGGGAAGCCGGTGATACTCCAGCGCGCTGTCGCGCAGCTTGTCGTCGGCCATCGCGCCCGCCCGGTACAGCTGTGAAGATTGAGCAATGGTGCGGTCGAGAAGACTCGAACTTCCACGACCTTTCGGCCACCAGCACCTCAAGCTGGCGCGTCTACCGTTCCGCCACGACCGCACATCGCATCATTGCCCGGCAGATCACGTTGACTTGCCAAGCTCAGGGGGGCGGGGATACCAAATCGGGGGGGCATATGCAAGACTCCCCGCCCGGACCGCAATGACTTGGAAAAACAGCCCCTTGGACGGCCTCGACTGGATCGTTTCGGACGGGTTGACGCCCTATGCCGAGGCGCTGGCCTTCATGGAAGGCCGCGTGGCCGAAATCGCCGCCGGAACGGCACCGGAAGCGGTCTGGCTGGTCGAGCATCCGCCGCTCTATACGGCCGGGACCTCCGCCAGAGCGGCCGATCTTGTGGCGCCGGACCGCTTCCCGGTCTACGAGGCGGGCCGCGGCGGTCAATACACCTACCATGGGCCCGGCCAGCGGGTCGGCTACGTGATGATCGATCTCAAGGCGCGCGGCGGCGACGTGCGCGCCTTCGTGCACCATCTCGAGGAATGGCTCATCCGCACGCTCGCCCGCTTCAACGTGAAGGGCGAACGGCGCGAGGGGCGCATCGGCATCTGGGTCGACCGCGGGCCCGACGGGCGCGGTGGAAGGCGCGAGGACAAGATCGCGGCCCTGGGCGTGCGCGTGCGCCGCGGCATCACGTTCCACGGCGTATCGCTGAACGTGGACTGCGATCTCACCCATTTCGCGGGCATCGTGCCGTGCGGGATATCCGAACCCGCCTACGGCGTCACCTCGCTGGCCGATCTGGGCATCCTCGCCTCGATGCCGGAGGTCGACATGGCCATGGAAGCCGCCTTCCGCGAGACGTTCGGAACCGGCGCGCCGCTGGCCGCCTGAGGGCTCAGCTGCCCTTCCACGCCTGCCACAGGAAGCCGATCCCGCCGAGCAGCACGACCGCGTCCATGATCGCGGTGTGGATCGTCATGGGAAAGCGCGCCAGCAGCCAGCGCCCGACGAACGCGCCGGGGAACGTGCACAGGCCCAGGAAGAAGCCCGCCAGCGCCAGGTCGGCGTCGAGCGCGGTGCGCGTGCCGAACACGGCGACCTTCACGAGGTTGGTGAACAGAGACACCAGCGCGTCCGAACCGATCAGCGCCGCCCCTTCCATCCCCGCCGCCATGAAGGTGGCGATGACGATGGCGCCAAGCCCGGTCATCCCGCCGATGAGGATGCCGTAGGTCGCCCCGCCCGCCACCACGCCGCGCGGGCCGACGCGCCACCCGGATTTCTCCAGCGCCCGGCGCAGCGGGATGCTGCCCACCAGGCAGGCCCCCAGCACGCCCGCGATCGCCGTCGTGGGCAGCATCGTGTAGACGTAGCTCGATGCCACGCAGCACGGCACCGCACCGGCCAGCGCCAGCTTGGCGCGCCGCCAGTCGATCTCGCGCCAGAAGGCGACCACGCGGCTGAAATTCGTCATCGCCATGGCGACCGACATGGTCGGGATCACGCCCGCGATGCCCACGACCGGCACGATGACGAGCGGCAGGATAAGCCCCACGCCGTAGCCCGAAACGCCGCCCACGATCGAGGCGGCAAAGGCCGCCGCGGCGACTGCGAGGCCCGCGACGGGGTCGACCGACGCGATGTCGAACGGGTGCTGCTCCAAGGTGCCGGTACCTACTCCGTCGTCGGAAGCTGGACGAAGCGGGTCCAGCCCTCGTCGGCCAGTTCGCCCACGGCGACGGAATCGACCACCGCCAGCGGCGGGCCCTTCCGGCAGGCCTCGATCATGTCCTCGACGAGCGCCGGCGGCCCGGCGAAGCACGCTTCCACCGATCCGTCCCTGCGGTTGCGCACCCAGCCGTGCAGACCGCGGCTCTGCGCGTTTTCGATCGTCCAGCCGCGGTACCACACGCCCTGGACGCGCCCCGCGACGATGACATGGCGGACAATCCGCTCGCTTCCCGACATGAGAAGGAGTCTACTCGCCCGCGCGGCGGCCCGCAAAGGCCGCCCTCGGCTCAGGTGGCCTTGATGGCGGCCAGGAACTGGTCGACATGCCCGCGCAGCGACTGGGCCTGCTGCGAGAGCCCGAGCGCCGCCGCAAGGACCTGCTCGGACGTCGATCCGGTCTGTCCGACCGTCGCGGTCACCTTGGCGATGGCGCCGCTCACGCCCTGCGTGCCGCCGGCAGCCTGCTGGATCGAGCGCGAGATCTCGTCGGTCGCGGCACTCTGCTCCTCGATCGCCGCGGCGATTGCGGTCGATATCTCGTTGATGCGCCCGATCGTGCCGCCGATCCCGGCGATGGCCGAGACGACCGAGCCGGTTGTCTCCTGGATGGCGCCGATCTGCGTTGAAATGTCCTCGGTCGCCTTGGCCGTCTGCCCGGCGAGGTTCTTGACCTCGGAGGCGACGACCGCGAAGCCCTTGCCGGCCTCGCCCGCCCGCGCGGCCTCGATCGTGGCGTTG
>JAEUKX010000023.1 GCA_016794025.1 Rhodospirillales bacterium | reverse complement strand
GCTCAACTCCTACTCGGGCTGGGCCGCGTGCGGCATCGGCTTCACGCTGCAGAACTCGCTGCTGATCGTCACCGGGGCACTCGTCGGCTCGTCGGGCGCCATCCTCTCGTACGTCATGTGCAAGGGCATGAACCGCTCGATCTTCAACGTGATCCTCGGCGGCTTCGGCACCGACGCTGCGGGTGCCGCCGCCGGCGGCGGGGCCAAGGAAGCGCGCCCCGTGAAGCAGGGCTCGGCCGAGGACGCGCTCTTCATCATGAAGAACGCCTCGTCGGTCATCATCGTGCCGGGCTACGGCATGGCGGTCGCCCAGGCGCAGCACGCGCTTCGCGAGATGGCCGACATGCTGAAGAAGGAAGGCGTGTCCGTGCGCTACGCGATCCACCCGGTCGCCGGCCGCATGCCCGGCCACATGAACGTGCTGCTCGCCGAGGCGAACGTGCCCTACGACGAGGTGTTCGAGCTCGACGACATCAACCGCGACTTCGCGCAGGCGGACGTGGCCTTCGTCATCGGCGCCAACGACGTGACGAACCCCGCCGCCAAGACCGATCCGAAGAGCCCGATCTTCGGCATGCCCATCCTCGACGTCGAGCGGGCGAAGACCGTCCTGTTCATCAAGCGCTCGATGGCCTCGGGCTATGCGGGCGTGGAGAACGAGCTTTTCTTCCGCGACAACACGATGATGCTGTTCGGCGACGCCAAGAAGGTGGTCGAGGAGATCGTCAAGTCGATGTCCGGCGGCCACTAGGTCGCCGGCATCCGCCGGAAACGCGAAAGGCCGCCGGGGCGACCCGGCGGCCTTTTTCGTGGCACCCCGAAAAGGGGCGGCGAGGACTAGTAGCCCTCGCGCTCCATGCGCTTGCGCTGCAGCTTGCGCAGGCGACGCACGCCTTCGGCCTTCTCGCGCGCCTTCTTCTCCGAGGGCTTCTCGAAGTGGCGGCGAAGCTTCATTTCGCGGAAGATGCCTTCGCGCTGCATCTTCTTCTTGAGCGCACGAAGGGCCTGGTCGACGTTATTGTCGCGGACGATAACTTGCACGGGAACCGTGCTCCTTTCCCAATCGGATCAACGGGTTAATCTGATCGAAGGCCCCGGTTCCCGCGCACGCGCGACTCCCCCGGACCCTCGGAAGCGCGGCTTATAACATACGCCCCAAGGGCTTGCAAACAGGTCCGGGGGGACTTTGCGCGGCCGCCGGAGCCCCCTATCCTCCTCCCCGACATGGCCATTCTCAAGATCGCCCGCATGGGTCACCCGGTCCTTTCGCAGGTTGCCGACCCCGTCGAGGACCCGACCGCGCCCGAAATCCGCGCCCTGGTCGAGGACATGGTCGAAACCATGGTCGACGCACCTGGAACCGGCCTCGCCGCGCCGCAGGTCCACGTGCCGCTCCGGATCGTCGTGTTCCTCGTGCGGCCGGAGCGTACGACCGGGATCGAGGGCGACGTGCCCGCCGACCTGACCGTGCTGATCAATCCCGTGCTCGAACCGCTGGGGCCGGAAACGAACGAGGGGTTCGAGGGCTGCCTTTCGGTCCCCGGCCTCACCGGGTCGGTGCCACGCTTCACGCGGCTGCGTTACCGCGGGTTCGACCTCGACGGCGAAACCGTCGATCGCACGGTCGCCGGCTTCCACGCGCGCGTGGTACAGCACGAGTGCGATCATCTCGACGGCATCCTCTACCCGCAACGGATGCCGGACCTGACGAAGCTGGGCTTCGTCGAGGAAATGCGCCGACGCATGGAGAAACGACCATGACCTTCGACCGCAACCTGGCCCGCGACCGCATCATCGAGGCGGCCCTGCCGCATGTCCCCTTCGACGGCTGGTCCGAGGCCGTCCTTGCCCGCGCGGCCGAGGCGGCGGGCTATCCGGCAGCCACCGCCGTGCGCGTCTTTCCCGCGGGAACGCTCGACGCGCTCGCCCACTGGTGCGCGATGGCCGACAACGCGATGATCGAAACCTGCGAGGCCGACCCGGATTTCCCGGCCATGAAGATCCGCGAGAAGATCGCCTACGCGATCCGCGTGCGGCTCGGCCCGCTGGCCCCGCACCGCGAGGCCGTGCGCCGCGCGCTCGCCGCCATGGCGATGCCGTCGGGCATCCCGCTTTCCATGAAGACGCTCTGGGCCACGGTCGACGCGATCTGGCGGCTCGCCGGCGACCGGGCGACGGACTTCAACTACTACTCCAAGCGCGGGCTGGCGGCGGCGGTCTACTCCTCGACGTTGCTCTACTGGCTCGAGGATCGCTCCGAGGGCCAGACCGACAGCTGGGCCTTCCTCGACCGGCGCATCGCCGACGTCATGGCCCTGCCCAAGGCGATGGAAGGCGTGAAGGCCCAGTTCGCGAAGATGCCGAACCCGTTCGCCCCGCTCGCCGCTAAATTCAGGAAGGCCGGCTGAATTTTCAGCCGCGCGACTTCTTCTTCAGATACGTGACGTGGCCCATCTTGCGGCCGGGCCTAGCCTCGGCCTTGCCGTAGAGATGCAGGATCGCGCGCGGATCGGCGAGCAGCTTCGGCACCGCATTCACGTCGTCGCCGATCAGGTTCTTCATGCGCGCGTCCGAATGGCGCGCAGGATCGCCCAGCGGCAGGCCCGCGACGGCGCGGCAGATCTGGTCGAACTGGCTCGCCGGGCAGGCGTCGATCGTCCAGTGGCCGGAGTTGTGCGGCCGCGGCGCCAGTTCGTTCACGAGGATGCGCCCGTCGCGCGATACGAACATTTCGACCGCCAGAACGCCGACAAGATCGAGCTTCGCCGCGATCTTAACGGCCAGCGCCTCGGCCTTGCGCGACAGCGACCTGGAAATGCGCGCCGGCGCGATCGTCACGTCGAGGATATGGTGCCTGTGGCTGTTCTCCACCGGCACGTAGCAGGCCGTGCCCGAAGCCCCGCGCGCGACGACGACCGAGATTTCCATCCGGAAATCGACGAAGCCTTCGAGGATGCCCTCGGTCCCCTTCAGGATCGCGTACGCCTCGTCGAGCTTCGTGCGCGGCCCGATCAGGATCTGCCCCTTGCCGTCATAGCCCATGCGCGCGGTCTTGAGCACGCAGGGCCGACCGAGCCTGGCGACCGCGCGCGCGAGCGCTGCCGGCGAATTCACGCGCGACCACGGGGCCGTCGCCACGCCGATGCGGTTGAGGAACGACTTCTCGAGGATGCGGTCCTGGCAGGTCGCCAGCACCTTCGCCGACGGGAAGAGCGGCGCTTTGGCCCGCTTCGCGACGGCCGCCACGCCCTCGACCGGGATGTTCTCGAACTCGTAGGTGACGACGTCGCAGGCCGCGAAGAATTTCGCCAGCGCCGCACGGTCGCGATAGTCGCCGACCGTCGCCTCGGTCGCGACCTGCTCGGCAGGCGAATCCCTTTCCGGCCCGAAGCAATGCGTGCGGTAGCCGAGCCTTGCGGCGGCAAGCGCCGTCATGCGGCCGAGCTGGCCGTTGCCGAGGATGCCGATCGTGGCGCCGGACGGAAGACGCTTGGGTTTCACCGGCGGGCCTTGCGTCCGGAAAGTTTCGCCGTGCCCGGCACGTCCACCGGCACTTCGGCCACCTTTGCGGTCTGCATCGCGCGGAATGTATCGAGCGCGCGCGCGACTTTCGGATCGGAAAGCGCCACGACGGCGGCGGCAAGGAGCCCCGCGTTCGTGGCCCCCGCCTTGCCGATGGCGAGCGTGCCGACGGGAATGCCGGCCGGCATCTGCGCGATCGACAGCAGCGAATCGAGCCCCTTGAGCGTGCGCGATTCGACCGGCACGCCGAACACCGGCACGCGCGTCATCGAAGCGGCCATGCCCGGCAGATGGGCGGCACCGCCCGCGCCCGCAATGATCGCGGCGAGGCCGCGCTTCGCGGCCTGCTTCGCATAACGGTAAAGCCGTTCCGGCGTGCGGTGGGCCGAGACGACCCTGGTTTCGTGCGGAACGCCGAGCGTGGCGAGCGCCTCGGCGGCATGGCGCATCGTCTCCCAGTCCGACTGGCTGCCCATGATGATCCCGACGATCGGCTTCTTCGCCATGTCCGCGCAAACTCCCGATTGATCCGGCCGGGCCGGAAAGGGGCGGAGTATAGGGAGCCGAACGGCGCGCGAAAAGGCCCGGCGGGCGCCGCCGCATTCGGCGCCCCAAAACGGCCCGGTCTGTGCTATGGCTCGTCGACCTCGCGACTCCATCACGGATCGGCATGAAGATCGGCGACACGACCCGCATCATCGGCCCCGCGTCGAGCGCGCCCGTACGGCGCGCCGAAGGTCCGGGCCGCGCGGGCGCGGCGGCGCCGGCGGGCGCCGCGATGCGCAATCCCCGCGACATCGCCGAAGTGATGGGCATTCCCGAGGCGGAATTCACGCCCAAGGTCCGCGAAGCGATCATGCGGCTGATGGCGGAGGTCGAGAAGGCACGCCGGGAAGCCGCGCAGGCGCAGTCGCGCGCCGCGCATCTGGAACGGCTGGCCGACCAGGACAGCCTCGTTCCCGTCTTCAACCGGCGCGCCTTCGTGCGCGAACTGGGACGCATGCAGGCCTTCGCCGAGCGCTACGACCAGCCGTCGAGCCTCGTCTATTTCGATGCCAACGGCCTCAAGCAGGTGAACGACACGCACGGCCACGCGGCGGGCGACGCGCTGCTGGCGCACATCGCGCGGGTGCTGGTCCAGAACGTGCGCGACACCGATGTGGTCGGTCGGCTTGGCGGCGACGAGTTCGGCGTCATCCTCACCTACACCGACAAGCCCGTGGCCGACGAGAAGGCCGCCCAGCTCGCGCGCGCGATCGAGGAGAGCGAGCTCGACTGGCGCGGCGTGGCGATCAAGGCGTCGGTGGCCTGGGGCGTCTACACGTTCCGCGGCGGCGACGACATCGCGCGGATGCTGGAAAGCGCCGACCGCGAGATGTACGAGCGCAAGAAGGGCGCGCGCGCGCCCGGCGGCTAGGCCGTCAGGCGATGATGTCGGGCAGCAGCCGGCTTTCGAGGCGCGCGATCTGGTCCTTGAGCCCGAGCTTGCGCTTCTTCAGCCGCTGGATCTGCAGCATGTCGACGGTCGACGCCTCCATCATCCGCATGATGACTTCGTCGAGGTCGCGATGCTCGCTCTGAAGCTCGGCGATCTGCTTGCGGATCGCTTCGATTGCGGGATCGTCCATCGGCGCCGGGGCGTTCCTGTGTCCTTGCTGCGGAATCCGCTGTGGAAACTGTAACGGAAAAGCGTGCCCCGCGGAACCAAGGCCTGTGGGCCTTCGCCGTGGCGCTCTATGCGGCCCCCGGCGTCAAGGCCCAGTGCCTTGCGCTGCAGGAACGCCACCGCGCCGACGTGCCGCTGCTGCTGGCGGCAGTCTGGCACGGCGCCAGCGGACGCGGCGGCCTCTCGCCGCGCCGGGCCGCCCTCTGGCGCGCGATCTCCCGGCGCTGGCGAACCCGCGTCATCCTCCGGCTGCGGGCCGCCCGCAATGCGATCCGGATCGCCGCGCGGACCGATCCGGCCATTGCCCGCCTGCGCCGGTCGATCCTCGATGCCGAGCTGGAGGCCGAGCGGCGCTGTCTCGCGGAACTGGAGGCGGCGGCGATGAAAATTTCCCGTCCATGCATGCGGCAGTGCGGTATCCGGGCGCTGACGAGCGCCCGGCCCTTCGTGCGCGGGCGTTCGGCCAGCGCACGGTTAACAAAAATTATTTCCGCCCTCGACGCCATCGCGGCGAATCAACGGGCTGGACAGCGCATCGCGCGTTAACTTCAACCTCCGGCCGCATGACATATTGCCGCGCCGGCTTGCAGCGCGTCGAGCACGGGCTTACCTTTCAGGTGTTCGTGCCTGAATCAGGAACGGAGGAGGTTGCGGAAATGGCAATATCCGAGCGCGTAAGGTCGTTGCAGGCCAAGCATGCCAGGATCGAAACCGAACTCTCCAGCGAAGAGGCCCGCCCGTCGCCCGACGGGTCGATCGTGGCGAGCCTCAAGAAAGAAAAACTGCGAATAAAGGACGAACTGGCCCGCATCGCGGGCTAGGCAGGCGTCGGCGCCCCGCCGGATGGGCGCTTCGGCGCTCAGGCCGGCGGCGGCAACCGGCGCTTCGAATAATTGACGAGCATGTTGCCGAGCACGTCGAGGAACGAGTCGCCCGTCTTCAGGAGCTCGGCCAGCGACGGCGACAGGACCAGCGTCTGCACGCGCGTCGCCTTCTCGGACATCGGCGGACGCACCTCGTTGTAGATGGGCGCCACCCAGATCGGCGTTTCGCGCACGAACGCGGCCAGAACGTCGAACAGTTCGCGCTGGCGCGGGTTGAGCCCCTTGAGCTTGGTCAGGAACTTCGCGCGGTCGACGATCAGGAGCTCCGTCTCCACCTTCGCGCGCGCCGTGGCCATGCGCGGCGCATTGTCGATGAGCGCCAGCTCGCCGAACATCATGCCCGGATTGACCGTCGCGATGGGCGGCGCCTCCGGATTGGCGAGCTTCACGAGATCGATCGCCCCGCTGCGCACGAGACACGCGTAGTCGCCGCTTTCGCCTTCGCGAAACACGATCATGCCGGGGCGGTATTTTCTGGTCTGATCGCCGATCGCCATTCTGGCAACCCTCCTAACGACGCTTGGTCCTTTCGCGTAGCACGAATTTCTGAATTTTTCCTGTAGACGTCTTTGGCAGCGGGCCGAACACCACGGTACGCGGGATCTTGTAATGTGCGAGATGACCCCGTGCGAAGGCAATGATCTCCTCGGCCGTGGCGCTTGCGCCGTCCTTCAGCGTCACGAAGGCGCACGGCGTTTCGCCCCACTTCTCGTCCTCGCGCGCCACGACCGCGACTTCGAGGATCGCGGGATGCCGGTAAAGCGCGCTTTCGACCTCGATGGTCGAGATGTTCTCGCCGCCCGAGATGATGATGTCCTTCGAGCGGTCCTTGAGCTCGATGTAGCCGTTGGGGTGCATCACGCCCAGGTCGCCCGTATGGAACCAGCCGCCCTTGAAGGCCTTGCCGGTCGCGTCCGGGTTCTTGAAATAGCCCTTCATGACGATGTTGCCGCGCATGAAGACCTCGCCCATCGTCGTGCCGTCCGACGGCACGGGCTTCATCGTCTTCTCGTCGGCCACCATCAGCCCTTCGAGCACGGGATAGCGCACGCCCTGCCGCGCCTTGAGCGAGGCGGCCTCCGCCGGCGGCAGGCTGTCCCATTCCGAATGCCATTCGCATACGACCGAAGGGCCGTAGACCTCGGTCAGGCCGTAGACATGCGTGATGTGGAAGCCCATCCGCTCCATCTTCTCGATGACGGCGGCCGGCGGCGGGGCCGCGGCCGTCATGATCTCGACGACATGCGAGGGGTCCTGGCGCATCGTCTCGGGCGCATTGATCAGCATGTTCATCACGATGGGAGCCCCGCACATGTGCGTGACGCCGCGCGTGCGGATCGCCTCGAAGATCGCCGCCGCCTCGACACGGCGCAGGCACACGTTGGTGCCTGCCATCGCGGCGATCGTCCAAGGGAAGCACCAGCCGTTGCAGTGGAACATCGGCAGGGTCCACAGATAGACCGGGTGATGGCCCAGGTCCCAGACCATCGTGTTGCCGACCGCGTTCAGGTACGCGCCGCGGTGGTGATAGACGACGCCCTTCGGATTCCCGGTCGTGCCGGAGGTGTAGTTGAGCGCCAGCGCATCCCACTCGTCGCGAACCCTGACGGGCGCGAAATCCGGATCTCCGCCGGCGAGGAAGTCCTCGTATTCGATCTTCGCCAGCCGCCGGCCGCCGGGCCCTTCCGGATCGACGATGTCGACCACGATCGGCTTGCGCTTCGCCTTCGCCAGCGCCTTCTCGACGACGGGCGCGAACTCCGTGTCGACGAGGATCAGCTTCGTCTCGCCATGGTCGATCTGGAAGGCGATCGTCTCGGGATCGAGACGGATGTTCATGGCGTTGAGCACGGCGCCGGCCATCGGCACGCCGAAGGCGCACTCGTAGGCCGCCGGAATGTTGGGCGCGAACAGGGCCACAGTATCCCCGCGCCGTACGCCCGCGCGCGCAAGCGCCGAGGCGAGCCGCTTGCAGCGCTGGTGCGTCTGCGCCCAGTTGCGGGAGATCGCGCCATGCACGATGGCCGGCTTCCGGGGCCATACGGCGGCGGCCCGCGCGAGAAACGTCACCGGCGAAAGCGGCTCGTAGTTCGCGCCATTGCGCGCGAGATCACGCTCCCACTTTCCGGCACGTGCAGGCGCGGCGGCGGCGGCTTTCCGGCTCTTTCTGGCAGCAGGCATCTGGGTTTTCGTGTCCTTCGTTGGCGCAATCGCAGTACAATTGATGCCACGGCGCAAATCACAGGACCAGTGGCGCACGAAGGCGGGCAAGTCCGGAAATTCCCGTCCAGCGCGATGAAATTAAATAATATTTCTATCTTTGCTTTGGCACGATTTCGCAATTATCGCATATTTTTCATATAATTAATGAGATCACTCGATTGAGGCATATCAACGCGCCAATTGGGCGGAACTGCGAACAAGTCGGTCTGGCAACAGGGGTGCCGGATGGTCGTCGATCCGTCCCAACCGAAAAGATCGCAGCGAATTGGTGTCGGCGGATGGACCGCCGCCACCGTCCTTGCGGCAATTCTGGGCTGCGCGGTCGTCGTCGCGCTCCACCTGACGGAGCTTGCCGTGCATCGACGCGAGTCGAATGTCGTTGGCGAACTTCGCCAGGCGCGTCTCGACCTGCATCAGGGGCGTCTCGACGTCCGTATGGGGGCACAACTCGGATCGCCGGAGAAGCGCGAACAGGGTCTGCGTCTGCTCGAGCAGGCGCGCGCGCGCTTCCACGAAGCCTCCAAAGACAAGCCGGACATGGCTGCGGACCTCGCGCGGAAGTTCGGCGTCTTCGACAGCGCGCTTGCAAAGGCGGCACGGCCGGAAGCCAGCGCCGACGACGTCACCGCCATGCTGACGAGCTTCGACGAGCTTCAGGAATACGCCGAACGTCTCGACACCGAGAGCCTTGAGTCGCTCGACGCGCTGGCAAGTCGCCAGCAAATCATCTTCGCGGTCGTCGCGGGCCTTGCGATCCTTCTGATGTCCGGGGTTGGCGCGCTCGCCGTCCAGTCGTCGCGCCAGCGGCAGAAGGACAACGCGGCGATCCGCGACAGCGATGACCGGTTCCGCCGCTTCTTCGACATGGCGCCGATGCCGATCTCGTATGTCGACCCGCAGGGCAATGTCCTGGCCGTCAACCGGCAGTTCGTGACCACCTTCGGCTATTCCCATGAAGAGGTCCCCACCGTCACGGAGTGGCGGCGCAAGGCCTATCCCGATCCGGCGTATCGAGGCAGCCTTGCCCAAGCACGTGCCGAACGAAACCGGGCGATCCAGCTGAGCGGGGAGTCCGCGGCCTCCGACCTGCGCGTGACGTGCAAGAATGGCCGGGTCCGCGAGATCGCGCTCACCAGCACGCCGCTCGACACCGGCACCCTCAACACCTTCCTTGACGTGACCGAGAGCCGGCGGGCCGAACGCGCGATCCAGGAAAGCGGCGAACGCTTCCGCAGCTTCTTCGACTTGTCGCCGCTGCCCATCTCGAACGTCGACCGACAGGGCAACGTGCTTGCCGTCAACAGGAAGTTCGTCGAAGTCTTCGGGTATGCGATCGGCGAGGTGCCAACCGTCGGCGACTTCCGGCAGCGGGTGTATCCCGATCCCGCCTATCGCGAAAAGGCGACCGCCCTGCACCGTGCGCTGTACGCGAAGGTCGACGAAACCGGCGATTCGGCTTCGACCGAGGTCAGCGTCACCTGCAAGAACGGCCGGGTGCGGGATCTGATCGTGACGGTCACGCCGCTGGGCGAGGGATTCCTGAACACGTTCCAGGACGTGACCGAGCGCCGGATCGCCGAGCGAAGCATTCGCGAGAGCGAAGCGCGCTTCCGCCGCCTGTTCGACGAATCGCCATTGCCGAAGGCATATATCGGTGTCGACGGAACGATCCAGGCGATCAACAGGAAGCTAACGGAGATGCTCGGCTACACGTTGGCCGACATGCCGACGGTCGACGCATGGTTCCGCCGTGCCTACGCCGACCGGTCTTACGGCGAGGGGAACCGGCGGCTCTGGGACGAATGGAACCGCAACGCGGTCAGCGGCCAGTCGGTGGAGATCGGCGAGCGCCAGATCGTCTGCAAGGATGGCACGCAGCGCACGATGGAACTGTCGGCCAGCACGATCGAAGGCGGAACCATCGTCGCGCTGGTCGACGTAACGGCGCGCAAGCGCGCCGAAGTCGCGCTGCACGAGCAGGTCGCATCGACCGAGGCTGCACGTCGCGAAGCGGAAAGCGCGCAGGCGACACTAGCCGCGGCAATCAGCGCAATGTCCGATCCTTTCGTCGTCGTCGACCGGAACCGGCGCTTTATCCATCTCAATCTCGCCTATGCGCATGGCCAGGGCTATGCGCGCATCGAGGATTGTCCGGCCGGGCTCGACGAGCTGCCCAAACGAAGTCTGGTCTTCGCCGAAGACGGGCGCGAGCTGCCGGATGCGGACCGGCCCATCAACCGCGCGCTGCGCGGCGAGGCCAGCACGGACCTGGAGTTCATGCGCAAGCTGAACAACGAGGCGGATTTCCGCTACACGAGCATCAGTGCCGCCCCTGTCCGCGATGCCTCGGGCGAGGTCGTGGGTGCGGTGCAGATCGTGCGCGACGTGACGCGGCGGCACAAGGCCGAGGAAGCGTTGCGCGCCGAGATGGGAAAGAGCGAGAGAGCGCGCGCCGAGGCCGAACACATGCGCGGGCGGCTGGAGGCGGCGCTGGGCGCCATGGCGGATTCGGTGCTCATCGCCGACGCCACGGGTCACTACGTCCACATCAATGATTCGTTCGTGCGCTACCACCGCTTCGCGAGCCGCAGCGACTGCCCTGGCCGCCTTGAAGGCTACATGCCGCTGATCGACATGTTCGCCGCGGACGGGACATGGGTCGACTTCGCTCATCGGCCCATTTCCCGGGCACTCAAAGGCGAATCCGGCGTCGATGTCGAATATCGCGTCGAGCGGACCGACACGGCGGAGAAATGGGTCGGCCAGTACAATTTCGCGCCGATCCGCGACCGGGACGGCACGATCGTCGGCGCCGTCGTCACCGCCACGGACATCACCGGCCGGAAGGAAGCCGAGGCGCGACTGAAGGAGTCGCGCGAGCAGCTCGCGCAGGCGCAGAAGATGGAAGCGGTCGGCCAGCTCACCGGCGGCATCGCGCATGACTTCAACAACCTGCTGGCGGTGATCATCGGCAATCTCGAACTGTTGCGCCCCGAAATTCCCGGCGTCCATGGCGAGATGGCCGACACGGCGTTGCGCGCCGCAACGCGGGGGGCCGAGCTCACGCAGCGCCTTCTCGCCTTCTCGCGGCGTCAGGCCCTGCAGCCGCGCCGGATCGACCTCAACCGGCTCGTCGGCGGAATGACATCGCTGCTGACACGTACGCTCGGGGACCATATCCGCATCGAGACCCGGCTCGGACGCGACGTTGACGGCGCATCGGTCGATCCGGGCCAGCTTGAAAACGCACTCCTCAACCTTGCCGTCAATGCGCGCGACGCCATGCCCGGCGGCGGAACGCTCACGGTCACGACGCGGCGCGCGGAGATCGACGACATTTACGCCGCCGCACACGAAGGCGTCCGGCCGGGCGCCTACGAGGCGGTGTCCGTCTCCGACACCGGCACGGGCATGACCCCGGAGACGGCGGCGCGCGCGTTCGATCCGTTCTTCACGACGAAGGAAATCGGCAAGGGGACCGGCCTCGGCCTCAGCATGGTCTATGGCTTCGCCAAGCAGTCGGGCGGGCATGCGGCGATCTACAGCGAGCCCGGTCGCGGCACGACGGTCACGATCTACCTGCCTTGCATACGGAGCGAAGAACGCGCCGATCCCGGCGCTGCCGCCACGCTGCAGCCAAGGGCGGGATCGGGCGAGCCGGTTCTCGTCGTCGAGGACGACGCCGACATCCGGGAGACCTTGAACCGGCAACTGTCGGCAGCCGGCTATTCGGTCGAGCTGGCATGCGACGGGGTACAGGCCCTCGCGCGACTTTCGGCCCGCACGCCGCCGGCGCTGCTGCTGACGGACATGGCCCTGCCCGGCGGCATCGGCGGGATCGACGTTGCCGACGCGGCCCGCAAGGCGCATCCGGGGCTGCCCGTCATCTTCATGTCGGGGCACCCGCTGGCGGGCGACCTTCGCGAGCGCTTCGCGCGGGACGGTTCGCCGTTCCTGCAGAAGCCGTTCGTCCGCGTGCAGCTGCTCGAGACGATCGCTGCCACACTGAACAGGAAGGGAGCCACACAATGACGACGCGCAGGCTTGTGGTATGCGACGACGAGCCCGACTTCCGCGGCTACATCCGCAAAGTGGCCGAGTCGATGGGCTACGAGGTCCGCGAGGTCGCCGACCCGAGCCGCTGCGTGGCGGACGTCGCCGACTTCCGGCCCGACATCCTCGTTCTCGACATCGTCATGCCGGACATCGACGGGATCGAGATCGTGCAGAAGCTCGACAAGGCGGCCTTCCCCGGCCGCGTCATCCTGGCAAGCGGATACGACCCGCACTACGCCACCTCGGCGGCGACGCTCGGCAATCTGAGAGGGCTGAAGACCGAGATCATGCCGAAGCCCGTCCGGCTGGCCGATCTCAAGGCGCGCCTGTCCTGACGGCATCCGACCGCGACATACCGCCCCTTCCCAAACCGCCGCCGGTACTGCAGATTCCGGGCAAAATGTGACAGGGAGCCGCCATGCAGACCTATGCCGACATCCACGCCCGCTCCCGCCGGGATCCCGAGGGCTTCTGGGCCGAACAGGCGGCCGCGATCGACTGGGTCAAGCCGTTCGCGCGCGTGCTCGACCTTTCGGCCAAGCCGGCGGCGCGCTGGTTCGCTGGCGGCGAACTCAACACCTGCTGGAACGCGGTCGACCGGCACGTGGCGGCAGGAAACGGCGCGCGCACGGCCGTCATCTACGACAGCCCCGTGACGGGCGTCGTCGCGAAGATCAGCTACGCCGAACTCAAACAGAAGGTCGCCGCTTTCGCGGGCGCATTGGCATCGCGCGGCGTCACGAAGGGCGACCGCGTCATCGTCTACATGCCGATGGTTCCCGAGGCACTGGTCGCCATGCTCGCCTGCGCACGGCTCGGCGCGATCCACTCCGTCGTTTTCGGCGGCTTCGCGGCCAACGAGCTGGCCGTGCGCATCGACGACTGCACGCCCAAGGCCATCGTCTCGGCCTCGTGCGGCATCGAGGGCGCCAAGACCGTCGCCTACAAGCCGCTGCTCGACGGGGCCATCGCGATCGCGCGCCACAAGCCGGACTTCTGCGTGGTGCTCCAGCGCCCGCAGCTCGCCTGCGAACTGGTGAAAGGCCGCGACGTCGACTGGGCGGAAGCCGCCGCCGCCGCGAAGCCAGCCGACTGCGTGCCCGTGCTTGCGACCGATCCGCTCTACGTCCTCTACACCTCCGGCACCACCGGCCAGCCCAAGGGCGTGGTGCGCGACAATGGCGGGCACGCGGTCGCCCTGCGCTATTCGATGGACGCCATCTACGACACGAAGCCGGGCGAGGTGTTCTGGGCGGCATCCGACGTGGGCTGGGTCGTCGGGCATTC
>JAEUKX010000075.1 GCA_016794025.1 Rhodospirillales bacterium | reverse complement strand
CCGCCGATGACCTCGGTGCGGTAGATCGAATCGAGATTGGGCTCGTCGGTCAGGATCGGCAGCCCGTTGATGCCGATGTCGGAGGCCACCGCCTCGTCGCGCGCATAGCGCGCAAGCTTGCCCTGGTTGTTGGGGCCATCGCCGGAAATGTCGATCAGCCGCCGCGCGCCGGCGAACGGGCAGGTCCGCAGCATCAGGTGCGCATGGTCGATGGCCGCCCCCAGCGCCGTCGCGTCGTCGTCGGTCAGCCGCGGCTGGCGGGCGAGCCTTGCGGCGAAGGCGTCGATGGCGGCCGGCCCGTCGAGCAGCGTCCAGTCGACGGCCACGTGCTGCACGCGCTGCCCGCCCCAGTGCGTCATCGCGATGGCGATGCGCTTCTCGCGTCCCGCCAGGATCGCCCGGCGCACGCGCGCGTTGTGGAAGGCGGCGGCATAGCCTTCGGCCTGCAGGCGGTATTCCCCGGCGTCGACCGAGCGCGAGCAGTCCACCGCCAGCACGAGGTTCAAGTCGGTCGGCGGACGCGAATAGGGCTGGCCGGGGTCGATGCTGGCGGCGGGCTGTGCGAAAACACGTGCCCCGGCGCCGGAAAGGGCCATCGCCCCCATCCCGGCGAGGAAACGGCGGCGCGCACGCATCTTCGGCGCTATGGCCACGCGGACCCTCCGGCAGGTGTGGCAAGCATGCGCCCCGCACCGGCCCCTTGCAAGGCCGCCCCCATTCGAGGCCGCCCCCCTGCAAGGTCGATTGCCCCAAGCCCCGGAATTTGCGAGGTTCCCGCCCGTTCTCGGGGGGTCCGGGAGAGCCGTCATCCGCATCGTCCACGTCATCGCCTCGATCGCTGCCGCCACGGGCGGGCCCGCGCGCGCCGTCGCCGACATGGCGCGCGCCGTGGCCGCGCGCGGGCATGACGTGGCGATCTGGACGACCGACCGCGACATGACGGCGGCCGAGCGCGCGGCACCCCTGCCCGCCGACGGCGTGGCCCGCCACGTTTTCGCGCAAGGCTGGCCCGCGACATTCGCGACGAGTTGGCCGCTTGCAAGGGCGCTCGACGCCGCGATCCCGCAGGCCGACATCGTCCACATCCACTCGCTCTACCTGTTCCATGTCTGGTACGCGGCGCGCGTCTGCCGGAAGGCGGGCGTGCCCTACCTGCTGCGCCCACACGGCACGCTCGACCCGTTCCTGCGCACGCGCGGGCGGCTCAAGAAGGCGCTGGTGGGATTCGCCTTCCAGGACCGCGTGATCCGCGAGGCGGCGGCCCTGCATTTCACGGCGGAAGAGGAGATGCGCCTCGCCGCGCCCTACACGTCCGGCGCCAAAGGCGTGATCGTGCCCAACGGCCTCGACATGGGCGAATACGACAGCCTGCCCGCACCGGGCGGCTTCATCGCGCGGCACCCGGAACTGGCGGGCACGAAGCCCGTGCTGTTCCTCAGCCGCATCAATTTCAAGAAGGGGCTCGACGTGCTTATCCCCGCCTTCGCCAAGGCGCTGGCGGCGGAGCCCGCGCTGCGGCTTGTCATCGCCGGGCCCGACGACGGCTACAAGGCGACGGCGGCGGCCTTCGCGCGCGAGGCGGGCGTGGCCGACAAGATCGTGTGGACCGGCATGCTCGCGGGCGAAGAAAAGAAGCAGGCCTTCGTCGACTGCACGGCCTTCGCGCTGCCGTCGTGGAGCGAGAATTTCGGCATCGCCATCGTCGAGGCGATGGCCTGCGAGGCGCCCGTCGTCATCTCGGACCGCGTCAACATCTGGCGCGAGATCTCCAACGCGGGTGCGGGCCTCGTCTCGCCGCCGGAGATCGACCATGTCGCGGCGCATATCCTGCTGCTAGCCGGCGACCCGCTGCGCGCCCGCCGCATGGGCGAGGCGGGCCGCAGGCTTGCGTCGGACCGCTACGACTGGAAGAACATCGCGGTCGACCTCGAACGCGTCTACCGGGAGCACGCCAGACCATGACCCCCGTTTCCGTCGTGATCCTGACCTTCAATTCCGAAGCGACGATCGGCGCCACGCTCGACTCGCTCGCCGGCCTGACGAACGACGTGCACGTGGTCGACAGCGGCTCGACCGACGGCACGCTCGCGATCGCGCGCGCCAAGGGCGCCACCTTGGCAAGCCATCCGTTCGAGAACTACGGCAAGCAGCGCAACTGGGCGATCGAAAGCCTCGTGCTGGCGCACCCGTGGCAGCTGCATCTGGATGCCGACGAGCGGCTGACGCCGGAGCTGAAGCTCGAGATCGCCTCGCTCCTCGCCGCTCCGGTCGCCGAGGATATCGGCGGCTTCTACATCCCGCGGCTGGTGCATTTCCACGGACGCGCGCTGCGCCACGGCGGCATGTACCCGATCTACCACATGCGCCTGTTCCGCACGGGCCGCGGGCGCTGCGAGGACCGCAAGTACGACCAGCATTTCCGCGCCGACGGCCGCACCGAGAAGCTCAAGCACCCGATGATCGACGACATCCGCCTGTCGCTGTCGGAATGGACCGCGCGCCACAACCGCTGGGCCGACGCCGAGGTGGACGAAATCCTCGAGCCCGGCGGCGAAGGCGTCATCGCGGCGGGCAGCGGCGATCCGGTCGCCGAGAAACGCCGTGCGCGCGGCTGGTACTATCGCGCGCCGATGTTCCTGCGCGCCTTCCTGCTGTTCCACTACCGCTATTTCATCCGGCTGGGCTTCCTCGACGGCAAGGAAGGGCTGATCTTCTATACGCTGCAGACGCTGTGGTTCCGCTTCCTCGTCGACGCGAAGCTCTACGAACGCCGCAAGGCGGAAAAGCGCCGATGACCGATCCCTGCCTCTTCTGCGGAAAGCCCACGCACGAGATCCTCGCGCGCGTGGTGGACAACCGCTTCGGCTCGCCCGGCGAATATTCGATCCGCGCCTGCGACGCATGCGGCGGCCGGCAGACCTGTCCGCGCCCGGATGCCGCGACGCTGAAGGGCCTCTACGAGCGCTGGTACAATTACGGCGGCAAGACCGACAGCGGCTACGCCGCCGCGCGCGAGAGGTTCCTTTTCTCGCCCGTCTACCGGCTGATGCTGGCGGTGGACGGCGACGTTTCCTTCCATGCCGCGCGGGGATCGGGGCGGCTCATCGACATCGGCTGCAACGAGGGGCGCGGACTGGCGCTCTACGCGCGCAACGGATTCGCGGCCGAAGGGCTGGAGCTCAACACCCACGCCGCGGCGGCGGCGCGCAGCCGCGGCTTCGTCGTGCACGAGAAATGGATCGAGGAATTCGAGCCGACCGAGCCCTTCGACGTGGCCGTTCTGTCGAACGTGCTCGAGCACGCCAGCGACCCGCGCGAGATGGTCCGCCACGTGCGCCGCATCCTGAAGCCCGGCGGGCAGGTGTGGGTCAGCCTGCCCAATGCGGATTCCGCACTGGCGGGGCTTGCGGGTGCGGACTGGATCAACTGGCATGTCCCCTTCCACATCGTGCATTTCACGTTGCCGCGGCTCATGCGCCTGCTGGAGGAGGAAGGTTTCGAGGTGACGAAGGCCGGAGCCGTCACGCCGGCACTGTGGGTGGCGCAGAGCGCCATCGCGCGCGCCTGGCGCGGCGACATGGACAAGGTCGTGCACCTGCAGCGCAAGGCCCCGCTCGTGGCCGGTCTGATGGCGCTGGCGCGCGGCCTGTTCTTCCCGGTCCTGTGGTTCTGGAACCGCACGGGACGCGGCGACTGTCTTGTGGTCCGCGCGCGGAAGAAGTGATGCGCATCCTCGTCCACGACTATCCCGGCCACGCCTTCCCCGTGCAGCTTTCCCGCGCGCTCGCCGCGCGCGGCCACACGGTGCGCCACGTCGCCTTCCCGGACTTCGAGGCGCCCAAGGGTCCGCTCGCGCGCCGGGACGACGACCCCGCGAATTTCGACACGCACTTTCTCGACCTCGGCGAGCCGTTCGCAAAGCACAGCTTCCTCACGCGCTGGCGGCAGGAACGAAGGCTGGGCGAACTGTCCGCGCAGGCGGTCACCGCATGGCGGCCGGAGATCGTGCTGGCCGGCAACGCGCCCATCGACGTGCAGGCCGGCACGCTTGCCGGTGCGCGCGCCTGCGGGGCGGCGTTCGTCTACTGGCTGCAGGATATCGTGGGCATCGCAATGCGGCGCATCCTGGGCCAGCGTCTGTCGCTGGCCGGCACGCTGGTCGGCATCGCCTACGAATGGCGCGAGCGGCGCATGCTGCGCGCGTCCGATGCCGTCGTGGCGATCACCGAGGATTTCCGCCCGCTGCTGGAAGGCTGGGGCGTGGCGCGCGCGCGCACCCATACGGTCGAGAACTGGGCCGCGCGCGAGGAGATCGCCCCCGCCGGCCGCGACAACGCATGGGCACGCGCGCACGGCCTGACGGCGGCACCGGTCTTCCTCTATTCCGGCACGCTGGGCCTGAAGCACGATCCGAGCCTGCTGGCCGACCTCGCGCGCGCGCAGCCGCACGCGCAGGTCGTCGTCTGCTCGGAGGGGCGCGGGGCGGACTGGCTCAAGGCCAATGCGGCGGACCTTGCGAACCTGCGCGTGCTGCCCTTCCAGCCCTTCGACCGGCTGGGCGAGGTGCTGGCCAGCGCCGACGTGCTCGTGGCCGTGCTCGAGCCGGACGCGGGCATCTTCTCCGTCCCCTCGAAGGTGCTCACCTATCTTTGCGCCGGACGGCCGCTGCTGCTGGCCGTGCCGCCGGCAAATCTCGCCGCGCGCATCGTGGCGCGCGAAGGCGCCGGGCTTGCGGCCGATCCGCTCGACCGGGCGGGTTTCCTTGCCGCGGCGGCCCGGCTGGCCGGCGACGGGGCCTTGCGCGCCGCGATGGGTGCCAAGGCGCTGGACTATGCCGCAAAGACCTTCGATATTTCGGCCATTGCGGCGCGATTCGAGGCGATCCTCGCCGAGGCCGCCCGAACACGGATGCCATGAGCCAGTCCTTCGACACCGACCGTTTCTACGAAGCCGAGTTCGTCGAGCACCGCGCGGTCGCCGAGGCGACGCAGCGCGCGATGAAGGCCGACTTCGCGAAACTCCTCGCGCAGGCGGTCGCCACGATCCGCAACGGCAACAAGATCTTCTTCTTCGGCAACGGCGGCTCGGCGTCCGACGCCCAGCACCTCGCGACCGAGCTGACCGTGCGCTACATCAAGAACCGGCCGGCGCTGGCCGCCATCGCGCTGACGACCGACTGCTCGGCGCTGACCGCCATTCCCAACGACATCGGCTTCCAGCGCCTGTTCTCGCGCCAGATCGAGGCGCTGGGAAAGGCCGGCGACCTCGCCATCGGCATCACCACGTCGGGCGTGTCGCCCAACGTGCTCGAGGCCTTCAAGGTCGCGAAGAAGATGGGCATCGTCTCCGCCTGCCTCACGGGCAAGGGCGGCGGCAAGGCGAAGGACATGGCCGACATCTGCCTCGTCGTGCCGTCGAACACGACCGCGCGCATCCAGGAGATGCACATCACGCTCGGACAGATGCTGTGCGGCGGCATCGAACAGGCGCTGGGCATCGCCGACGGCCCCGATCCGTTCGAGGCGGCATGACGCTCAACACCGAACTCGCCGCCCTCGTGCGCAGGCTCAAGGGTGCCCGCGTCGCCGTGGTGGGCGACCTGATGCTCGATCGCTTCGTCTACGGCACGGCCGAACGCATCTCGCCCGAGGCGCCGATCCCGGTCGTGCGCATCGCGCGCGAGGAATCGATGCTCGGCGGGGCGGGCAACGTCGTGCGCAACGTCGTGGGGCTTGGCGGCACGGTCGAGTTCATCTCGGTCGTCGGGCAGGACCAGGCCGGGCGCGAGGTCATGGGGCTGGTGGGCGAGCTTGCCGATGTCGAGCCGCACCTGCTGGTCGAGCGCGGCCGGGCGACGACCATCAAGACCCGCTACATCGCCGGCCACCAGCAGATGCTGCGGGCCGACCGCGAGACGTCCGAACCCGTCAGCGACCCGATCGCCGAGGACGCGGCGCGCCTCGTCTGTCAGGCGATGAAGGATTGCGCGGTTGTCGCGATCTCGGACTACGCCAAGGGCATGCTGATCCCGCGCGAGATCGCCACGATCATGCACGCGGCCAAGGCCGCCAAGCGCACCGTCATCGTCGACCCCAAGGGCAGCGACTATTCGCGCTACAAGGGCGCCACGATCCTCACGCCCAACGCGCGCGAACTGGCCGCCGCGGCCGGCATGCCGGTGACCGACGACCGCAGCGCGGAAGCCGCCGCGCGCAAGGTCCTGAAGCTCACGGGCTCGGAGGCCGTCGTCGTGACGCGCGGCGCCGACGGGATGAGCGTCGTTCGCCCGCGCGGCCGCACGCTCCACCTGCCCGCACTCGCGCGCGACGTGATCGACGTCTCCGGCGCCGGCGACACCGTCATCGCCACGCTTGCAACCGCCATCGCGGGCGGCATCGACCTCGACAGCGCGGCGCGCCTCGCCTCGGTCGCGGCGGGCGTCGTCGTCGCCAAGGTGGGCACGGCGGTCGCCTATTCGGCCGATCTCGTGCGCGCGCTTCGCCACGGCGACATCGCGACGGGCGAGGACAAGGTCGTGACGCTCGAGCAGGCCGTCGACGAGGTCGGCCGCTGGCGCCGGCAGGGCCTGAAGATCGGCTTCACCAACGGCTGCTTCGACCTGCTGCATCCCGGTCACGTCTCGCTCATCGGGCAGGCGCGCGCGGCGTGCGACCGGCTCGTGGTGGGGCTCAACTCGGATGCCTCGGTCAAGCGCCTGAAGGGCGCCGACCGCCCCGTGCAGGGCGAGGCGGCGCGCGCCTCCGTGCTGGGCTCGCTGGGCCATGTCGATCTGGTCGTGATCTTCGCCGAGGACACGCCCATGGACGTCATCCGCGCGCTCAAGCCCGACGTGCTCGTGAAGGGGGCCGACTACACCAAGGACAAGGTCGTGGGCGCCACCGAGGTCGAAAGCTGGGGCGGACGTGTGGTGCTTGCCCGCCTCGTCGCGGGGCAGAGCACGACCTCACTCATCGCGAAGTCCGCACGCTAGGCGCGGGTTAAACTTTCGTGACATTGCCGGGCGGCGCTTTCACGCGCCGTCGCCGACGTATAATATGTCGATATGTCCCGACATATCGACGAATCGGGCGCGCGCGACGCGCTTGCCGCCCTCGCCCAGCCCACGCGGCTCGACGTGTTCCGGCTGGCCGTGCGCACCTTCCCCGACGCGCTGCCGGCGGGCGAATTCGCGCGCGCCTGCGACGTGCCGCACAACACCATGTCCACGCATCTTGCGATCCTGACGCGCGCGGGCCTGCTCGCGGTCGAGCGGCAAGGCCGCGCCATGCATTACCGCTTCCGGCTCGACGGCCTGCGCGCGCTGATGAAGTTCCTTGCCGGCGACTGCTGCGGCGGGCGCGCGGAGATCTGCGCGCCGCTGCTGGCCGATCTCGTCCCCTGCTGCCCGCCGAAGAGGAGAACTTCCCGTGTCCGCGCGTCCGTTTAACGTCCTGTTCCTTTGCACCCACAATTCGGCGCGCTCGGTCATCGCCGAGGCGATCCTGAACAAGGTCGGCGCCGGGAAATTCGCCGCGCACAGCGCGGGCAGCCATCCCAGCGGGCGCGTCAACCCGCACGCGCTGACGCTGCTGGCCACGCTCGGCCACGACACGGCCGCCTTCCGCTCGAAATCGTGGGACGAGTTCGCGAAGCCCGGCGCGCCGCCGCTCGATTTCGTGTTCACCGTGTGCGACGACGCGGCCGGCGAGGTGTGCCCGGTCTGGCCGGGCCAGCCCATGACGGCGCACTGGGGCGTACCCGACCCGTCGCGCGCGAAGGGCACGGAAGCCGAGATCGCCGCCGCGTTCAACGAGACCTACCGCACGCTCGGCGCGCGCATCGGCGCGTTCGCCGCCCTGCCGCTGGCCACGCTGCGCGGCCTGTCGCTGCAGGAAAAGCTGCGCGACATCGGCCGGCTGAAGGCGTGAGCGCGGTGGCGTTGTTCGATTTTCGCCGACGTCTGGCGGCCGAAGCGCTGGGCACCGCACTCCTCGTGGCGACGGTCGTGGGCTCGGGCATCATGGCCGAACGCGGCACGTCCGACGGCGCGCTTGCCCTGCTCGCCAACACGGCTGCCACGGGCGCCATCCTCGTCGTGCTGATCGCGTGCCTCGGGCCCGTGTCGGGCGCGCATTTCAATCCGGGCGTCACGCTGATGCTTGCACTGCGCGGCGAGATTGCGGCAGGCGAAACGGCGCTCTATGCGCTCATGCAGGCCGCCGGCGGCGTGGCGGGCACGATGGCGGCCCAGTTCATGTTCGACCTGCCGCTGGTCGAGGCATCGACGAAGATGCGCACCGGCGGCGCGCAGTGGTTCGCGGAGGCCCTTGCCGCCTTCGGCCTCGGCCTGACGATCCTGGCCGGGCGGCGCTTCGCGTCCTCGGGCGTGGCATGGCTCGTGGCGCTCTATATCGTCGCGGCGTACTGGTTCACGTCCTCGACATCGTTCGCCAACCCGGCCGTGGCACTGGCACGCTCGCTCACCGACAGCTTTGCCGGGATCCGGCCGGCCGACGTGCCGGCCTTCGCGCTGGCCGAGATCGCGGGCTTCGCGCTCGCCTTCGTCTTCGGCGGCTGGCTGCTGCGCGAGCGCCCTTTCGCGGCGCGCTGACGGCTACTTGCGCGCGAGCGCCTCGCAGCACGATGCCTCGGCCAGCGCTTCGGGTGTCGGCGCGCAGCCGCAGCCGGCGTCCGCCGGGACCGCCGCCGATCCCGCCGCGATCCGCACCTTCGGCTTGGGCGCGCAGCATGTCGCCGCCGCCTTGGCCGCCGGCGTGGGCGAGCAGCCGCAATCATCTTCCGCTTCTTCGGCGGCCGGGATCGCGCACACGCCCGTCTCCGGCAGCTCGAGCCGCACGTCGTTTGCGGCGGCCTCGTCGCCCGCCAGATGGGCCACGACCGAGCGGACCTGCTCGTAGCCGGTCGCCATCAGGAAGGTCGGCGCGCGGCCGTAGCTCTTGATGCCGACGGCGAAATAGTCCGGCTCGGGATGGGAAAGCTCGCGGTAGCCGTGCGGCCGCACGGTGCCGCACGAATGCAGGTTCGGGTCGATCAGGGGCCCGAGTACGCGCGCGCTTTCAAGCCACGGGTCGAGATCGAGACGCAGCTCGCGGGTCATCGACATGTCGGGACGCTGGCCCGTGCACACCACGATCCGGTCGAACGGCCCGATCTCGCGCATGCCGTCGTTCACGACAAGACCACCGTCGCGCGCGGCGACCCCGGCGGTGGCGAACGCCGTTTCGATCGCGAGCTTGCCGGACTGCGCGAAGCGCTGGAGGTCGAGGCCGAGCTGCCCGCGCGCCTCGAGCCTGTCGGCGGCTCCGCCGCCGAACGCCCTGGCCGGATTGTCGCCGCGGATCGCCCATGTGACCGCGAGCCGCGTGTCGGTTTCGGCAAGGCGGCCCAGATCGAGCAGCACGTTGGCAGCCGAATGTCCGCCGCCGATCACGAGGACGCGCTGGCCCGCGTAGCGGGCGCGTTCGCGGCCCAGCACGTCGGGGATGCCGTAGGCGATTTGCCCGGCATGCGCCGCCTCGCCCGGCGCCTTCACGCCGGAGGCGCCCATCGGGTTGGGGTTGGAAAACGTGCCCGACGCGTCGATGACGGCGCGGGCGAGCACGATGCGCTCGGCCCCGCCCTTCTCCTCGACCGAGAGCGCGAAGGGATGCCGTTCCCGGCCGCGCGTCACCACCTTGTCGACGCCCCAGCGCGAGATCGCGCGCACGCGCACGCCCGTCTCGAGCGTTCCTGCGCGCGCGAACAGCGCGGCCAGCGGTTCGAGATAGCGCTCGCGGATCTCGTCGCCCGTGGGCATGCCGTCGGCCGGCGGCGACACCCAGCCCGTCGCGCGCAGCAGCCCTGCCGACGCGGAATCGATATTGAACCGCCAGGGCGAAAAGACGCGCACATGGCCCCACGCGCGCACATGCGTGCCGGCCGCCTCGCCCGCCTCGAAGATGCGCAAAGGCAGCCCGCTTGTCTGGAGATGGGCGGCAGCCGCGAGCCCCACGGGCCCCGCGCCGATCACGGCGACGGGCAGGTTGTCGATCTTCATGCGCACACCTTTGCTTTCTTGGCGGTTGCGTTCTTGGCGGACGTGCCGCCGGGCGCCGGCGCGCAGGACCCGCCCGCGCCGCGGCAGCAGTTTTCGGTCAGGAACGCGACGAGCGAATTCATCCGCTCGTAGCGCGCGGCATAGATCATCGAGCGGCCGTCGCGGCGCACATCGACGAGCCCGGCGCTGCGCAGCCGGTCGAGATGGAATGTCAGCGTATTGGGCGCAAGGCCGAGCCGGTCGGCGATCTGACCGGCCGGAAGCCCCGCAGGGCCCGCCTGCACGAGCTGGCGGAAGACCTCAAGCCGGTGATCCTGCGCGAGGGCGGCAAGGGCGGCGACATGATCCGTTATTTCCATATTTCAACGAATATCGAAATATAGACCGCAATGCAAGCCCTATTTGCGGGCCCGCATCCCGCCGGCCCAAATCACGCTCGCGCCGCGAGGTCCGCGAGCTTCGCGATCGTGTTGATGTTTCGGGCCGTTCCGGCCGCGCCTGCGGGAATTTGAAGCTTCGAGCGGCCCATGCCGGCGCCATAGGCGACATAGATCTCCCGCTTGCCCAAGCGGATTTCCTCGACAGTGCGATGCCGGACCGTGTCGAGAGTGTCAGCTGGCGGTGGTTCATCCAGGAAGATCGCACACGTCAAATTGGGCGGCGCCGCCGGGAAGGGATTTCCGGAAAGGACGTCCGCAATTTCCTTCGCCGTGCGCACGATCACGCCGACGGGCCTTCCGGCGTAGGATTTCAGGCGCCGTTCGAGTGCCAACTTTACTTGCACTTCGGACTTGTGCGCCGAAAACACGGCGTTGCCGCTGGCGATGTAGGTCCGCACCCGTTCGAAGCCTTCGGCGAGGCACATGGCCTTCAATTCGGCCATCGGCAGCCGGCCCGTGCCGCCGACATTCACGGCCCGCAAGAGCGCGACGAAATTGGGCATGCGGCCTAAGGCCCGCTCGATCAGCGCGTCAGGGCGCGCTTTCGTGCCGGTGCATCGGCGCGCGGCAGCCAGCGCGCGATGAGGCGGCCGACATTTTCCAGCCCGTCGAGAAGGCCCGGCACCACGGCCGCCGAAGGCGCATTCTGGTCGGCCAGCGCCCG
>JAEUKX010000064.1 GCA_016794025.1 Rhodospirillales bacterium | reverse complement strand
GCCAGCGCCGGGTCGGACGCCGCCGCGCGTGCCGACGACTGCGCCAGTGCCCGCTGCACACCCTGGCCCCGGATCGCGTCCGCAAGCCGGAACGACTCCTCCGCCGCACCAGGCCGCCGCGATGCCGCAAGCGCACGCATCATCGATTCGAGCACGACGCGCAGCTGCGCGTCGCGCGCGGCCGAGCCGCCTTCCTCGTCGCTGTCGGACTGGCGCGAGGTCTGCAGCAGGATCGGCGTCGCCGCGTCGAAATCGGCGAGCGAGCCCGGCACGTCGCCCAGCCGCAGCTTGGCCGCCCCCAGCATCGCGCGGGACATCGCCGTGTCCCAGTTGCGCTCTCCCAGCCGTTCGACGTTGCGGGCAACGACGGCCGTCATCACGCGCACGGCCTCCTGCGCGTCGCCCGCACGCAGCGCCACCATGCCCCAATGCGCATTGGAGTCGAAATTGAGGCGCATCGCGTCTGCATTGCCCGCGATGCGGGTGCGCATGTCGGCATAGGTGGCGGCCGCCGCTTCCCATTCGTCGCGCTGGCTCTGCGCGCGCGCGATCAGCCGCAGTGCACGCGCAAAGCCGCCCGACGCCGGGTCGATCTTCATCGTGTCGAGCGTCTCGAATGCGACGCGCGCAAGACGTTCGGATTCGGCATAACGGCCCTGCTCGAAAATCACCCCCGCAAGACCCATCACGATGTTCGTCGTTTCGCTCGAGTAGCGGCCGGTCATCGAAAGGCTCTGCAGCAGGGCCGAGCGCATCTCGACCTCCGCTTCGAGCAGGCGGCCCTGCCGCGCGAGCACGCCCGCGAGTTGCGCGCGGTTGAGCATGGCGATGCGCGTGAAGTTGTCGCGCGGCAGGTTTGCCTGCGCGGTGATGTTCGCTTCGTCGCGGATGTTCCGCTCGTTGAGCTGCATGGCAAGGCGGTAGAGCCGTTCCGCCTCGGCATACTGGCCGCCTTCCGCGGCGACGGTGGCCTGCGAGCGACGCAGGAACCCTTCGGAATTGGCCGCGACCCACTGCGGTGCGCGCGGATTGTTCCTGATCTCGTTGAGCGCGGATTCCATCTTCGGGATCTGCTGACGCGCGAGCGCAAGATCGCCCAGCGGAACGGCCGCATTGACGATCTGGCTCAGCGAGGCGATGCGCTGGCCGCCGCCGCTCGATTCGGCGACCTTCTGGCGCAGTTCCAGCGCCGTGCGCAGGTTGCCTGCAAACTGCTCGGCCAGTCCCAGCTGCTCGAGATAGCGCGTCGTGAGCTGGGCCGATACGCCGCTGCCCGGCGCCTGCGCCAGCTCGTAGGCGCGCTTGATGTCGTTGCGCCGCTGCAAGGTGCGCCCCAGTTCGCCGGCCGCAAGTCCGCGCTGGTAAAGGAAGGCGGCCAGATCGGCGCCTTTCTGGTTTGCCGGCTCCGGCGCATCGGCCTTCGCGACGGCGGCGGCGACCTTGGCGGGGTCGGGCTTCTGCTGGTCGAGGATCGCGGCGATGTCGGAGATCGTGCGCGGCGGCGGGCGGAAACCCTGGCCCTGGAATTCGGCCGTGATCTGGCGCGCCTGCTGGAGGCTGACGGCGGGCTTGCCGTCGGGATCGCAGCCGGAAAGGAATGAAACGGCGAGCGCGCACGCCCCCGCCAGCGCGAACCGCGACTTTGCCCGCATGATCGTCTCCCCCGAACAGATCCCCGCGGCGATTGTAGCACCGCCGCGGGGCCCGTTGAACGGGACGAAAACGCTTGCAGGCCGAGGGGAATCGAGTTAGATTAAATACCTATAAAGGCGCAAATTTGCCGTGGTAACCTCAAATTCGCTCGAGGAGACCTTCTATGAAAATCAATGAGATAAATAGGTTACGTCGCCAGTGGTAACCTATTCGCAAAAATTCCTTCTACACGCCAGCCACGTCGCCGAGCCAGACCGGCACCGCATCGAGCTGGTTGAGGCGGGCCGTCAGGAAATCGGCGATGGCCTGCATGCCGGAAACGCCGGCCTTCGCCTCGGCGTCGGGGTTGTAGTTCGTGTTCGTGTTGACATCATACGTAAAGGCGTTGCCCTCGCGATCGACGATGAATTCGATGCCGGCGATGCCGATGTCGTTGGCCGCAAGGAAGCGCTCGTAGCGCTTCACCAGCGGGTGACGGAATCCCTCGACGATCCGGAAGCGGTCGCTCGGCGCCACGGCCGGGCACGCCGCACCCGCGAAATCGACCTGGCACTGGTCGGCCGGGCACAGTTCGAAACCGGCGGACGTGTCCACGCGCACGGCATAGAGGAATTTGCCGCCCACGAATTCCACGCGCGTGATGAAAGGCTCGGGTGCCGCGATGTAACGCTGCACGAGCCACGTGCCGTCGACCGGGCCCACGGCCTCGTCCTCGGCGAGATATTCCTTCAGCGCCGCTTCGCTCAGGATCAGCTTCACGCCCAGCCCCTTGCCGGCGCGGTTGTGCTTGACGATCACGGGGAAGCCAAGCTTCGCCGCGGCCGCCTCGATGTGCCGGCGGCCGATCGCGGCGATCGTGTCGGGAACGGCAATGTCGAACTGCGCCAGCGCCTGGTACTGCGCGACCTTGCTGACCTCCAGCGCCAGCGCGCGCCGGCCGTTGATCACGGGCCGCCCGTGGCGGTGCAGCCATTCGAGCACGTGGCCCGTGTATTCCGCCGCGAAGCGGTGGTCGCGCGTGTGCGAGGACGCGCTCATGCGGTTGTAGAAGACGCCCTCGGGTGGCTCGCCGCGCAGGTCGAGCGCGCCCTCGTCGAGGAACCATTCGCGATAGGGCGTGCCGCGCCGTTCGAATGCCGCACGCAGCGGCTCGACCCAGGCATCGTTCTCGTGGATGACGTGGACGTGGCTCATCGTCGTCGCTCCTCAGTTGCTCGTGGCGTCGCGCGAGACCGCGCGCGCCGCGCGTTCGGCCTGCCGCAGGTCGCGGAAGCGCCGCCCGTCGATCTTCCAGTAGGGGTTCGCGGCGGCCGCGAAGCGGAAACCGCCCCGTTCGGCGAGCGCAAGGCCCGCGGCATCGCCGTCGATCTCGATCACATAGGCTCCGTCGTTCATCGTCGTGCACCTTTCCGGGCGCGCGCCGTTCGCCGGCCGCGCCGCTGTCGTTCCGTGTTCGTGGATCCGCGTCCCTGTCTCAGGCGCGTCGACAGCTGGGGTGCATTCGCTGGTGCGGCATGTCGGTCTCCGTCCTTGAGCCCACGACATCCGTCGTGGCGCTTTAGCGCTTGGTCACGCGGGCGCAAGCTGCTCGTTCAAATCCCGCGGTCGGCGGATCGCCCGCCGACGGGTGGAATCTGGCCGGGCGGGCGCGCGGCGGCAAACGAGGAATTCTCGCCCGGCGGGTTAGAAATATTTGATCAGCGGTGGCGCGGGTCGAGCGCGTCGCGCAGCCCGTCGCCCAGCAGGTTGAAGCCCAGCACGACGAGGAAGATCGCGGCACCGGGGAACAGCGCCATCCACGGCGCCTGGCCGAGGAAACGCTGTGCAGTATTCAGCATCGAGCCCCAGCTCGGCGCCGGCGGCTGCTGGCCCAGCCCGAGGAACGACAGGCTCGCCTCCGCGATGATCGCCGCCGCGATGGCGAGCGTGGCCTGCACCATGATCGGGGGCAGGATGTTGGGCAGCAGGTGGCGCACCGCGATGCGCCAGCGCGGGTTGCCCACCGCGCGCGCCGCCTCGACATAGTCCTCGACCGCCGCATTGAGCGTGGCGCCGCGCGTGAGCCTGATGAAGGCGGGCGTGGCCGAGATGCCGATGGCGATCATCGCGTTCGTCAGGCTCGGTCCCAGGAACGCGGCCAGTGCGATCGCAAGGATCAGGAACGGACAGGCGAGCATCGCGTCGGCGATGCGGCTGATCACCGCGTCGATCCAGCCGCCCGTGAACCCGGCGAGCAGGCCCAGCGGCAGGCCGACCGCAATCGAGATCGCGACCGATACGACGCCCGCGGAAAGAGAGGCGCGCGCGCCGAACATCACGCGCGCCAGCATGTCGCGCCCGTTCTCGTCTGTGCCGAACCAGTGGAGCGCGCCCGGCGCCTTGCGGATGGCGCCCCAGTCCGTCGCGACGGGATCGAAGGGCGCAGCCAGCGGTGCCGCCAGCGCCATCGCCACGAACAGCGCCACCACGAGGAGCCCGAACACGGCCGCCGGCCGGCGCAGCAGCCGGCGCAGCGCGCGCCGTCCGGGACTGTCGTTGACAGTGCTCATTCCTGCCGCAGCCGCGGATTGATGAGGAAGTAGGCCACGTCGGCCAGCAGGTTCAGCGTGACATAGGCCGTCGCCGTCACCAGCACGACGCCCTGGACCACCAGGTAGTCGCGGTTGAAGACCGCGTCGACCACGAGCTTGCCGAAGCCGGGGATCGTGAAGACCTGCTCGGTCAGGACCGCGCCCGAGAAGAGCGCGCCGAGTTCGAGCGCGCCCAGCGTCACGACGGGAACAAGCGCGTTCCTGAGCGCGTGCTTGTTGACGACGACGGCTTCCGTCAGGCCCTTCGCGCGCGCCGTGCGGACATAGTCCTGGCTGAGCGCCTGGAGCATCGCCGCGCGCGTGTGGCGCATGAAGACCGCGGCGATGGAATTGCCCAGCACGAAGGCCGGCATGATCGTGGTGGCAAGGCTCTGCCGCCAGTCCTCCCACGGGCTCACATAGCCCGACGGCGGCAGCCAGCCCAGCTGCACCGAGACCAGCAGGATCAGCATGATGCCGAGCCAGAAATTCGGCGTGGAAAGTCCCCATAGCGACAGCGCGTTCGCAAGATAGTCCCACGCCGAGTCCTTCTTCACCGCCGACAGCACGCCCGCCGGGATGCCGATCAGACACGCGATGGCGAAGGCCATCGAGCCGAGCTGGAGCGTGACCGGCAGCTTGGAAAGCACGAGTTCGCCGACCGGCACGCCCACGCGCATCGATTCGCCAAGGTCGCCGTGCAGCACGCCCCACATCCAGCGCGCGTACTGGATGTGCACGGGCCGGTCGAGCCCGTAGCGCTCGCGGATCTCGGCCAGCACCTTCTCGTCGCGTTCCTCGCCCGCCAGCACCAGCGCAGGGTCGCCCGGCAGCAGCAGCTGCAGGCCGAAGACGATCACCGAGACGACGGCGAGCGTCGGCAGCACCTGGGCCAGCCTGCGGGCGAGGAACGAGAGCATCGGTGGTCGTTGCCTCAGTTCGCGAGCTTCATGCCCTGCACGCGGATGAGCGCGTCGGGCACCGGCTGGAAGCCGGACAGACGCGCCGCGTGGGCGATGAAGTTCGTGCGATGCCACAGATAGAGGATCGGCCGGTCCTTCGCGGTGATCTCCATGACCTTGCCCAGCAGTGCGGTGCGCTGGGCGGGATCGGAAGCGGCGCGCTGCTCGTTCATCAGGTTGTCGACGTCGGCGTTCGTGTACTTGCCGTAGTTGAGCGGCCCGTTCTTGGTGACGAAGATGTAGAGGTTGCCGTCGGGATCCGGCCGGCCGCTCCAGGCGAGGATGTAGGCCTCGAAATCGCCGCGCTCGGCCGCGTTGAGCGAGCTGGCGAATTCCATGACGTTGATGCGCACGTCGAAGCCGGCTTCCTTGGTCATCGACTGGATGATCTCGGCCGCCTGCCGCAGGTCCGGGCTGTTGGGCACGGTCAGGTTGACGACCGGCGCCGGCATCCCGGCGGCGGCCAGCAGCGCCTTGGCCTTGGCCACGTCGCGGCCGGGGATCTTGAGGCTCTTGTTGTGGAAGGGGCTCGACGGCGGCACGGCCTGGACCGTGGGCGTATATTCGCCGTTGTAGACGACCTGGTTGATCACGTTGCGGTCGATGGCGAGTTCGAACGCCTCGCGCACGCGCGCATCGGCGCCGACGGGGGCCTTCGCCTTCTCGCCGTTGGCGAGGTTGAACGTGATCCCCTGATAGCCGAGTTCCTTGACCGGGACGACCTTCAGCTTGGCGTCGGTCTTGGAGGCGGGTACGTCGGTCGCCAGCATGCGCTCGATGAGGTCGAGCGCGCCGGCCTTCAGGTTGGCAAGCCGCACCGAGGCATCGGGGATCGGCCGGTAGATCACGCGATCGAAATGCACGTTCTTGGCGTCCCAGTACTGCGCGAACTTGTCGAGCACGATGCGGTCCTGCGCCACCCGTTCGACGAACTTGAACGGTCCTGCGCAGACCGGCTTCTGGCCGAACTGTTCGCCGGCCGCCGCGGCGGCTTTCGGGCTCACGATCATGCCGGCGCGGTCGGTGAACTGGGCGATGAGCGGCGCGAAGGCGGTCGAAAGCGTGAGCTTAACGGTCAGCGGATCGGCAACCTCGATCGTCTTCACGACCGAGATTTCCGCGCGCCGGCCCGAGCGCGGCGCATTCAGGTGCCGGTCGAGACTGAAGCGGACCGCCTCGGCGTCCATCTTCTCGCCGTCGTGGAACAGGACGTTGGGCCGCAGCTTGATCGTCAGCGCCTTGCCGCCGTCCGACCATTCGTAGCCCGTCGCCAGCTGCGGGACGATCTTCAGGTCCTTGTCGATGTCGAAGAGCTTGTCGCACAGGCTCGCGAACACGATGCGACCGACGAACGTGCGCGCGAAGGTCGGATCGAGAACGTCGGGGTCTTCCGCCAGTCCGATGCGCAGCGTGGTCTGCGCCTGCGCCGAACCGGCGGCAAGCGCCAGCGCGGCGAGGCCGGCCATCAGGGTCCGTTTGATCAGCATGTTGCGTTCTCCTTCGGTCGGGAAAGGTCAGGAAGTGGCGGCGCGCTCGACGAAGCGTGCCTGCAGGCGCTCGAGCCGCGCCTGCGCTTCGGTTTCCGGCGGGATCGCCGCCGGCACGAATTCGGGAATCTCGCGCCAGAAATGACAGGCGAGCGCGTGGCCGGAAGCGGCGTCCTCGTGTGCCGGCGTCTCGCGCCGGCAGCGGTCGCGCACGAAGGGGCAGCGCGTGTGGAAATGGCAGCCCTCCGGCGGGTCGATGGGGCTCGGAACGTCGCCTTCGATCAGCCGGCGCGCGCGCACCAGCGCCGGGTCCGGCGCGGGGATCGCGGCAAGCAGCGCTTGCGTATAGGGGTGGCGCGGCCGGGAAAAGAGCGAGTCGGTATCGGCGATCTCGACGATGCGGCCCAGATACATGACCGCGACGCGATCGGCCGCGTGCTTCACGACGGCAAGATCGTGCGCGATCAGCACCAGCGCCATGCCGTAGCGCGCCTGCAGGTCCTTGAGCAGGTTCAGGACCTGCGCCTGCACCGAGACGTCGAGGGCGGAAACCGGTTCGTCGCCCACGATCAGCTTCGGGCCCGCGGCCAGTGCGCGCGCGATGCCGATGCGCTGGCGCTGGCCGCCGGAGAATTCGTGCGGATAGCGCCGGTCGTGCTCGGGCCGCAGGCCGACGACGGCAAGCAGTTCGTGCACCTTTGCCGTGCGCGCGCTGCCGGCGGCAAGTCCGTGCAGCATCAACGGCTCGCCGACGATCTCGCCCACCGTCATGCGGGGGTTGAGCGAGGCGTACGGATCCTGGAAGACGATCTGCAGATGCCGTCGTCTGGCCCGCAGGGCCGGCTCGTCGAGTGCGAGCAGATCCTCGCCGTCGAATTCGATGCGGCCGGATGTCGGTTCGATCAGGCGCAGCAGCATGCGGCCGACCGTCGATTTTCCGCAGCCGCTCTCGCCCACGAGGCCGAGGGTTTTGCCCGCTGCGACCTCCAGCGAAACGCCGTCCACGGCCTTGACCGCGCCCTGTGCGCGCCCGAACAGCCCCTTGCGCACGGGGAAGTGCTTCTTGAGGCCGACGGCGCGCAGCAACGGCCCGGTCATGCGGCTTC
>JAEUKX010000048.1 GCA_016794025.1 Rhodospirillales bacterium | reverse complement strand
CCGGGCATGACCGAAAGAGCGGAGAGGAAGGGCGCTAGGCGCCCCGCCCTATTCCGCGGCGTGCCTGCCGGCGAGCGCCGAGTTGAACCGCTCGCCCGTCTCGATGTCGTCGAACTGCAGGTTGGCGAGGTTGACCGAGCGGTTGACGATCTTGACGTTGGCCGAAAGGCCGCCGCCGATGACCGAAAGCCGGCCCGTGACGCCCTGCGGGATGCGCCCGACATCGCCGCGGAAGGCCGCACCGCCGCGCGAGATGTCGCGCACGTAGCCCTCGTAGGCTGTCCCGCCCACGTCGAGGCGCGCGTTCGACTTGGTCGAACTGCGCGGATGTTCGCGGCGGTCGGCGGCGCGGATCTTCGCGATGAAGTCGGCGGCCTCCGTCTTCAGCGCCGCCGTCTGCTCGGAAAGCAAGGCTGCCGCATCGGTCAGGCCGCGCGCGCTCTCGGCCGTGGCGGTGGAGACGCTCTTCACTTCCTGGACCGCGCCAGAGACGACCGACGAGCCGCTTGCGGCCTCGCCGACCGACCGGCTGATCTCCTGGGTGACGGCGCCCTGCTCCTCGACCGCGCCGGAGATGGCCGAGGCCGCCTCGCGGATCTTCTCGACCGTGGCGCCCACTTCGCCCATCGACGTCGCGACCTGCCGCGCGACCTCCTGGATCTGCGCGACCTGCTTGGCGATGTCCTCGGTCGCGCGCGCGGTCTGTCCGGAGAGGCCCTTGACCTCGCCGGCCACGACCGCGAAGCCCTTGCCGGCGTCGCCCGCGCGCGCGGCCTCGATCGTGGCGTTGAGCGCCAGCAGGTTCGTCTGCGAGGCGATCGACTGGATGAGCGTGACGACCTCGCCGATCTTGCCGGCGGCGGCCGTGAGGCCCTTCACGATCGCGTCGGTCTTGCGCACGGTCTCGACCGCGTCGGTCGCGGTCTGCGAGGCGTGCGAGACCTGCCGGTTGATCTCGGCGATCGACGCGCTCATCTCCTCGGTGGCCGATGCGACCGACTGCATGTTCGCCGACGACTGTTCGGCGCCGGATGCGGCCTGCACGGCCTCGTTCGTCGCGCGCTCGGCACCCTGCAGCAATGTCTGCGAACTCGTGCGCAGGCTGCTCGCCGACTGCGACACGCGGTCGGCGAAGCCCGTGATCGTCTGGTCGAACTGGTCGGCAAGCTCGTTGAGGCGGCGGCCGAAATCCTTCTGGCCCTCCGACAGGTACGTGGCGACGACCAGCGAGATGTCGAACATCACGGCGCGGTCGATCACGCGCAGCGCCGTCTCGATCGCCTGCTTGCCCTCCGCCGCGCGGAACGACTTGTAGTGCGTATCGACGACATAGGCGTGGATGTCCTCGAGCACCATCAGGTAGCCGCCGATATAGGGCTCGGGCGACAGGCCGATGCGGTTGTGCACGACCGCGATGCGGTTGACGGACTCGACGTACTCGGTGTCGAAGCGGCCGGAGAACAGCCGTTCCCAGTGCGCGCCCTGCGCGTTGCCGGCACGCTTGATCGATTCTTCGTTCGCAAAGAGGCTCGCAAGGTCGGGATACTGCTTCACGTGGCCGTAGAAGCGGCCGAGGAATTCCGGAAGCTTCGGCTTGAGAATCGGCCAGAGCCGCGCCATCTCGCGGCGCGCGGCATCGTCGATTCTGTTGAAACGCAAGGCTTCGGAAATGTCGGACTTCTGCATGGCTTTCCCCCGATCGCGCAGCTTCAGTGACCGCATTAGACGGGCGAATTACTTACATATGTATTTAAATGGACAACCGGGAATATCGGCGACATACCCGCCGGGCGGGGTATTCAGGTACACAAACACCGGATCTAAAATGATTCTACGATTTCCGTGGCCTCGCCTGCGTCAATCTGGCCATTTCAGAAGGCGCTCGAAGCGCGCCGCCTTGCGCTGGGCGTGCGTGCGCCCTGACGGCGTATTGCGGCCGCGCGCGGCTTCCAGCTCGGCTTCCATGCGCGCGGCAACGACCATTTCCTCGCCGGGGTGCAGGTTGCACGGATCAAGCTGGAAGAATCCCAACTCCGCCTCGTGGTCGCGCACGATCACCGGCGGGTCGCCGGCCGCGAGCGCGTCGGCCAGGTCCCATGCCGTGATGCGGGCGAGCGCCGGATCGACATGCAGCTCGAGCCGGTCGATCGGGTTGCCGGTCGGGTCGGCCACGATCCGCGGATCGACGCCGGGGAATTTCGCGAAGCGCTGCGCCCACATCTCCAGATAGCCGCGCTCGGTCTTCCGGATGCCGGCATGGTCGCGATTCGCCCACGCTTCGAGCGCCGCGATGGCGGCGACGACGCTTTCCTTGCCCACCTTCATGCCGCGCCCGATGCCGCTGTTCTGCAGGAACGTCGCGCGCACCAGGTCCTTGCGTCCCGCAACGATGCCTGCCGTGAGCCCGCCAAGGAACTTGTGCGCGCTGTAGATCGCCACGTCCGCGCCCGCCGCGATGAACCCCTTGAGGTCGCATTCCGAGGCGAGGTCGGCCACGACCGGCACGCCCTTCGAATGCGCGATGCGCGCGAACTCGTCGAGCGGGATCTGGCCGTACTGCACGGTGTGGTGCGAGACCACGTAGAGTGCGGCCGCCGTGCGCTCCGTGATCCTGCCGGCAAGCTGGTAGCCGCGCGCGTCGGTGACGTTGCCCACCGCCACCACCTTGGCACCCGCAAGCCGGATCGCCTGCTCGACGCTGGCGCCGTAGCCGGTGAGGTGGCCCATCATGACCACGACCTCGTCCTTCATGCCGGTCGCGTCGGGCAGCTGCTCGACCTTCGCGAGATCGGCCCCCGTCATCGCGCCCGCCAGCGCCAGCGTGATGCCGGCCGAGGCGCTTGCGGTGACGAACCCGGCCTCGGCGCCGCACGCCTTCGCGATGGCCGCACTCGCCTTGCGGTGCAGGTCGTTGATCTCGACCCACTGGGGCATAACGGCGCTTGCCGCGGCGATCGCGTCGGGCACGACGATGGAAGCGCCCAGCGCCGTCATCGTGCCGGAGACGTTGACGATCGGGCGCAGGCCGAGCTGCTTGCGGATGTCGGACATGATGCGTGTGCTTTCCGTTGGGGTCAGTGCATCTCGAGGCGCGACAGGAACGCCTTGAGGCGGTCGTGGCGCGGGTTCTTCAGGAGCTCGCGCGGGCTGCCTTCCTCGACCTTCTGCCCGCCATCCATGAAGACGAGGTGCGTTCCGACGTCGCGCGCGAAGGTCATCTCGTGCGTCACGACGATCATCGTCATGCCGTCCGCCGCGAGCTGGCGCACGACCGCCAGCACCTCGCCCACCAGCTCGGGATCGAGGGCCGAGGTGATCTCGTCGAGCAGCAGCACCTTGGGGTCCATCGCGACCGCGCGCGCGATTCCCACGCGCTGCTGCTGGCCGCCGGAAAGCTGGCTGGGCAGGTTGTCCATCCGGTCGGCGAGGCCGACCTTGGCGAGCCAGTGTTCGGCCGCGTCCTTCGCCTCGGCCTTCGATTTCCCGCGCACCTTGACGAGCCCCAGCATCACGTTCTCGCGCGCCGTCAGATGCGGAAAGAGGTTGAAGAGCTGGAAGACCATGCCGATGTCGGCGCGGATCGCGGACAGCTCGCGCTCGCCGCGCAGCTTCCGGGCGGCACCCGCCCCTTCGCGGTAGCGCACCTCGACGCCGTCGACCGCGATCGAGCCGTCGTCATAGTCCTCGAGCGCGTTCACGCAGCGCAGCAGCGTCGTCTTCCCGCTGCCCGACGCGCCGATGATGACGGCCGTCTCGCCCGTCGCCACGTCGAGGTCGACGCCGTCGAGCACCACGGTCCGGCCGAAGCTCTTCTTCACGTTGCGGATGCGCACTAGCGGCTCGGCCATGATCACTCCCGCACATAGGCGTAACGGCCTTCGAGCGTCCGGCTGAGGACGCTGAGGCTGTAGTTGATGACGAAATAGATCGCCGCCGCCAGCATGTAGATGGGCAGCGGCTCGTAGGTGCGCCCGACGACCTGCTGGGAGGCGAGCATCAGGTCGACGATGCCCACGAGCGAGACGAGGCTCGACCCCTTGACCGCGTCGGTCACCGCGTTGATCCACGGCGGCAGGAACCGGCGCACGGCCTGCGGCGCGATCACCCAGGCGAGGCGCTGCGCGAAGGTGAGGCCGATGGCCTTGCCCGCGTCCATCTGCCCGCGCGGGATCGACTGGATGGCGCCGCGCGCGATCTCGCCGACATGCGCGGTCTTGAACATCGCCAGCGCCAGCAGCACGGCCGGCAGCGGCTGCAGGTTGAGGCCCGCGAAGGGCAGCAGGTAGTAGATCGTGAAGATGACGACCAGCAGCGGCGTGCCGCGCAGCACGTCGGAATAGACGCGCAAGGGAAGCCGCACCCACCACGGCGCGTAAACCAGCGCCACGCCGGCGAGCGTGCCCGCCACGAGCGAGACCGCCACGACCACCGCCGAGACGAAAAGCGTCATCGTCAGCCCCTGCCACAGGAAGGGCAGCGTGTTGGCCGCGTATTCGAAGACGCCCGTCATCGCCGCCGGTCCGCGAGCAGCGTGCGCTCGAGCAGGCGGAGCGCCGCAAGGATCACGTACCCGGTCACGAGATACATGGGCGCGGTGACGATCCACACCTCGACCGC
>JAEUKX010000032.1 GCA_016794025.1 Rhodospirillales bacterium | reverse complement strand
GCGCGATCAATGGCTTACCAGGCGACCGTCGCCCGAAGTAACCTATTTCTCCGCCATCGCGAAGACTTCGCCCGTCTCGCCGGCCTGCAGCCGTTCGAGGTGGTAGGCCGCAAGCGCGTCGTCGGGGTAGCGCTTGCACAGATCCTCGAACGCGGCGAGCGCGCCGGGGTCCTTGGCCTTCATCAGCTCGAACGCGGCGAGGTAGAGCTTCGTGTTCTCGTCGTTCGCGCGCTCGCCCGTCAGCGGTTCGTAGACATGGATGGGCTCGCTCTTGCCCTTCACGATCACGCCGCCGACCTTGCGGCACGGGATCTCGGGGCTGGCGTCGCGCGTCTGCTGGGTGATGAGGATGCGCGTGCCGAAGTACTTGTTGAGGCCCTCGAGACGGGCAGCCGTGTTAACGGCATCGCCGAGCGCCTTGTACTCGTAGCGGTCGAGCGAGCCGAAATTGCCGACATTCGCCTCGGCCGTGTGCACGCCGATGCGCGTCATGCCCATGTTGACGCCCTTCTCGCGCTCGCCCGCGCGGAACTTCTCCGAGAAGGCGTCGATGTCGAGGGCCGCCTTCAGCGCGAGCTTGGCGTGGTCGGGCTGCTCGCGCGGCGCGTTGAACATCGCGTAGATCGCGTCGCCCGTGAACTGGTTGATCGTGCCGCCGTACTTCCAGATCTCGCGGCAGCCGCCGTCGAGATATCGGTTCAGCACGTCGGCAAGGTGGGCCGCCTCCAGCTTCTCGGAGAGCGTCGTGAAGCCCTGCACGTCGGTGAAGATCAGCGACATGGGCCGGCGGCTCGCCGACAGGTCGAGCTTCTTGGGGTCCTTGACGATCTCGGTCAGCAGCTCGGCCGAGACGTACTTGCTGAAGACGCCCTGGATGAACTTCTTCTGCTGGCGTTCCTCGCGGCCCGACCACGCGTCCGACAGCCACAGCGCCAGGCCCAGCGCCACGATCGGGTCGATCAGCGGCACCAGCAGGTTCTTGCCCCCGCTCATCGCCTGCACCAGCCCCACGAAGGGATGGTCGGCCTTGAACAGCATCCAGCCTGCCGCCCACAGCAGCACGACCGCCAGCAGCGCGCCGCCGAGACGCGCCGAGATCGGCACGCCCGTCGTGCCCAGCGAGGCGCCCACGAGCGCCAGCAGCGCCAGCGTCACCACATAGGGCCAGAAGGCGCGGTCCTCGGGCGCCACGCGGCCTTCCAGCATCTGCGCGAGGATGTGCGCCTGGATGACGATCCCGGCCATGCGGTTGTCGCCCACGTCGCGGCCGATGGAGAAGGGCGTGCGGTAGCGGTCGGTCAGCGACAGGTCGGCGCCGATCAGCACGATCTTGTCCTTGAACCATTCCGGCGGCAGCACGCGCGCGGCGTGGCTGGGGAATTCGCGGAAGGGCGAGGTCGCGCGATCGGGTTCGCCGCGCCAGGCGATGACGGTCTGCTTGTCGGGGACCTTCGCGCCGAGCAGCTGGGCCAGACGTGCCGCCACGTTGGGCGTGTGGGTGCCGTCCTTCAGGTCGCGCGGGGCGGGGACGAAACGGATGATGCCGTCGGTCTTGTCGGGCTCGATGTCGGCAAGCCCGCGCCACTGCGGCTTCACGTAGTTGTTCAGGTATTCGAGCTGCTCTTCGGTCACGTAGGTGGGCGAGTCCGAATAGCTGATCGACAGGGGGATCTTCAGCGACTGCAGCGTTTCCTGCAGCGCGTCGTCCTTCTCCTCCTCGGTCTCCTGGTCGAACAGCACGTCGATGAGCAGCGCCTTGGCGCCCTTGGCGACGACGGCGTTGATCGTGTCGGACAGGAACTTGCGGTCGACCGGCGAGCGGTAGGGGAACGAGGACAGCGTTTCCTCGGTGATCGCGGCGATGACGATGTCGGGATGCTGCGGCTCGGGCGGCGAAAGGTTCGCGATGCGGAAGTCGCGCGTCCAGCGTTCGGCCGCTCCCAGGAACGGGAAGAAATAGAACGTGCCGTAGGTGAGCAGCGCGGCGAGCGCGGCGATGATCAGCGCGGCTGCCGTCCGCTTGATGACGACCTGTGCTTCCACGTCAGCGCGCCGCCTGCCGGGCGAGCGCGCGGGCCTGCTCCTCGCAGCCCTTCTCGATCATCCACGCGGTCTGGACGAGCGGATCGGAAAGGGCCGCGGGCATCCGGTGGATCGTCAGCGCGGCCTGGTTGCCGCCGATGCCCACGATATACGAGCCGCCGTCGACCAGCGGGATGCGGCCGGGCAGCGCCAGCCGGTCGGCCGAAGCGGGCCAGGCCCCCTTCGCGCGCCAGCTGCGGTCGGTGGGCTCGATCGACATCTCGGTGGCATCGGCGAATTTCGGGCCCCACAGCACGGGTGCGGCACCGGCCGGCAGGCATCGCGCGCCCGACCGGCCGACATCCAGCACCCATGGTTCGGGCAGCTCTGCCGCATCGCCCGCGGCGCGCACCACACCGAGCTGGGCCACGCCGGACCCGCGCTGGTTCATCAGGTTCTTGAGCGCATCGCCCATGCTCGCGACCTGGCCTGCGGCCGGTGCGGGGGCTTCCTCGAAGGGGCCCTTGAGCTTCACGGTGCGGCCGTCGGCGGCGATCAGCGTCACGCGCTGGCCGGCCGCAAGCTTCAGGACCTGCGTGCCGTCGACCTTGGCGCCGGGTGCCAGATCCACGCCCTTGGCCTCGAGCACGACAAGCTCGTTGGCCGCGGCGGGCGACGCGGCGAGCGCCAGGACAAGCAGCAGGACAGGCCGGAAACGCATGGACTGTATATTAGCTCGGGTTGCCCGCCGCCGCCACCGGCGCGCCGTCGCCCTGCAGGACGAACGCCCCCCAGAAGAAGGGATGCGAAGTCGCGGGGTTGGCGGCCAGCGCCATCTGGGAATCGCGCAGGGCCGCCGAAATCCCGCCATGCATGTTGCCGCCCAGCCGGTCGAACAGGCCCGTGGTCAGCGCCACCGTCTGCGCCGACGGCACCTGCCAGTGCGTCACGAGCAGATTGCGCGCCCCGGCGAAGAAGAACGCCTCGGCAAGGCCGGACAGCGATTCCCCGCCGAGCCTGTCGCCCGATGCGGCCGTGTTGCACGCCGACAGCACGACCAGATCGGCCTCCAGCCGCAGCGAGGCGATCTCGCCCGCCTCGAGCAGGCCGTCGTCGGCGGGCGTGGCGGCGTCGACGCGCGGGGCGGTCAGCGCCAGCCCCGGCTGGCCCTGGCAGCGCAGCTCGCCCGGCAGCAGGCCGTGCGTGGCGAAGTAGAGCACGCGGTACTGGTCGAGCGGGCGCGCGCGCAGGTTGGCGGCCGTGGCCGCGGCCCCCAGCAGCAGCGCATCGCCGTCGGCCTTCAGCGTCGCGGCCACGCGGCGGACCTCGTCGGCGGTTTCCGGCAGCGGGGCAAGCGCGCGGATCATCGCCGACGGTACGGCGCCTTCGGTGCGGCAGGCGCTGGCAAGCGCACCCAGCCCGTTGCCCGCACCGGCCCCCGCGCCGTCGAACTCGGGGTTCGCCACGGCCAGCAGCGGGCGCGCGGCCGACGGCCGGCTTGCCAGCCGGCGCAGTTCGAGCAACGCCGAGACCGACGGCGGGTTGGAAATCGCCGTGCGGCGCGCGAACCACGCCACGGCCGAATAGTCGCCCGCCGCGGCCGCCGCAGGCGGCGGCGCGCTCACGAGGACGCCGAAGGGAAGGCTCGACAGCGCGCCGCTCGTCACGACATAGAGCCGGTCGACATCGGCAAGCTTCGCCTCGAACGGTCCCAGCAGCGTGCGGTAGAGCGTATGCGCGAGGTTCGCGTCGAAGGGCGCCACGTTGCGGTTGCGGATCTCGAAGGCCTGGCGCAGCGCCGCGACCTGCTCGGCGAGCTGGCCCTGGTCGGTCGACAGCTTCGCCGCCTGCACGCCCTTCGCGTCGACAAGGAACGCGAAGGCCGACTCGCTGCCCACCGCGAATGTCAGCAGCGCCTCGCGCGGCCGCAGCGCGCCCGTCACTGTCGCAAGTTCCACCGGGCGCGGCGAGACGAGCCGGCCGAATCCGGGTGCCGCCTTCTCGATTTCCGCATCGAGCGTGCGCACCCGCGCGGCATGTCCTTCAAGGTCCGCGCGCAGGCGCGCGAGGCGCGCGGCATCGCGCGAGGCGGGCGGGCGGTTTTCCTCCGCGTCGATGTCGATGCGCGCGCGATCGCGCCGCTGCTGGGCTTCGCGCTGCGCGCGCACGAGCCCGGATATGCGCACGTCGCCCTCGGCCACGCGTTCGGCCGTGCGTGCGACCGCGCGGCCCATGGCGCCCTCGCGCAGCATCTGGGCGGCGGCGAACATCTCGGCATGCAGGCCGGCGGCGGCGGCCGTGCGCGCGCGGGCCTGCGCCTCGGCGGCGATGAGGAACGGCTCGATCTGGTCGTAGCCGAGCGTGCGAACCGGCGTTTCGGACAGGATGTGGCGGAAGGCGTTGCGGTAGTTGTCGATCGCGGCGGCCGGCCGGCCGGCCTCGGCCTGTTCGCGGCCCAGCGCCATCATGCCCTGTGCCACGGGCCAGCCGCGCACGAAATGGCGCGCGCGCAGCGCCGCGGCCGACGCGAGCAGGCGCTCGGCGTTGGCGAAATCGCCGCGCGCGGACAGCGCCTCGCCAAGCTGGCCGATCGCCATCGGCTGCCACCAGGGCGGCAGGCCCGGCGTGCGGTCGACGATGCGGCGCGCCTCGCTTGCGTAGGTTTCCGCCGATTTCACGTCCTTCGTGCGCAGCGCCATGGCCGAGGCGAACATCAGCGCGTGCGCCAGTTCGGCCTGCAGCAGGACCGAGCCGCCGAACACCGAGCCACCGCCCGTGTCGAGGCCCGGATCGACGCCGCCGCCAAGCTGCTGGATCAGGTCGCGCCTGCGCTGGATCGTGTCGCGCGCGATCGCCAGCGCCCGGTCGAACTGCCGGATGTTCGACGCGTGCAGGCCCAGATAGCTCAGGTAGCGCGGGTACTCGCCCGGATCGGGCGAGCGGATGACCAGCGGTTCGGCGCGGCGGAAATAGATGTCGGCTTCCTCGCCGCGGCCCTGGTTGGAAATTTCCACCGCCAGCAGCGTCAGCGTGGTGCCCACGCCCGGATGCTCGCTGCCCAGTGCCGCCGTCTGCAGCGCCAGCGCGCGGCGGAAGGCCTGCTCGGCGGCGGCGTGATTGCCGGTGCTGTTGTAGAAGCGCGCGAGCTCGACCGAGTCGAGATAGGCGCCCAGCGAATCGCCCACGACCTTGACGCCGGGATACATCGCCTGCAGCCGGTCCGTCATCGCCTTGACGACGACGGGTGCGGGCTCCGTCACGGCCACGTCCGACAGGCCGCGGCGCATCGTTTCGACGATCGCCGGCAGCGTGCCGGGCTGGCCCTCGCCATAGGCCAGCGAAGTGCCTTGTGCGAGGGCCAGGGCGACGAACGGCCAGCCGCCGTCCTTCAGCGCGCAGCGCGACACCATGAGGCCGGGCACGCCGGCCGCCTCGAACGGCTGCGGCGCCTCGCAGGTCGCGCGCGTGGCCAGCGAAAGCATCGGCCGGCTTTCGGCGAACGCCTTGCCGAGGAAGGCCGCACGTGCCGCACCTTCGGCCGGCACTTCGTCCTGCGGCCCGAGCTGGGCGACGGATCCGACCGTGCGGCTTGAGATGCCGCACGCGATGTCAAGGAAGGCCGGCTCGCCGCGCGGCTGGCCGCGGCGCGGCTCGGCCCGGCACGACTCGCCCGAAAGGTCGCGGCCGGCCGCGACCGGTCCGGGAAGATCGGCACCCGTGCCCGCGCATCCGGCGAGGACGGCGCCGCACAGCGTCAGTGCCAGAAGGCTTCCCGCGCGCATTCAGCCCGGTGTCGGCGGCAGGCGCCGGCGCGTGTAGTCGCAGATCATGTTGACCAGCGCCTTCAGCATCGGGTCCTTGAGGCCGAAGGACTGGATCGCCTCCGGGCGCGGCAGCATCAGTCGTGCCTGCCGGTCGGCGGCGGTCTCTTCCGGCCCCAGCCCCGCCTTGGCGCGCGCGTCGAACGGCACGGTCGAGCGGATATACTCCATCAGCGACATGATGAGGCGCATCAGGTCGGGATCGAGCTGCATCATCTTCTGCGTCAGCTGCTGGCTGTTGATGACGACGCAGACCGTATCCTCGCCCGCCACGGCCGTGGCCATGCGCTGGCTGCCGTCGAGGATCGCCATCTCGCCGAACAGCGAACCGGGACCCAGGCTCGCCACGATGATCGGCGCCTCGGTGCCCATCTTCAGGATCAGGACCTTGCCCTTCTCGACGAGGAACGCCTCGAGCCCGGGTTCGCCTTCCTTGAAGAGGACCTTGCCCTTGGGAAACGTGCGCTTGAACATCGGACGGCTAGAATTCCCCCCGCTTGATCTGGAACACGTCGGGATTCTGCGGGTCGCGGATATACGCGATCTGCACAACCGGCGGGCCGGCCGGCTTCTGCCCTTCGGGTGCGGCCACGCCGCCGACGACAAGGATCGTCCGGCGCCCCTGGGCATCGTCGCCGCGGAAGGCGATCACGCTGCCGTCGGGCTGGGCAAGGTTCGTGGCGATCGTGTCGGCCTTGTAGCCGACGCCGGCGAGATAGTTCTGCAGCATGCGCGCGACTTCGATGGCCGCGGCCGGCGCGAGCTGCGGATTGACGCCGCCGCCCCACGTCACGCTCACCTGCACGAGCTGCTTGGACCGGAAGCCGATCACGTAGGCAACCTGCGCCGGGCCGCCGTTGGGCAGCAGATCGGGGACCGTCACGGCCAGGATCTGCGTGCGCTCGACGCCGTTCTGCGCGGTCTCGATCTTTTCCGGGCCGATGCCGAAGTCGCGCTTGATCGCCTGTTTGACCTGATCGGCGGTCATGCCGAAATTCGCCGACCGGAAGCCGGTCAGCTTGAAGTCGCCGGCCGGCGCGCCCGCCGCGGGTGCGGCCGGCTGCTTCTGGGCAAGGGCCGGCAGGCCCGCAACCAGCAGGACGGCCGCAAGAGCGCCAGAAATCGCCCAATTCCCAAGACTGCGCATGGTTTCCGCCTTGCCCCGGATTCCATTAGCGCCGATCCCCGCTTTCCACAACAAGTAACGAATTTCAGGGCCGCGCAACGCACGGAATGCATTGGACGACTCGGCCTATGGTGTAGCTTGGATCCCGACGATGGCTGGCCCGATTCGCTTTGCCCGAACGATTTTGTGCACCCTTCTGGTGGGGTACGGCGCGACGACGGCACATGCCCAGTCGGTCGTGCTGCCGCCCGCGGCCGAGCCGCGGCTGCCCGGCCGCCCCGTGCCGGTGCCCGAAGCCGATCTCGACATCACCATTCCCGCCCAGCCGCGCAGCGCCGAGCCGCGCGCGGTCGACGAGCTGCGCTTTGCCATCGCGCGCATCTCGATCGAAGGGGCGACCGTCTACAGCCCGGCCGAACTGTCCGCCTTCACGGCCCCCCTGATCGGCAAGACACTGGGGCTGGGCGCCATCACCGCTGCGGCCGAGGCGATCGAGAACCGCTACCGCGCGGACGGTTACGTTCTGACGCGTGCCTTCGTTCCGCCGCAGCGCGTGGGCGACGGATCGTTCCGGATCCAGGTCGTCGAGGGCTACCTGTCGGAAATCCGGTTCGACGGCGGCGCGCCGTCGACACGCGCGCGCATCGAGGCCTATCTGCGGCGCGCGTTCGAGGGGCGCCCGGCCAACCTGCGCGACATCGAGCGCGGCCTGCTGCTGGCCGGCGACCTGTCGGGCGTCGTCGCGGCGGGGACGCTTGCACCGGGCGCCGAGCCCGGTTCGTCGAACCTTCTGGTGAAGATCGACGAAAAGCCGGTGCAGTCGAACGCGACGCTGTCCAACAGGGCGTCGAAGTACCAGGGCCCGGTGACGATCTATGCGGAATCCGCGTTCAACAACTTCATCGGCTGGAACGAACAGATCACGCTCGGCGTGTCCACGATCCCGTCGGTCCAGTCGAGCCGCGAATTGCGCCAGGGCGTGTTCCGCTACGGGATGCCGGTCGGCGGCGACGGCGCGACGGTCGGCTGGGACACCACCTATTCGTCGGGCTGGCCGGCGCACACGCTGAAAGCGCTGCAGGTCCAGACGACCGCGCTGCGCGTGGGCCCGCGGCTTTCCTATCCGGTCATCCGGTCGCGGCGCGAGAGCCTCGTGGTCGATGGCTCGGTCTATCACTCGCACGTGGCGACCTACGTGCGCGGCGATCCGCTGACGCGCGACCGCTATGTGGCGGCCGATGCGCGCCTGACATGGTCGCATGTCGGGTTCCTGCAGGGCGCCACGGTCGTCTCGGCGGGAATCGTCCAGGGCCTGATGGGCTGGGACAATCACCGCAACGGCGAGGTCCCGAACACCCGCGCCGAAGCGCAGACCGGCTTCACGAAATACACGGGCGAGATCCGGCGCATCCAGCTGCTGACCGACCAGTTCTCGGCGCAGTGGACGCTGTCGGGCCAGTATTCGCGCAACGTCCTTTTCTCCGGCGAGGAATTCTCGCTGGGCGGCGGCCGCTTCGGGCGCGGCTACGATCCTTCGGAACTGACCGGCGTGAACGGCGCGGGGTCCGCGCTGGATCTGCGCTATGGCGATCTCGCGACGAACGGCTGGCAGCCCTATGTCTTCTACGACACGGGCTGGGCCTGGGCGAAGCGGACCGGCGGCGCCTCGCGCACGCAGTCGCTGGCCTCGGCCGGTGCCGGCATCCGCTGGGCGCCCGAGACGTGGCTGACCTCGACGCTTGAACTCGCCCAGCCGCTGACCCGCGTGCCGACGCTCGCCGAAGACCGCAAGCCGCTGCGGATCTATTTCGACATCTCGATGCGGTTCTGAACCGCCCGAAATGCGACGGGCCCGGCCGGAACATCCGGTCGGGCCCGTTTTGCATCCGGGAAGGCAGCCGGTTTACGGCTTCTTCTTCGCGGTCGTCTTCTTCTTGGCCGCCGGCTTCTTCTTCTCGGCGACCTGGGTGAACGCCGCCGAACCGTGATCGCGGGCGACCGACGAGACGGCCGTGCCTGCGCCGAACGACGAAGCCTGCGCCGGGGCCGGCGCCAGCACCGTCATTCCGAGAAACAGGGCTGCAGCACCGGCAATTGCGAAAATCCGCATACTCTCCTCCATGTAACCGCGACCGGAAGGCCGCGACTCGACGTGAAAAGTCTGCGCGCCACGCCCGAATCCGGGCAAGCGATCGCACCCTGCTGTCATCGACTGTTACGCGATGGCGAAGGCCGCCGTCCGGCGCGTCAGGAGCCGGGCTTCGCGTTCGGGAAGAAGAGCTGCTCGCCGCCAATCTTGTAGGCCGCGATTGCCTGCTGGCCCGCGGGCGCGATCAGCCAGTCGATGAAGCTCTGGCCGAGTGCGCGCTTGACCTGCGGGTGCCGGGCCGGGTTCACGAGGATGACGCCATACTGGTTGAACAGCCGCTCGTCGCCGGCCACGACGATGCCGAGATCGCCGCGATTCTTGAAATTGAGCCAGGTGGCCCGGTCGGAGAGGATGTACGCCCCCATGCTCGATGCGATGTTGAGCGCGGGGCCCATGCCCTGACCGACGTCCCGGTACCAGGCGCCCCGGTTTGCATCGAGGTCGACCCCGGCGATCTTCCAGTAGCGAAGTTCGGCCGCATGCGTGCCCGACCGGTCGCCGCGCGACACGAAGGGCGCCTTCGCATTCGCGATCCGGCGCAGGGCTTCCGTCACGTCCTTGAGCCCGGCAACCTTGGCCGGATCGGCTTTCGGGCCGATGATGACGAAGTCGTTGTACATGACCTGCATGCGCTTCACGCCGGCGCCCTCGGCGACGAACTTCTCCTCGGCCGGCTGGTCATGGACGAACACGACATCGGCATCGCCGCGCCGCCCCACGTCGAGCGCCTGCCCCGTTCCCAAGGCCACCACGCGCACCTCGATTCCCGTGTCGCGCTTGAAGGCGGGCAGCAGGAAGCCGAAGAGGCCGGATTGGTCGGTCGAGGTCGTCGACGCGACGGTGATGAACTTCTCCTGCGCCATCCCAGGCGCGGGCGAGATGGCGAAAAGCAGCAGCGCCAGCGCAAAACGCCCGATCATCACCATGGCAGTTCGCCCTTCAGAAATGCAGCAGCTTCCGGCGTCGACGGCTTGCGGAAAAACGTCTCGGCGCCGGCCGTTTCCGCCACGCGCCCCTTATGGACGAAGACGATGTCCTCGCCCAGGCGCCGGGCCTGGCCGAGATTGTGCGTGGTCATCACGATTGCCGTTCCCTCGGCGGCCATCGCGAGGACGATCTCCTCGACGGCGGCGCACGCGCCGGGATCGAGACTTGCGGTCGGCTCGTCAAGGAAAAGCACGCGCGGTGCCAGGGCCCAGGCGCGCGCCAGCGCCACGCGCTGCTGTTCGCCACCCGAAAGCACGCGCGCCGGCCGGTCGGCGAGATGCAGGAGCCCTACGCGCGCCAAGGCGGCATCTGCACGTTGGCGGCGCTCGGCGCCGTTCACGCCGGCGAGCTTCAGGCCGTAGGCGACATTCGCGCGAGAGGAACGACGCAGCATCACCGGTCGCTGGAAAACCATCGCCTGACGGCCTTTCGGGTCCTCGGCCCAGACGATCGATCCGCGCGTGGGTGCGATCAGGCCGTGGCACAGCCGCAGCAGCAGGCTCTTGCCAGCCCCGTTCGGTCCCACGACGATCGTGCGGCGTGCGGCCGCGAGGCGCAGCGTGAAATCGGACACGACGGTAGCGCCGCCGATCTCCAGCGCCACATGGGTGAGTGTAAGGGGTAGGGGTCCTGCCATCGTCAGCCGTAGCGGCGCAGGGCGGCCGTCCTGATCCAGCCGACGGACGCGTTGACGGCGACGATCGTCGCGATCAGGACAATTCCAAGCCCAAGCGCCAGCGGCAGGTCACCCTTGCTCGTCTCCAGCGCGATCGTCGTCGTCATCGTGCGGGTGACGCCGTCGACATTGCCGCCCACGATCATCACGGCGCCGACCTCGGCACTCGCCCGCCCGAATCCGGCGAGCAGGACCGTGGCCAGCGCGAAGCGGCAGTCCCATAGAAGCGTCTGTGCCGACCGCATGGGCCCGGCGCCAAGCGAGCGCAGAAGTTCGCCGTGCTCGGCCCAGGCATCCTCGACCGTCTGTCGCGAGAGCGCCGCGATGATCGGCGCGATCAGGATCGCCTGTGCGACGACCATGGCCGCCGGCGTGAAAAGCATCCCGAAATCACCGAGCGGCCCCGCACGTGACAACAGCAGGTAGACGACAAGACCGACGACGACCGGCGGCAGGCCCATCATCGCGTTGAGGACGACGACCACGCCGCCATGGCCGGGAAATCGCGTGAGTGCCAGAAGCGCGCCGGCCGGGAGACCGACCAAGGCCGCGATGAGCGTGGCGGAAAGGCTCACTTCGAGCGACAGAACGACGATGGAAAAAAGACGCGGATCGCCGCTCGTGACGAGGGAGAGCGCGGCAAGGAAGGAATCGCCGAAGACCTGCATGTTGGGCCGGATGATCCGTCGGCAGCGCGCGGCATGTCAATGCGGCGGAAGTCCGCGTGCGGGCCTGCTCAGAACGCGTCCGCGCGTGCGTTGGGCCAGCTGTGGACGAAGGCCGGATGGTCGGTGCCGTCGAGGATTTCGCCTGGCCGCAGGAAGCGATAGATCTCGGCGAAGGTGGCGCTCTGGCTGGGGCCGAGGCGGCGCGAGATGTGGTGCGGCTTGAGCTCGCTCGGGTGCGCCAGCCCGGCGGCGCCGATCAGTTCGCCCAGCGCCGTGACGGTCGACTTGTGGAATTGCGCGACGCGCTGGGCCTTGTCGGGGACAACGAGCGCGCGCTGGCGGACCTTGTCCTGCGTGGCCACGCCCACGGGGCATCGGTCGGTGTGGCAGCTCTGCGACTGGATGCAGCCGACAGCGAACATGAAGCCGCGCGCGGCATTGCACCAGTCGGCGCCCAGCGCCATGACGCGCGCCATGTCGAAGGCCGACGTGATCTTGCCGCCGGCACCGATCTTGATCCGGTCGCGGATGCCCAGCCCGACAAGCGCGTTGTGCGCGAAAACGAGCCCGTCGCGCAGCGGTGTCCCGACATGGTCGAGGAATTCCAGCGGGGCGGCGCCCGTGCCGCCTTCCGACCCGTCGATGACGACGAAATCGGGATAGATGCCGGTCTGCAGCATCGCCTTGCAGATGCCGAGGAACTCCGTCGGGTGGCCGATGCAAAGCTTGAAACCGACGGGCTTGCCGCCGGAGAGCTCGCGCAGCTGCGCGATGAACTGCACGAGGCCGAGCGGTGTCGAGAAGGCGGGATGGCAGGCCGGCGAGACGCAGTCGACGCCCTGCGGCACGCCGCGCGCGGCCGCGATCTCGGCCGATACCTTGGGGCCCGGCAGCACGCCGCCGTGGCCGGGCTTGGCGCCCTGGCTCAGCTTGATCTCGATCATCTTGACCTGCGGCTCCTTCGCCTGCGCGACGAAGCGCTCGGGCGAGAAACTGCCGTCGTCGTTGCGGCAGCCGAAATAGCCGCTGCCGATCTCCCAGATGATGTCGCCGCCATGCTCGCGATGGTACTGGCTGAAGCCGCCTTCGCCGGTGTCATGCGCGAAGCCGCCCAGTGCAGCGCCCTTGTTGAGCGCGCGCACGGCATTCGCCGATAGCGCGCCGAAGCTCATTGCCGAGACGTTGAAGACCGAAAGCGAATAGGGCTGCAGGCAGTCAGGACCGCCGACCGTGATGCGGAAGGATTCGTTTGCATGCGGCTTGGGTGCGAGCGAGTGGTTCACCCACTCGAAGCCGGTCTGGTAGACGTCGAGCTGCGTGCCGAACGGGCGCTTGTCCAGTGCGGCCTTCGCGCGCTGGTAGACGATCGATCGCTTGTCGCGGTTGAACGGCATCCCGTCGGTGTCGCTTTCGAGGAAGTACTGGCGGATCTCCGGTCGGATCTCCTCGAGCAGGAAGCGGATATGTGCCGCGATCGGATAGTTGCGCAGGATCGAGTGGCTCTTCTGGAAGAAGTCGCGCGTCCCGATCAGCGCCAGCGCGGCCGCCGCCGCGAAAGGGAGCAGGAACCAGCTGTCGACAAAGCTTGCCGCGCCGAATGCGGCCGTCGCGATCAGGCTCAGCGTGTAGGTGATGTATCGGGGCGCGAAGGCGAGGGCGAGGACGGACAGCGGCGAGGCCGACGGCACGGCTTTGGTGGTGGGTTGCACGACGGTGTCACTCCCCGATTGCGGCAGCTTGGGCCTTGTTGGAAGCCAGAGTAACCAAGTTTCGTCCACCCGCCAACTTTGGGCTAGGATCCGGTCATGAACGGCATCGTCGTGGCGCTCGCAAGCAGTCCCGGGCATGGCTTCTCGAAGCAGGTCCGCGACACGATCCGCGTGATCGCGGGCGAGGGCGTCGAAGGAGATGCCCACCGTGGCGCGACGGTCCGCCACCGCAGCCGCGTCGCCCGCGACCCGACCCAGCCGAATCTGCGGCAGGTCCATCTGCTCCATGCCGAACTGTTCGACGAGCTGACGGCACGCGGCTTCGACGTGCCTCCGGGCGCCATGGGCGAGAACGTGACGACGCGCGGCCTCGACCTGCTCGGTCTTGCAACCGGGACAAGGCTCGCCTTCGAAGGCGGCGTCGAACTCGAGGTGACCGGCCTTCGCAATCCCTGTGCGCAGATCGATGCCTACCGGAAGGGCCTGCTGCCGGCGGTCCTCGGCCGGGCCGCCGACGGGGCGCTGGTCCGCAAGGCCGGCATCATGTCCGTGGTCGTGACCGGCGGCACGATCGAAGCCGGCGAACGTATCCGTGCCGTCGCGCCGTCCGGGCCGATTCGTCCGCTGGCGCCCGTCTAGCACCGCCACGCCGACCTTCAAATCGGGACAATCGATTCAATCCGCGCGCATTTTTCGCCGTTGCGTCGCTTTGCCGTTGATTCGCCGCCGTCGGCGTCTACGGTGCGCGATGCGATGACGATACTTGCATTGACGATGGGCGAGCCGGCGGGCGTGGGGGGCGAGCTGACGCTGCGCGCGTGGCAGCATCTTCGCGCCAGCGGCCCGGCGTTCGTGGCGCTCGACGACCCGGAACGGCTTTCGGCGACCGCACGCGCACTAGGTCTCGATGTGCCGGTCCGCACCGTCGCCGACATGCGCGAAGCGGAGGCAGCCTTCGCGCAAACGCTTCCCGTTCTTCCGGTGAGGCTGCGCGCAAGCGTCGTCGCGGGCCGGCCGGATCCGGCAAATGCGCCGGCCGTCATCGATTCGATCGACAGGGCCATCGAGCTTGTCCGGTCGGGCGCGGCGGATGCCGTCGTGACGAACCCGATCCAGAAGGCCACGCTCTATGCGGCGGGCTTCCCGCATCCGGGCCATACCGAATATCTCGCCGCGAAGGCCGGCGGCGTGCCTGTCGCCATGATGCTGGTGTGCCCGGAGCTTCGCGTGGTGCCCGTGTCGATCCACGTTTCGCTGCGCGAGGCGGTCGCCGGCCTGTCATGCGGGGAGATCGTGTCGACCGCGCGGATCGCGCTGGCGGCTCTGAAGCGCGACTTCGCGATCGCCGCGCCCCGGCTGGCGATCGCGGGTCTCAACCCGCACGCCGGCGAGGACGGCGCCATGGGTCGCGAGGATATCGAGATCGTCAAGCCCGCGCTCGAGATGCTGCGCGCGGACGGGATCGATGCGGCGGGCCCGTTGCCGCCCGACACGATGTTCGCGCCGCGCGCGCGGGCCCGCTACGACGCGGCGATCTGCATGTACCACGACCAGGCGCTCATCCCGCTCAAGACGCTCGATGTCGACGGCGGCGTGAACGTCACGCTGGGCCTGCCGTTCGTGCGGACCTCGCCCGACCACGGCACCGCCCTCGACATCGCGGGCAAGGGCCTTGCCGATCCCGGCAGCCTGATCGCCGCGCTTCGGCTGGCGCAAACGCTCGCAAGGAACCGCAACAACGAAGTGAACGCCCCATGAAGAAGCTCCGCCTCGGATTCAACGTCGATCATGTTGCCACGGTGCGCAATGCGCGCGGCGGCGCGCACCCCGATCCGGTGGATGCGGCCCGGCGCGCGCTCGCCGCCGGCGCCGACGGAATCACGGCGCATCTGCGCGAGGATCGCCGCCACATCCGCGATGCCGACATGCGGCGCCTGAAGGACGAGGTGCCGGCCCCGCTCAATTTCGAGATGGCCGCGACGGCCGAGATGGCTGCGATCGCGCTCGACATCCGGCCGCATGCCTGCTGCCTCGTGCCGGAAAAGCGCACCGAAGTCACGACCGAAGGCGGGCTCGACGTGATCGGCCACGCGGCGGCGCTGAAGCCGTTCGCGGCGAAGCTTCGCGATGCGGGAATCCGCGTGTCGCTGTTCGTCGATCCGGATCCGGCCCAGCTCGACGCCGCCGTTGCGGTGGGTGCACCGGTTGTAGAGCTCCACACCGGCGCCTACGCGCACGCGGAAGGCACGCCCGCGTTCGCGGCGGAGCTCGAGCGGCTGCGCGTCGCCGCGGCGCATGCGGCGCGCGTCGGGCTCGAATGCCACGCGGGCCACGGGCTGACTTTCGCCAACGTCGGCGCCGTGGCCGCACTGCCCGAGCTGGTCGAACTCAATATCGGCCACTTCCTCGTCGGGGCCGCGATCTTCGACGGGCTCGACGCCACGATCGGCCGCATGCGCGCGGCGATGGACGCCGCGCGCCGCTGAAGGCTTTTGCGTCGCCGACCTCAGTGATTGTCGCGCGGCACGCCCTTGGTCTGCGCGATGCGCTGGTACTTCGTGGCGGGCTTCAGCGTCATGCCCTCGTTCAGCTGTTCCACCATGCCGCGCTGGATTTCCTGCCACGGCGTCTGGCTGCCGGGGATCGGGAAGCCGCCCTTGGCGGCGAGCTCCGCGTGCCGCTTCCTGATCTCGTCCGCCGGCAGCAGGATATCGGCCGTGCGCTTGTTGAGATCGATGCGGATCCGGTCGCCCGAACGAAGGATCGCCAGTCCGCCGCCGGCGGCGGCCTCCGGCGAGGCGTTGAGGATCGAGGGCGAGCCGGAAGTTCCGGACTGCCGCCCGTCGCCGATGCAGGGCAGCGACAGCACGCCGCGTTTTATGAGGGCGGCCGGCGGCTGCATGTTCACGACCTCGGCCGCGCCCGGATAGCCGATGGGACCCGCACCGCGCATGATGAGGATCGTGTGCTCGTCCACGCCCAGGGCAGGATCGTCGAGCCTGTGGTGATAGTCCTCCGGCCCCTCGAACACGGCAACCTTGCCCTCGAAGGCGTTCGGATCCTTCGGGTTCGACAGGTAGCGGTCCTGGAACTCCTTCGAGATCACGCTCGTCTTCATGATCGCGCTGTCGAAGAGCGAACCCTTGAGGTTGAGGAAGCCCGCGTTCGCGCGCAGCGGCTTGTCATAGGGGCGGATCACGTCGCGGTCGGAAGCGAACTTCCCGCGGCAGTTCTCGCCGATCGTCCTGCCGCTGACGGTCATGGCGCCTTCGTTGATCTTGCCGGCCTTGATGAGTTCGGCCACGACCGCGGGCAGCCCGCCCGCGCGATAATACTCCTCGCCCAGATATTCGCCGGCCGGCTGCATGTTCACCAGCAGCGGGATCTCGAAGCCGTGCTTCTCCCAGTCCGCCACGCTCAGCTCGACGCCCATGTGCTTGGCGATCGCATTGACGTGCACGGGCGCGTTGGTCGAGCCGCCGATTGCCGTATTGATGACGATCGCGTTCTCGAAGGCCTGGCGCGTCATGATGTCGGACGGCTTCAGGTCCTCGCGCACCATGTCGACGATGCGCTGGCCGGTGACATAGGCGGTCTGCCCGCGTTCGCGGTAGGGTGCCGGGATCGCGGCGGAGCCCGGCAGGCACATGCCGAGCGCCTCGCTCAGCGCGTTCATCGTCGAGGCCGTGCCCATCGTGTTGCAGTGGCCGTTCGAGGGCGCCGAAGAACTCACGATGTCGATGAACTGCTCGTAGGTGATGTCGCCGGCGGCGTGGCGCTCGCGCGCCTTCCAGACGACCATGCCCGAACCCACGCGCTCCTTGCCGTTCCAGCCGTTCAGCATCGGGCCGACATTGAGGCCGATCGCCGGGATGTTGACGGTTGCGGCCGCCATCAGCAGGGCGGGCGTGGTCTTGTCGCAGCCCGTCATCAGCACGACGCCGTCGATCGGATAGCCGAACAGCACCTCGACCAGCGACAGATAGGAGAGGTTGCGGTCGATGCAGGCGGTGGGTCGCTTGCCGGTCTCCTGGATCGGGTGGCAAGGGAACTCGAAGCAGATGCCGCCGGCCGAGACGATGCCTTCGCGCACGCGCTTGGCAAGCTCGAGATGGTGGCGGTTGCAGGGCGACAGATCCGAACCCGTCTGCGCGATCCCGATGATGGGCTTGCCCGACTTCAGTTCCTCGAGCGTCATGCCGAAATTGAGGTAGCGCTCGAGATAGAGTGCCGTCATTCCCGGATTTTCGGGATTGTCGAACCATTGGCGGGAACGCAGCGGGCGCTTCACGGGACATTTCCTCCTGGGTGGCGGGCGGCCGGTTCGCTTCCGGCCGTCGGACGCGCGGCAGCATAGTGCGTGTCCGGCACACAACGCAAAACTTGCTTGTGCGCCTGTTCGCGTCGTTCACTGCGCGCGGGAAAACGGGAGGAACACCCATGGCCCTCGACACGCCACCGCGGCTCGCGGCCCCGCCGGACGCCTGCGACTGCGCGATCCATGTCTATGTCGCCGGCGCGGCGCTGGCGCCCACCGCCGCCTCGAAGCCGCCGGAATGGGCCGACCTTGCGGCTTATAGGCGCGTGCAGAAACGCCTTGGCTTGTCGCGCGTCGTCATCGTCCAGCCCACCGTCTACGGGCTCGACAACAGCGTTACCCTCGATGCGGTCGCCGCGATCGGCAAGGACCGGGCGCGCGCGGTCGTGGTCGTCGACAAGGATACGCCGCCTGCCGACCTGCGCGCGATGGCCGCGCGCGGCGCTTGCGGCGCCCGGTTCCAGATGCTTCCCGGCGGCGCCGTCGGCTGGGAGTCGCTTGCGCCCGTGGCACGTCAGGCTGCCGAACTGGGCTGGCACATCCAGCTCCAGATGGACGGGCGGCTGCTGCCCGAGCGCGTCGACGCACTCGCAGCGCTGCCCTGTCCGCTGGTGATCGATCACGTCGGCAAGTTCCTCGAGCCGGTGACGACCGCGCATCCGGGGTTTCGCGCGCTGGTGCGGCTGCTCGAATCGGGCAACACGTGGATGAAGCTCTCCGCGGCCTACGAGGTGTCGCGGGAACCGCCGCCCGACTTCGCGGATGTCGGCGCGCTTGCACGTGCCGCCGTTTCCGTGGCGCCCGAACGCATGGTCTGGGGTTCGAACTGGCCGCATGTTTCGAAGCTCGATGATCCGCCGGACGACGCGGGTCAGCTCGACACGCTGCTTCACTGGGTGGATTCCGACTCCTTGCGCCGCCGCATCCTCGTCGACAACGCCGCTGCACTCTACGGATTCGCCTGATCCGGACCGACCTGCCGCACGCGCCGCTTGACTCGCGGGCCTGCCGGTGTAACGATTTACTAAATCGTTTTAGACGCCGGTTTATGGCGACAACCCGGGAAAACCGGAAACGAAGGGGAGAAACGCGATGTCACACAAGTCACTCCTGCGCGGTCTTGCCGTCGCGACCGCCATGGCGATCGCGCTTGCGGCGCCCGGCCAGGCCGACGCGCAGGCAAAGAAGCAGGTCAAGCTTTCGCACGCGACCGCTGCCGATCTCGGCAACGACAACCACATGGTCGCGTGGGTCATGAAGAACTACATCAACGAATACTCCGACACGCTCGACGCGCGAATCTACGCCGCAAACGCGCTTGGCGAGGAACGCGCGGTCGTCGAGGGCATGCAGCTCGGTGGCGGCGCCACGTGCCATATCGGCGGCACCGCCATCCACAACAACTTCGTCAAGCGCATGGGCGTGCTCGACCTGCCGTTCATGTGGCGCGGCTACGACCACGCCCACCATGTGCTCGATGGCGCGGTCGGCAAGGCGCTCGCCAAGGAGTACGAGGGGCGCGGCATCAAGGTGCTCGGCTGGCAGGACAGCTGGGGCTACCGCAACGTCGTGACGACGAAGAAGGAGGTCAAGACCGCGGCGGACCTCAAGGGCCTCAAGATCCGCACGATCCCCACGCCCACCTATGTCGCGGCCCTCAATGCGATGGGGGCGAGCGCCACGCCGATGGCTTTCGGCGAGGTCTATACGGCGCTGCAGACGGGCGTTCTCGACGGCTTCGAGCATGCGCCGCCGGTCGTGCTGACGGGCAAGTACTACGAGGTCGCGAAGTACGTGACGCTGACGGGACACCTCTTCGGGCCGACCGTGACGGCCTGCTCGATGAAGGAATGGCAGGGTTTCACCGACAAGGAGCGCGACGTCATCGCGGCCGCCGCCAAGATGGCGCAGGACGTCAACCGGAACCTGTCCGCGCAGCGCGACGGCGAGGCGCTGGAGGCGCTCAAGGCCAAGGGCATGATCGTCAATACGATCGACAAGGCCCCGATGGTTGCGGCAGCCTCTCCCGTGCAGGACGATCTCGCCAAGCAGATCGGCGCGGAAGACCTGCTCAAGATCATCCGCGAGACCAAGTAGCGCCGAAACGGCCGGCGGCGGAGGTCCCGCCGCCGGTCCTCTGCCCGGGATCAAGCATGCGTGCCGCAATCCAAGCCGTCGACCGCGCGATGGAATCCGCGCTTTTCGTCATATTCCTCGCCTTCTCGCTCGTCGGCGGACTCCAGGTTTTCAACCGGTTCGTGCTGGGCCTGCCGCTGAGCTGGAGCGAGGAGTTCCAGAAGTTCGGACATGTCTGGATGGTCTTCATCGCCATCCCGGTCGCCTACCGCCGCGGCGCGCATATCGGCATGGACGCCCTTCTCGTGCGCATGCCGGAGATCATGCGCCGCACGATCGCGCTGCTGATCGAGGTTCTCTGGCTCGCGCTGGCGCTTGCCATCGGTCTCTATACGCTCCGCCTGATGCAGGTCGCCCAGTTCCAGGAGAGCCCTGCGCTCGGCTGGCGAATGGATCATGTCTATGTCGGCATGGTGATCGGTGCTGCATATCTCGCGTTCGTCGCGCTGCGCCGGCTTGCCGTCTATTTTCGGCCGTCGCTCGCGGAGGATCTGGCATGACGCTGGTCCTCCTTTTCGTCTTCCTGCTCGGCCTCATCACGCTCGGCATCCCGATCATCCTCGTGATGGGGATCGTCGGCCTTGCCGGCGTGCTGACGCAACCCACGCTGCCGTCCGCGCTGTTTCCCCAGAAGATGTTCGCCATGCTGGACAATTTCAGCCTGCTGGCGCTGCCGTACTTCATCCTCGCGGGCGAGCTCATCTCGCGCGGCGGAATCTCGAAGCGCCTCGTCGAGTTCGCCGAGGCCGTCGTCGGCCACTGGCGCGGCGGGCTCGGCCATGCCTCGGTCGTCTCGAGCATGGTTTTCGCGGGCGTCTCGGGATCGTCGGTCGCGGATACATCGGCGATCGGCTCCATCCTAGTGCCCGCGATGAAGTCGCGCGGCTACAAACCCGGTTTCGCTGCGGCACTGGTGGCGTGCGCGGGCACGATCGGCGCGATCATCCCGCCGAGCATGACGATGATCGTCTATGGCTCGATGGCGAACGTGTCGATCGGCGGGCTGTTTCTGGGCGGCATCATCCCTGGTGCGCTGATCGGCGTTGGCCTTATGGTCGTGATCGCCGTTTATGCGCGGCATCCCGACTATCCGGAACTGCGCCGGACGACGGGCCATTTCGTCCTGAAGACCGTCCTGAAGGCGGCCGTCCTCGTCTGGCCGGCACTGCTGGCGCCGGTCATCGTCCTTGGCGGCATCCTCGGCGGCGTCTTCACGGCGACCGAGGCAGGCGTGGTCGCCTGCTTCTACAGCTTCATCATCGGCTTTTTCGTCTACCGGACCGTCAAGCTGAAGGACCTGCCGGAGATCTTCGTGCAGGCGGGCATCACCACGGCGCTCGTCTCGGGAATCATCGGCGTGGCCGGCGCCTTCGGCTGGCTGCTGTCGTATCTCAACTTCAACGACGTCGTGCTGGGCGGAATTTCGGCCGTCGCGGGAACGCGCATCGCCGTCCTGCTCATCCTCATGGCCGTGATGCTCGTGCTGACGATGTTCGTCGACTCGATGGCGATCCTGATCATCCTGATCCCGGTCGCCGTGGTCATCGGCCGCAAGTTCGGCATCGACGAGTTCCATCTTGGCCTTCTGATGGTCATGGCAACGCAGATCGGGTCGACGACCCCGCCGGTGGCCGTCCTGCTGTTCGTCGCCACAAGCATTGCCGGCTGTTCCTACAACGAGACGGTCCGCTACTGCTGGGCATTCATCGCGGCCGAGGTCGCGGTGCTGGTCCTGGTCGTGCTTTTCCCCGAACTGGCTTCGTGGATTCCCCACCTCGTCCTCGGGTAGAAGATGCACCGGACAGCCGAACGCGAAGGGGCCGGGGCCCCGGACTGAAACGAGCGAAGGCGATGGCGACGATCAACGACGTGGCGCGTCTGGCGAAGGTCTCCATCTCGACGGTGTCGAACGTCCTCAACGGGCGCACCGGCCAGATGAGCGAGGCGACGCTTGCACGGGTCGAGCGCGCGGTCGAGAAGCTCGGCTATCGGCCCAACCGTGCGGCGCGCCAGCTCAAGACCGGCGAAGCCTCGATGATCGGGCTTCTCGTGCCCTCGCTGGGCAACCCCAGTTACGGAATGATCGCGCGCGAGATCGAGGAGGATTCCTGGCGCCGGCACGGCTATCGGGTCATTGTCGGCAACACCTACCGCGATCCCAAGCGCGAGCGCGCGTTCCTCGACGACATGGCCGCCCAGGGCGTGCGCGGCGTCATCGTCATCTCCTCGCTCGCGGACGAAAGCCACCTCGAATCGCCCGTCAAGCGCGGCCTCATCGCTGTCAGTTACGACAGCCATTCGCGGCGCAACGTCAAGCCGATCGTCGACTACGTCTCGGCCGACAATGCCGCCGGCGCGCGCATGGCCGTGGAGCATCTTGTCGGTGCCGGCCACCGGACCATCGCGTTTCTCACACCGAAGAGCTGGACGTTCAGCCGCTCGGAGAAGCGCGAGGGTTTCCTCGGCGCGATCCGTTCGGCGGGTGCCGACGGCGTGATCATAGAGGGCAATGTCGCGGCCGGTTATGCGGATGCCGAAATGGCCGAGCTGGGGCAGAGCCTTGCGCGGCCGCTGGTGCGCCACAAGGCGAAGCCCACGGCCGCGATCGCGATCAACGACATGATGGCGATCGGCCTCATCTCCGGCCTCAAGACGGAGGGGCTCGAGGTGCCGCGCGACATGTCCGTGTTCGGCATGGACGGCATCTCGCTCGGCGCCTTCACGGCGCCACCGCTGACCACCGTGAAATTGCCGCTGACCGAACTGGCGCGCACGATGGTCGACCGGATCATGCTTCGCCTGAAGAAGCCGGACACGAGCCCCGCGGAATTCCGCTTCATGCCGGGCGTGCTCGTGCGCGGGTCGGTCGCGAGCCCGCCGAAGGACCGCTAGGAAAGATGCGGATCCTGTTGACCCATCCGCCGGCCGTGCGCGCGAACTACTACGGCGACGAGGCTTTGACGAAGCTCTCGGCGCTGGGGGAGGTCGTCCTGAACGACACGGACGGACCGCTGCGCGGCAACGCGCTTGTCGCGCATGCGAAGGGCTGCCGGATCGTCGTCAGCGACCGGCAGACCGGCGCCGACGCCGCCTTTTTCGAGGGAGCGTCCGATCTTGTCGCTTTCGTTCGCTGCGCGATGGATATCCGCAACATCGATCTCGCGGCGGCGGACCGTGCGGGAGTTCTCGTGACCCGCGCGACCGCCGGCTTCATCGATGCGGTTGCCGAACTCGGCTTGGGAATGCTTGTCGATCTTGCACGCGGGACCAGTGCGGCGGTCGCCGCTTTCCGTGCGGGCCGGGTACCGCCTGTGAAGATGGGGGTCCAGCTTTCCGGAGCGACGCTGGGTATCGTCGGGCTCGGTGCGATCGGCCGACGCCTCGCGCGGATGGCGTTGGCAAGCGGAATGGACGTGCAGTTCTGCGACCCGGCGCCGCGCGATGTGCCGCAGGGCGCAAGGCAGGTCACGTTCGAGAACCTGCTTGCGACATCGCGCTTCGTGGTCTGCCTTGCGCCCGCCGACGAGACGACACGCGATCTTTTCGGTGCTGCGGCCTTTTCGGCGATGCGGCCGGGCAGCTATTTCGTCAATCTCGCGCGGGGCGAACTGGTCGACGAGACGGCCCTCGCCGCCGCCCTCGAAGGCGGGCACCTCGCCGGCGCGGCGATGGATGTCGGGCGTGCGCCCGACCAGATGCCGTCGCCCGCACTTGCGGGCCGGCACGATGTGATCGCCACGCCGCATATCGGCGGCCTGACGCCGGAAGCGATCCAGCATCAGGCCTTCGACACGGTCCGGCAGGTCGAGGCGCTGTGCGCCGGCCGCCTGCCGGACAATGCCGTGAACGCGCCGCGTGCCGCGCGCCTGTCGCGGATCGGCGTGCTGGTGGCCTGACGCGCGGCCGGGATTGCGCATCGTTCCGCGGTGCTGTTTCATCGAACCGAACGGCTACGGAGACGGAGATGACGCCCGACTATCGTCGCGCGCTGATCGTGGGAGCGGGAAGCGGTCTTGGCGCTTCGCTGGCCCGGCTTTTCACGGCTGAAGGAATGCGCGTGGGTATCGCCGCGCGCGATGCCGGCCGGCTTGCGGAACTCGCGCGCGAGACCGGTGCCGTAGCCGCGACGTGCGATGCCGCCGATCGCGCACAGGTCGACGCCCTGTTCGCAAAAATGGAAGAGACACTGGGCGGCCCGCCCGATGTCGTCGTCTACAATGTCAGCGGCCGCGTGCGCGGCGAGATCGGCTCGCTCGATCCCGATGCCGTCGCGGCTGCCTTGTCGGCCGGCGCCTATGGCGGGTTCCTTGTCGCGCAGGCGGCGGCCCGGCGGATGCTGCCGCAGCACCACGGCGCAATCCTGTTCACCGGCGCATCGGCGAGCGTGAAGGGCTATGCGCGTTCCGCTCCCTTCGCGATGGGCAAATTCGCGCTGCGCGGCCTCGCGCAGAGTCTTGCGCGCGAGCTGGCGCCGCAGGGCATCCATGTGGGTCACTTCGTGATCGATGGCGGGATCGCGTCGGCGGTCCGGACTGTTCCCGCCGACAAGCCGGATTCGTTACTCGATCCCGATGCGATCGCACGCGCCTATCTGGCGTTGCTCCGACAGGATCGCAGCGCCTGGACGTGGGAAGTCGAGCTGCGTCCCTGGGTCGAGACTTTCTAGGATCGGAATTTTCGGCAGGAGGGAAAGTCTTGGCGCACCCGGCGCGACTCGAACGCGCGACCTTCAGCTTCGGAGTGCGGACGTCGTGGGCTAAGGTGTTGATTTCCAAAGAGTCGAAAAACGCCAAACGCCCTAAACGACCGTGAACGGAAGCGGAAAGTCCCACGCAGAGTCCCACGCAGCGACCGCAACTGGCTCCCAAATATCATGGGAAGCTCTCTATAACGCCGCTGGCCTGTGCCCTTGAACTCGCCCGGTTGAGGGTAGAGTCTGTTCCTTATCTGAAATTGTCTTGATGGTTGTGGCAACGGGGCGAGGCGCGAAGCCTCGTGGGTATTGCAGCATCTCGCCTCGTTGCATCGCGAGGACGCTTGCCGTAGCGAATAATGCCGGCGTCTGGTTGCCGATGCTCTCTTGGTATCGGCAGTGGTTGTAGTGATTGTCGAAGGGGTGAACGAAAGTGATGCAAAGCAGTTAGCGCAGGGCCGTCGCTTTGGCCTAGAACCGGACCTAGAACCGGACCTAGAACCGGACTTTCAAGCGGCCATATATTCGAATTGAATAACACCAATATATTGATATATATTAAATTATCGTAATAATAGGCCGGACAAGAAACCGGACCTAGAACCGGCTATAAAGGCGGACATAAAAGTGGTCAAGGATCGATGTGAAGACGTTGCCCTGATGGAGCCATTGCTGATCGGCAGCAACTCCAAGCACCGCCCCGAACTGACAGATCTTGCTGTCGAGCTGGCACAGAAGAGCGCGGGATTCCGGCGCGCTTTACCCAACAGTTTGCTCAACTCGCTTGCCGATCTTGTGCGGGCGATGAATTGCTATTACAGCAACTTGATCGAAGGTCACGACACGCACCCAATCGATATCGAGCACGCGCTCAAGGGCAATTACAGCAAGGACGCCAAGAAGCGCGACCTCCAGCTTGAAGCCAAGGCCCATATCACCGTCCAGCGCTGGATTGATATGGGTGGGCTCAAAAATCCCGCTACGACGACTGAATCCATTACGGAAATCCATCGACGCTTTTGCGAGCAGTTGCCCGAAGATTTGCTGTGGGTCGAAGATCCCGCGACTAAGGAGAAGATTAGAGTCGCCCCTGGTGAGCTCCGACATCATGACGTACAGGTTGGCCAGCACATACCCGTCAGCGCGCCGGCCGTGCAGCGCTTCCTCAAGCGCTACGAGGAAGTTTACGCAAACCTCGGTAAAACCGAAACCATCATCACCACGGCGGCGGCGCATCACCGCCTCGCGTGGATACACCCGTTCCTCGATGGTAACGGTCGCGTCGCGCGTCTCGTTTCGCATGCCACGCTTCTGGAGGCGCTCGACACCGGCGCAGTTTGGTCAATAGCGCGCGGCCTCGCGCGCTACGTCACTGAATACAAGGGCCATCTCGCCGCTTGCGACCAGCCACGCCGCAATGATCTCGATGGACGCGGCAACTTGAGCGAAGAAAACCTTGCTACCTTCACAAAATTCTTCCTGACCGTCTGCCTTGATCAGGTGAAATTTATGGAAGGGCTCATGCAGCCCAACCAGCTCCGTACGCGCATTCTCACATGGGCTGAAGAGGAGGTGCGTCTCGATAAGCTACCGCCTAAGGCCAACAATATCCTCGATGTGCTGCTTTACCGAGGCGAGCTTCCGCGCGGTGACGTCGCCGCCATTGTTGGCACCGGTGAGCGCCATGCACGCCGTGTTGTCTCCGCGCTCATTGATCAGAACGTGGTCACGTCCGAGAGCACGCGTGCGCCGCTACGCCTCGCATTCCCAGCGGCACTTGCCTCGCGATGGATGCCGGGGCTGTTTCCGGAAAGAACGGCATAACGCGAGAAAATCTGGGAACGCTCATATGAGTACAAACAACCAAAGAAAAAAGTCAGACATAGCAAAGCAAAAATCAATCGTCTTTGACGATTTGGTTATTCAATCACCAAAGCGAACCGCCGCAGTGCAACAGGGGTGGCACGCCTTTTTCCCATACTATGCCGGTTATCCCGAGAACTTCGCGCGCGAGATATTGAAGAGTGCGCGTCTAAATCAAACTGCGGTCATCCTCGATCCGTGGAATGGAAGCGGAACCACAACATTCTCCGCATCACAGCTTGGATTAGCTTCGCAAGGAATCGATCTCAATCCAATTATGCTTATCATCGCGCGAGCGAGGCTTCTGCCTCCATCGGAGGCTGACAGCATCGAATCACTCGCACGGGAAATGCTAAAGACCGTTCGAGGTGATGATAAATTAGTAAGTGACGATGATCCTCTTCTCGGATGGTTCTATCGACCAACCGCAATCTTTATCAGAGAGATTGAGCGTCGTATTCGTGTTCACCTGATCGGTGATCGCACTGTAACGCCTGGTGGACCCAAACTAGAGAATATCTCCGGCTTAGCAGCAACCTTTTATGTTGCACTGTTTTCGGTTTGTCGACACCTGACAGGGCGTTATCGATCGACAAATCCAACATGGCTACGCAAGCCAAAGCGCGGCGAGAATCGGATAACTGCGAGTCACGAGAAAATCCTCTCGACTCTGCATGCTAACCTCAAGAGCATGGCGACAACGTTATCCGAATGCGATGCGCGGAAAATTGAGTATGGCGCCGTTACATTGCGTGTTGCAGATTCAACGAAAACTGTGCTGCCCGCTTCGAGTATCGACTTCGTTCTAACGTCGCCTCCGTACTGTACACGGATAGACTATAGCGCCGCGACTCGCATCGAACTCGCCTTGCTTCATCCACTCTTAAATTTGAGGATGGAGGATCTTGGTCGCAAGATGATTGGGTCGACGCGCGTCCCCGATCACAAAATTGCTATTCAGCCTACGTGGGGCAATACGTGTGCGCGGTTTCTTGAAAAACTAAAGGCTCACCCATCCAAGGCGTCTGATGGGTATTACCTGAAGACCCACCTCGACTATTTCGACAAAATGGCTGCAGCGCTTGCGAATATTTCCGGGGCGCTGAAGACGCAAGGAGCGGCTGTCCTTGTGGTTCAGGACTCCTTCTATAAGGAGATTCACAACGACTTACCCACTATGACGATCGAGATGGCTGCGAATGCCGGGCTTCGCTTGCGTCGACGTTGTGATTTCCCGTTGAAGCGATCAATGTCAGGCATTAATCCCCATTCCCGAATTTATGAGCGGCCCGCCGGCGCGTTAGAGGCAGTCCTGTGTTTTGACAAAACTTGATTAATATATTGATATATAACAATATTTAGCAGGGCGGCAGACGAATTGAAGCTGCCGGCTACCTATTTCAAAACATGGTATTGCATGGAATAACGTGGAGTGTTATGGTCGCGCCATGATCCAGAACGTGACCGACATTCAGCGTCGACTGACCCAGGTTGTTGAGCAGCAGCAGCAGCTCCTGAACGGATTCAATGAGGCATTGGCGAAAGCCGACACCGCCGAACAGGCAGTCATCCAAAAGCAGTTGCATCGCCTCTCGTCTGAAATGCAGCGCCTAACAGATGACTTGCGCTATGCCCAGAACGAAACGCACGCCGTCAGTGCGCGGCCACGTGCACGGGCAACCGGCAAGACGCTACGCGAGTTGGTGTTGGACATCCTCGATGAGATCGGAGTTCCGCTTGCGCCTTCGACGATCAGCGAGTTCAGTCAGGCCACGACCGGAATCGATCCCGGCGCATCTCGATTCGCCAGCTTGCGTCGTGACGAAGAGCGTGCGGCTCGCCGTGACATACATGCTCGACCAGCGTGGATCGTGCCTGCCTTGAATACGGCACGCCTCAATCAAGTTTCACGCCTATTGACCAGTTCCGCTTGGTCACTTGATCGTCGTCTGCTCGGAGCAAGAAGCCTTCGGGTCATTCATCTTCACACTACGCTGGCCTTTCTCGCCCGATTTGAACGAATGCAGGCTGCAAGCGCGCCACAAGCGAGCGCTATCGAGTCGCTGTTGTTGCGCTATGCACGTGGCGTCCCCGGCGCGCTGATGACGGGAGAAGCTACCAATCCGAAAACGATCCGCAACGTTATAGAGGCCGAACTTGCTGTAATCGAAGCTGCGGATGTAGCCGAGCGCGCGCAAGCTGCTGCGCGGCTGAGCCGCTATGCGGATCAGCAAAAGCTATGGGGTCTGCCCACCGTGATTGACGGTGGCGCACACAGCGAAAGGGCGGGCGCATGATGGACCCGCGAATCATCCGTTTGCGTGGCACGCTTGCCCCTGAGGAGCCTGGTGCCCGCGGGATCGAACGGGTTGCACGCAATCCTGACTGTCTGCGGCTGCGCGCTCTAACTATCGTCGGTATCAAGCCTGCGACCGCAGTAAAAATCCTCGGAGGCGTTGATCGCGAAGGCCAATCGCCGTTCGCCCTGACACTCGGCCAGCGTTTCGAGCGCCAACTGATCAAGAACGGCGCGGCAAACCTTTTGGCTCTCTACCGTGACCAGAGGCACCTGACTGTGGCTGAAGCCAAGGTCGCGGATATCGGAGAGCTTGCGCCGGGCTCCGGGGCTGCTGCGCGACGCCGACGCGAAAGGGAAACACGCAGGGCGCTCGAGGCGAAATTGCGAGGCGATCCACTTGCACCCAATCTCATCATCAAACCGCGCCTGACGGTTTCTCTCGTCGGTGTGTCGCATCCGATCGAGCCTGACTATCTTGTTGCCGCAGACGGTGAAGCATTTTACCGCGTCGGCGAAATCAAGTCCTATCCAGACCGCGGTGGGAAGACAGATCAATCCGATATCCGGAGTGCCTGCCGTCAAGCCGCTGTCGGCGTGATCGGGCTTCGTCAAATTCTTGACCAGCTCGCCGTGACCAATTCAGAACATCTGGCGGTAGCCGAGGCTGACCTTGTTCTGCGTGTCACGGGCCTGTTTCTGCCGACGCTACATCGTCAATCAATCAAAGGAGAAATTGACTCGGTCCTTCGCGCGATTGCTGATGCGCCCACCAATCTTGACGAACTCGACGCGATGCTTCCGCACGGTGTCAGCCTCGACAATCCCGCCGTGCTGAGGTCGGTGCCAAACCACTATCGACCATCCTGTAAGGAGCATTGCGGCCTCTGGGAGCAATGTCGGGGGCAGGCGCTTGCCGCTCGCCATCCGATCGTTCTCGGTGACCTTGCCGCGGAGAAGCTTGCAGCAGCCAGTTCAGTTGACCGCGCTCTAGACTTGGTAAATAGCACGGGCGCGCCACCGCGGAATGCTGCCGAGGCTGCGCTCGGTGAAGAGTTGCGAGCTGCCGACACATTGCTGAGGAGGGCAATCGGACAATGAGTGATCCGATTAGACTTATCGGTCGCTTGCGAGCCTTTGAAGCCCGGCGAGCCATTCGGGTGGCATCGCATCTGCAGGTATCGATCGAGCCGCACGCGCTTGTCGTATGTCCACTGGCAATGGCGGGCGAAGACACCACCATTCATGCAGTAGCAATCGGTGGAATCGGAATGCCACCGCAAATCCGAGTTGTTCCCGATCCGCGCGTTCGTGACGAGCACTATGCGCTCATCGAATGGATGGGCGGCGTCATCGAAAGCTACTATCAGGAAAGGCGCCGTCTGGGCGAATTTCCGCAGATTTGGGTGTCGTCAGGGGCGGCAGCAGGGCACCTCGATATCCTCGCAGACCGGCTACGGTTTACGCGTAATGCACCAGTAGTAAAGCGGACGGGTGACCTCCTGACTTATGTCACCGAACGGATGCCAGTCGCGGGCCAGCAAGCCTTGATGACTGCAACTGGTGCATTGTCGGCCCACTACTGTACCGGCCAGCAGGAGGGCGAAGACGAGCACCTTGGCGTATTCCTGACGTGGCTCGATCCACCCGCCGGCATCGAGATCTGGCGTGCCATCGAAATCGCCGAGCGACAGATCATGGGCGTAAAGACTGATCCGGAGTTTGACCGGACCGATTTGCAGCCACTGCTCAAAGCCTACAATTTCGCGCGTAAGACGGGTGAAGCGGCGCAAATCCGACGACGTGCCGATGCCATCGAGGCCCATCTTGCCCCGCTTGTTGGTGACATCTATGCATCCGTCCAGCGAGCCCTTGGGTTCCTTCAGGGACGCTTTCCGCCGGCCCCGGTGCTGGCCGAGTTGGTACGCTGTGAGGCGAAGGAGTTCTTCAACTTTATGAATTCCCGCGACAACGACTACCCGTTGCCTTACCGCGACAGCCCAAAAGCTGCAGCGTTCAAGATTTCCGAGCGGGAGCTGGCCATTCAAAACACCGAGCGAGGCGCCATCTATGGCGACCGACTTGCCCAGGCTCGGGCGCAACTTAGCGGTAAGATCGTTACAGGCGTTTGCGGGGGAGCCACCATCACCAAGACGGGGCCACGAAAGTTCGACCATCGCTTTTACATCGACACGGCGCAAACAAACCTTCACGTCCGACGCGGTGATACTCTTGCGCTGCTGCGCGATCCGCGCCTGCTCTGCATCGTTGAAGACGTGAATCGAATCGGAGCGGTCACGCGAGTGTCTTTTCTGGTAGATGACGGTATGCGGGCCGTTGGAATGCCCCCAAACGGCGCGTCTGTTGACCTCGCACCGCCGCCGCCGGATTGGTTCTGGCTGAGTAGAATGCGCGGCAAGATGGCTTCCCGGCTAGCGACGCCGCCGTGGACCCATGTACAGGCTCCTCCGCCAGCGCAACCCGATACGACTAATATTCGCCCCCATCGCCTCCTCGACGCCGTGGAGAACTTGCGATGACCGAAAGTAGCCGCACGCCTGCGCAGATGGTGGAGGATGCGATTGAGAGCGTTCTCGCGACCCAGTGGAACCGTGATCCTGCAGTCGTTTTAAATTCACCCCCGGGTGCGGGCAAGACAGGCGTAGCCGAAAGACTCGCGGTTCAGGGAATGGGTGTGATGCGCGAGCGCGTCATGCTCACCACTCAGACTAACGAACAGGCTTTCGATCTCGCGCGACGCCTGTGCCGTGGCTTCTCGCGATTGCCGTTTCATTTGATGGCTAGCAAATCGCTTGCGATCCCGCCCAATGTTGCATCTCCCAATCTGACCGTGATTCATAGCGCTGGCGACCTCCCAGACGGTCCCTGCGTCGTCATCGGGAATAGTGCGAAATGGTCCTGGTTGGATTCAGATCAGCGGCTATTCGACCTCCAAGTCGTCGATGAAGCCTATCAATTGCCGGACTACCGCTATCATCAGATCGCTGGGCTCGCGTCCCGGCAGGTTCTGATCGGCGACCCCGGCCAAATCGACCCCGTCATCCAATCCGAGATCGAGCGCTGGCGGTGTGATCCCGCTGGACCACATGTTCCTGCGCCCCGAGCGCTACTTCAACGCCATCCGACGTTGCGGCCACTAAGCCTACCGGTGTCTCGACGCCTCGTGCAGGACACAATCAATTTCTTGCAGCCGGCCTTCTATCCAACAATGCCCTTTGTCGCGATGGAGCCCGTGCGGTCGCTGAACTTCACCACGCCGGGAATCGCACCAATGGATACGCCACTTGACGCCGTGGTGGGCGGTGCAAGTCTAGCCTTTGTCGAGCTGCCTGCGATGCAGACTGGTGAAGTCGATCCGGAACTGGCCAATGAAATTGTCTGGACAGTTCGCCGCCTCCTAATGCGCGGAGCTACCATTCTCGGCGAAAACGGCGAATCCGTGCTGGTCACTCCGGATATGATCGGGATTGCATGCGCTCAAGTCGCGCAAGTAAATGCTATCCGTGAGCGTCTCGGCGATGATCTCGCCAATGTCTTTGTCGAATCAGCCAACCGGTTTCAGGGTCTGGAGCGGCCCCTTATGTTTGTCCAACATCCTTTGTCCGGTCGTGCGGACGCCACCAGCTTCCATCTTGATGCCGGTCGCCTTTGTGTTCTTCTCTCGCGTCACCGGGTTGCTTGTTGGATTTTTGGTCGCGAAGGCATCAGCCGCCAGTTACGCCGCTATGCTCCCAAAGGCGACCGCAGTCTTGGTATTTCGGATGATCCGGAATTCGAGGGATGGCATGCAAATATGACGCTGATGCAAGCACTCTCGCGGCACGGCCGTGTTTATCCTGTTCCAGGGCGAGATAGTCTGGATCGTTCGGCCTGAAGTGTTTAAGGCCTAGGAAATCGGCCTGGCCTGATAGCGCTGGGGCCGTCAACTCACTACTGCTGCAGACGGCCAAGCCCCCATACGGAAGCCAATCTATTTCCAACGGCGACTGATCAATCGGCTTGGCAATTGGTGATCGGGGAATGCCAACCAATGCCTGTTCTGTTCGTGATCAGCGGAGTGACTGAAACACATTTTTGGCTTTGAACGCCGAGAGGGTTGGTTCGCTTGGGTATCGTTCAAATGTAAATTAACTAACCACCCAGCGGCGAGTTCCGCCGCTTCCAGTTTCGAACTCCAATCGGCCTTTTGCCGGCTGGTGGCTTGATCGCTGGGTAATCCTCTGGACGGAGCCGATCGATCAGAAGCTTCGTCTGCGCGGGCGGCGTCCTGAGGCGCTGTTCCCAATTTCGCAACGTCCCGGCCGCAACGCCGAGCAGTGCCGCGGCCTGCGCCTGCGTCATCTGGTGCTCTACCCGCCATCGATAGATGAACTCGCCGTCGAATTTTGCCATGCGTGAAAACTACACCATTGGTGTGTTGCAGGGAAGATGGAGCTTGACAACTACACCAATGGTGTATATATTGATCTCACACTCGAACTTGTGAGGTCAAGGTGACCGACGACAAACCCATCTCGGACGAACTCGCATCGGAACTGTGGCTGGCGGGGCCGTACGCCATCCGCCACGATTACGATTTTCGACGCTTGTTGGCGTTCGTTCTGGAGCGGGTTGGGCCGGCGCTGGCTATCGATGCCAAGACCGATCTTCTTCGTCATTCTTCTATAGAACTTGTCGGACTCGCAGTTCGCGCGCATCGGGCCGGGCTCGGAGACGATGTCGTTGGTTCGATTCTGATTTTTGCCTCAGGGCGGGGATCCAGTGTCGCGAAGTGGGTCCTGGCGCAACTGCTTGCACGCCGCCTGCAGGCCGCCACAGAAGCTGGTGCCAGTATTCGAAAGAGAATCGAACTTCAGAAGGTCCTTCGTTCCCTTGCGCACCGGTCCCAAATCGGCACGATGGTCGACGAATTCGATGTGATCTCGAAGGAGCTGGCCGGCGCCAGCGAAGCGATCGCCAAGGCCGAGCTCTGGTCGGAATATCGCCGTTCGCGGACTGGCGAAGCGACCCACAAAATTGTCGCGCCGAAGCTCAGAACGCTGAAGAACTTCGAGTCTGGTGCCGAAGAGTTCAGGATCTTAGCCGATCCGCTTCCCCTCTGGCGGTCGCCCGTGCCGCCGGCCGTTTTGGCCGGGGTTCTGGAAGCGGAATTTCCGCACCTGTCCGGTGTCGTCGACGAAGTCGCCCGCTTTATCGCAGGTGGGGCAGCCGCATCCATGCGCCCAATCCTGCTCATCGGCCTGCCCGGCATCGGAAAAGACAGCCTTCTCCGCCGGGCGGCAGAGCTGGTCAAGCGTCCCCTCGGAGAGCTCGATCTCGCGGGCACGAGTGACAATCGGATACTCCGCGGGACTGCAAAGGGCTGGTCGTCGGCGCATCCTTCGTTCCCGACAACACTCTGTGCCCAGCACCAGTGCCCGAATCCGATCGTCCAGCTTTCAGAACTCGATAGGGCCGGTGGGAACCGCCGACATGGTCAGGTTCACGAAGCTCTCCTGTCGCTGTGCGAACCCACCACGCGGCGGAGGTGGTTCGACGAAGGTCTTGGGACCGAGGTGGATTTGAGTGACGTGGCTTTCGCATTCACGTCGAACTCCACGGACGACACGCCACGTCCTTTGCTATCGCGGCTGCGCGTCTTCCATCTCGAGCCGCCTGGGCCGGAGCATGTCGCAGCGATCTTGCAGCAGGCCCAGCGCCGGTTTGCCGCAGAGAGCAACCTGCCGATCGAATCACTCCCTGAGTTTGCGCCGGAGGTGATCGATCGCCTCAAGGTTCTTGCCCGGCAGAAGCAGTTCAATCTGCGGCTTGCCGACCGGATCGCACGTGCGATTGGCGGTGGCGGTCGTGACGTGCCTCGCCACTGAGTGAATGCAAACGACCTAACGTGTGAAGCTAGAGGAGAGAGCCATGTTTGACGCGCTGACTGAGCATCTGAATCCTGGCATGTTTTTGATCGCGCTCGCCGGGCACGTCGTCGCCGAAAGTTCGGCCAAGATCGCTCTCAATAGTATCCGGCAGCTCGGCTATCTCGCCGCGGTCTTGATGCTTCCAGTCTTGATGCGGATCGTTGCGGAGCGTCAGAAGCACAATGACGTTCCGACTGAAGCGCGCGGAAATCGTCAGCAGACGAGAGGGCACCGGATCGCGAAGTCTTAGGCAAGGTTCTGATTCTACCGTCGAACCAACGAAGAAGCCGTTCTCCTCCGAAGCGAGATAGTGGGCTTTGTCTTTGGCCGGTCACCAGCGCAGGGTTTCGCGATTCGTTTCATTTCGCGCTCCAACATTTCCGACAAATGTGCGTATTGCACATGACAGCGGGTGTTCGTCGTCGCAGACAAGACGGGAGCGGAGCACGTCTGTTGAATCGAACGGCAGAAAAATGACCCGGCGTTGGCAGCCACGATCAATCGCAGGCTCGACGTTGCACCACGCATTCAAATGAATCGAACGATCAGCGGCACGAAGTTCAACTGGATGAAACTTTGACCTCGAAGCCCGCAGCGAAGAATTGTGATTTCAGTAACTCACACTTATGTCGAATCGAGCATTGCCGCCTCAAGCGACGCCATTGAGTTTCTTCTCGGCCATTTTTCAGTTGTACCGCTTGAGGAGAAAATGGCCAGGGAGGGACGATGATGAGTGTCACGTAGATCCTGACCTCGGCGCTCCTTGTGTTATCCGGGTTGCGACGCTGCTCAAGCGTGCCGTAGTGGAACGCATCATCCTCAACAAGTTGCCGACAGTCGTTTGCGCTGCCAACGACGACACTCACCGAAATGGCTGACTTTAACAGGCTTTTAGGGCCTCACGTACTGCATCGCACAATTGAACCGGAGGAAACGGCTTTCTGAGAATAGCCCAGGCGCCAGCCGGTACGTCCTCGAACTCGGCCTTTCCCATGTACCCTGTGCACAAAATGCTTGGCATGTTGGGTCGAAGAACTCGAACGCGGGCGATAAACTCAATTCCGGTCATGTTGGGCATCGTTTGGTCCGTCACGATCAGGTCGAATCCGTCGGGATCTCGGCTGAATTCGACGAGTGCAGCGCCAACGTCCGTAAAGCGAACCGCTTCGTAACCTGCCTTCTCGAGGATCTTTACTGTCAGGTCCGCGACGAGCGGCTCATCGTCTAGAACCAGTACACGTGCCGCGATCCTGGGCTCGACCTCGAGTGTATCTTCGAACCGCTCCGGCTCGACGGAAACAGTGTCCGGCCGGATTTCCGCGAGCGGCAGAAATACCGAAATGGATGTCCCCCTCGCCTCCTGTGTGACAACGTGAATTGCGCCCGCGTACGAAGTGACGATCGCAAGCACCGAGCTCAGGCCTAAACCGCTCCCGCCCGTGCCCTTGGTCGAGAAAAATGGCTTGAATATGGACTTTGCGACCGTCTCGCTCATTCCGTGACCGTTGTCGGTTACTCGTATTCGGGCATAACTCGCTTTGCTCAAAATGCCAGAAAATACGTGGACGCTGCCGTCGTCAGTCGACTCGACATATAAACCACCGCGATGGGCGACAACGTCGGTCGCTCGCAATCGTCCAGCCGCTTCGCCGCTGACATTGATGGTGCCGACTTCGATCAATACATTGCCGGCGCTACCTTTGAGCGCGTGGACAGCATTGATGCAAAGATTGGTGACGATCTGCTCGATTTGAGTCTGGTTGGCCGACGCGAAACATGCACGATCGGGCAGATTAAGTTTCAATTCGGCCGACGTCGGGAACAAAACCCGTAGGAGCGGCTGGATATCCCGAACGACTTTGCATAGATCGATACGCGACGCCTCCGAGCGAGTGTCACGGCTCAGCGCGGTGAGAGATGCAACGATGCTCTTTCCACGTTCGGCGCTTACGACGACTTTTGACCTGCCCCCATTGAAGTGGTCCTCCCTGAAGTATGATTTTGGAAGCGGAGGAACAGGCAATGGCGAGGAAAAGGCATACGGCAGAAGAGATCGTCGCGAAGCTGCGGCAGGTCGATGTGCTGATGGCCCAAGGGCGACCGGTCGCAGAAGCCGTGCGTTCGATAGGCGTGACGGAAGTTACGTACTATCGATGGCGCAATGAGTATGGCGGCCTGAAGGGCGACCAGGTCAAGCGGCTGAAGGAGCTCGAAACAGAGAACGCACGACTACGTCGCGCGGTCTCAGACCTGACGCTCGACAAACTGATCCTGGCGGAGGCCGCAAAGGGAAATGTATGGTCCGCCCCGTCTATGCAAGAGCATTGGAAGGGATAACGAGAACAGTTTGCGTAAATGTATCCGGCCTCTCGCGAGTGAGCTGCTGTT
>JAEUKX010000009.1 GCA_016794025.1 Rhodospirillales bacterium | reverse complement strand
CAGGCGAACTACAACGGCACGAACCTCCTCTCGGCCGCCTCGGCAGCCAAGACGTTCCTTGCCGACACGAACGCGGTCACGCTGACGATGTCCTCTCAGTCGTCGGTCAACGCGGCCTTCACGACCTTTGCCGTCTCCTCGGTGGCATCGGCCTCGCAGGCCACGCTGGCGCTGACCTCGCTCAACACGTTCTCGCAGGCGGTGGCGAGCTCGCTGGGCGCCAACGCGGCGGAAACCCGCTCGCTCACGCTCCAGTCGAACTTCGTCAACTCGATCGTCGACGCGACCACGACGGGCCTTGGCGCCATCGTCGACGCCGACATCGGCAAGGCTTCGGCTTCGGTGCAGGCGCTGCAGGTCCGCCAGCAGCTCGGCATCCAGTCGCTGTCCATCGCCAACCAGCAGCCTTCGGTCCTGCTCGGCCTCTTCCGCTAGGCAAGACCAGGCATCTGACACGCCTCGGACGGGGGGCGGCCGAAAGGCCGCCCCCCGTTTCGTTTGCGCAGGAACCGGACGCAATGCTAGGGCAGGGGGAAAGAACGCCGGAGCCGCCCGCCCCATGACCCGCCGCCGTCCGCTCGTCATCGTCACGCGAAAGCTGCCCGACCTGATCGAGACGCGGCTCATGGAACTGTTCGAGTGCCGCCTCAATCTCGACGACCATCCGTTCACCGAGACCGAACTGATGAAGGCGATGGCCGAGGCCGAGATCCTCGTCCCGACGGTCACCGACCGGATCGATGCGACGCTCGTGAACAATGCCGGCCCGCAGCTGAAACTCATCGCCTCGTTCGGGACGGGCGTGAACCACATCGCGCTCGACGCGGCCAAGGCCCGCAACATCACGGTCACGAACACGCCCGGCGTCCTGACCGACGATACCGCGGACATGACGATGGCCCTGATCCTTGCTGTCGCCCGCCGGCTGGGCGAGGGCGAGCGCCTCGTGCGTTCCGGGCGCTGGCAGGGCTGGGCGCCGACCGCGATGCTGGGCATGCGGCTTGCCGAAAAGCGGCTGGGCATCGTGGGAATGGGCCGCATCGGCCATGCGGTCGCGCGCCGCGCACGCGCCTTCGGCATGTCGATCCACTACCACAACCGCCGGCGCGTCGATCCGGCCGCGGAGGCCGAGGTCGAGGCGACCTACTGGGAAAGCCTCGACCAGATGCTGGGCCATATCGACGTCCTGTCGATCAACTGCCCGCACACGCCGGCGACCTATCACTTGCTATCCGCGCGCCGCATCCGGCTCCTGAAGCCGCGCGCCATCGTGATCAACACGGCGCGCGGGACGGTGATCGAGGAGGAGGCGCTTGCCCGTGCGCTCTATGCGCGCGAGATCGCGGGGGCGGGCCTGGACGTCTACGAGGAGGAACCGCAGGTCCATCCGCGGCTGCTCGAACTCGACAACGTCGTTCTGCTGCCGCACATCGGCTCCGCCACGCATCAGGGACGCGTGGCGATGGGCGAGAAGGTCCTCGTCAACATCAAGAGCTTCGTCGACGGGCATAATCCGCCCGACAGGGTCGTTTACACGATGTTCTGAACCGACGGGGGTGCATGCAATGGGCATGCGGATCGCTCTTGGGATGGTGCTGGCGCTCCTGGCGCCCCTTCCTGCGTCGGCTCAGGAACAGTCGATCGTCGATTTCGAGGGACGGCCCGGCGTTCCGCTCAAGATGTTGCATGTCGAGCCGCCGCAGGCGCCGCGCGCGGCAGTCCTGCTCCTGACCGGCGGCGGCGGCGGCATCCGGCTGGGCAGCGCCAGCAGCACGCCGCTCGCCGAACGCTATGCGCGCGGCAACTTCCTGCTGCGCATCCGCGCGGCGCTCGCCCTGCGGGACCTGCGCGTGGGCGCGCTCGATGTGCCGCCGGCGATGGCCGAGCGCGGCATGCCGGCGACGTTCCGGCGCTCCGCCGAGCATGCGCAGGACGTCGCGGCGGCCGTCGCACGGCTCCGCGGGCCGGAAAAGTTGCCCGTCTGGCTCGTCGGCACGAGCATGGGCACCGTCAGCGTCGCGGCCGCGGCCGTTGCGCTGGGACGCGATATCGACGGCATCGTTCTGACCTCCAGCATCACGACTCCGATCAAGAACGGCCCGAACTGGCTGCCCGAACCGGGCGGCATCCGCGATTTCCCGATCGACAGGATCGAGGTCCCGGCTTTCGTCCTGGCGCACGCCGACGACCGATGCTGGGCCTCGCCGCCCGGGAATGCGGCATCGCTTGCGCAGCGCTTCAAGGCATCGCCGCGCGTGGCGGCGCGGACACTGAACGGCGGCAAGCCGCCGGAATCGGACGAGTGCGATCCGCTGTCGGGGCACGGATTCTGGGGTGCCGAGGCGGCGGCTGCCGACGCGATTGCCGACTTCGTGCTTGCCCGGCGCTAGGCGCTCACGCCGCCCGGCCGTCGACCATGTAGGCGGCCACGAGGACGACGCGCACCTCGTCGGGATGGCCGGCCGCCGCATCGGAAAGCGGCAGCGACAGCCGCTCCCAGGTCTGGTCGAGCTGCCAGCTCTGCCGCCCGTCCGGCGTGCCGAACTCGAACAGGGCCGAATAGGTGCGCGCGGCCGGCACACCGCTCGTGCGCACACCGTCATATTCGGCC
>JAEUKX010000081.1 GCA_016794025.1 Rhodospirillales bacterium | reverse complement strand
GCGATCGCCGCCGTCATCGGCGATCCGGCGCGCGCGAACATGCTGGCCGCCCTGATGGCCGGACAGGCGCTGACGGCGGGCGAGCTTGCGGGCGAGGCGGGCGTCACGCCGCAGACGGCCAGCGGGCATCTGGCGCGCCTGGTGGATGCCGGTCTGCTGCTCGTCGAGGTGCAGGGGCGCCACCGTTACTACCGGATCGCCGGGCCCGAGGTGGCCGAGGCGCTGGAAACCCTGCTGGTGCTGGCCGAACGGACTGGCCGCACGCGCGTGCGGCCGGGCCCGCGCGACGAGGCGCTGCGCGCCGCGCGCCGCTGCTACGACCATCTGGCCGGTTCGGCCGGCGTGGCGCTCTACGATGCGCTTGTCGCGCGCGGCGACCTGGCGCTGGCGCGCGACGGGCTTGCGCCAAGCGCGGCCGGCCGGGCGCGCTTCGCGGCCTTCGGCATCGACATGGGCGACCTCGAAGGCCGCCGGCGGCCGCTGTGCCGCGCCTGCCTCGACTGGAGCGAGCGCCGCCCGCATCTGGCGGGCGCGCTGGGGGCCGCCCTGTTGCAGGCATTCCTTTCACGCGGCTGGCTGAAGCCCGACGCGAAATCCCGCGCGATGGTCTTCAGCCCGGGCGGCCGTGCAGCGTTCGAGGCATTTCTAAACGCCACGTCGAAGGCGAGGGCAGGCTAGGCGGCCTTCTTCGCCGCCCGGCGCATGGCAACGAGCCCGCAGGCCACGACGATGGCCGCCCCCACCCATGTCCAGATCCCCGGCACGTCGCCGTAGATGACGGCCCCCAGCACGGTCGCGAACACGACCATGAAATAGTTGTAGGGCTGGAGCTCGCTTGCCGGCGCCAGCGCCAGTGCCCGCACGACGAGGATGTGGGCGCCGGCCCCGAGCGCGCCGCCGATCAGCAGCAGCACCCATTCGAACGGCGTGGGCCAGTGCCAGTAGAACGTCGCGACCACCGACATGATCGCAAGCCCCACGATGGGCGTGTGCAGCGTGGTGACATGCGCGGAATCGATCCGCCCGACGATGCGCGTCAGGATCTGGTAGACGCCCCACGTGATCGTCGCGAAGACCGCGAACCACATCGCCGGCCCGAAATGCTCGAACGCCGGGCCCACGACGAGCACCGCGCCCACCATGCCGCCCGCGACCAGCAGCCAGCCGACGAAATCGACCTTCTCGCCGAGGAAGAAGTGCGCCAGCGCCGTCGCGATCAGCGGGGCCGCCGCGGCGACCGCATGCACGTCGGCCAGCGGCAGGTAGCGGAAGGACAGCACGAACATCATCATTTCCACGAGCAGGACGGCCGTGCGCAACGCCTGCCACCACGGCGCCTTGCTGCGCAGCACGAGCCACGGACCCTGCCTCGCGATGATGCAGCCCATCGCCACGAACAGCACGAAGCGGATCGCCATGATCTGCGGCACCGCATAGGTCTGCGTCAGCGTCTTGTTGATCGCGTCCATCGACACGAACAGGGCCATCGCGCCGAGGAAGAAGAGGATCGGCCTGAGCCGCGAAGCGGCCACCTCAGAAGATCCCGTCGATTTCGCCCGCCGCGTCGAGGCCGATCGCCTCGGCCGCCGGCACGCGCGGCAGGCCCGGCATCGTCATCACGTCGCCGGCCAGCGCCACGACGAAACCGGCCCCGGCCGACAGGCGCACTTCGCGCACGGGCACGTCGTGGCCCGTGGGCGCGCCGCGCAAGGCCGGGTCGGCGGCGAACGAATACTGTGTCTTGGCCATGCAGACCGGGAATTTCCCGAAGCCCGCCGCCTCGAGGTCGGCGAGGCGCTTTGCCGCCGGGCCCGCGAACGAGACCGAGCCCGCGCGGTAGATCTCGCGCGCGATCGTCTCGATCTTGGCCTTGAGCGGCATCTCGTCGGGGTAGAGCGGGCGGTACTTCGCCTCGCCCTTCGCGATGGTCTCCACCGCCGCGCGCGCGAGGTCTTCGGCACCCTTGCCGCCCTCGGCCCAGTGCATCGCGCGGATCGCGCGCGTGCCCGCCGCCGCGCACGCCTTCTCGATGGCCGTCCATTCGGCGGCCGTATCGCCCGTGAAGGCGTTGATGGCGACGAGCACGGGCAGGCCGAACTTGCGCATGTTCTCGACGTGGCGCACGAGGTTGGCAAGGCCGCGCTCGACGGCCGCGACGTCCTCGGTGCCGAGGTTCTTCGCGTCGGCTCCGCCCTGCAGCTTGAGCGCGCGCACGGTGGCGACGACCACGGCGAGGTCGGGCGAGAGCCCCGCCTGCCGGCACTTGATGTCGAGGAACTTCTCGGCGCCCAGGTCGGCGCCGAAACCCGCCTCGGTCACGACATAGTCGGCAAGGCCCAGCGCCGTCGTCGTGGCGAGCGCCGAGTTGCAGCCATGCGCGATGTTGGCGAAGGGCCCGCCATGGACGAGCACGGGGTTGTTCTCGAGCGTCTGGACGAGATTGGGCTTGATCGCGTCCTTGAGGATCGCGGCCATGGCGCCGGACGCCTTCAGGTCGGCGGCCGTGATGCGCGTGCCGTCCTTGCGGTCGGCCACGACGATGCGCGCGAGCCGCGCCTCGAGATCGCGCGCGTCCTTCGCCAGACACAGGATCGCCATCACCTCCGATGCGGTCGTGATGTCGAAGCGCGTCTCGCGCGGGAAGCCGTTGCCCGCGCCCAGGCCCGCGACGATGTCGCGCAGGCTGCGGTCGTTCATGTCCATGACGCGCGGCCACGTCACGCGGCGCGGGTCGATGGCGGGCTCCTTGCCCCAGTAAACGTGGTTGTCGACGAGGGCGGCAAGCAGGTTGTGCGCCGTGCCGATGGCGTGGATGTCGCCCGTGAAATGAAGGTTGATGTCGGCCATCGGCACGATCTGCGCATGGCCGCCGCCGGTGGCGCCGCCCTTCTGCCCGAAGCAGGGGCCAAGCGACGGCTCGCGCAGGCAGATCGCCGTCTTCTTGCCCAGCCGGTTCAGCGCGTCGCCAAGCCCGATGGTCGTGGTCGTCTTGCCCTCGCCGGCCTTGGTCGGGTTGATGGCCGTCATCAGGATGAGCTTGCCGCGCGACTTTGCGGCGGGCAGGGCGGCAAGGTCGATCTTCGCCTTGGCCTTCCCGTAATATTCGAGCGCCGCCTCGGGGATGCCGAGCTTTGCCGCGACCGCCGGAAGCGGGGCGAGCTTCGCCTTTCGCGCGATTTCGATGTCGCTCATTGCTGTGCAGCCTGGGCCTGTCGCTTGAGGGCGGCTTCGCGGATCGCCGCGATGGTCGTGCGCGTGGTGATCATGTCGGGATCGGTCTTGAGTTCGATGACGGCCGGCTTCTTCGCGGCGAGCGCGCGGCGGAAGGCCGGCATGAAATCGTCCGTCCGTTCGACCGTCTCGCCGTGGCAGCCCAGCGCGCGCGCGAAGGCCGCGAAATCGGGGTTGACCAGATCGGTGCCCACGACGCGGCCGGGATGCTCGCGTTCCTGGTGCATGCGGATCGTGCCGTAGATGCGGTTGTTGAAGACGAGGATCACGGGCGCGCCGCCATGCTGGAGCGCCGTCGCGATTTCCTGGCCCGACATCATGAAGCCGCCGTCGCCCACGCAGCCCACGACCACGCGCCCCGGATGGACGATCGAGGCCGCGACCGCGGCCGGCACCGAATAGCCCATGGCGCCGGACGTGGGGCCGACGAAGCGCGCGGGCCGTGCGTAGGTGAGATAGCGGTGCGGCCAGCCGGTGTGGTTGCCCGCATCGACGGTGACCGTGAAGGCCTCGGGCAGTTCGGCGGCAAGGGCGCGCATCGCCTTGCCCATGTCGAGCGCGCCGTTATAGGGCGTGGGCTCGAGGTTGGCCTCGAACTCGGTCCGCGCCTGTTTCGTCCACGCCGTCCACGGGCGCTTTGCCAGCGCCTTCGCCTTGCCAAGCTCGATCGCGAAGAGCGACGCGTTGGCCTGGATGGCGAGATCGGCATTGTAGACGCGGCCCGTCTCCTCTGCCGAGGCGTGGACATGGACGAGCTTCTGGCGCGGGCGCGGGGAGTCGAGCAGCGTATAGCCTTGCGTCGTCATCTCGCCCAGCCGCGCGCCGACCACGAAAAGCAGGTCGGCTTCCTTCGCGCGCTTCAGCAGCGGTGCGGGGCTCGCGGTGCCGTATTCGCCCACATAGCAGCGGCTGTCGTTGGCGAAGGCGTCCATGCGCCGGAAGCCGGCCGCAACGGGCAGGTCGTTGGCCTCGGCAAAGCTGCGGAAGGCGGCACCAGCCTCGTCCGTCCAGCCGGGCCCGCCGACGATGGCAAGCGGCCGCTGCGCACCCGCGAGCAGGGCGAGCGCGCGTTCGACGTCGCCGGGTGCCGGTGCGGCACGCACGGGGCGGTAGGGATCGGCGTCGGCTACGGTGGCCGTGTCGGTCAGCATGTCCTCGGGCAGCGCCAGCACGACCGGACCGGGGCGGCCGGAAGTGGCGACATGGAAGGCGCGGGCCATGTATTCCGGAATGCGCTCGACCATGTCGATCTGCGCGGCCCACTTGGCGACCGGCCCGAACATCTGGCGGTAGTCGATTTCCTGGAACGCCTCTCGGTCCATCATGTCGCGGCCGACCTGGCCCACGAGCAGGATCATCGGCGTCGAATCCTGGAAGGCGGTGTGCACGCCCACGGCCGCCTGGCAGGCGCCGGGCCCGCGCGTGACCATCGCGATGCCGGGCTTGCCGGTGAGCTTGCCGTAGGCGTCCGCCATGTTGGCGGCCCCCGCCTCGTGGCGCGCGTTGACGAGCTTGATGGCGGGGCTGTCATGCAGCGCGTCGAGCACTTCCAGATAGCTCTCGCCCGGCACGCAGAACGCCGTGTCGGCGCCGTGCACGAGAAGTTGGTCGACCAGGATCCGTCCGCCGCTGCGCGCCTTTTGTGCCATTTCCACCGCTCCGAAGAACCGGGCCCGAAGAACCGGGCGCCAGTTATAGACGGCCGTCCGGGGGCGGTCTACGCTGCGCCGCATCATGAACGATGTACCGAAATGGATGTGGGACGACGACCACAGCGTATTCCGCGATCATGTGGGTTACGGCCCGATCGTGTGGCGCGAACACTACGTCGAACTGGAACTGACGCTGGGCGAGAAGCACCGCAACCGCTCGGGCATCGCGCATGGCGGGGTCATCGCCACGCTGATCGATGCGGCCGGCGGCTTCGCGGGCTGCTGGTGCCCGCACCGCGACCGGATCCGGCGCGCCTCGACGCTCTCGCTCAACACGCAGTTCGTTTCGCCGGGCCGGCTTGGCCGCCGGCTCGTGACGACGGGCCGTGCGCGCGCAGGCGGCAAGTCGATCTTCTTCGCGACGATGGAGATCGTCGACGACGAGGGCAAGCTCGTGGCGACGGGCGAAGGCGTCTACAAGTACCGCCCCGGCAGCGAGACAAGTCTGGGCGTGCCGCGCGATGCCAAAGTCGAATAGCCCCTTGGCCGAGGTAGCTTGTTCGTCTGCGTTGTCAAATTAAAACCGAAAGTCTCTCACGTGATCGAAAATGCATCGGCTATTGTAGTAGCGGTAAGTCATGCTGGTTGTTCTAGGAATTAGAGAATAAGGAAAATGCGTTTCTATTGGCTCGAGTGGAGGAGTCGGTCGATGCCTACCGCTGAACACTATTGAGTGAACATGCGGGCGCTTATCGAATATTTCTTTGGCAATTTGCTTGAAACTTGAAGCGCCGCAATAGTCGAGTTCTCTCCATTTAATGAAGGTCTTTTCGTCGAGGTCGGAAAGATGAACAAAAATTGACGATGGTCGACGGCCTGTAAGTTGCCTCTTGGAAGCTTTATTTAGTTCTTCACGGACATACTTCGGAAGTTGGTCTGGAAGTTGACTTACGGCTTCCACGACCACTCCGTATCCCCCGGACCCGATTTTCGCTGTTGCGATGACCGAGCTTGTATCGATGGGAAATTGGAGATGTGGGGGTACGAGACGGCTCCAAATCGGCGTCAGAAGCTCGGGCATCCCGTTTGGTTCGATAGGAATGCAAGACCATCTAAGACTGAAAAATTCACCAGATTGATTTCCGGATTCGAACGCCCGCTTCCACGATTGGCCAAGGCTTCCACTTGAGACCTGGCCTTTCTCCACTTTATCCGAGGCAACGATCGTGAACAAAAATACTCTTCTGCTTGCGTCGGCGTATGGTGTGGCAGCAGCAATCAAATCGTCCGCAATCTGTTGAAATGTATCGCCGTGGATTTCTTTGCCTCGATCAAACGACATGTGTTTGCATTCTATTTCAAATTCGATGCTGTCTCGCGTTGCTAGCCAGTCGAACCTGAGTTTTTCAGCCTCGCCTGAGGTAACTCTGAATCCCATCCGTGACATGTCAGACGCGGTTGCGAATTCAAACTCCATAGGAGCAAGCCCATGGGCGTCGTTGAGGCGTCCGTTTAGACGCCTAATGAGTCGCCGCTGTTCGGTCGCATCGAGAGTGTCAAGAATTCGATTGAACGATTCCGCAAATGTAAACGATTGCTGGATGGTTGTGTCGTCAGAATCAAATGAGAGATCTCCATTGGATAGTTGGGCAAGAATCCTTTGGAGGGCAAATTCATATCTATATTTGTCGTATACGAAGACACTTACTTTACGTGGCAGATCGAACGTGATGTTAAGTTTTCTTATACGTGTTTCCAGTGCTGTCGGATTTAAATAGGTAAAAAATCTTTTCAGATTTGCCACTTTTTCTGAATCAATTTCAAATTTGCGCATGGGCGCTGAGTCCACGAAATTCAATTTTAAGATAAGGATAGAGACTATAAATGGATGTTGCTCAATGCAACCATATTTGAAGATAAGCGATGACTGACTTCGACCTGCTGACCGTTGGCCATTCCAACCAGTCCTACGTAGCCTTCGCGCGCCTGCTGAAAGCGGCCGGCGCCACGGCCGTCGCCGACGTCCGCCGCACGCCCTATTCGCGGCGCAACCCGCAGTTCAATCGCGAGACGCTTCGCGATGCGCTGAAGGCCGATGCGATCGCCTATGTCCATCTGGGCGATACGCTGGGCGGCCGGCCGCGCGGCGGCGCCGGCGCGCCGGACTACGAGGCGATGGCCGCCGCCCCTGAATTTGCCGGCGGGCTCGACCGGCTGACGGCAGGTGCGCGCACGCATCGCGTCGCAGTGATGTGCGCCGAGCGCGATCCGAAGGATTGTCACCGCTGCCTGCTGGTGAGCCGCGCGCTTGCGAGGCGCGGTGTCTCGGTGGGGCACATCCTTGGTGACGGCACGCTTGTGGCGCATGCCGCGCTGGAGGCCGAATTCCTTGCCGCGGCCGGCGAGGCCAGCCTCTTCGAAACGGCCGACGAGCGGCTCGCGCGTGCCTACCGCCTGCAGGCAGGGCAGGCGCGGTGAGGGCAGGGGTGGTGCCGCGGTCCGGCACACCCTATAAACGCCGTCTTACCGCTGTTCCGCCGCCGGAGACCCCATGCCCGTCCTGCCGCTGCGCAAGAAATCCGAAAACCTGCTGGGCTCGCTGATCCGCGAAGTCTCGAAAGACTCGATGGAAAAGCCGGGCCTGATCCCGCTTTGGTTCGGCGAGGGACACCGCTCCGCGCCGCCTGCCGTTGTGGCCGAAGCGCACAAGGCGATCGACGAGGGCTACCAGTTCTACGCCTCCTCGGCCGGGCGGCCGGAGCTGCGCGCGGCGATCGCGGACTATGTCTCGAACCTGCGCGGCATCAAGGTAGGGCCCGAGCGCATCTGCGTGACGACGTCCGGCAACTCGGCCATCCAGATGGCCATGCAGCTTATCGTCGATCCGGGCGACAATGTCGTGTTCGCGGTGCCCCTGTGGCCGAACGCCGCCGACATGGTCGACCACCTGAACGGCGAGGTGCGCCGCGTACCGCTGAAGCTCGACGCGCGCGGCTGGTCGCTCGACCTCGACCGGCTGTTTGCCGCCGTCGACGCGCGGACCAAGGCGATCTTCCTCAACTCGCCCGGCAACCCGACGGGCTGGCTCGCCACGCCGGACGAGCTCAGGGCCGTGCTCGATTTCTGCCGCAGGCGCGGCATCTGGGCGATCGGCGACGACGTCTACGAACGCATCGTCTACGGGGCCGACCGTTCGCCTTCGCTGCTCGATTTCGCGGGGCCCGAGGATGCCGTCATGAGCATCAACTCGTTCTCGAAGGGCTGGTGCATGACGGGTTGGCGGCTCGGCTGGCTCGTGGCGCCTGCCGCCGTGACCGACACGCTTGGGAAGATCATCGAATTCAACACCTCCGGCGCCACCACGTTCGTGCAGCGTGCGGGCGTGGTGGCGCTGAAGCAGGAAGGGTTCGTTCGCGAGATCCGCGAGGAATATGCGCGTGCGCGCGACATCACGTTCCAGCGCCTGTCGGGCATGGGCCGGGTACGCCTCGCGCGGCCCGAGGCGGCGTTCTACGCGTTTTTCTCGGTCGACGGGATGACGGACTCGGTGGAATACTGCAAACGGCTCGTGCGCGAGGCCAATGTCGGCCTCGCCCCCGGCCGCGCCTTCGGCCCCGAGGGCGAAGGCTTCATCCGCCTGTGCTTCGCCACGAATCCCGAGCGGCTGACCGAGGCCTTCGACCGGCTGGAACCGCTGCTGCGCTAGACAGGGAAGCACCCGACAAGATGACCGCACTCGTCGCGATCGACTGGGGAACCACGAACTGCCGCGCCTTCCGCATCGGTCCGGGCGGCGAGATCCTCGAGCGGCGCACGAGCGCCATGGGGATCATGTCGGTCAAGAACGCGAATTTCGCGGGTGCGCTGATGGATATCGCGCGGGACTGGATCGACGTGCCTGCCGCCCCGCCGGTGCTGATGTGCGGCATGATCGGGTCCGCGCAGGGCTGGATCGAGGCGCCGTATCTCCATCTTCCCGCGGGCGCCGACGACATCGCGGGCAAGCTCGTGCTGGCCCCCGATCCGCGCCGCGAGATCCATGTCGTGCCGGGCCTGCGCGGGCAGGGGGCCGCGGGGCCGGACGTGATGCGCGGCGAGGAGACGCAGATCCTCGGCACCGGAATTTCCGACGGTCTGATCTGCCTGCCGGGCACGCATTCCAAGTGGGCGCAGGTCGAGGGCGGGCGCATCGTGCGGTTCGTCACGTTCATGACAGGCGAGGTCTTCGCACTCATGCGCCGCAACTCGATCCTCGGCCGCCTGATGATCGATGCCCCGCATGACGCGCCTGCGTTCGCGCGCGGGCTCGTGCGCAGCCAGTCCGCGGGCGGGCTGCTGCACCAGCTCTTCACGGTCCGCACCGCGGGCCTTCTCGAGGGAATGACGCGCGAGGCGGCACCCAGCTTCCTGTCGGGCCTGCTGATCGGGCATGAAATGGCAGCCGTGCGCGAACTGTTCGCCGCGAAGGGCGCGACGATCGTGGGGGCTGGACCGCTCGCGCAGAACTACGCCATCGCGATGAATGTCGCGGGCATCGAGGCGGAGTTCATGCCGGGCGAGGATGCCGCCGCACGCGGGCTGCATCTGGTGGCCGCGCGCGCGGGCCTGGTGCGCTAGGCCATGCGCGTCCTCATCCCCGACGCCCAGTTCCCTGCCGGCCCGGATATCGAGCGTTCGGCGCTGCCGGAGGCCGAGTTCCTGATCCACCGCACCAAGGACCCGCTTCAGATCCCGGAAAGCGTCTGGTCGAAGGCCGACGCGGTGCTCGTCAACCACGAGATGACGATCGACCGTGCAGTGGTCGCCAAGCTCGCGCGCGCGCGCATGGTCGTGCGCTTCGGCGCGGGCTTCGACAACATCGATCTTTCGGCCTGCGCCGAGCGCGGCATCGCGGTCTCCAACGTGCCGGACTACGGCACCGAGGAAGTTGCCAACCATGCCATTGCCTGCGTGCTGGCCATGCGCCGCGGCCTGCCGACCTATACCGAGCTGCTCGCCCTCGACCCGGTCGGCGGCTGGCGCTGGGAAGCCGCACCGCTGGTGAAGCGGCTCACCGGCCAGGCTTTCGCGGTCGTCGGACTGGGGCGCATCGGCCGTGCGGCGGCCGCGCGCGCCAAGGCGTTCGGGTTCGATGTCGCCTACTACGATCCCTATCTGCGGGCCGACGATCCGCGCGCGGTTTCCTATCTGCGCTTCGACGATCTCTACGCCATGCTCGGCGAGGCGGACATCGTCTCGATCCACTGCCCGCTGACGCGCGAGACGCACGGGCTTTTCGGCGAGGGCGCGCTCGCGCGCATGAAGAAGGGCGCCATCCTCGTCAACACCGCGCGCGGACCCATCGTCGACCCGACCGCGGTGCTGAAGTCGATCGAGGCGGGCCATCTGGGCGGCGCCGCGCTCGACGTGCTGCCCAAGGAGCCGCCCGATCCCGACGACCCGCTCGTGGCCGCCTATCGCGTGCCGCCGTCGTGGCTGGCGGGCCGGCTGATCCTCAGTCCCCACGCGGCCTTCTACAGCCCGGAAAGCTGGCACGACCTGCGATTCAAGGCTGCGGAAACCGCGGGGCTGTATCTCAAGGAAAACCGGTTGCGCAATTGTGTGAACTATCATCTTTTTTCGGCGGGCGCGCTGCCCGACAACGAAATAACCTGAACGGACCGAAGGGAAGGAAACGACGATGCGTGTGGTGATCACGGGCGGAACGGGCATGCTCGGCAAGAAGCTGGCGGCCGAGATCCTGAAGCGGGGCAGCCTCACGCTGCGCGACGGCAAGGCGCACGCGGTCACGAAGATCGTGCTGTTCGACGCCTACGAGGGCTTCGACATCCCGAAGGATCCGCGCATCGAGGTGAAGATCGGCGAGGTCGACCACAAGCCGACGGTCGCCGCGCTCATCACGCCCGACACGGCGGCGGTCTTCCATCTGGCGGGCGTGGTCAGCGCCGGCGCGGAGCGCGATTTCGAGCTGGGCTACCGCGTCAATCTCGACGGCACGCGCGTGGTGCTCGAGGCCTGCCGTGCGCTGCCGAAGCCCATCAAGCTCGTCTTCGCGTCGTCGCTGGCGGCGTATGGCGGCGATCTGCCCGACGTGATCCCCGACGATTTCCGCCCGACGCCGCAGACCTCCTACGGCGCGCAGAAGGTGATGGGCGAGCTGCTCGTGGCCGACTATGCGCGCAAGGGATTCGTCGACGGGCGCGCCCTTCGCCTGCCGACGATCGTCGTGCGGCCGGGCAAGCCCAATCTTGCGGCGTCGACCTTCGCCTCGTCGATCATCCGCGAGCCGCTCGCCGGCCTGCCGGCGGTCTGCCCGGTCGATCCGGCCTCGTGGATGCCGCTCCTGAGCCCGCGGCGCTGCGTGGATGCGTTCATCCGCGCCCATGACCTGCCCGACACGGCCTGGGGCTGGAACCGCGCGCTGCTGCTGCCTTCGCTCGACGTGACCGTGAAGGACATGGGCGAGGGGCTGAAGCGCGTCGCGGGCCAGAAGGCATACGACTTGATCGAATGGAAGATCGACCCGATGATCCAGAAGATCGTCGCGGGCTGGCCGCGCCGCATGGCCGGCAAGCGCGCGCTGTCGATGGGCTTCACGGTCGATGCGTCGGTCGACGAGCTCATCCGCAACTACATCGAAGACGACATGCCCAAAGCGGGCTAAAAGACGGAAATCCCCCTGCACAAGGAGTATGACATGAACCATCCGATCACCCGCCGTTCCGCGCTCGCCCTGGGCGCTTTCGGTGCCGCGGCGCTCGCCACGCGCGGCGCATTCGCGCAGGCGCCCGCCTTCTTCCGCATCGGCACCGGCGGCACGGCCGGCACCTACTATCCCGTGGGCGGCCTCATCGCCAACGCGATCTCGAACCCGCCCGCGCTCGTCGCCACGGCCGTGGCCAGCAACGGCTCGGTTGCCAACGTCAACGCCATCGTCGGCGGCGCGGCCGAATCCGGCTTCGTGCAGGCCGACGTCGCCTTCTGGGCCTATTCGGGTACGGGCGTATTCGAGGGCAAGCCGAAGCTTGCCGACCTGCGCTCGATCGCCAATCTCTATCCGGAATCGGTGCACCTCGTCGTGCGCAAGGCCTCGAACGTCAAGTCGATCGCCGATCTCAAGGGCAAGGCCGTCTCGCTCGACGAGCCGGGCTCGGGCACGCTCGTCAATGCCAAGGCGATCCTCGGCGCATTCGGCGTGACCGAGAAGGACGTCAAGGCCGAATACCTCAAGCCCAACCAGGCGGCCGACAAGATGAAGGACGGGTCGTGCGACGCGTTCTTTTTCACGGGCGGCTATCCGGCCGCGGCGATCTCCGAACTGGCCTCGACGGGTTCGGGCATCGACATCCTGCCCATCGACGGCCCGAACGCGGAGAAGCTCGTCAAGGATCTGCCGTTCTTCGCGCCCGACCTGATCCCGGCCGACACCTACAAGGGCGTTGGCGCGGTCAAGACGGTCGCCGTGGGCGCGCACTGGATCACGTCGGCCAAGATCTCGAACGACACGGTCTACGCGGTCACCAAGGCGCTGTGGAGCGACAAGACGCGCGCCGCCCTCGACGCCGGCCATGCCAAGGGCAAGGTCATCCGCAAGGAGACCGCGCTCAAGGGCCTGCTCGGCGTGCCGCTGCATGACGGGGCCGCGCGCTTCTACAAGGAAGCGGGCCTGCTGAAGTAAGAGCCGGACGCCGGCCCCTGTCCCTTGCGGGAAGGGGCCGGCCTTCGACCGACCCCCCGCATGACAACGCTCGATCAGGCATCCGCCGACGAACTCGCCCGGCTCGAGGAGGAACTCGACCCGGAGATGCAGTTCCGCAAGGTGCCGGGCGGCACCGGCCTCCTCGTGGGCGGGCTGCTCGTCGCGCTGTCGATGTTCCACTACTACACCGCCGGGTTCGGTCTGCTGCGCGAGGTCACCCATCGCGGCATCCACCTGGCATTCGTGCTGGGGCTCATCTTCCTCGTCTTTTCCGCGCGCCACGCGGACGGCCGCACCGTCCGCCCGTCAGGCCCGCTGCGGCCGGGCGGCATCCCGCTTGCCGACTGGCTGATGGCGGCCGCCGCCGCCGTCTCCTCGCTTTACGTTCCGTGGATTTTCGAGGATCTCGCCTTCCGGGTGGGCAATCCCACCGCGCTCGACGTGACGATGGGCTCGCTTGCCGTGCTGCTGATGATCGAGGCGACGCGCCGCGCGATCGGCTGGGGGCTGCCGCTGATCGCGATCGTGGCGATGGTCTACGCGCTCTACGGCACGTGGTTCCCCGGCATCTTCCTGCATCCGGGCGCCACGTGGTCGGTGCTGATCAATCACCTCTACCTGACCAGCCAGGGCGTCTACGGCGTGGCGCTGGGCGTGGTGGCCACGTACGTCTTCCACTTCGTGCTGTTCGGCGTGCTCGCCACGCGCATCGGGCTGGGGCGGCTATTCCTGGGCGTGGCGGCGGCGGTGGCCGGGCGCTTCGCCGGCGGCCCCGCCAAGATCTCGATCTTCGGCTCGGCGCTGTTCGGGATGCTGTCCGGCTCGTCGGTCGCCAACACGGTGACGGTCGGATCGCTGACCATCCCGATGATGATCCGGCTCGGCTACCAGCGGCATTTCGCGGCGGCCGTGGAATCGACCGCGGCGACGGGGGGCCAGATCACCCCGCCGATCATGGGGGCCGCGGCCTTCCTGATGGTCGAGTTCCTGAACCTGCCCTACGCGACGATCGTGGTCGCGGCGATCGTGCCGGCCTTCGTCCATTTCTTCGGCGTGCTGATGCAGGTGCATTTCGAGGCGCGCCGCTCGGGCATGCGCGGGCTTCGCGACGACGAGGTGCCGAACCTGCGCGAGGTCTTCGCGGCCGACTGGCCCACGCTTGCCCCGCTGGTGGCACTCGTGGTGGTGCTGTTCTCGGGCTATACGCCCTATCTTTCGGCCTTCTGGGGAATCACGGGCTGCATGCTCGTCGGCCTCGCGCGCCGGCGCGGGGCGGCCGCACTGGCCTTCTCGGCGATCATGCTCGTGGGCGCGCCGAGCGAGCTGCTGCGCGTGCCGGGTGTCAATGTCGGGCTGACGCTGGCCTGCTTCGCGGTCATGGCCGATGGCGTGCTGATGCGCGAGCGCAAGGAAGGCCGCAGGCTTTTCGCCGGCCTCGTCGACGCGTTCGTTCTGGGTGCCAAGTATGCGATCGGCGTGGGTGCGGCTGCGGCGACCGTCGGCATCATCGTCGGCGTGGTCACGCTGACCGGCGTGGGCTTCAAGATCTCGTGGATCGTCACCTCGCTTTCCGACCAGTGGGCGCATCTTGTCGTCGACCACCTGCCGTTCTCGCCCTTCGACGTGAAGGGCGCGACGCTCTTCTTCACGCTGGTGTTGACCGGCATCGTGTGCATCCTCCTGGGCTGCGGCGTGCCGACGACGGCCACCTACATCATCATGGTCACGGTTGCCACGCCGGCACTGGGCATGCTGGGCGTGGCACCGCTCGTGGCGCATTTCTTCGTCTTCTATTACGGCGTGCTTGCCGACATCACGCCGCCGGTCGCCATCGCGGCCTATGCCGGGGCGAGCATGGCCGGTGCCGACCCGTTCAAGGCCGGCAACACGGCGTTCCGTCTGGCGATGGGCAAGGTGCTGGTGCCGTTCGTCTTCGCGTTCTCGCCGGCGCTGCTGATCGTGGTACCGGATTTCACGCTCGCGAAATTCGCGATGGCTGCCGGCACGTGCCTTGGCAGCGTCACGCTGCTGTCGGCCGCGTTCGCGGGCTGGTTCCTTGCCCCGATGGCGAAGTGGGAACGCGTTCTGGTCGGCATCGCGGGCCTGCCGATGATCCACGGCTCGGCCGGCGGCATCGCCATCTCGCTCGTGCTGGCGATGCCCGTGCTGGTCCGCCAGCTTGCCGCGCGGCGCGCGGCGGCGGCCTAGAGCGAGATCGACATCCCGCCGTCGACGACGAGCGTCTGGCCGGTCAGGAACGAGCCCGCGTCGGAAGCCAGCAGCAGGCAGGCCCCGCCCAGTTCGGCCGGGTCGCCCCAGCGGCCCAGCGGCGTGCGGCGCACGATCATGGAATTGAAGTCCTTGTTCTCGATGAGCGGCTTGTTGAGCTCGGTCAGGAAGTAGCCGGGCGCGATGCCGTTGACGAGAACGCCCGAGGGGGCGAGCTCGACCGCCATCTGGCGGATCATGCCTTCAAGCGCCGTCTTCGCGGCCGTATAGGCGACGATCGACGGCCGGCCGAGATGGGCCGTCAGCGACGTCGTGTAGATGATCCGACCCTTGCCGGCCTTGGTCATGACCTTGGCCGCCTCGCGGCCGAGAATGAAGCCCGCGCGCAGGTGCTGGCCCACCGTCGTGTCGAAATCGGCGGTCTTGTAGTCGAGCAGCGGCGCGCGGATGTTCGACCCGGCATTGGACACGAGGATGTCGAGACGGCCCTTGCGCTTGGCGATGCCGGCAACTGCGGCCACGCACGCGGCCTCGTCGGTCACGTCGAAGGGCAGTGCTTCGCCGCCCAGCTTGCCGGCAGCGGCTTCAAGCTCGGCCTTGTTGCGGGCGTTGAGGACGACATGGGCGCCGGCCTTGGCCAGCGCCTCGGCCATCGCGAAGCCCAGACCGCGCGAGGCGCCCGTGACAAGGGCAACGCGCCCGGTGAGGTCGAAAAGGGGGTGGGACATCCGCGCCGTCTCCGCATCTGAAGTGCAAGGACGGCGAGATTAGGCCCACCCCCGGTCGTGTGTTAACGGTTTTTTTGCCCTAGGGCAGCCTTGGCGCGCGCACCGGCGGCTCGGCCGAGGTGAGCGTGGAAAGGAAGGCGAGCAGGTTGCGCTTGTCCTCGCGGCTCAGCGCGACCGCCTTCATGTCCTCCGACAGGCTCGGCCGCTTGATGCCGCCCTTTTCGTAGTGGTTGATCACGTCGAGCAGCGTGCCCACCGAGCCGTCGTGGAAATACGGCGCCGAGAGCGACACGTCGCGCAGCGACGGGGTCTTGAAGGCCTGCTTCATCTTGGCGATCGAGGTGAGCAGCCGGCCGCGGCCCGGATCCTCGCCCGGCAGGCCGATGTCGTGGAAGCTGCCGTCGGTGAAGCGCCAGGTGTTGTGGCAGGCCGCGCAATTGGCCTTGCCCGTGAACAGCCAGAAGCCCTGCTTGGCGTCGTCGGAAATCGCACTCTCGTCGCCTTCGATCCAGGCGTCGAATGGCGCGCGGCCGGAAACGACCGTGCGCTCGTAGACGGCGATCGCCTTGGCGACGTTGGCCGAGGTGATCGGCTCAGCCGTTCCGGGGAACGCCTTGGCGAAGAGCGGGGCGTAGCCGGGGATGGCGCGCAGCTTCTTCTCGAGATCGGGAAGCGGCGTGTTCATCGACGGGCCGGCCACCGCAGCCAGCATCTGCGCCTCGAGCGTGTCCACGCGCCCGTCCCAGAAATAAAGTTCGTCCCAGGCGAGGTTCGCGATGCCCGGCGAATGGCGCGGCGTGGTGCGGCCGAGCGTGGCGGGCGACTTGGGAAAGGCATCGCCCCAGCCCAGCGCCGGAACGTGGCAGGTCGCGCAGGAGACGGAATTCTCGTGGCCCAGGCGCGGATCGAAGAACAGCGCGTAGCCGAGATCGGCCTTTTCCTTCGAGAAGGGATTGGCCTTGTCGAAGGGGATCTCCTTCACCCGCCGGTATGCGGCCATCGTCTCCGTCTGCTTGGCGTCGTAGGTGGCCTTCTGGGGCGGCGGCGCGCAGGCACCTGCAAAGGCGGCGAGCGCGAGGGCGAGAGCGATACGCTTGTTCGTCATGGGACTCCTCTACTTCCTTCTGGAACGTCGTTCGGGCAAAGGCCGCCTATCGGGCGACCCGGATCGTCAGGCGCATGCGTGGATGGATCGCGCACTCGACCTTGAGCTCGCCCGGCGCGGCGAGACGGATGCGCAGGCTTTCGCCGGGCCGTTGGGCGCCGAGATCGAAGGGCTGCGCGATCGAGCGCGAGAAGATGTTGTGGGCAACCTTGTCGTCGTTCGTGAACTCCACCGTGTCGTCGACGCGCGCATCCAGCTCGGCGACGGAGAACTGCCGGTCGACCTGCCGCACGCGGAAATCACCGGCTCCGACCGGCAGAACGGCGGCGAAGGCGAGGCCGACGCCTGCCGCGAACGCGAGCGATCGGCACATGCCGCAAGCCTCCCAGCGCGAGAATTGGCGCGCGCATTTAAGGCGCAATCCAGTCAAAATGAAACGTGATACAATAAATAAATTGCCGAGGTTTTTCCTAATTGTGCGAAATACATACAATTATGGAATACATAAGTATTAAATATTGAATTCGATATCGCGGAAATGCTCAGGTGCGCCACGTTGTGAGAACACCCGGGATTCGCGGAGAAATCGCGATGCAGCTTTCGCCCAGACCGCCGGCGCCGCCGGACGGCGCCACGATCGACAATGCCGCACGGCAGATCGGCGTCTCCGGCCAGCGCCTGCGCGCGATGCTTTTCGCCGCGTTCTCGGCGGCTCGGGTCGGCGAAGCGCCGGTCTGGCCGCCGGGTCTTGCCGGAACGCATCCGGACGTCGTGCGGGTTATCCGCTTCGTCAACGATCTCGCCGTCCACGCCATTTCGGTCCGCCATGCGGGTGCGCACGACGCGCGCGGGGCATTGGGACGCCGACAGACGCGGCTGGGCGCCGCTCACCGCAACCGCTGAAATATCCTGGGCGTTCGCCCAATGGCCGTCATCGCTTCGACGACGGCGCGCGGAAATCCGTATCGCAATTTTTCCTGCCTCAAGTTATCGTTTCCGCGCGACGGCTCGCGCGTCGGGAAAATCGCGGGAACGCATGCAAATTCGGGAGAGCGCGTAAATGCAGGGAAGACTTGCCGGGAAAATTGCCGTCGTCACCGCCGCGGCGCAGGGAATCGGTGCCGCAAGCGCAAAACGGTTCGCCGCTGAAGGCGCGCGCGTCTGGGCGACCGACCTCGACGAAGGCAAGCTCGCCGAGATCGCGCGCGTGCCGGGGGTGACCGCGCGCCGGCTCGACGTCACGGACAAGGCGGCCATCTTCGCGCTCGCCAAGGAGATCGGCGCCGCCGACGTGCTGTTCAACTGTGCGGGCTACGTGCACAACGGCACGATCCTCGACTGCGACGACAAGGCCTGGGACTTCTCGATGAACCTGAATGTCCGTTCGATGTTCTGGACCGTTCAGGCCTTCCTGCCGGCCATGCTCGCCAAGGGCAAGGGCACGATCGTCAACATGTCGTCGGGCTGCTCGTCGATCAAGGGGGCGCCCAACCGCTTCGTCTACGGCACGACGAAGGCGGCCGTCATCGGCCTGACGAAGTCGATCACCGCAGATTATGTGGGCAAGGGCATCCGTGCGAACGCGATCTGCCCCGGCACCGTCGACACGCCCTCGCTGCAGGACCGCATCAACACCGCCGCCGACCCGACGGCACAACGCAAGCTCTTCATCTCGCGCCAGCCCATGGGCCGCCTCGGCACCGCCGAGGAGATCGCCGATCTTGCGCTGTTCCTCGCCAGCGACGAGTCCTCGTTCATCACGGGCGCGGAGTTCAAGATCGACGGCGGCTGGTCGAACTGAGCCTGTGGCGGAATCGACATTGTGTAATTACTACTCCAAGGTTGCTTAATTTGTAGTATTTACGCTTCGATTGTACAGTTCCCTTTCCCGACGGAAAGGGAACTGGCAATGGCGCGCGCGATCATCCTGCGGCATCCGGACACGAACGAGGTCCGGACCGCCTATTACGGCTTCAGCTGGACGGGCCTGTTCTTCGGCGGCCTGCCGGCGCTCGCGCGCGGCAACATAAAGGTCGGCCTGTTCATGCTGGCTCTCGCGATCGCTCCCTTCCTGCTGCGCCATCCGTTCTCGCGCGCACTGGCGGGCTTCCTCTATATCTTCTCGGCGATCGTGTTCGCCAGCGAGTACAACCGCTTCTTCACGATCCGCCTGCTCGACCGCGGCTTCCAGTTTTTCGACCGGGCCGAGCACGTCGCCGCCGCCAAGCGGGCGCTCGGCTTCAGCACGATGAACGTGCTCAATATCTTCGGGAAGCGTGCGGCAAAGACGAAGAAGCCGGCACGACCGGCAGGCAAGTCGGAAGCGGCCTAGCCGGTCAGTCGCGCGATCCGAACGGCGGGCCGCCGCCTTCGCATGGAAGATCGTCGGCGATTTCCAGCCAGGGTGCCTTCGATCCCGTCTGGAAGTGGAGGGCGCCCCGCATGTGCGGATCGTCGTCCAGCGTGCCGAGCCGGAAGCCGAACTGGTCGGGGGTCCGCTCGTTTCGCTTGTAGATCGGCGAGCCGCAGCACGCCGCGAAGTAACGTCGCGTACCGGGGCTTGATTCCCAGCTTGCGAGCCGTTCTTCGCCCGCGACGATCCGGAAATCGGCGGCGCGAACGCCGGCGGTCGTTCCGAAGCTCGAGCCCGAGTGCTTGCGGCAGCGCCAGCAATGGCAATAGGTCACCGGCCCGATCAGCGGTCCGGCGATTTCGTAGCGGACGCTGCCGCAGGCGCAGGAACCTTTCAGCATGATGCGCCGGGCCGGTCCGCCGCTACAGGATGCCGAAGCGCTTGAAGACGCTGGCGAGCTTCTCGCCGCGCGCGAGCGCCGCGCGCGTGCTGTTCTCGCCCGACACCTTCCCGAATGCCGCGGCGAAGACCTGCTTCTCGACCTTCCGCGGAATCGCCACCGCACCGTCGGCATCGCCGAAGATCACGTCGCCGGATTCCACGCGCACGCCGCCCAGTTCCACGGGCACGTCGATCGCCGCGACTTCGCCGCGCCCCTTGCTGTCGAGCGGGCCGATGCCCGCCGAAAAGACCGGGAACTTCAGCTTGCGGATGGCGCGCACGTCGCGCACCAGCCCGTCGGTGAGCGCGCCGACGGCGCCGCGCGCGCGCGCGGCGGTCGTCAGCAGTTCGCCCCACGGGCCGATCTTCGGGTTGCCGCCGCAGGCCATCACGGCGATCTCGAAGGGCTTCAGATCGTCGACGAGCGCGATCTCCAGCGCGTAGGGATTGTGGCCCTTCGGCACGTGGAAGACCTCGCGGTAGAGCGCCGTGCGCGCGCGACCCAGCAGCACGCGCGTGTCGTCGAGCGGACGGATCGCCGGGGCGAAGGCCTGGTTCCGGAAGCCGAGCCCGTCGAGGGTATCGGAGACGACCGAGACGAAGAGCCTGCGCCGGGCCGCGGCAAAGGGGTCGCGGGCCATCAGTAGGTCGCCCGGCCGCCGGTGATGTCGAAGACGCCGCCGGTGGTGAACGAGCATTCGGCCGAGGAAAGCCACGTGACCATGGCGGCGATCTCGTCGACCTGGACGAAGCGGCCCATCGGGATCTTCGACAGCATGAAGGCGACGTGTGCCTCGGTCATCTGCTTCAGGATCTCGGTCTCGGCCACGGCCGGCGTCACGCAGTTGACGAGGATGCCCGCCTTCGCAAGCTCCTTGCCCAGCGACTTGGTGAGGCCGATCAGGCCGGCCTTCGCCGCCGAGTAGGCGGGCGCGTTGGGGTTGCCTTCCTTGCCCGCGACCGAGGCGATGTTGACGATGCGGCCGTAACCGGCCTTCAGCATCACCGGCACGACGGCGCGGCAGCACAGGAAGGGGCCCGTCAGGTCGACATCCATCACGCGCTTCCATTCGGCGACCGGATATTCCCATGTCGTCGCGTTGGGGCCCGTGATGCCGGCATTGTTCACGAGGATGTCGATGCCGCCCATGGCGCCGATCGTGGCGTTGGCCGCCGCGGCGACGCTGGCATCGTCGGCGACGTCCGCGCGCACGGTATGCACCTTGTCGCCGGCGGCCAGCCGCTTCGTCGCGGCGTCGAGTGCTGGCGGGTCGCGGTCCCACAGAGTCACCGTGGCACCCGAGGCAAGGAACCGCTCGGCGACCGCGAGGCCGATTCCGCGCGCGCCACCGGTGATGACGGCACGCCTGCCGCCCAGATCGATGTCGTTCATGTAAGCGTACTCCTCCCGTTTCCGGCAGCTGCCGGCCGTCGCACCCATCCTACGGCAATACTGGACATCATCGCCCGCAGCGGTTGCCGGCACACGAAAACCGGCCGGGCCGGCGCGTGCGCGCCCGCCGATCCGCATTTTTCCGTCGCGACGGATAATGGCGGCTTGCCGTCATGTCGGCAAGGGTTGGCATGGCCGTCAGCAAAGTGTCATAATTCGACTCTATAAGGGGCGGCCAAGCTCCACAGTAATTCGGGAGAAGCGCCGCCCATGTCGGCCCGACTTGAGATCGATCGCATTGAGACGTCTTACGGCGCGACGCGCGTGCTGAAGGGCGTCTCGCTCGACGTGGCGCCCGGCGAATTCGTGGCATTGCTGGGCTCTTCCGGCTGCGGGAAGACAACATTGTTGCGTACGATCGCCGGGTTCCTGTCGGCAGACGCCGGCGAGATCCGCGTGGGCGGGCGCGACATCTCCGGGGAGCCGCCCGACCGGCGCGGCATGGCGATGGTCTTCCAGAGCTACGCGCTCTGGCCGCACATGACCGTCGCCCAGAACGTAGGCTACGGCCTGCGTCTGAAGAAGTGGGACCGCGCGCGCATCGATGCGCGCGTGAACGAGATACTGGCGATGCTGAAGCTCGACGGCTTCGGCCATCGCAACGTGACCCAGCTTTCCGGCGGCCAGCGCCAGCGCGTGGCGCTGGGCCGGGCGCTGGCGGTCGAACCGCAGGTGCTGCTGCTGGACGAACCGCTTTCCAATCTCGATGCGCGCATCCGCGAGGATGTCCGCCACGAGATCAAGGCGCTGCAGAAGAGCCTCGGCATCACGGCCATCCACGTCACGCACGACCGCGAGGAAGCCATGGTGATGGCCGACCGCATCGTGATCCTCGACGCCGGCCAGATCGCGCAGGTCGGCCCGCCGGAGACGATCTACAACGCCCCCAATTCGCCGTTCGTGGCCGCCTTCATGGGGGCCACCAACGTCGTGCGGATCGAGGCCGAGCGCTCGGGCGAGGCCATCGTCGTGGCGCCGGGTGCGGGCAACCGGCCGGCCCGCCTGGCCCGGCCCGGCCCGCAGGGCTTCGCGCGCGGGAAACTCGTCGCGCATTTCCGTTCGGAAGCGGCCGAGCTTGCCGATGCCGGCGCCGACTTCGCGGACTCGCTGATGCTCCCCGGCCGGATCGTCCAGGCCGCCTATCCCGGCGGCGTGTGGCGCTATTCGGTGGCGGTGGGCGAGAGCCAGTTCCTTGTCGACGCGCCGGAGAAGCGCGCGCTCGGCGACGCCGTCGCGGTGCGCGTGCCGGCCGACGCCCTGCATCTCTATCAGGCGGGAGCGTCTTAGAACTGCAACGGTTCGCGTCCTAGAAGACAAGCCGGCGGGCGGGACCGGAGTCCCGCCGGCATGAATCGACCGGTCGAAGATGGAGGAGAAGATGAAGCGCAGAACGATGCTGGGGGCGGTCGCCGCGGGTGCGATGTTCGCATTCGCGCCCGGAGCGCACGCCCAGCAGGTGAACCTGAACGTGATGACGGCAGGCGACCAGAACATGGTCGACTACATCACCGAATATCTCGGACCGATGTTCGAGAAGGCCAATCCCGGCGTGAAGGTCCGCGCGGTGGGCACGGGCCCCGGCGATGCCGGTTCGCAGCGCATCTGGGAGCGCCTCGAGGCGCAGAAGAAGGCCGGTGCCGCTGCCGTCGACGTCGACGTGGCCGTGGTCCACCAGAAGATGGCCGGCATGATGGTCAAGGACGGGCTGCTCGCGAAGTACCGCGGCCAGGTCTCGACCGGCTCGATGGCCACGAACGACGTGACCAAGAACGCGCTGGGCGTGAATGTCGACGGATATGTGATCCCGATGTTCAACAGCCAGATCGCGATCGCCTACAACCCCGACAAGGTCAAGACGCCGCCGGCGAGCTACGATGACCTCGTCGCCTTCGCGGCCGCCAACCCGAAGCGCTTCGGGCACAACGGCATCCGCGGCGGCATGTCGGGCGTGGGCTTCGTCTTCGGCTGGCTCTACGCCTACGCGCCGCAGCCCGCCAAGCTCATCGACGGGCCCTACGACGACGCGACGGTGGCCTCGCTGACGCCGGCACTGCAGAAGATGAAGGCCTTCAACGGCAACGTGACGATCACGCCGGGCAACGCGGGCACGCTCGACGCGCTCAACCGCGGCGAGATCGACATGGGTCCGGTGTGGATGGACATGTTCTATTCCTGGCAGGCCGACGGCAAGCTCTCGCCGAACCTGAAGCTGACGCTGCTCAAGACCGGCCTGCCGGGGCAGCCGATGTACTATGTCGTGCCCGAGAAGGCCGCCAACGCGGCCGTCGCGCGCAAGTTCGTCGAACTGGCGACCTCGCCGCAGGTGCAGGCCAAGGGCATCGTCGAGCGCTTCAACTGGCTGCCGGGCATCGACGCGAACCACGTGCAGCAGTTCCTCGACAAGAAGGTGTGGGACAAGCTGTTCAAGGACGTGCCGCCCGACATGCTGAAGGCGATGGGCAAGCCCATGCCGCAGTCGGACTACTTCACGAAGATCCAGGAGCAGTACGAGAAGATCGTGCTGAACTGAGCCACGTGCAGGCGGCGGGGCCGGCCTCGGCCGGTTCCGCCGTCGCGGTTGCGACATGGGTCCCAACAGAAACATCTCCATCCTGCTGACGGTCCCGGCGCTGGTCGTCGTGGCGCTGCTGTTCATCTATCCGCTCGGCTTCTCTCTCGTCGGCGCCTTCCAGGACAAGGCGGGTGCGTGGACGCTGGGCAATTTCGGCCGCGCATGGGATCTCTACCGGCTCGACACCGCCTTCACTGTGGTGATCGTGCTCGTCTCGTGCGCGCTGATCGCGTTCTTCTCGGTCGCCATCGGCGGCTACCTGACGCTGGGCGAAAGCCGCGTGGCCAAGGCGATCCTCAATTTCGTCTACCGGTGGCCGCTTTTCATCCCGTTCATCGTGGCCGCGCAGTGCATGCGCACGTTCATCGCGCGCAACGGCATGATGAACATGACGCTCGTCTATTTCGGCATCCTCGATCTTGACCAGGTGCAGGGCTTCCTCGACTGGCGGGGCATCGTCTTCACGTTCGTGTGGAAGCAGACGCCGTTCGTGGCGCTGATGGTGGCGGGCGCCATGGCCGGGCTCGACCGCGCGACGATCGAGGCCGCGCGCAATCTCGGCGCCTCGCGCCTGCGCATCCTCGTCGAGATCGTCGTCCCGCAGGTGAGCCGCACGCTGGCCGTCGGCCTCGTGCTCTCGTTCGTCACGATGATGTCGGTCCTGTCGGTGCCGCTCATGCTTTCGGGGCAGAGCCCGTCGATGCTGACGGTCAACATGGCCTGGCGCATCAATTCCGTCGGCGACTACGGCACGGCCAACGCGCTGGGCTTCGTCTCGTACCTGATGACCGGCTTCGCGGCGTGGTTCTACCTGCGCCACGGCATGCGCGAGAGGGCCGGACGATGAGTGCCGCGCTCCGCTGGCCGCTGCGCGCGGTCCTTCTCGGCCTTGCCGTGTTCGTGATCTTCGGGCCGCTTGCCAACCTGCTGATCTGGTCGGTGGCGGAGGCGTGGTTCTGGCCCAACAAGCTCCCCTCGCAATGGGGCTTCCGCTTCTGGGAGGTCGTCTTCCGCCCGACCGGCCGCGCGATGGAATCGTTGTGGCTCAGCGTGTGGATCGCGCTGCTGACGACGGCCGCCTCGCTGGCGCTGTCGATCCCGGCGGGCTATGCGCTGGCGCGCGGACGGCTGCCATGGCGGCCGGTCGTGCTGCTGCTGTTCCTGATGCCGCAGGCGTTCCCGAGCCTGCCGGTCTACATCAACATCGCGCAGATCTTCTTCGCCTTCGACCTGAACGGCACGGTGCCGGGCGTCGTGCTCGTCCATACGGTCCACGGCCTCGTCTATTCGGTGTGGATCGCGACGGCGGCCTTCGCGGCGATCGAACCGGAGCTGGAGCAGGCGGCGCGCAACATGGGGGCGGGCGCGCCGCGCACGTTCTTCGAGGTGACGCTGCCGCTGGCGGCACCCGGCCTTGTGGCGAGCGCGATCTTCGTGTTCCTCGAATCGCTCGACGAGTTCACGGGCAGCTTCTTCGTCGGCGCGCCGGAAGTGCGCACGCTGCCGCTGCTGCTCTACAACGCGGCCGCGGGCGGCAACATCCAGATCGCCTCGATCTCGGCGCTCATCCTGCTCGTGCCCTCGGTCGCGTTCATGCTGCTCGTCGAGCGCTTCCTCAAGGGCGAGGTGATGGCGAAGCTGGGACGCTAGGCGCCTTTCGCGCCTAGCCCCAGATCTCCTTCGTCGCCGAGGCGTACCAGCCGTGGGTGTACATCGCCTCGAGATGGCGGAAGGCCGCCGCGTCGGCGGGCGTGCGCGGGCTCACGCCGCCCGCACCCTGCACGGCGACGATGCCCTGCGGCGTCGAGCGGTAGATGTCGGCGACGGAAATGCCGTAATCCGGCCCCACCAGAGAATAGCAGGTGTTGGCGAAGACCGGCGCTTCGGCGGGCCGCCCGTTGATCGCCGCGGCGATCGCGCGCGCCACGAACTTCGCCTGACTGGACGCGGCAAAGCCCGACTTGGGCATGGCGCCGGCGATCGACGCGTCGCCGATCACGTGGATGTTCTTCGCCTGCCTTGATTCGAACGTGAACGGATCGACCGGGCACCATCCCGCCTGGTCGGCGAGGCCGGCATCGCGCGCGATCTTGCCGGCGAACTGCGGCGGTATGACGTTGGCGACGGCCACCTTGTGGCGCTGGCCGAAATCGCTGACGAGCGTCATCTCGCCGGACACGACCTCGACAACCTTGCCGTCCTTGCCCAGCGGCACCCACTCGATCAGGCCGGGATAGAGGGCGGCCCAGCCGTCCTGGAAGAGCGGCTGCTTGGAGAACGCGTCCTTGGCGTCGAGCGCCAGGATCTTCGAGCGCGGCTTCGCGGTCTTGAGATAGTTCGCGATCATCGAGATGCGCTCGTACGGGCCCGGCGGGCAGCGATACGGCATGCCCGGAATGGCCAGCGCCACCACGCCGCCGTCGGGCATGGCCTCGAGCTGGCGGCGCAGGAGTTCGGTCTGCGGGCCGGCCTGCCAGGCGTGCGGCATGCGCGCCGAGGCGGCCTCGTCATAGCCGGCGATGGCGCCCCAGCGCAGGTCGATGCCCGGCGACATCACGAGCCGGTCGTAGGCCAGCGTCTGGCCGCCCGATGTGCGCACGGTCTTCGCGACCGGATCGACCGCCACGGCCATCTCGCGCACGTGGCGCACGCCGTGCACGCCGGTGAGCGCGGCGTAGCCGTGCGTGATGTCGGACATCTTCGACAGCCCGCCGATGACGTAGTTCGAGCCGGGGCAGGTCGAGAATGCGGATTTCGGCTCGACCAGCGTCACGGCGATGCCGGGATCCTCGAGGCGCAGGAACTTCGCGGCGGTGGTTCCGCCAAAGCCGCCGCCGATGACGACAACGCGCGCCTTTGCCGGCGCTTCGGGCTGCACGGCACAGGCGGAAAGGGCGGTGGCGGCCAGCAGCGAACCCGTGAAGCCGCGGCGCGAAAGGTTGGTGCGGGACATGGCGTTTCTCCTCGGGGGCTCTGTCAGCGCCAGGTGGCGACTTCCTTGGCGATCGCGGCGATCTCTGCCTCGGTGAAGCCCTTGGCATGGCGGTTCATCATCGTCGCGGGGCGGCGGTCGGACCTGAACTCGGTCAGCGCCTGGACGATCTGGGTTTCCGTCTTGCCGTAGATCGAGGGGATTTCGCCGGGACTGTGGCCGCCGGGGCCATGGCAGCCCGTGCAGGTGGCCGCAAGCGTACGGCCGCTGGTCGGGGCAAGGGCCTGCGCCGACGCCTGGCCCGCACAAGCGGCAAGGACCAAGAGCGCGGCGGACGCAAGGCGTGGAAGTTGCGTCATCTGGGATGCTCCCTTTATCGTCTTTTTCTAATTTATGATCCGAGTATGCGGTGGCGGCGGGGCGCTGGCAAGATGCAGCTAACCTGTTGGCCCGCAAGGGTAGGGTGGGTACGCGCCCGTTCGCGAGCGAAACTTTCGAAACACGTCCTTTAGTTTATTCGATTTCGGCGGTATGACAGCCGGCCCATGCTCGTCGACCTCACCCTCAGTTTTTCGACACCGCAAGGCCGCGATCCGCGGGTTGCATTCGACGATGCGATGGCCCTAGCCGCACAGGCGGACCGGGCGGATTTTGCCGGCCTCTGGGTGTCGGAATTCCACTTCCAGGGCGATTACGCGAAGTCTTCCAGCCCGGAGATGCTGCTGGCGGCGCTGGCGCGCGAGACGAAGGGGCTTCAGCTCGGCCTCGGCGTCTTCCCGATGCCGCTGCACGACCCGCTGCGCATTGCCGAACGGCTCGCCACGCTCGACCTGCTGTCCGGCGGCCGGGCGATGTGGAGCGTGGGCCGCGGCATTTCGCCGGCCGAGCTGAAGGGATTCGGACAGGATTACGAGGGCGGCCGCGCGCGCATGATCGAGGGGCTGGGCGAGCTGCGGAATATCCTGATGCGCGGCGAGGTCGAGCGTCACGGCATCCGCGAGCCTGTGGCGCCGCCGCCCGACACGCGCTTGGTGCGCGGCTGGATGGCCTGCATCAGCACGCCGACCTTTGATCTCGCCGCCGACCTCGGCATGGATGCGCAGTGCGGCCCTTACGAGCCCTGGCCCATCGCGGCGCTCAACTTCCAGCGCTATCGCGAACGCTACCCGCAGGGCCAGACGGCGTTCACGCTGGGTGCCTTCGTGCACGAGGACCGCGCCGAAGCGCGTCGCATTGCAGGGCCCGGCCTCGCCTGGGCCTTCCGGCACATCCTCGAAGGGTCGGCACCTGTCATCAAGGCGCAGGTCGAGGCGCAGCCATCGCTTGCCTCGCTGCGCTGGATGGTGCCGCTGATCGAAAGGCCGGTCTCGCTGCCGGCGCTTGAGGCATTGGGGCTTGCGGTCGTGGGCACGCCGGAGGACCTTCTTCACCACCTGTCGCGGCTGGCGGCAAGCGGGCTCACCCGTGTCTCGCTGATGCTGGGGGGCGGCGACGTCGCGCGCGATCAGCTATTGATGGCGTGCGACCTGATCGGCGCCCGTGTGCTGCCCCATATTGCCGAACCGCGCGTCGCGCCGACGCAAATTCTTGCCTAAGTAACTGATTTACAATTTGAAAGTAATTTCCAGAGCGGTTGATCTGGATCAATGCCGCTCGACATACGACATGCGAGGCTTTCAGCATCGAAGGAGCCCCCCATGGCCTGCCGCAACCTCTGCACAAGCGACCGGACACCGAGCGAAAAGGCGGAATGCGCCGCCGCGTGCTCGAAGGTCGAACGCATGGTCCACAACATCCTTCATCCGTCGGCCGCTTCGGTCGGCCTCATCGACGCGCAGGCGAGCCTGCTGGCGAGCCTCGGCTCGGCCGCTCTGCCGCGTCTGTAACGGGCCCGCAGGCCCCGCCCCCCCTTTCGTCCGCACGTTGACGCGCAGGCCGGCAGGCTGGCATCGTCGTTGCACCCGTCTGGTTCGCCGCGGCCGCAGGGCCGCCGGACAGAACGCAAGCAACCGACAACGGAAATCCGGGGGACTTCGATGAATCGCTTCGCCGTGCGCATGTTCGCCAGCGCCGCCTTCGTGCTGGCGGCGTCCGCTGCCGCCCATGCGCAGCAGCCCGTCAAGTTCGCGCTCGACTGGGCGCTCCAGGGCAACCACGCCGTCTTCACGATGGCGATCGACAAGGGCCATTTCGCGCGCGAGGGGCTGGCGATCACGATGGATCGCGGCTTCGGGTCGGGCGACACGGTCACGAAGGTGGCCTCGGGCGCCTACGACATCGGCTATGCCGACCTCAACACCGTGATCCCGTTCAACGCCAATCCGGCCAACACGAACAAGATCACCGGCGTTCTTCTGGTGATGGACCAGTCGCTCGCGGCGGTCATCCTGCGCAAGGGCACGGTGGCCAACCCCAAGGGCATCGAGGGCAAGAAGCTGGCGGCGCCGGAAGCCGACGCGGGCCGCATGCTGTTCCCGGCCTTCGCGCGCGCACAGGGAATCGACCTGGCCAAGATCGCCTGGCAGAACGTCACCCCGCAGCTGCGCGAGACGCTGCTGGTCCAGAAGCAGGTCGACGGCGTGACGGGCTTCATCTCGACGAGCGTGTTCAACATCAAGATGGCCGGCGTGGCGCCGTCCGATCTGACGGTCTACCGCTACAACGAATACGGCGTGGACCTGCTCGGGTCGGCACTGATCGTCAGCCAGGCCTATGCCGCCAAGAACCCGGACACGGTGCGCCGCTTCATCCGCGCGACGATCGCCGGCACGCGCGATGCGCTGGCCGACCCGAAGGCGGGCATGGCCCAGCTCAAGAAGCGCGACCCGCTCTTCAACGAGGCGATCGAGCTCGAGCGCTTCGAGATGGTCCGCGATCTCACGATGCTGACAGACAACGTGAAGAAGAACGGCCTGTCGGCCGTGCCGGCGGACCGGCTGGCTAAGTCGATCGCTACCGTCGCGGAAGCATACGGCGTGGCCGGAAAGGTGAAGCCGGAAGACGTCTATACCGAAGCGTTCCTGCCGCCGCAGGCCGAACGGCGGCTCGTTCCCTAGCGCTGCCCGAACGCGTCGAGCGAACGCTTGTAACCTGCGGGCATGTCGAGGCCGGCGATCTCGCCGGCCTCGAACAGCCCCAGCGCCTTGTGCTCGTGGCTGAGACGCGGAACGACGTTCGACATCGGCGCACAGGCATAGGTGACGATCAATACCTGACCGGCGCCCCGGATGTCGTAGAGCCAGGAATCAAGGATGCGTTCCACGCGCGCGTCGAGGCCGAGTTCCTCGGCGATCTCGCGCACGCAGGCGGTTTCCGGCGCCTCGCCCGGCTCGAGCCGTCCGCCGGGCAGTTCCCATTCCTGCCGCTCGTTCTTCAGCAGGCAGAATTTCCCGTCGATCGATACGACGCCCTTGATGGAGACCGGAAAGACCGGTCCGCTCACGCCCGCCCCGCGATCGCGCGCAGGGCCCCGGCGAACGAGCCTTCCTCGAGATACTTGAGCCCGACATAGCCGCCAGCACAGATCGCGAGGACCGCGATGATCGAGCCTGCGGCCAGCGTCGACACGCCGGTAAGGCCCTGGCCGATGGTGCAGCCCATCGCGGTCACGCCACCGATGCCCATCAGCGCCGCGCCCGCCAGATTGCGCTTCATGTCGGCAACGTCGGTGAACGCCTCGACCCGGAATTCGCCGGACATCTTTGCCGCGAGGAACGCGCCGGAAATGACGCCGAGCACGCTGGCGATCCCGAAATTGATCTTCGCGCCCGTCCAGGTCATGGCGTAGACGAGCGCCTCGCCCGTCGGCCCGATGAATGTGAACGAGGCGACCGGGACCGGCTCGAAATCGTCGTTGCCGGCGATGCCCGTGATCGCCCAACCGGCAACGACGAGTGCGCCGATCCCGATGCCGCCCGCAATCGCCGCAGGGCGCGCGCGGAATTCGGCGCTGGAGAAGCAGTAGGCGAGGAGGCCCGCGACCGCGGCAATGCCCGCGACCGCGGACGGCAGGCCCGCCGCCGCGACCATTCCGGACACCGCCTGCGTGTCGAGACCGAACCGGCGCAGGTCGAGCGCCGCCGGCTCGATCGCCGCCGCGCGCAGCGCGCCGGTGAGACCGCGCAGCGTCATGTAGGCGAAAAGGCCGATCACCAGCAGCACGACAAGGCTCTTGAGGTTGCCGGCGCCGAACCGCACCAGATTCCGGTTGCCGCATCCGCCGGCGATCGTCATGCCGAAACCGAATAGCAGGCCTCCCGCGATGGCGCCCAGCCAACCCAGAGACGGCGTCAGGTAGATCGAGCCGCCGAGGTCCACGAGGCCGACGCCGGCCAGAGCCTGGCTGCCCGCGATTGCCACGGCCATTGCCAGCAACCACATGCGCAGGCGGACATAGTTGCCCATGTACAGGATGTCGGAAATCGCGCCCATCGTGCAGAAATTGGTCCGCTGGGCGATGGCGCCGAAGGCGAGGCCGGCACCAAAGCCGAGCCAGGCGACGGTCTGGTATGCAGGGAGATCAAGCATGGCGCGGAATGTACCGCTTGCCCGGATCGCGCGACAACCCGTAAGGTTCGCGGCCATGACCAATGTGACCACGCTCGATGTAAAGGGTCTCAATTGCCCGCTGCCGATCCTGCGCGCCCGCAAGGCGCTGGGCACGATCGCGCCGGGCGGCACGCTGCGCGTGCTCGCGACCGACCCCGGCGCCACGCGCGATTTCGAGGCGTTCTGCCGCGCAGGCGACGCCACGCTCGTGAGCTCGAGCGAGGCCGACGGCGTCTTCGTCTTCGACATCCGCAAGGCCGGCTGACGGGCCGCCCGTGGGCGAGAACCGTGCGCGCAACGAGGGCGCGGTCCTGCTCGCTCTCCTGGCCGTTTTCTGGGGCGCCAACTGGCCCGCGATGAAGCTTGCGGTGCTGGAACTGGGCCCGTGGACCTTCCGCGTCATCTGCGTCTATGTCGGTGCGGTAGGCCTTTTCGCGCTGGCGCTTGCCAAGCGCCTGCCGCTTGGTCTGCCGCGCGGGCGCGAGGGGTTTTTCGCGCTGACCGCCATCCTCAACATCGCCATCTGGCAGGTCACGTCGGCCTACGGGCTCAAGTTCATGGCGGCCGGTCGAGCCGTTCTGGTCGCCTTCACGATGCCGATCTGGGCCGCGGTCTTCGGCGCACTGTTCGCAGGTGAACGCTTCACGCTTCGCAAGTCTCTGGCGCTGGCGCTGGGGGTGACGGGGCTCGGCCTGCTGGCCCTGCCCGCGGGCGACACGCTCGCCAACTCGACGGCGGGCCTTCTGCTGATGCTGGCGGCGGCGGTCGGCTGGGCGGCGGGGACGGTGACGCTCAAGGCGCAGCGCTTCGAGATGTCGGCCGTGACGCTGACGGCCTGGCAGCTCGCCATCGCCGGGCTGCCGCTGGTTGCGGGCATGGTCTGGTTCGAGGTGCTTGGCGGGGAAGGGGCGATGCTGCCGCGCGGGACAATGTCGTTGCCGGGATTTCTCGGCGCGGCCTATGCGTCGACCGTGCCGATGATCTTCTGCCACTGGGCATGGTTCCGCACGCTCGAGATCCTGCCGGCGTCGGTTGCCTCGATCGGCACGCTGGCGGTTCCCGTCGTCGGCGTGCTTTCGTCGTCGTGGCTGCTGGGCGAACCGCTGGGCTGGCACGAGGCGCTGGCCATGGCCTGCGTGGTCGCCGCACTTGCGCTTGCGCTGATCGCGCCGAGATCCCGGGGCGCAGCCGCCTAGTCGGCGGCGATGCGCGTGGGCGGTTCGCCCGCAGCCTCGCGCGCGGCGGCGGCGGCGGCCTTTTTCCACTGCCGGCGGTGGACGAGATAGACGACCGACGCCGCGAACACGAACACGCCGAGCATGATGTAGAGGAAGTTGTTGGCGATGTCGCCCATCACGGCCTCGAGCGCGTGGCCGAACATGTATCCGAAGCCCGCAAACGAGAAGGCCCACACGAACGCCGCGACGAAGTTCAGCAGCGCGAAGCGCAGCGGATTGACCCTTGCGAGGCCCATCGCGAACGACGCGAAGTTCCGCACCCCATAGACGAAGCGGAATGACAGGATGAACCAGGTGTCGTAGCGCTTGAGAAGCTCGAGCGCGCCGTCCACGCCGTGGCGCCAGTTCGGCCGGCGTTCGAGGATCCGCGTGCCGTAGCGCCGGCCCAACCAGAACCACATCTGGTCGCCCGTGAAACTGCCGAACCACGCCGCGAACAGCAGGAACCAGAAATGCAACGTGCCCTGCTGGGACGCCGCGCCGGCGAATATGACGAAGGTCTCGCCCTCGAAGAATGCCCAGAGGAAGATGCCAAGATAGACGAGAGTGCCGTACTCCGCGACCCAGCGCTGGATATCGTTGGAGAATTCCAAGAAAGGCGTCCCCTGCCGGATTGTGTTAAGCTTGTCGGTGTCCCATATGCGGGAGGGACCCTACCACGTCCCGGCCCCGGCGGAAGGGGCGGGTCGCGGCCGATTTGTGGAGATTTTCAATGCGTTTGGCTTTCGGGCTTTTTGCGCTTTGTCTGCTGGCGGCCGCCCCGGCGCTGGCCGAGGACACGCGGCCGAACAGTTCGCCGCCCAAGGTCAACAAGGATGCGGACACGATCAACGCGGCAAACCCGCGCGTGTTCCACGCGGGGCCGGGCAAGCCGCTTCAGGGATCGGTCTGGACGCCGCCTTCGGCCGCGAAGCCTGCCAAGAAGGACGACAAGGCAGCCGGCGGGCACTGATCCGGCCGACGCGCAGCCGCTCAGTTCGACGGGACGGGGATCACTTCGGGCTGGCGGGATGCCGCACGCGGCGAGCATTCCGTCACGCCGCCAAGCGTGCGGATGCAGCTGTATTGGGCGTTGGGATCGGGCTTTGCCGGCTGTTCGCCGTTGTAGCGGGCAAGCTGGTCGCACAGCAGCGCGCGGTCGCCGGTCAGGTACATGCCTTCGCAGCGGCCCGGCATCAGGTTCGGGGCGATGATCAGAGCCGCCCCATAGGCGCCAAGGCCGATCTGGCTGGTGTAGGGCGCCGTGAACGTCTTCACCTTGTCCGGGACGGCGCTAAGCGGCGGGCTGCCCTGGAATGTCGGGGTCCGGAAGCCCTCGCACGCGGCGAGCGACATGCCCGCGAGGAGCACGATGACGGCAGGCCTGAGCATGTGAATTACCTTGGACATATCTAAAATTTGAACCAAATTTACTAAGAAATCGTGAATCCAGCCAAGCTTTTTCAGCCGTTCGCCTTGTAGATCGCTAACTCATGGAAAAAGCTATCGAAAGCGGCTGTCGGGGTCATCCCGGTGGCGGCCTCGAAGCGCACGACGGCCTCCAGCGGAAGCTTGCGAACTGACGCGAAGAGATTGTCGAAGACCGTCAGGAAGTCTGCCTTCGTGAACTGGGCAATCTCCAGCCCGTCGCCGACCTGCACATACTTGTTCGGCGCGAGGCTGATCGACGTCTGCTTGTGCTGCATGATCCGGAAGAACCATTCGCGGCGCGTGTCGAAGCGCTTGAAGGCCTGTGCGATCTTCACGAGCACCATCCAGAAGATCGCTTCGGCGCGCGGGTCGGAATAGAAATCGTCCCAGATGAAGGCCGCACCCTTCTTCTCGCGGATCTCGTCCACGATCGCGTTGCACTGCTCGTTCCACTCGGTCTCCTCGTCGCCGACCAGCGAGTGGATGAAGAAGAAGAAGTTGTGCAGCATGCCCCGGTCGAGCTGCTGGGACTGGAAGAAATCCGACAGCGGATGCACGACGAGCCGGCCGAACGAATTGACCCGCCGGTTCTGGTTCTGCGCGTCGACGATCGTGCTGACGATCTGCGAGAAAACGGAGCGGTAGAAGTTGTCCATCTCGCCGGACATCTTCATGGCTTCGGCGATGCGCTCGACGTCGTCGGGCCCGATCTTGCCGCCCAGCCGTTCGACCTCGGCCTCGACGGTCTTCACGAACGCGTCGAGCATGGTGACGACGGCGTGGCGGATCTGGAGGGGGCCTTTGGCGAACATGCGCGAGCGACTTTAGCGGGTGGCGCGCCGCTTGGGAAATGCCGCGGCAGGTGTCGCGCCGCTCCGGCCGATCGTGTATCAATTGCCGGATGGCCGCTGACGCAGTCGAAACAAGCCGTCTTTACGCCGGCAGGACGATTTTGGTAACCGGCGCCACGGGACTTTACGGGCGGTCACTCGTTCCACGCCTGCTCGAGCGGGGGGCCCGCGTGCGCGCGGTCTCGACGCGGCCGCCGCCGGAAGATTTCCCGTCCGCGGCGGAGGGCGTCGAACATCTGGCGGGCAACCTTTCCGACCCGCGGTTTGCCGATCGCGCTGTCGACGGCGTGGACGGACTCTTCCACCTCGCCGGACGGCGGGGCTCGATCTCGATCCAGGTCGCGCGCGGCGCCACGATGCTTGCCGCGAACACGTTGATCTGCATGACCACGCTCGAGGCGGCGCGCCGCGCACGCGTTGCGCGGATCGTGTACACGAGCACCGTTTCGGTCTATCCGCCGATGGAGGTCTACCGCGAGGACCTTACCTGGACGGCGAACCCGCACCCGGGCAACGAATACGTCGCCTGGGCCAAGCGGATCGTCGAAAAGCTCATCGAAGCCTACCGGATCGAGTACGGGATGGAGAACATCGCGATCGTGCGGCCGGTCAACACGTTCGGGCCGCACGACGATTTCGATCCGAAGACAGCGTTGGTTGTGCCAGCACTCATCGCGCGCGCGCTTGCGGGCGAGGATCCGTTCGTGGTGTGGGGCGACGGCAGCGCGGTGCGCGACTTCCTTTATGTCGACGATGCGGTGGATGGCCTGTTGCTGGCCTATGAACGCGGGCTCGGCAAGGGCCCCATCAATCTCGGCAGCGGCCGCGGCTATTCGGTGCGCGAACTTGTCGAGGCGGTCCTTGCGGTGACAGGCGTCCGGCCGCAGGTGGTCTGGGACACGACCAAGCCGGCTGGCGAGGCGCGCAAGGTGGCCGATATCACGCGTGCGCGCGAGTTGCTCGGCTTCGCGCCGAGCGTGGGGCTCGAGGAGGCGATCCGCCGCACCGCGCAATGGCATCGCGCGCATTCGCGCGCCGCGGCAAAAGCCGGTGCCGGGTGAGGGGATTGAACCCCCGACCTTCGGTTTACAAAACCGCTGCTCTACCGCTGAGCTAACCCGGCGTCGGGCCGGAACATATCACCGTTCGCCGCGGGCGGAAGTTCAGATTTTGCCCGGAACCCCGGCGCGTTCGGCCGGGAACCGCAGGATGATCCGCGTGCCGGAGCCGGGGATGCTTGTGACCGTCATCTGGCCGCCCTGCGCCTTCGTCATGGCCTGGGCCAAAGGCAGGCCGAGCCCGATCCCGGACTTGGTCGATTCGGCATGCGTTTTCCCGCGGCCGAAAAGCGTCATCGCATGCGCGAGCTGCGATTGGGTCATGCCGATCCCGTCGTCACGCACGGCGACCTCGACCACCGGGCCGGCGGCTTGCGCCTCGATCGAGACCGTGCAGCCCTTGCCGGCGTATTTGACCGCGTTGTGGACGAGGTTGACGAGCACCTGCTGGAACCGCGCGGCATCCGCGCGGATCGCGAGACCGGGCGCGCAGTCGACCGCGATGCGCATTTGCACGGCATCGGCCTCGGGCCGCAGCATCTGGACGACCCGTGCGATGACCGGCAGGACGGGCACTGGCCCCAGCTCGAGGTTGATCCGGCCGGATTCGATCTGCGTCACGTCGAGGATCTTGTCGATCAGGTCGCGAAGGTAGCTGCCGGCTTCGTGGATGCTGCGGACATACTCCTTCTGCCGTTCCCCGAGCGTGCCGGCCACGCCCATCTCGAGCGCCTCGCTGAAGCCGAGGATCGCGTTCATCGGCGTGCGCAACTCGTGGCTGGCCGAGGCCAGGAACAGCGATTTCGCCTCGCTTGCCGCCTCGGCGGCCTTCTGGGCGTTGACGAGTTCCTGTTTCAGGAACTCGTCGTGCGAGATGTCCTCGATGATCGACCAGATCTGGTCGTGCCCGTCGCTGCCTGCGATGAGGCAGCCGTTGAGACGCACGTGGATCTCCGACCCGTCCTTGCGCCTGTAGGTCTTCGTATAAGGGCCGTAGCGCCGCGTTGAGATCAGGCTTTCGATCTGGACCTTCTCGGCTTCGGCATATTTCCGGGGCGTCAGTTCCCAGTAGCTGAGGTGAAGCAGTTCCTCGCGCGGGTACCCGGTAATGCGCTCGAAGGCCTCGTTGAAGTCGACGAAGCTTCCGTCCATCGCGTTGAGGGCGATGCCGAGCGGGCTGAGGCGGTACAGTTCGGCCAGCTTGGAATTGCTGAGCCGCAGCTCGGACTGCGTGCGCTTCCATGCGGTGATGTCGAGCGTCGTGCAGATCAGCAGGCGCGGGGTCCCGTCGGCCTCGTAGAGCGGCTTCTTGGTCGTCCAGCCGATCCGGTTCTCCTGGTGCTTGGCGCTCCAGAAGACCTCCTCGAACTCGACGGTCTTTCCGCCCGCAAAAACGCTGCGGTCCATCTCGATGAATCCGGCGATCTGTTCGGAAGGAAACGCGCCGGCCGCGTTCGTTCCCCGGACGGATTCGAACGTGATGCCCCAGACATCCTCGCAGGCGCGGTTCATGAAGACGATCTCGCTGCGCGCGTTCTTGACGAACAATGCGTGCGGGATGATCTCGGCGACGGCCTCCAGTTCGGGAATGTCGAGCGAGTCCATAAGCGGTCTGGTCAGGTCGGATGCAGTTGTCGTGACGTTGCGTCAATACTATACCCGCCGTCCACAGCGGAGATGCCCGCCGGACGTGTTCCGGCGCGCGGAGTGGTATCGATGTACGGCCTGCGATAGGCTGGCGGCGCGACGTCAGGGCAGATGGGGCGGACGATCGGAAGTTCGGAGCAGACGGGGGGACGGGAGAAGGGCCGGGAGCCGCCACGCGGCAGTGCGCCGCTCTGGCTGCTGGCGCTGATCACCCTCAGCGGCACATTCGCCATGCATGCCTTCGTGCCCGCGCTCCCGATTGCGGCACGCGAGTTCGGCGCCGGCATCGGCGAAGCCCAGCTGACGCTCAGCGCCTACATCATCGGGCTTTCGGTCGGACAACTCACCTACGGGCCCGTTGCCGACAGGTACGGGCGCCGGCCGGTGCTGTTCATCGGCATGGCGGTCTACTGTCTTGCAAGTCTCGCAGCAATGGCGGCGCCGACGATCCATGTTCTGGTCGCGATCCGCTTCCTCCAGGCGCTTGGCGGGTGCACGGGGCTCGTGCTCGGACGCGCGATCGTGCGCGACCTGTCCACGGGTTCCGACACCGCAAGGCGGCTTTCGCTCATGAACCTCATGGTGATGGCGGGACCGGGGCTGTCGCCGCTTCTGGGCTCCCTCCTCACCGACCTGACGGGGTGGCGCTCCATCTTCGCGGCGCTGAGCCTGCTCGGTCTCGGCAACTTCGTGCTGATCTGGCGCCTCCTGCCGGAGACCGGCGGGACCGGCAGCCACGATTTCCGATCCATCCTTCGCAGCTACGGCCATCTCGTCCGCTCGCGGCAGTTCCTTGGCTACGCGATCGGAGGCAGCTGCGCCACGACGTCGGTCTATGCGTTCGTCAGTGCCGCACCGTTCATCTTCGTGGAACAGCTCCACCGGCCGCACCAGGAGGTCGGGGTCTACCTGATGGTGAACATCGTCGGCGCCTGGCTTGGCAGTCTCGTCGCGAACAGGCTGATCGGGCGCTTCCCGGCCGAACGGCTCATGACGGCCGGCAACCTCCTCAGCTGCTTCTGCGCGCTCGTCCTGCTGGGCTTTGTGGCATCGGGATCCTTCGGCGTGGCCGCGATCGTGGTGCCGATGCTCTTCCTGACGCTGGGGGCCGGTCTTACATCGCCGATGGCGATGTCGGCAGCCCTTGGTGTCAACCCCGCTGTCGCGGCGTCTGCCTCCGGTCTCTACGGGGCGCTGCAGATGGCCGTCGGCGCCGCGTGCGCGACCTTGAGCGGGATCGGCGGAAATCCGGCCGTCGCGGTGGGCGTCGTGCTCCTGTCGGCGGGCGTCCTTGCGCAGGCAGCCTTCGCGTCCGTGCGCATGCGCAAGGCGCCGGACGGATGACCGGCGGCTAGCTGCCCCGCGACGGCCCTTCGAGCAGCATCGCCATCTCGCTGTCGCCCAGCCGCCGTGAGGCGACCAGAATCCAGTCGTCGCGGCTTGGCATGTCGCAATTTTCCATGAACGCACCTGCACGTGCGTCACCGTCGAATGCGCCGAGTATCGTGTCGACCTGCCGGCCGTCGGCCGCAAGCGGCAGCAGAAGGATGCGGTACTCGAAATCGGGCCACGGCGCGATCCGCACGCGCTCGGTCGTCAGAACAGGTTCGCCGGATGCCGCCGTCTCGCTGTAGGCGGCGAAGGCGGACGGCCAGCGAACGCCGAATGTCGATTCGTCGACCGGCATGCCGGCGATTGCGGTGCGCCAGGTCTCGGTGAAATAGCCGCCGGCAAGCCGGAACGTGAAGCGGGGCCCCGTGGCGACATCCGTCAGGAAGAAGTAGGGCAGGAGGCGCCCGAACTCGGTCGGGTCGAAATGCCGGCGTCCGGGCAGGCGCCCCGACGCCGCGCGGGCATCAAGCCACCAGGCGAGGCAGCGACGGCCGGCTTCCGACATCTCGCGAAACGGCTTGGGTGGACGCACGGCACTGTACCGATACTGGAGCGTTGCTGGATCATCCCGGTCTTGCATGTCGCAAGTATGCATCCGCAACGATCCAATGCAATGCTGCGCCGGCGGCCGCGACCTTTGCGCGGCCATCATGGCTCCACCGTGCGTCCGGGCGGTGCGCGCGGTGGGATATCCGCGCTAGCATCAGCCTGCATCCCCGTTCAGACACCCCCTCCGCCGACCGCGATCCGCATGCAACCCGACCGTCCGCCGCCGGTATCCGCCGAAACCGCCGACAGCCAGCAGGCGCGCCATGCCGGGCTTTCGCTGGCGGTGATCCTGACGACCGTGACGCTCGTGGTCCTCGACGGCGCCATCGCGAACATCGCCCTGCCGTCGATCACGCATTCCTTCGGCGTCTCGGCCGGCGACGCGGTCTGGATTGTGACCACCTATCAGCTTGGTGTCGTCGTGGCATTGCTGCCCTGTTCGGCCATCGGGGAAAGCGTCGGTGGCAGGAAGGTCTATGTCTCGGGTGTCGTGCTCTTCACGCTTGCGTCGGCTGCTTGCGCGCTGGCGCCGAACATGCCGGTGCTCGTCTCCGCGCGCTTCGTGCAGGGTCTCGGCGGTGGCGCGATCATGGGGCTGGGCGCGATGATGATCCGCTTCACGTTCCGTCCGGAGCTGCTGGCGCACGCGCTGGGATGGAACGCGATGATGGTGGCGCTGTCTTCGGCCGCCGGCCCGCCGGTCGGCGCGATGATCCTCTCGGTCGCGGACTGGCCGTGGCTGTTCATCGTCAACATTCCCATCGGTGCGCTCGTGATCCTCGCGTCGCGCAACCTGCCGCGGCCGTCCGGCTCGGGCCGGCGGCTCGACGGGCCGAGTGCGGCGCTCAACACCGGATTTTTCGTGCTGCTCGTGCTGGGGGCGGACATGGCCGCAACCCGCGCGATCGAGGGCTGGGCGATGCTGGCGGTTGCGGCCATCTGCCTTGCCGCGCTGATCCTGCGCGCGCGCCGCCAGGAAGCGCCGCTCATTCCCATTGACCTGTTCCGCAACGGGTCGTTCCGCTATTCCGTTGCGGCCTCGATCACCTGCTTCTCCGGGCAGACACTGGGATATCTGGCGCTGCCGTTCCTCATCCAGCACGAGATGGGCCGCAGCATCTTCACGGCGGGCTCCGTCATGATGGTATGGCCGCTTCTCGTCGCCGCAACCGCACCTGTGTCCGCGCGACTCTCCAAGCGCATGCCCACGGGCCTCATATGCGCGGCTGGCGGAAGCGCGCTGGCATTGGGGCTTGTCGTGTGCGGCGTGTGGTCGTCGTCCGACAGCCTGACTCCGGTCGTTTCCGGGATCGTGCTGTGCGGCGTCGGGTTCGGCCTCTTCCAGACGGCGAACAACCAGGTGCTGCTGCTTTCGGCACCGAAAAAGCGCAGCGGGGCTGCCGGCGGCATGCAGGGCACCGCAAGACTGATGGGGCAGACGGTCGGCGCGCTGGCGATGTCACTGCTTTTCGACCATGCGCCGGACGGTCTTGCCCTGAAGACCGCGTTGCTGCTTGCGGCCGCCTTCGCGCTGTGCGCGGCCGTCATCAGTTCGATCCGCTGGCGGCATGACCGTTTGGTACAAAGCGATTCGGCGCCATGACCTGCGATTGTCCGTGCGGCGGCGCGCCCAAGTATCGGAGAATGTGAAACTATCTTTAGGCGAAATTTGCTACGCATTACTCTTATAAATTTTTCGACATATTTTCCATTTAATTCGCAAATGCATATCAAAGATTGCAACCAAATAAACTTAAGTATTATTTACACAGCATACATTCCATGCTTTTCTTGCGGTCAACCTCTTCAATGAGGGTGAAATAGGCGGACGCTCACGCGCGTTATGGTTGCGCATCGTTCTTCTCACGGTGCTGATTTCTGCGCCCTCGGCAATTGTCGCGCTCCAGGCGGCCCAGCATCTGCGCGACAGCCGGCTTGAGCTGATCCGGACCGAGGCGCTTGGCATAGCCCGGGTTGCAGCCTATGCGCAACGCGAGGCGCTCGATCAGGTCGACGCGCAGCTCAGATATCTCGCCGAATCCAGCAAATGGAACAGCACGTCGGCGTGCGGGCAAGAGTTCTACGAGCTTGTCGAGCTTGCGCCGATCTATTTTCGCTTTGCGGTTGCCGAGCCGGACGGGCAGGTGAAGTGCTCGACTGCGGCAATCGATGCCACGACAAGTCTCGGCGACCGCAGCTACTTCCGCGAGGCCGTCGAAACAAAGCGGGCGAGCATGAGCGCGCCCATCCAGTCGCGCGTGTCGAACACGTGGACGGTCGTTGCCGCGCAGCCTGTCGTTCGCGATGGAACGGTGCAAGCCGTCATCGCTGCCGGCCTCAATCTTGCGTGGACGCAGGATCTGCTCGAATCCCTCAAGTTGCCGGAAAACACGATTGTCAGCATTTCGCATCGCGACGGACGCATCATTGCCCGATCGCCGTCGCCCGATCTGTTTGTCGGAAAGCGGATAATCGAAGCAGAGGCATTCTCGAAGACCGTTGAGACGCAAAGCGAAGGCTATGCGTACTCGGCCGGACTTGACGGCATCGCTCGGCAGATCGCGTTTGTCCGAATTCCGGACACGTCGTTTTTTGTGCGTGTCGGCATCCCGATTTCCGAGATCGATGCCGCGGCCAGCGAGACGTTGCGCAATGGCTTGATGATGCTCGCGGCGAGCCTGATGCTCGTCGGATTGATCGGCTGGAGCGCATCGCGTCATCTGGTCGTGGCACCAATCCGCAAACTCTTCGATACGACCGACAAGATCGGGAGTGGCGACTGGACTGCGCGGACGGGGGTCGACTACGTCAGGCATATCGTGGGGCCGTTGGCTCGAAAAATCGACGAGCTTGCGGCGGTCGGGCAACGAACAATCCGAGCATACCGCACCCTCAGCGCGGGAAATCGTGCCGCCCACGGGCAGAATGACGAGATCGCACTGGTCAAGGCGATGTGTCGGGTTGCGGTCGAATCCGGCGGCTATCGGTTCGCGTTCGTCGGCTATCGGCACGACGACGCGCGCCGTTCAGTCGAACAGATCGCAAGTTTCGGCGATGGCGCCGATTTCAATGTCGTCGCCGCGCCGACGTGGGGGAGCGACGCGCGCGGTCAAGGCACCGTCGGAACCGCGATCCGAACAGGGCGGCCAGACGTCGTTCGCTCGGTCGCTTCGAATCCGCGCTTCGAGTTGTGGCGCGACGAGCTGCTCCGCAGGGGCTTTGCGGCCATCGCATCGCTCCCGCTCAAGATCGACGGAGAAACGATCGGTACCCTGACGCTCGTTGCGTCAGACGACGATGCGTTCGACGGGCCCGAGTTGGCGCTGCTGGAGGAGCTTGCAGACGATCTTTCCTCGGGTATTCGCACGATTCGCGAAACCGCACGGCGCTCTGCGGCCGAGGCCCTCGCCGAGCGTGCACTTACGCACGATGCCCTGACGAGTTTGCCCAACCGCATCCTATTCCTGCGGAACCTTGCAAAGCGCCTTGATCACAACGATCCGTCGCGACGCACGTACATTGCAACGCTGCACTTGCCTGCACTGCAGGAGATCTTCGACGGGTTCGGCTACATTCTCGGCAACACGATCGTGCGCGATTTGGCCAACAGGCTGCGAACCGTGCCAGGCGTCGAAGGCACGCTCGCGCGGACCGCCACGAACGAGTTCGCGCTTGTCATCGAGGCCGACGATGAAATTGCCGCCGGAGAAGTCGCGCAGGCTCTGGCAGCGGCAAGTGCCGCCTCGGTCGAGATCGACGGTCGGGACGTGCATATTCCCGTGACTGTCGGCACCAGCATCCATCCGATCCACGGCAGCGACGGGGATGACCTCCTGCGCCGGTCCGCCATTGCGGCGCGCGATTGCGTGCGCAGCGACAAATCCTATGCCGTTTATCGCGGCATGAGCGACCAGGAGTATGCGGAGCGTCTTGCCCTGACGGCCGATCTTCGGGCGGCTGTTGCGCAGCGAACGCTTTCGCTCAATTTCCAGCCCAAGGTCGCTGTTGGCGCTGAAACGCCATGTGGGGCAGAAGCGTTGCTTCGCTGGCAGCATCCCAAGCGTGGCTTTGTGTCACCGGCACAGTTCATTCCGGTTTCCGAATCCTCCGGATTGATTCGTCCGATTGCATATCTCGTCGTTGAAATGGCCCTTGCGCAGGTTTCCGCGTGGCGTGACGCGGGCATTGTCCTGCCTGTTGCGATCAATCTGTCGACGAAGAATCTGCTCGATGGCGATTTCATAAATTGGCTCGAGCAGCAGATGCGCGCGCCGGGCTCACCTGGAAATCTGATCGAGGTTGAAGTGACTGAAAGCGCGCTTGCCGAAGATCCCGACCGCGCCAAGGACGTCCTGACGCGCCTTTCGGCCCTTGGCACAAAACTTTACATTGATGATTTCGGAACCGGCTACTCTTCGCTTGGCTATCTCGCGACCTTGCCGTTCCACGCGCTGAAGATCGACCGGTCGTTTGTGCGGGCGATGGGCGACAGTACGCAGGCCCGTCTGGTGGTAGCGTCGATGATCTCGATGGCACACGCGATGGGCATGCGCGTCGTTGCCGAGGGTGTTGAAACGCAGGACGAATTGGCGCGGCTTGCCGATTTGGGTTGCGACGAGATACAGGGATATCTGTTCTCCAAGCCTCTCGACCCGGACGCATTCAGATCGAAGTTCGGCGGGTCGTTTCAATAGCGTCCCAGCGATAGCCCGTCGAGATCGACCGCAGGCGCCTTGCCCGAGACAAGATCGGCAAGCGCGCGGCCGGATCCGCAGGCCATCGTCCAGCCCAGCGTGCCGTGGCCGGTATTGAGAAACAGGTTGCCGACCGGCGTGCGCCCGATCACCGGCGGTCCGTCCGGCGTCATCGGGCGCAGGCCGCACCAGAACGTCGCGCGCGAAAGATCGCCGCCACCGGGATAGAGGTCGCCCACCGAATGCGTGAGCGTCGCGCGCCGGCTTTCGCGCAAGGTCGTGTCGAAGCCGGAAATCTCGGCCGTGCCGCCGACGCGGATACGCTCGCCCAGCCGCGTGATTGCGACCTTGTACGTCTCGTCCATCACGGTCGATTCCGGTGCCGCGGCCGCATCGGTGACCGGCACCGTAATCGAGTAGCCCTTGACGGGATAGACCGGCAAGCGCAGCCCGAGCGGCCGCAACAGCCGTGGCGTGTAACTGCCCAGTGCGGCGATGTAGGCGTCCGCCGCCAGCGGGCCGGCATCGGTCGCGACACTCTCGATCCGGCCGCCCGCGACCGTCAGCGCGTCTATGCGCGTGCCGTAGCGGAAGCGCACGCCGAGCGCTGCGGCCATCTCCGCCAGCCTTGCCGTGAACAGATGGCAATCGCCGGTCTCGTCGTTCGGCAGGCGCAGGCCGCCGACGAACTTCTCCCGGACGCGCGCCAGTGCCGGTTCGGCGCTTACGCAGCCTGCGCGGTCCAGCACCTCGAAGGGCACGCCGAACGAGCGGAGCACGGCCACATCCGAGCCCACGCCGTCGAGCTGGCGTTGCGTCCGGAAAAGCTGCAGCGTGCCGAGGCTGCGCTCGTCGTAGGCGATTCCGGTCTCGGCGCGCAGTTCGCGCAGGCTGTCGCGGCTGTATTCCGCGATCGGCACCATGCGGCTCTTGTTGAGCGCGTAGCGCGCAGCCGTGCAG
>JAEUKX010000053.1 GCA_016794025.1 Rhodospirillales bacterium | reverse complement strand
AGGCCGGCACCAAGGCCTGGATAGGGCGCGCGCTCGTACATCGAGCGTACCGACGTCTCGTCCTTGCCTGCGGCGGCTTTGTCCTTGGCGCTGTCGAAGGCTGAGTTCGTATACATGTCCGGATTTGTCGAGGGCGCGACTCGGCGCAAAAGATGAGGCGGACCATACTTCAATCGGGCAGGGCTCTCAATTCGCACAGGGCAGCCCATCGGCATGCCGAAAATATGCGCATATCATATTGAAAAATATAATAAAAACAATGTTCACAAGATGAACAAATCGCTTGACGTGGCTTTGGCAGCGGCGTAAGTCCATGCGCGCGCGCCCGGCTCGGTGAAATCGCATTTCACCCGGTCTGCGGTAGCTTGCCCGGACCCCGGCGCCGCCCACCTTCCTGCGCAAAGGCCAATCCACATGCGACTTTTCGGGTGCGATCTCGACCGCGATATCGCGGTCGTCGCCGAAATCGGCGTCAATCATGAAGGCGATCCAGACGCTGCGTCGCGCCTTCTTCGGCTGGCCGCGCAGGCGGGGGCGCATGCGGTCAAGTTCCAGACATTTACGCCCGCACGCTATGCATCCGCGAGCGACCCTGCGCGACTCGCGCGTGTGACCGGCTTCTGCCTCGACGAGGCGACGCACAGGCGTCTTGCCCGCGAAGCGGCCGAACTCGGCGTGGCAATGTTCTCGACCGCCGTGAGCGATGACGTGGTCCCGCTTCTTGCCGAGCTGTTCCCGGCGATCAAGATTGCCAGCGGCGACCTCGATTTTGAGCCGGTCATTCGAGCCGCCGCGCGCACCGGCAAGCCGGTGATCCTGTCGACCGGCCTCGGGACGATGGAGGAGGTCGAGCGCGCCGTTGCTTGGGTACGTGACGAGGTCGGTGCGGCCGCGTTGCGCGAACGGCTGGTGCTCATGCAGTGCGTATCGGCCTATCCGGCGCCGATCGAGGAAGCATCGGTGCTTGGCGTGCCGTATCTCGCGCAGAAGACGGGCCTGCGCGTCGGATATTCGAACCATGTGATCGGGCCGGAAGCCTGCTATGCGGCGGCCGCGCACGGCGCGGCAATGGTCGAGGTCCACTTCACCGACCGCAAGACCGGGCGCGAATTCCGGGACCATGCGCTTTCTTTCGAGCCCGACGATCTGAGGTCGTTGCTGGCCGTCCTGCCGCGCATCAAGGCGAGTCTTGGCGAGGCCGCCAAGCAACGCATGGCGAGCGAGCTTCCAAATCTGAAGGCGGTCCGCAAGGGGCTTGTTGCGGCGCGCGATCTTCCGGCCGGTGTGGTGCTGGCGGAAGCCGACGTGATGTACGCGCGCCCGCAGACGGAATTTGCCGCAGGCGAACGCGCATCGGTCGTGGGCCGGAAGCTTGGTGTGACCCTCAAGCGCGGCGAATTGATCCCGCGATCGGCGGTCTGACCGGAATGTGCGGGATCGCCGGCCGCGTGTCGGATCGTCCGCTGGCGCGTGAGCGCGCGGAACGGCTTGCGCGTGCCATGCGCAGCCGCGGACCCGACGCGCATGGAGCGTGGCGCGGCAGCGCAGCCGGATCTCGCGCCGAACTGTTCCATAGCCGACTTGCGATCGTCGACCTTGATCCACGCGCCAATCAGCCCTTCGAGACCACGAGCTGCGTCCTCGTCTTCAACGGCGAGATCTACAACTGGCGGGAATTGCGCAAGGAACTTGAAGGTCGCGGCATCGCGTTCCGCACGCGATCAGACACGGAGGTAGTCGCGCGCGCCTGGGAGGCCTGGGGCGTGGCCGCCTTCGCGCGCTTCGAGGGCATGTGGGCGCTGGCGCTCGTCGACAGGGCCAGCGGCGACCTGATACTGGGCCGAGACGCATTCGGCGAAAAGCCGCTCTACATTCTCGAACGCGACGGCGAAATCGCATTCGGCTCGCAGGTGGATTTTCTGGAAATACTCGCCGCGCGGCCGTTGCAGCCTGACCTCGACCGCCTTGCGCGCTATCTCGTCAACGGCTACCGCGACGTCGGAACCGGTGCCTGGTTTGAAGGCGTCACCGAGATACCTGCCGGCGGATATCTGCGGCTTGCCGCGGGGTGCGCGTCCGAGACCGGCGCGCATTGGCGCCCGCGCGTAGTCCCGCGGAAGATGTCGCTCGCCGATGCCGAGGCCGAGGCGCGCGCACGTGTCGAGCGTGCGGTCGAATTGCGGCTCGGTGCGGATGTTCCGATCGCGTTCTGTCTCAGCGGCGGAGTCGACTCGACCGTGCTCGCGTGCATGGCGGCCAAGCGCTTCGGCTATCCGGTTCATGCGTTCTCCGTCGTTGATGCAGACCCTCGATACGACGAAAGCGGATCGATCGCGCTGACTGTCCGGGAACTCGGTTGCCGTCACCACGTCGTTCGACCCAGTCCGGATGGCTTTCTGGACCGTCTCGAGGCGCAGGTCGGCTATCACTGCGCCCCCGTGGCGACCATCTCGTACTATGTCCACGAGTTCCTGTCCGAGGCGATCGCCGCACATGGCTACAAGGTCGCGATATCCGGGACGGGCGCCGACGAGATCTTCACGGGCTATTACGACCACTACGCCTTCTGGCTTGCGTCGATGTCGGGTCGCGCCGACTACGCGGAGCTCGAAGCCGGGTGGCGCAAGGGCTTTGGCGCGAGCGTGCGCAATCCCTTCCTGCAGGATCCGAAGACTTTTGCCCGCGATCCCTCCGATCGACGCCATCTCCACCCCGACCGCGCGCTTTTTGCCTCGATGATGCGCGTCGAGACGGTTCCTCCGAAGCGCGAGGTGGTATTCTGTGCCGAGACGCTGCGGAACCGAATGCTCAATGAACTGACGCAGGAAATCGTCCCGGTCATCCTGCGCGAAGACGACCTCAATTCGATGCGCTTCTCCGTCGAGAATCGCTCACCTTATCTCGATCGCGAACTGGTCGACTTCGCCTACTCCGTGCCCGCGGAGCATCTCGTGCAGGACGGGATGCCGAAATGGCTGCTGCGCGCGGCCGGGCGCGGCATCGCGCCGGCGGAAATCCTGTTCGATCGCCGCAAGCGCGGATTCAACGCGTCGATCGACACGGTTCTTGACCGTCAGGATGCCGACGTGCGCGCCCGCCTTCTGGAACCCGGGCCGATCTTCGACATCGTCGATCGTGCGAAGTTCGAAACCTGGATGGACTCGGATCTGACCGACAACAGCCTCTCAAAGTTCATGTTCTCCTTTGTCAGCGCGCGCCTGTTCCTCGATCGCGCGGCGAAGGGCGCCGGAGCGTTGGCGGCGTGATGCGGGTCGGTATCGTCGACTACGGAATGGGCAACCTGCGGTCGGTTGCCGGCGCGGTCGAGAAGATCGGACACTCCGCGGACATTTCCGACAGGATCGAGACGCTTTCTGCCTGCGACAAGCTCATCCTGCCGGGGGTCGGCGCGTTTGGCGATGCCATGGCGAACCTTGCGGCGCGCGGATTGGTCGACGGGCTCGAGCGGCTGGTGCGCGGCGAGGGAAAGAAGCTGCTTGGCATCTGTCTCGGCGCGCAGCTCGTCACGCGCCGAAGCGCCGAGTTTGGCGACACGAACGGACTTGGATGGATCGGATCGGACGTCGCGCGAATTGACGAGGCAAAAGGCGTCCGCGTGCCGCATGTCGGCTGGAACCGGGTACGCCGCACGCGCGAAAGCGTGCTTTTCGACGGTGTTCCGGACGACGCGCTCTTCTACTTCGTGCACAGCTACCGCATCGATACGAATGACACCGAAGCGGTCGTCGGCGAGTGCGACTATGGCGAGCCGTTCGCGGCCGTGCTGCAGAAGGACAACGTGTACGGCACGCAGTTTCATCCCGAGAAGAGCCAGCGTCACGGACTTCGCATGCTTGCGAACTTCCTCGACCGCGCCTGACGCATGCTCTGCAAGCGCGTAATTCCGGTTCTCACGTTCAATGACGGCGTGCTCTTCCGTACGAAGACGTTCGTGCCGGACTATCGCTACACGCTCGATTTCGTCGATGCGTGGTCGGCCGATGAAATCGTCGTTCTCGACGTCACGCGTCCCGGAGCGGGCGAGCGGGCGAATTTCGAGGCCGTCGTATCCGAATTTGCCAGGCGCTGTTTTGTGCCGCTCTCGGCGGGCGGCGGCGTGCGCTCGCTCGACGACGTGCGTCGGCTGATGGCGATCGGTGCCGACAAGGTCGTGGTCAACACCGGCGCGTTCGAGCGTCCGGCCCTTGTCGGCGAGATTGCTCGCCGGTACGGCGTGCAGTGCGTGGTGGGTTGCGTGGACGCACGAAAGACCGATGCGGGCTATGAGGCGATGGTCGGATTTGGCGCGCGCAGCACCGGCCTTTCAGCCGAAGCGTGGGCGCAACGGCTCGAGGCCGATGGCGCAGGGGAAATTCTCGTCCAGTCGATCGAGCGTGACGGGTCGCTACAGGGCTACGATATCGAACTTGCCCGTCGCGTGCGTGCGGCCGTCCGCGTGCCTGTGCTGGTGGCAAGCGGTGCGGGAAACTGGAAGCATTTCGCCGATGCCTTCCGCGATGCCGACGTTGACGCGGCATGTACGACGAACATCTACCACTTCACCGAAACAAGCATCGCCAGCGCCAAGATGTACCTTTCGGGCGCCGGCATACCGGTCAGGATTTCGTAAGGGAAAGAATGTGATCGCCAGCCGCGCGACCGTCGTGCGCTATTGCAAGACGTGCCTTATGCCGGACACGCGTCCGCGCATCGTTTTCGATGCGCAAGGCATCTGCAACGCGTGCCACACGGCGCGCGAGAAGGACGCCATCGATTGGGATGCCCGCCGGCGCGAGTTCACGGCCTATGTCGACCGCTATCGTCCCAAGCGCGGCTCCTATGACTGCATCGTGCCGTGGAGCGGCGGCAAGGACTCGAGCTATGTCGCCCATCGCCTCAAGTTCGAGTTCGGCCTCAATCCGTTGTTGGTGACGTTCTCGCCGCTATTGCCCAACGAGATCGGCGCCGCCAATCGGGAATCGTTCCTCAATCTCGGCTTCGATCACCTGATGGTGCGCCCGAACCAGCTTGTTTCGCGCCGGCTGGCAGGCAGGTTCTTCCGCGAGCGCGGCAATCCGAAGGTTCACTGGGACGCCGGGATCAACGCGGTTCCCGTGCAGATTGCGGTCGGGTACGAGATCCCGCTGATCTTCTACGCCGAACATGGCGAGAGCGAATACGGCGGGCGGGTGCTGAGCGATGAGCACCGAAAGCGGCGCGATCTGGCCGAAGTCCTCGAGAACCAGATCGGCGACGATCCGGCCAACTGGATGGACGGAACGGTGGGCGAGAGGGATCTGGCGCCGTATCTCTATCCTGATGTTGCCGCGGTCGAGCGAGTCGGCGTAAACGCCCTCTACTTTGCCTACTTCTTCCGCTGGAGCATGTACGAGAACTGGCAGTACATGAAGAAGGCGATGCCCTCGTTCCGCACGGACCCGAAGGGACGCACCGACGGGACTTTCACCGACTTCGACAGTCTCGACGACAAGATCGACAACCTCTACTACTACATGCAGTACGTCAAATTCGGCTTCGGCCGCGCCACGCGCGACGCGTGCCGCATGATCCAGAATCGCCAGATGACGCGCGCAGAAGGCCTATCCCTCGCGCGCAAGCACGACGACGAGTTTCCCAACACCTTCTTCGGCGAGAATCTCGACTATCTCGGCCTGACGCGCCCCGAATTCGAGAAGATCGTCGATCAGCATCGCAACCAGGAGATCTGGGAGCGCGGCGCCAACGGTTGGCGGCTGCGCTATCCCCTCGAGTGA
>JAEUKX010000078.1 GCA_016794025.1 Rhodospirillales bacterium | reverse complement strand
CACGGGTGCCTCCAAGCTGATCGGCGTGGGCATGTGGCTGGGCCTGGTGATGGCCTATAACGTCTGGTTCATCATCTGGCCGAACCAGAAGATCGCGCTGGGCATGGTCGAGGCCGATGCCGACGCCAAGAAGAAGGCGGCACGCACGGCGATGATCACCAGCCGCTTCAACACGATGTTCTCGGTTCCGCTGCTCTACTTCATGGTCGCGGCGCAGAACATCGCCGGCGGCTGAAGAACACATCGCTCCGGAGACGGATGCGGGGCCCTTCGGGGCCCCGTTTTCGTTTGGGGTTCAGACCGGCACGAGACAGGCTGCGACGCGCCGCTCCTCGGCCAGCAGGACGTTGTAGGTCCGACAGGCCGCGCCCGTATCCATCAGGTCCGCCACGATCCCGGCATCGCGCAGGGCGGTGCGTACGGCGGGTTTCACGAACAGCGCGCGCGCGCCCATGCCGATCAGGAGGATCGCGGGCCGGCGGGATTTCTCAAGTGACGTGAGCTGCACGAAATCGTCGGCCGTCAACGCGCCGATTTCGCCGAAGGTCCACGGGAGCACGGCATCCGGCAACAGGACGATCGGTGCCCGGAAAGCTTCGCCGCGGATCGTGATGACACCCTTGCCATACGCGTCGACAACCTTCCGGTCGGGATGCGGGGCCGGCGGAGGGGCGCCCACGGGCGGTCGCCTCAGGCCGACGCGGCCGGTGCCGCCACGTCCTTGCCGGGCGGCGGGCCCCGGCGCAGCCGGTCCTCGCCAAGGAAGAGAAGGATCGGGGCCGCGATGAAGATCGAGGACGAAGTCGCAAGAATGATCCCGAACAGCATCGTCCAGGCGAATTCCTCAAGCGCCTCGCCGCCGAACAGCGCCAGAGGCAGCGTGGCAAGGAACGTGGCGAGCGAGGTGCCGATCGTGCGCGAAAGCGTCTCGTTGATCGACAGGTCGATCAGGTCGCGCAGGGTCATCGACTTGTATTTGCGCAGGTTCTCGCGCACGCGGTCGTACACCACGACCTTATCGTTGATCGAATACCCCATGACCGTCAGCAAGGCCGCGATCGCGACGAGATTGAACTGAAAATCCGTCACGACGTAGAAGCCGATCATCTTGGTCACGTCGAGCACGAGTGTGGCGACCGCGCCGATGCCGAACTGCCACTCGAAGCGGAACCAGATGTAGAGCAGCATCGCGACAAGGCTGAGGCCCAGAGCGAGCATCCCGTTCCGGAAAAGCTCCTCCGAGACCGACGCGCCGACGGCCTCGACACGCCGTACCTGCAGGCCCGGAACCGCCTTCTGCAGGGCGGTACGAACGCGTTCGACCGCGCGCTGCTGGGCTGCATCGTCACCGGGCTGCCGCTCGAGACGGATCAGAACGTCGTTGGGAGAGCCGAACTGCTGGAGACCGGCCTGCCCGACGCCCTGCTGCGCAAGGATTCCACGCAGAGCGGGAAAGTCGGCCGCCTCGGGCGTGCGCGCCTCGATCACAATACCGCCCTTGAAGTCGATGCCGTAGTTCATGCCGGGATGGAAATAGAGGACCACCGACAGGATCGACAGCAGCGCCGAAAGCCCGAGGCCCGCGAAGCGGCCCTTCATGAACTTGATGTCGGTCTTCTTCGGGAAGATCCGCAGGCGGGGATAGAAGCTGATCATTTCCGAGATATCCCCGTCAGACCGGCAGGGCGTCGCGCTTGCGCGCGCGCAGCCAGGTGACCATCATGAGGCGGACGAGCACGGTCGCCGTGAACATCGACGTGATGATGCCAAGCGTGATCGTCACGGCAAATCCGCGCACCGGGCCCGATCCGAAGGCGAACAGCAGCATCATCTTGATGAGCGTCGTCAGGTTCGAGTCCACGATCGTCGAGAAGGCGCGCGAGAATCCCGCTTCCATCGCGGCGAACGGTGTCTTGCCGAGCTTCGTTTCCTCGCGGATACGCTCGTTGATCAGGATGTTTGCGTCGACAGATAGCCCAAGGGTCAGCAACAGGCCCGCCATGCCGGGCAATGTGAGCGTCGCCTGCAGCAAGGAAAGGCACGCGACCGTCAGGAACAGGTTCGCGATCAGGCCGATGCAGGCGAACACCCCGAACAGCCCGTAGCTCCACACGATGAAGATGAAGACGAGAACCATGCCGACGAGGATCGACGCGATGCCCGCGCGGATGGCGTCGGCGCCCAGATCGGGGCCGACCGTACGCTCCTCGACGATTGTCAGCGGCGCAGGCAGCGCGCCAGCGCGCAGCAGGACGGCGAGATCCTGCGCATCGCGCGCGGTGAAGCGGCCGGAAATCTGGCCACGGCCGCCCGTGATCGGCTCGCGGATGACGGGCGCGCTGATCACCTTGTCATCGAGCACGATGGCGAACGGACGGCCCACATTCTGGCGCGTCACGTCGGCAAACCGGCGTGCGCCAAGCGAGTCGAACTCGAAATTGACGATCCATTCGCCCGTCTGCGGGTTCGTACCGGCCGAAGCCTTGACGAGATTGGAGCCTTCCACCTCGACGCGCTGGCGCACCGCATAGGCGGTCGGCAGGCCGTCGGCACGGCGCTCGTTCTCGGCCTTCAGGATCTCGACGCCCGGTGGCGGGCGCTGGCCGGAATTGGGATCAACATTGGCGTCGAGCAGGCGGAACGTCATGCGTGCCGTCGTGCCGAGCAGCTTCTTGATGCGGTCGGGATCGTCGACGCCGGGCAACTGGACGAGAATGCGGTTCGCGCCCTGCCGGGCGATCTGCGGCTCGTTCACGCCCGTTTCGTCGATGCGCCGCCGGACGATCTCGATCGACTGCTGCACGGCCTGCGTCGCCTTGTCGCGCAACGCCACCTCGGTCAGCGTAATCGTAACCGTGCCGTCGGGCGTGGACTGGATGTCCAGATCCGGCGTGCCGGCGCCAAGCGCGCCGCTGCCCACGAGAGTCACGATCTCGCGCAGGTTCTTCACGGCATCCTGCAGCAGGCCCGGATCGCGAACCTGGAAGACTACCGAGCTGTCGCGGCCCGAAATCCCGGTGATCTGGATGTTTGCCGCACGCATGCGCGTGCGCACCTGGTCCTGGATCGTGACGATGCGCTCGCGCACGACCGCCGGCATGTCGACCTCGAGCAGCAGGTACGAGCCGCCGCGCAGGTCGAGCCCGAGATTCATCGCGTAGGGCCACCACGCCGGGCGCGGCAGCACATTCGGGACGGACAGGACCACGCCCGCCAGACAGATGGCGAGGATGGTCCAGACTTTCCAACGCGCGAAAAACAGCATCGGCGGTTCGGGACGCGCCCGGCGAGCGGGGGCGTCAGTCCTTCAGCGTGGCAACGTACTCGGCATGGCCAAGGCGCGAATAGAGCTTGCGCTTGACCGGATCCTTCAGGGTATCGACAGCCTCGGCCAAGGCCGGGTCGCCGCCCTTGGCGCCGATCGCGGCATCGACTTCGGCCTGACCCGCACCTTCCGGGATGCCCAGCATCTGCCAAAAAGTCGGACCGGCCGGCGCCTTCTTCTCCGCCTTCTCGGCCTTGTCGTCGGCGGCGAGCGGCTCGGTCTTGGCCATGACCTCCGAAATCATCGCGCGCATGATCCGCACGCGCACGCCCTCGCCGATCTCGAGGATCGCCTCGCGGTCCGAGACGATGCGCTGGATCGTGCCGATCAGGCCGCCGGACGTCACGACGCGATCGCCGCGCTTGACGGCGTCGATCATCGCCTTGTGTTCCTTGACCTTCTTCTGCTGCGGACGGATCAGCAGGAAGTAGAACACGACGAACACCGCGCCCATCAGCAGCAGCTGCGGCAGGATATCGGCTGCTCCACCGCCGGGGGTCTGGGCGTAGGCGGGCGAAATGAACATCGAGCGGGGCTCCGTCTTCTGTGTCTGGTCTGGGCCGGGGCGCGACTATAGCCACCCCGCCCCGAATTGCAACGGCCCATTCCGGCGGATTTTGCCTTTCGGATTGACCACTTGCGGCCACGGGGGATAGCTTCCGGCCGCCATTCGCCTGCCACAATTTCCGCGCCGGGACATCCACGCCATGGACGAGTCGAAGATCGCCGCCCTCCTGACCCGCATTGCCGACGCGCTCGACCGCATCGCGCCACCGGCAACGATTTCCGCCGACCTCGACGCCGGCGATGCCTTCGTCTGGAACGCGGACGGCAAGCGCCTTGAAACCGTCGCGAAGGTGAACCGCGTGGACCTCGATCTGCTGCGCGGCGTCGAGCGCCAGCGCGAGATCCTCTACGACAACACGCGCCGCTTCGCCGACGGACTGCCGGCGAACAACGTTCTTCTTTGGGGCGCGCGCGGCACGGGCAAATCGTCGCTCGTCAAGGCCGTGCACGCCACCATCAATGCCGAGCGTCCGCGGGCGCTGGCGCTGGTGGAGATCCACCGCGAGGATATCCCTTCCCTCCCGCGTCTGCTTGCGCACGTGCGCGGCCGCGATCGCCGGATCATCGTCTTCTGCGACGACCTCTCCTTCGACGGGCAGGACGCCGCGTACAAGTCCCTAAAGGCAGTCCTCGACGGCGGCATCGAGGGCCGACCGGAGAATGTCGTCTTCTATGCCACGTCCAACCGCCGCCATCTCATGGCGCGCGACATGATCGAGAACGAAAGGTCGACGGCCATCAATCCGGGCGAGGCCGTCGAGGAGAAGGTCTCCCTTTCCGACCGCTTCGGACTCTGGCTCGGATTCCACAATGCCGATCAGGACACGTATTTCGCGATGATCGAAGGCTATGCGAAGCGCTATGGCCTCGATCTGCCGGTCGACGAGCTCCGCGCACGCGCAAACGAATGGTCGGTCACGCGCGGTGCGCGCTCCGGGCGCGTTGCCTGGCAGTTCGTCCAGGATCTGGCCGGCCAGCTTGGCAAGCGCCTGGACTAGGCCATCGCGATTGCGCAGGAGGCTCGACTTCGTGCATTAATGCCCCGATAGCAATATCGGAGCCATACGATTGTCTGAGCCGTCACGCATACTGATCGTGGACGACGAGGCGGGCATTCAGGAGCTTCTTGCCGAGTATTTTTCATCCCATGGTTTTCTGACGAGAGTAGCTGCCGATGCGGCTCAGGCACGTGTCCGGATATCGGAGTGCGCACCCGATCTTGTCCTGCTCGATCTCAACATGCCGGGCGAGAACGGCCTGAGTCTTGCCCGCTGGCTCAGGGAAAATGGCAATCCCGGGATCGTGATGCTGACGGCCGCCGATGCGACCGTTGATCGGATCGTCGGGCTCGAGGTCGGCGCGGACGACTATGTTGCAAAGCCGTTCGACCTCCGCGAACTGCTGGCGCGCGTGCGCAGCGTATTGCGCCGGCGCAAGCCCGTCTTCCCGGCCGCCGGTCCACACGAAGGGGCTGGCCGGAAGATCGCCATGGGAACCTGCGTGCTGGATCTTGAGGAGCGCCGGCTGACCGACGCGGCCGGCCAGGACGTCCCGATTACCAGCATGGAGTTCGACCTTCTTGCGGCATTCGCGGCAAATCCGAACCGCCCACTGGACAGGGACCGGTTGCTTGAGCTGGCGCACCACAAGCGATGGGAGCCCTTCGACCGCAGCATCGACATCCGCATCGCGCGCCTTCGCCGGAAAATCGAACGGGATCCGGGCAAGCCCGAGGTCCTGCGGACCGTTCGTGGTGCCGGGTACATGTTCGTGCCGGGGTCTTCGACGGGCTCCCCCTGAAACAATTGAAACAATAGAACGGTGCTACGGAAATCCTCCTGATACATGGCGGGCATACGCTTGTCGTCGCTTCCGGAAACGGGAATTGGAGGATTCGGATGACGCCCCAGCAGATCCGGCTCGTTCGCGACAGCTTCGCCAGGATCGCGCCCAGCCATCAGCTTGTCGGCGCGCGGTTCTACGAGAATCTTTTCAGAATTGATCCGTCCCTCCGCAGCCACTTTCAGGGCGACATGCGCGAACAGGGCACGAAGCTGATCGCCGCGATGGCCGCGGTCGTGCGTTCGCTGGACGAGCCCTCCCCCGCGGCCGACCTGCTGCGCGATCTCGGAAAGCGCCACGTCGGCTATGGCGTCGACAAGCGGCACTATTCGGCCGTCGGAACCGCGCTGCTCGAAACGCTGGGGGAATGTTTTGGGCCGGCCTTCAATGCGCATCTGCGCGAGGCCTGGGTTGCGACCTTCGCCGTCATCTCCGACGCGATGAATTCGGCCGGTACCGGACCGGCACGCGCAGCATGAGGCAGGACATGTCAAAGCGAGAAACGCCCCTATCCACCCCGGCTGGCGTCGGCAATGCGCCGCTCACGCTCGAACACGTACTGGTCGAGGTCAAACGCATCCTCGACGAGGAACGTGAACCGGCTCGATCGGCGCGAGAAACCGAAAAGCTTGCCGCCTGAAATCCCTCAGTTCGCGGCGCTGGTCTGCGTGCCGAGGAAATCCATTGGATTGACGGCACGGTTTCCGCGGCGGACCTCGAAGTGGAGCTGTGGGCTCGTGACATTGCCGGTCGACCCCACGCGTCCAAGTGTCTGGCCGCGCCGGACCTGATCGCCTCGCTGGACAGCGATCTCGTCGGCATGCGCATAGGCGGTAACGACACCGCCCTCATGCCGGATCAGGAGAAGGTTTCCGAAACCGCGCAATTCATTTCCGGCATAGATGACCGTACCGTTCTCCGCGGCGCGGAAGGCGGTGCCGCGCGGCGCGGCAATATTGATCCCGTCGTTCTGCAAACCGCCGGCCTTCGGACCGAAATCGGAGACGATCACGCCACGCACAGGCCACTGCATGCGCCCCTCGCCGATGCGCGGCGTGACATCCGAGGCTGGGGGTGTCGCCGGCGGATTTGCCGGAGGTAGCGGCGTGCCCGTGCTCGCCTCCTGGCGGGCAGGCTCAGGTGTCGCGGATGGCACAGGCTGGGACGGCAGTTGTACGGTCGGCGCCGGCGTATTCGTCTCAGCGGGCTTTGGCGCCTGTCCAGGTGCAGGCAACGCGGTTGATTCGACGCTCGATCGAGGCGCAGAAGCGATCCGCGCCGGCGGTTGATTGGCCGCGACGACCGCCGGCGGCTGGACCGTTTCCGGCAGGATCAGCTTCTGGCCGATCCGGATGACATAGGGCGGCTCGATGGCGTTGGCCCGAACGAGCTCACGCATCGGAACGCCAAAGCGCAGCGCGATCTGCGAGACGGTGTCGCCGGACTTCACTTCGTATGTCTGGACCGACGGAATTGAAAGCCGCGTGCCATTCTCGAGCGTATAGGGCGGGGCGAGACGGTTGACGTCGATGATGGCGCGCGTCGGCACACCGGACCTGCGCGCGATCGTATAGAGCGTGTCGCCGGGCCGTACGACATATGTCGATCCCGGCGAAATTGCAGATAGCACCACGACTGCAGACGATTTGCCCTGAGCAGGCTGACCGGACGATCCCACATAGACCGGCGCCGGCGGACCGCTACGGGCGCACGCCGCAAGTCCAATTGCAATCAATCCGATTTGCGCGAAACGCACCGCCCTGCGCATGGCCCCTGCCCTCACACCGGCAGACCGGCCACCATCGGCACGAATCGCACGGCGTCGAGTTCTTCCATTTTCGCATGGCCGCCGATCTTGCGCACGCGGATCAGCGCCTGCGTCCGTTTCTCGCGCCCGACCGGAAGGACCATCACGCCGCCCTCGGAAAGCTGATCGACGAGGGCGCCGGGAATGTCCGCAGGCGCTGCCGTGACGAGGATCCGCTCGAATGGCGCCTGTTCGGGCCACCCCTGCCAGCCGTCGCCGAACTTCGTGACGACGTTGTGCACGCGCAGGGCCTTGAAGCGCGCTTCGGCCTCCGCGAGCAGCTCGCGATGCCGCTCGATCGTGTAGACGCGACGCACGACACGCGCAAGGACGCTTGTCTGGTAGCCGGACCCCGTGCCGATTTCGAGCACCTTCATGCGCGGGCCCGCCTCCAGCGCCTGTGTCATCAGGCCCACGACAGACGGACGCGACAGCGTCTGCGCATGCCCGATCGGCAGCGCGGCATCCTCGTATGCGCGATCGCGGAAAGTCGGCGGCACGAAGGCCTCGCGCGGTACGCGTTCGATCGCCGAAAGAACGCACGTATCCGCGATGCCAGCCGCGCGCAGGTCCATCACGAGGCGGATGCGGTGGTTGGGCGTGCTCACGCGGCCTCCGGCAGATGGCGGGCGAGCGCCTTGAGCGTCGCGCGGTGGGTCAGGTCGAGATGCAGCGGTGTCACGGAAATGTATCCGCGATCGGTAGCCCAGATGTCGGTGCCGCGTCGGTCGTCGTGCCCGCGCGTGGCCGCTCCGATCCAGTAGTAGGTCTGGCCGCGCGGATCCGTATTGCGAACGATATCGTCGCCGGTCTTGTAGCGGCCCTGCACCGTGCGCACGACACCGCGCACGCGCGCGTTCGTCACGTCGGGGAAATTCACGTTCATCAGGACGTCCCGCCGCCAGCCAAGCCGGGCAAGGCGCTTGATGACCGACGCGGCATGCTTCTGCGCGGTGGCCCATTTTGCCGGATGCGGCGGCGTCGTGTTTTGGGAAAGCGCGATGGCCGGTACGCCGAGGATGGTCGCTTCCATCGCGGCGGCGATCGTGCCCGAGTAGGTCACGTCGTCGGCAAGATTGCCTCCGCGGTTGATGCCGGAAAGGCAGAGCGTCGGCGGTGCGGCACGCATGATCTCCTGGATGGCGAGCATCACGCAGTCGGTCGGCGTGCCGTCGACCGTGTAGCGGTTCTGCTTCAGGCGGTGGACCCGAAGCGGCCGCCGGATCGTGAGCGAATGGCTGACGGCGCTCTGCTCGCTTTCGGGAGCGACAACGCAGACTTCCGCGCCGAACTTGCGGGCGATCCTTTCGAGCATTGCGATGCCGGGCGAAGCGATGCCGTCGTCGTTGACGACGAGGATCCTCGCTTTCGACAGATCGATCGGCTTTGCGAACATCCGGACCAGGGCGCCGGGCCGGGGGGCTTGACGAACGGCTGCGACTCGACGTCCCCGGAGCGCCGAATCGTTATAAGGTTCACGCGAGTCGGGTGTCCACAGATCGCCGAAAACGTCTTTAAATCAGTCTATTAACGAGACTGGTTGAAATCCGTCTCCGGGATCGTCGCCGGCACCGCAGGCGCCGTTGCCTCCGCCGGTGCGGCGGCAGCGGGCTTAGCGGCGGGCGCGTCGCTTGGCGTGTCCTCCGCCTCTTCCCGTTCACTCCGGCGGCGTTCGATCGCGTAGCCGATCCAGATCGAAGCCTCGTAGAGCAAGTACATGGGGATCGCCAGCGAGAGCTGGCTGAGGACGTCGGGCGGCGTCACGAGCCCGGCAAACGCGACAACCGCCACAACCGCATAGCGACGCTTCTCGGCAAGTGCCTGGGCCGAAACGATGCCGACACGCACAAGCAGGAGAAGCAGGACCGGCAACTCGAAGCTGATCCCGAACGCGAGGATGAGCGTCATGACGAGCGACAGATATTCGCTCATCTTCGCTTCGAGCTGGATCGGCAAGGCCCCTTCGCCTGCCGGCACCTCGAAGCTCGCGAAGAACTTCAGCGCCACGGGAAGCACGACGTAATAAAGCAGCGCCGCGCCCAGCGTGAACATCACCGGTGTGGCGATCAGGAACGGACGGAAGGCGCCCTTCTCGTGCTTGTAGAGACCCGGCGCCACGAACATCCAGAGCTGCGAGGCGATGACGGGAAATGCCAGAAACACGCCCGCAAAGAACGCGACCTTGATGTAGGTGAAAAAGGCCTCGGTCGGCGCGGTGAAGATCATTCGCCTGCCGGACTGACCTTCGAAAACGTGCTGCAGGGGTGCGACGAGGAAATTGAAGATCTGCGAATGGAAATAGTACGCCAGGATGAAGCAGGCGAAGAACGCGAGGATCGAATAGAGCAGCCTCTGGCGCAGCTCGATCAGGTGCTCGAGCAGCGGCATCTTCTTGTCGTCGTGATCGCTATCGGCCACAGGATTCGTCGCGTCAGGTAGACTTCGTGGAAGGCTCGGCAGGCACTGCCGCGGGTGCGGCTTCCGCAACGGCAGACTGCGGCGCCGGTGTCTGGTCGGCTAGCGCCGGCGGGGCAAGCGTCTCGGGCGCGGACATCGCCTTCTCGATCTCGCCCTTTGTCTTCTCGAGTTCGCCCTTGGGGTCGATCGCGTTCTGGATCGCCCCGGCGATCCCGCCGGACGCAAGGCCCGCAGCCGACTGGACCTTGTTCTTGACCTCTTCGAGCTCGGCTTCGCGGATCATGTCGTCCACGTTGCTCTGGAACTCGCGCGCCATATTGCGGGCCTTGCCGACGAACTTGCCCATCGTGCGAAGCGCACCCGGCAGTTCCTTCGGCCCGATGAAAACGACGGCGACCGTCCCGATCAGAACGATTTCGCCCCAACTGAGGTCAAGCATGGCGCGCCCCGCGCTTCCCGCGCGCCCGGATCAGACTTTCGGCTTTTCCGCGCTCGTCTCGTGGACGTTCGTGGAAGCCGTGACCTGCGGCGCCGGCGCGCCGGCCTGTGCGGACGCCTCGTCGTCGTCCTTCATGCCCTTCTTGAAGGCCTTGATGCCGGAAGCCATGTCGCCCATCAGTTTCGGGATCTTGCCCGCGCCGAAAAGCAGCAGGACGACCACAAGAAGGATCAGCCAGTGCCAAATGCTCGTCATACCCATCGAAGTACTCCCGTAATCCAAAGACCTGACCCAACGACGCTCTGAGCCCCAAGCGCTCCGGAAGGGTCTACGGTCGAAGTCGGGCCGGAGTGTGGCAGAGGCGCGCGTGCACCGCAACCGGTCCCGCGCCCCGAAGCGCTCCCCGGCAACATGGGGAGGCGTTCTGCACTTTCAACGGGATGCGATCAGCCCGGCTCGCCCTGCCGCGGCTCTTCGGCCGGCTCAGGCGCCGGCTCGATTTCGCGGTCGTCGACGACTTCCGGCTCGCTTTCGGCCGCCTCGCCCATCTCGGGCGCCGCGGCGAGGCCGCTATCCTCACTGTAGGCACTGACGGCCGGTCGCGTATCGAGGAGACCAAGTTCGCCAAGCTCCTTGAGGCCAGGAAGCGCCTTGATCCCGTCGAGCCCGAAATGCTCGAGAAACCGGTCGGTCGTCGCATAGGTCACGGGCCGGCCCGGCGTTTCACGAAATCCCTTCGGGCCGACGAAACCGGCCTCCATCAGGATCTCGAGCGTCCCCTTGGAGAGTGCGACGCCACGGATTTCCTCGATCTCGGCGCGCGTCACCGGCCGGTCTTCGGCCGTCTGATAGGCGACGATCGCAAGCGTCTCGATCGCCGCACGACTCAATTTGCGCGTCTGGACACGTTCGATCTTCAATCGGTCGGCGACATCAGCCGCAGTACGGAAGGCATACTTGCCGGCGACCTTGACGAAGTTCACGCCACGCGCGGCATAGGCGGCTTCGATGTCGGCAAGGACCTGCTTGACGTCCACACCCTTGGGAAGACGTCGGGCGATTTCCTTGGTCGTGAGCGCTTCGGACGATGCGAAGACGAGCGCCTCCACCACGCGGACGGCCTGCGCATGCAGTTCCTCCGGCGGAAGCTCGATCGCATCGTCGGCCGGCACATCTCCCGGCATGCCTTCGGACGCCTGCGGGTCCGCTTCCGGATCTGCATCGTTTGCCGCAGCCATTTCGGCCGGTGCTTCGGCGATTTCGTTTTCGTTCGTCATTGCGTGGTCCTGTCGGCAGGGAATTCGGCGATCGGATTTTCCGGCGGCTTTCGCAGGTAAATCGGGCCGAAAGTGCTGTCCTGGCGGATCTGCAGGCGGCCGGTCCGCACGAGTTCAAGCGTGGCGGAGAGCGTCGCTGCAACGTGCGACCGGCCAACCGTGTCGTCGCGCAGATTGGCGGGCAGGAACGACTGCAGCGAGGTCCAATCCGGTATCGGCATGTTGCCGAGCATCTGCGACAGCCGCTCGATTGCCGCTTCCATCGTGTCGAGCTCTGTCGCCACGATCCGCAAGACCGGCTTCTCGGAGCGGTTGCGGTGCTCGGCATATGCCTTCAGAACGTCGATCAGCTTGACGTCCCAGACCTCCGTCGTTTCGACGGGCACACCCTCGGGTATGCCGCGAACAAACACGTCGCGGCCGAGAACGCCGCGCGCAAACAGCCTTGCTCCCGCCTCCTGCATCGCCTGCAGGCGCTGGAGCTGGTAGCGCAGCGCCGCTTCCATCTGCGCGGCAGTCGGCTCGGGCTCTGGCTCCTCGGGAACCGGCGGGAGCAAAAGCTTCGACTTGAGGAATGCGAGCCAGGCGGCCATCACGAGATAGTCGGCCGCGATTTCAAGCCGTAGCCGCTTCGCAGCCTCGATATACAGGAGGTACTGCTCGGCGAGCGCCAGGATCGAGATGCGAGTCAGATCCACCTTCTGGTCGCGGGCAAGCGCCAGCAGCAGGTCGATGGGACCGTCATAGGCACCGAGATTGACGACCAGCGAGCCGTCCTCAGCGGTGGGCATTACACGCACGGCACCCGCGTCAAATGCGTCCGGGGTGTCGGTCGTCATCACAAGCCGGCCACAAGCGACAGGCGGCGCCATCCGTCGCCCGCAAATCGCTCATGCATAAGGTTAACTTTTTTTCTCAATGTATTGTTTTCCATGAATTTATTAGAAGCTTTGGCGACTCGGCTGCCATTGCCCATGACTCTGGATATCGCATGCATCAAAGCGACGGAAGGGCGACCTTATCCACAGGATCGGGACGGTTCAGGCCGGCTCGGCCTCGCGCCGCGCCATCATGGCCTTGAACGCCGGGCGCGCCTGGCACGCCGCCAGCCACGCCCGTACGCGCGGCGCGGCGTCAAACAACTCCGCCGCGGGCATGGCGTACCGGAAGATCTCAGCCACATTGATGTCGGCGACCGTAAACCGACCGCCCACCAGAAAAGATTTGGTCGCCAGTGCCGCGTCGAGCACGGCAAAGCGGCTGCGCAGGGCCTCGATCGAAGCAGCCGCGAGCTTTGCATCCCGCTCCGCCGGCGGCTTGCCCACGAGATTGTAAAGGACCTGGATCGAATGGGGTTCGACCTCCACGGCCGCCCACATCGACCAAGTCAGCATCTCTCCCTCCTCGCGGACATCGGCAGCGGCGAGCGATCCGCCATGCTTGCGCGCGAGATAGAGATTGATCGCAAGGGACTCCCAAAGGACGAGACCCTCGTCGTCGATTGCGGGGATCTGGCGGTTGGGATTGACCGCCGCATAGGCTGCGCTGCGCGTATTCATCGGTGCGCCGGGCGCTGCGGGATCAGCGACCCGGTTCGCCTGGACAACCTTAATCAGTTCGAAGGGCACGCCAAGCTCATCGGCGAGCCAGATGTTCCGCGATGCGCGCGAACGGTAGCAGCCATAAATCTTGAGCACTTTGGTCTCCAAATCAGGTCTGTGGCGCGTCAGCCCACGAGGAACTCGCTGAGGCGGGCCTCGGCTTGCCCGACGTCGAAACCGGCCCGCCGCCGTTCCCGGCGGACACGGTCGCCGGCCGCCACGCGCGTGGCCGCCTCATCATCGAGCGGACGCGCGGCCAGGGCGATCTGCTCCATTTCACGGATATCGCCGTTGCAATGCAGGACGACATCGCACCCGGCGAACAGCGACGCGCGGGTGCGATCCGCGATCGATCCGTCGAGGGCATTCATCGAGATATCGTCCGACAGGAGCAACCCTTCGAAGCCGATATGCCGGCGGATGACGTTTTCGATCAGGTAGGCCGATGTCGTCGCCGGCCGGTCCGGATCGATCGCAAGATATTTGACATGAGCCGTCATCGCCCAGGGCAGATCCGCAAGCGCGCGGAACGGCGCGAAATCCGTCCGCTCAAGTTCCTCGCGCGACGCCGCTACGACAGGAAGCTCGTGGTGACTGTCCGACTGTGCCCGACCATGCCCTGGAACATGCTTGACGACCGGGATCACGCCGCCGTCGAGCAGCCCGTCCGCCGCCGCGCGTCCGAACAGCGCGATCGTCGTGGGGTCGCCTCCATACGCGCGGTCGCCAATGATGTCGTGTGCACCCGGTACCGGAACGTCGGCGACAGGCGCGCAATCGACATCGATGCCAAGGGCCGTCAGCTCGGCGGCGATCAGGCGGAAGTTCGTCCGGACGGCCTCGATGGCCGCGGCCTGCCCGCGCACACTTGCCCGTTCGACGAAAGTCCGCGCAGGCGGCGACTTGCGCCAATGCGGCGGCCGCAGGCGCGCAACCCGGCCGCCTTCCTGATCGATCAGGACGGGCGCATCGTCCCGGCCGACGGCTTCCCTGAACGAGGCGACGAGCGCGCGGGTGGCGTCCGGGTTCGAGATATTCCGCGCGAACACGATGAACCCGAAAGGATTCGCTTCGCGGATGAATCGGAACTCGTCCGGGCCAAGGGTCGTGCCGGCACATCCGAAGATCGCCGCGAGGGGATGGTTTCTGTTCATTGGCGTACCACGTTGCAGCCTGCGCCGCGCGCGCGCAAGGCATCACATGTCGTTTTGGCCGCGTCGAGGCTTGCAAACGGCCCCGCCTGAACCCGAATGAAAATGCCGCGTTCGCCAAGATCGGCTGACAGAAATTGCGGCGTCAGATTTCCAAGCAGATCGGCGTACTGCCTAGAAACGCGCGCCCATTCACGCTGCGCGGCAGCCTGGTCGCGGACGGAGGCGAGCTGGATCCGAGCCCCGCCAGCGGCTGCCGGGGAAGCCGGAAGAGCTGCGGCGGGGACTGGTGGTGTCGGTTTCGGCTGCGCCGGCGGCGCCGCTGCGGACGTCGATTGGGGCGCGGACTGGGGGGGCGGCACAGGCCGGGTCGGTGCCGGCGTCGTGGCAGCGGTGGAACCCGGTACAGACGCCACACGCGGCGGCACGACAACGACCGCGTCGGACGGCGGTGCGATTTCGGGCGACGACGGGATGGCCGGAACGGGCGCCGGCGGGGGCTGCGGCCGCGGTAGCGGCGTCTCCGGACCGGGCATCAGCCTCTCCGCAGGTGCACCGGCTGGCGACCGTGCGGCACCACTGCCCGCCGCCTGCTGGGCCACGCGGTCATAAATCTCGGAATTCTGGAACGGAACTTCGATTCCGCCCGGGTTCTCGGGACGAATCTTCATCGGCTTGGGATCGGCCCGGACGATCGGGATCGATGCCGGATCGACATTGCCATCCCGGTTCTGCACGAAATAATAAGCAATCAGGCTGCCGAAACCGACCACCACGGCGAACGCGAAGACAGCGCCGAGCAGGCGTCCCCCACGGCGCGGCGCCTCGCGATGCGCCGCGCGGGCCTCGCGCGCCTCGTCGGCGTCGACCTTCAGGATTGGCGATGCCCCTTCCGGAAGCATGACTAGCGCATCTCCTCCGCCGGGCGTACGCCCAGTATCCCAAGCCCCGCCGCAACCGTTATGCCGACCGCTCGCACGAGCGCCAGGCGCGTGCGCGTCAGGTCCTGATCATCCGGTACCACGAAACGCAGTGCCGCATCATGGTTCCCGCGTGTCCAGAGCTGGTGGAACGCCGAGGCAAGATCATAGAGCCAGAACGCGACACGGTGCGGCTCGCCCGCATCGGCGGCCGCCTCCAGCAGGCGGGGAAACCCAGATATCTGGCGAAGCAGGGCGAGCTCGTCTGCATCCGCGATCCGCTCAAGATCGGCCGCAGCAAGCGCGGCGTCGGAAAAGTCTGCACCAGGGAATGTCTGGGCCGCCTGCCGGAACGCCGAGCGATGGCGCGCGTGCGCGTACTGCACGTAGAAAACGGGGTTGTCCTTCGACTGCTCGCGGACCTTGGCGTAGTCGAAGTCGAGGTGCTGGTCCTGCTTGCGCGTAAGCATCACGAAGCGCACGACGTCGGCGCCGACTTCGTCGACGACATCGCGCAGGGTCACGAAATTGCCGGAACGCTTCGACATCTTCACGGGCTCGCCGCGGTCCATCAGATTGACCATTTGGCAGAGCTTGACCTCGAACGTCGCGCGGCCTTCCGACAGCGCCTTCACGGCCGCATCGACGCGCTTGATGTAGCCGCCGTGATCGGCACCCCAGATGTCGATGAGGCGCACGAAGCCCCGCCGGTACTTGTCGAGATGGTAGGCCATGTCCGCGGCGAAGTAGGTCCAGCTTCCGTCGGACTTCCGCAGCGGGCGGTCGACATCGTCGCCGAACTGCGTCGCGCGGAACAGGAGCTGCGGGCGCGGCTCCCAGTCATCCGGCTTCATGCCCTTGGGCGGCTCGAGCACGCCGGTGTAGACGAGATCGCGGAGTTTCAACCGCTCGATCGCCTCGTCAACCCGCCCTTGCCCGACGATGTTCGTCCGCTCGCTGGTGAAAACCTGATGCCGGACGCCGAGCGCATCGAGATCCTCGCGGATCAGGTCCATCATCGCGGAGATCGCGAACTCGCGGAACGTCGCCAGCCATTCGTCTTCCGGTGCATCGCGGAATTTCCCGCCATGCTGTTGGGCAAGCGCCTTGCCGACAGGCACGAGATACGCGCCCGGATAGAGACCTTCCGGAATTGTGCCGATGTTCTCGCCCAGGGCTTCCCGGTAGCGCAGATGGACCGAGCGGGCGAGCGTGTCGACCTGCGCGCCGGCATCGTTGATGTAGTATTCGCGCGTGACCGAAAAGCCTGTCTTCTCGAGCAAGGCCGCCAGCGCATCGCCAACGACCGCGCCGCGACAGTGCCCGACATGCATCGGGCCGGTCGGGTTGGCAGAAACGTACTCGACATTGACCGGCCGGGCATTCCCTGCCCGGCTTTCGCCGTAGGCTGCTCCAAGGTTCAGGACCGCGCGGACGAGCTCGCGCCAGACGCCTGCGCGCAGGCGCAGATTGACGAATCCCGGTCCCGCGATGTCGGCGCTTTCCACGCGCGGATCGACCGCGAGCTTGCCGACCAGCAGCATGGCAACGTCGCGCGGCTTCGCACCGGCGCCCTTGGCAAGCACCAGAGCCGCATTCGTCGACAGGTCCCCGTGCGAGGGATCGCGTGGCGGTTCAACGACGGCGCGCGAAAGATCGAGCCCGTCGGGCAGCTTGCCTTCCGCGACCAGTGCGGAAAGCGCCGTCGAAAGCGCGGCATGGAAATCAGCAAATACGTTCATGCCTCGACCTCAAACAAACGGCGATACTCCTGCAAAGCAAAATTGTCGGTCATTCCTGCGATGTAATCGGCCACTGCCCGCGCCATCCGGCTGCGATCGGCCAGCGCTGAACGGCGCTGCCATTCCGGCGGCAGCAGATTGGGCTCGTCGAGATAGAGATCGAAGAGGGCGCGTACGACGCGGCGTGCGCGGCTTGTCATGGCGTTGACCCGGTGATGGCGATACATCCGTTCGAAAAGGAAACCCTTGATCGCGGCCATTTGATGGCCGAATTCGCGGGAAAATGCCACGACCGGATGCCGGAGACGACGGATATCGTCGGCAGAGCCGGGTTGCGCCTGCGACAGGCGACGGCAGGTCTCGGCAAGCGCGTCTCCGACCATGGCGCCAACCATTCGCCGGACGAGCTCGCCGATCGCCCGCCCCGGTTCGAGGCCCGGATGTTCGGCGACGATCGCCGCGTAGATGGGCCCCGCAAGCGGTACGCCGGCCAGATCGCCGACCGAAAACAGTTCGGCACGCAATCCGTCGTCGAGATCGTGGGCGTTATAGGCGATGTCGTCGGAGATCGCCGCAACCTGTGCCTCGGCTCCCGGAAACGTCGAGAGTTCGAGATCGTGACCCGCGACATACTCGGAAATCGCGGCCGGCAGTGGCCCCGCCAGCGGCCCGTTGTGCTTCACGACCCCCTCGAGGCTTTCCCAGGTCAGATTCAGGCCGTCAAATCCGATGTGGCGGCACTCGAGTTTTGTAAGGACGCGCAGTGTCTGCGCGTTGTGGTCGAACCCGCCATAGGGTTCCATGGCGGCATCCAGTGCCTCTTCCCCGGCATGGCCGAAGCAGGTGTGGCCAAGATCGTGGGCCAGTGACACGCATTCGGTCAGGTCCTCGTCCAGCCCCAGCGCGCGCGCGAGCGTGCGCGCAATCTGCGCGACCTCCAGCGAGTGCGTCAGCCGCGTGCGATAATGATCGCTCTCGTGGGCCAGGAAGACCTGTGTCTTGTGCTTGAGCCGGCGGAAAGCTGTCGAGTGGATGACCCTGTCGCGATCGCGCTGGAAATCGCTTCTCAGCGCGCTCGCGGGCTCGGCCACGCGCCGCCCGCGGCTGGCTTCCGGCCGGCAAGCGAAAGCCGCTGGCACTGCGCGGCCCGGCCGCGCAGCCTTCGATCCCGACTCGACGGACAGGGGCCATGTCATTGTCCGGGCAAGCTAACGTCGGCTTTGGGGGGCCGCAACGCGAATCCCCCCTGTCCGGCGAGGGGCGTTTCGCCTTCGTTCGCACGGACATTGACATGGCGGCGCCAATTCTTAACTCTTGGGGGAAGTCGCAGGAGCAAGCCCGATGACCGACGCCGCCGTTGCGGACACCCCGAAGACCGTCGAAGTGACAGATTCGGCGGCAAAGCGCATTGCGTTCATCCTTTCGCAGGAGGAACACAAGGGCATGATGCTGCGTATTTCCGTCTCCGGCGGCGGATGCTCCGGCTTCCAGTATGGATTCACGTTCGACGATGCGGCCGGTGACGGCGACCACGTCGTGCGCCGGGATGGCGCCACGGTCGTCATCGACGAGACGTCGCTTGAAATGCTTGCAGGCTCGCAGATCGACTATGTCGAGGACATGATCGGCGCCTCGTTCCAGATCCGCAATCCGATCGCCAAGTCCTCGTGCGGCTGCGGCAACTCGTTCTCCGTCTAGAGAACCTTCATTGAAAGTCGCGACCTGGAACGTAAATTCGGTGCGCGCACGCGCGCCACATCTCGTGCGCTGGCTCAAGGAGGCGGCACCCGACATCGCCCTGCTCCAGGAACTCAAATGCGTCGATGCCGATTTTCCGGCGATGGAGGTCGAAACGCTCGGCTACAACATCGCCGTGCATGGCCAGAAGACCTATAACGGAGTCGCCATCCTTTCCAAGCGGCCGATCGAGGATGTCCTTCGCGGCTTGCCGGGTGATGAGACCGACGAACAGTCGCGCTATATCGAAGCGACGACAGGCGGTTTGCGCGTTGCGTCGATCTATCTTCCGAACGGCAATCCGCAGCCCGGCCCGAAGTTCGAGTACAAGCTCGGCTGGATGGGTCGTCTGGCGCGACACGCTACTTCGCTGCTTGCCGAAGAAATGCCGACCGTCCTCGGGGGCGACTACAATGTGTGCCCGACGTCCGATGACGTCTGGGACGAAAAGGCGATGGCCGGTGATGCCCTTGTTCAGCCGCAGTCACGCGCGGCGTGGCGGACGATCCTGAACCAAGGCTGGACCGATGCGCTGCGCCTTCGCCACCCGCAAGCGCGCCTCTACACGTACTGGGACTATTTCCGCGACCGCTTCACGCACGATCACGGTCTTCGCATCGACCATCTGCTTCTGTCGCCGCAAGCGGCGGACAGGCTGGACGAGGCGGGCGTGGATCGGACCCCGCGTGGCTGGGAGAAACCCTCCGACCACACGCCGGCATACGTCGTCCTGCGCGAACCCTGATCAGATCTTGTACGCAAGGCGCAGGCCGCCCCAATGCCGTCCACCGACGGTGATCGGCGCGGACACATCCTTCATGAGCGCGTACTTCCCGCCCCCCATGTCGCGTCGATAGGTCTGGACGAGGAACGGCTGCGTGTTCCGGCCAGCGGCGAGCCCGACACGATCGGCGAAAATGCGCCGGTTTCGGGAGTTCGCCGTGTTCCAAGCCACATCGCTCCCCTGCGGCTGGGAGAATTTCCTGTTGTGCGTCGGCAAGTAGCCGTTGCGGTCGACCGCCGCACAGAAGACGACGCGCGGATCGAGTTGAAGAAGAGGTTCTTGGATTTCCGGGAAGCGCCGATCTGTGATGTCGAGAAAACGCGTCCGGACCTGCTGCGGGTTTGTGCCCGCTATCGGTTCGTACTTCTCGTCGAAGAGGTCGTGGAAAGAAACCTCGCCGGCAGCCATCGCGCTCTCGAGCGCCGCACCGAGCTTTGCGGCCGTCTCCTGCGCCGCGCGGATGAAGGGCGTGTCGACCGTCTCGAGGCCCGATGCCGCCGTCACGGCGATCAGTCGTTCGCCCATCGAAACGAGCCGTTCGACGCGCTCGCGTGTGTTGTCGAGGGCCTTCGTCGACGCCTCGACCCCGGTCGTCATTTCGCCGATCGAGGCCGTGACGCGCGTCGAACGCTGGTCGATAACGGCAACGGCATCGCCGATCTGGGCGATCTGCTGCGATACGCCGCCAATATGCGTGCCGACCGACGACATGACCGTACCGATCGACGCGGCCCCCTGCTCTGCCGACTGGGCACGCTGGATCGACGCTTCGGACTGGCCGATGAGCCGCCCGGATTTCTCCGTGAGGGATTTGAGTGTCGAATCGATCTCGGACGTCGCCTCGGCCGTCTGGCGTGCTAGCGCCTTGACCTCGCCGGCGACAACCGCGAAACCCCGTCCAGCCTCGCCCGCGCGCGCCGCCTCGATTGTCGCGTTCAGTGCGAGAAGATTTGTCTGCCGGGCGATGGCATCGATGCCCTTTGCGACGCGACCGATCTGGTCGAGCGCGGTGCGCAGGCCGGCAAGCTCGGCCGCAACCGCACGCGTCGTTTCGACAAGTGCCGCGATGTCGGCGATGGCGCCATCGACCTTCTGGCGCGAACTGTCCATTTCCTGCTGGACGCGCGCGGAGTGCTGCCCGACTTCCGCGGCCGATCTGGCTACCGCCGAATTGGAAGCCGTCAGTTCCTCGGTCGCTTTGCGGACCTCGTCGAAATGGGCCACCTGCTTCTTGAGGTTGCCCGTAAGCTCGTCGAGATAGCCCGCCACGTCAGCGATCTCGATGCCGAGAGACCCCGCCTCGGAGGCCACATTGGCCAGCATGCTGGCATCCGCAGCCGGCTCGATACTCTGTCCCATTCTTCAGCTCTCCCCCTTGGCGACCAAGGTGCTAGCGGAGATCAATTTGATGCGCGAAGTGCTCGCCGTCGCTGACGGTCACCCGGCTGAACCCAAGGAGCCTGAGTACATCGAGAAAAGTAAACAAATTGTCGACGCCGTACTCCTTCAGGAACGGCGAGTTCCGCGCGAGGGCGGTGAGCTGGGCAAGCAGGGCGCGCGCGCGATAGGCCGTATCCAGACGCCCGCCCTCCAAGGCTACAATGATAAGCCTGTCTGCCTGGGTCCCTTTCGCAAATATCGAATAGACAGCCGGATACGGCGCTGCCATCTGCGCACCAACCAGACCGTTGACGAATTCCAACCGGCGGTCCCGGCTGGCGTCGATCAGAACCTTCGCGCGCGAGACGTAGATCTCGTGCGAAGCCGGCTTCGGATAGTAGTAACCTTCGTGTCGGTCGGCAGGCTGCGCCACCGCCGTGCCGGCAAAGGCAAAAGCGGCAGCAAGTGCGAACGCGACGCCCCTCACGCAGCACCACCGAATGCTGGACCGTGCGGCTTCAGCCGGATACCCGGTCGCAGCCGCTTCCAGGTCAGCGACGCGGGATCGGCAGGATTTGGACCCGGCGACGCGACAACGAGCACTTCTTCCGCGATCGGCTGGAAATCGGCCCGGAAATGGACCGAGCTTTTTACCGTAACGATGCGCTCGCGCGCCGGCTCAATTCCGACGTGGCGGTACATTTCCTGATCTGCCGTCTGGACCTTGTGCGACGACAGAAGAACGCGCACGCCGTTCGCCTCGAGAAGCGCCATCGGTCCAAGCCGCATGCGGCTTCCGCCATAGAAAGGCCCCGTGCAAAGAAACTCCCCGTTTCCGGTCCGCAGGACCTTGAATTCGCCGACGACAGGCTCGACGCCGGGCCAACCCGATGTCGCGCCGATGCGGAACTCGGCCGAATTCCCCACGCCGACCTCATGCGCCCGCTTTGCGGCCGCCTTGTCGATCAGCATGCCGACGACCGCGCCCTTCGGGCGCAATCGCAGCATGGCCGCGAGCAGCCCCGTGGTATCGCCGTTGCCTCCGGCACCGGGATTGTCCTGGGTATCGGCGAGAATGACCGGCCGGCCATTCCGTCCGCCGCGCGCATCCGCCCGCTGGATTGCCTCGTCGGGGCTGTAGAGTTCCGCGACGTAGTCCTTCTCGGCGTCCTCGATCGCGCGTGCAAGTTCGGCGACGGCCGTTTCCACAGCCTGCCTGTCGGGTCCATACCCGAACACCGAAGGTGCGCAATCCCGGATATCGGCCGCCGGAAATCCCGTGCAGTAGGACAGCACGGTACCGGTGCGCGCCTCCAGCTCCGCCAGACGCCGGTAGAGCCCGATGCCCGGTTCGATCAGCGTGCACTGCGCCGTGATCGGAATGATGTACGGGATCTGCCGGAATGCACCGGCAGGTCGATCGCCACGCGAAAGGATCGATGCGAGCAGTCCGTAAGCGCGCCCGCCCGTCTCTGCCATATCGATATGCGGATAGGTCCTATAGGAAACGCACGCATCGACAAGGTCGATCATCGCGCGGGAAACATTGGCGTGAAGGTCGAGCGAGACGACAATCGGCACACGCGGACCGACAACCTTGCGGACTCTCGCGACGATCTCTCCTTCGCCGTCCTCGAGGCTTTCGGTCACCATTGCGCCGTGCAGGTCGAGATAGACCGCGTCGACCGGCAGAGCCTTGGCAAGATCCTCGCACATCGTGCGCATGACGATCTCGAAGATCTCGTCCGTGACGTGCGCGGAGGGCGTCGCGTTCGCGCAGATGAGCGGCGCCAGGGAATGGCCTGCCGCCGTCGCCGCGGCGATGAAACCCGCAATGGGCACGTTCATGCCCGCGAAGGCTGGCGGGATCGCCGCCCCCCGCACCATCGAAGGCCAGCCACCACCGTTTTCGAACGCGGCGCGGTCGGCCTTCGACGGAGCGAAGGTGTTGGTCTCGTGCTGGAACGTCGCGACGGCGATGCGGGCCATCAGATATCCGCGTAGGTCTTGGTTTCCTTGGCACCGCCAGGATGCGTCACCGCGCCGAATGCGGCGGTGCCGACGGTCTGGGTGTACTTCCAGATCGTTCCGGACTGGAAGTCGTGCGAACGCGGCTTCCAGGCCGCCTTGCGGGCGGCAAGCTCGGCATCTGACAGTTCGACCGACAGCGTGCCCTTCTCGGCGTCAATCGTGATGATGTCGCCCGTCTTGACCAGGCCGATCGGTCCGCCAGCGGCCGCCTCCGGCCCGACATGGCCCACACAGAAGCCGCGCGTGCCGCCCGAGAAACGGCCGTCGGTGATGAGCGCGATCTCCTCGCCCTTGCCCCAGCCATAAAGTGCCGCCGTCGTCGACAGCATCTCGCGCATGCCGGGCCCGCCCTTGGGCCCTTCATTGCGGATGACCATGACCTCGCCATCCTTGATGTCGCGTTTGAGAACGGCGGCCAGCGCCTCTTCCTCGCGCTCGAACACGCGCGCGGGGCCCCGGAAGGTCAGCTTCTTGAGGCCGGCGATCTTCACGATCGCGCCCTCGGGCGCAAGATTGCCCTTGAGACCCACGACGCCGCCCGTCTTCGAGAGCGGAGCGTTGACCCGGTACACGACCTTCTGATTCTCCGGGAACTTCACGTCCTTGAGGTTCTCGGCGATCGTCTTGCCGGTGACGGTCAGACAGTCGCCGTGCAGGAAACCGGCATCGAGCATCTCCTTCATTACGACAGGGATGCCGCCGACCGAGTAGAGATCGACCGCCGTGTACTTGCCGCCCGGCATCAGGTCGGCAATGTAAGGCGTGGAACGGAAGATTTCGGCGACGTCCGAGAGCGTGAAGGAAATTCCCGCCTCATGCGCCATCGCAGGCAGATGCAGGCCGGCGTTGGTCGATCCGCCCGTCGCGGCCACGACGCGCGCAGCGTTCTCCAGCGCCTTGCGCGTGACGATATCGCGCGGACGGATGTTGCGGCGGATCAGCTCCATGATCTGCTCGCCCGATTCGACGCACCAGCGGTCGCGGCTTTCGTAGGGTGCCGGCGTGCCGGCCGAGCCGGGCAGCGCAAGGCCGACCGCTTCGGAAACGCACGCCATCGTGTTGGCGGTAAACTGGCCGCCGCACGAGCCGCCCGTCGGCAGTGCGGTCTGCTCGAGCAGTTCGAGATCGGCATCGCTCATCTTGCCGGCCGCGTTGGCGCCCACGCCCTCGAACACGTCGACGATCGTCACGTCCCTGCCCTTGAACTTGCCGGGCAGGATCGTGCCGCCATAGATGAAGATCGAGGGCACGTTGAGCCGAAGCATCGACATCATCAGGCCGGGCAGCGACTTGTCGCAGCCGGCGATCCCGATGAGCGCGTCGTAGCAATGCCCGCGCACGGTGAGCTCGACCGAGTCCGCGATCACCTCGCGGCTGACGAGCGAGCTGTGCATACCCGCGTGACCCATCGCGATACCATCGGTAACGGTAATCGTCGTGAATTCGCGCGGCGTGCCGCCTGCCGCGGCGACCCCCTTCTTGGCGGCCTGCGCCTGTCGCGAGAGCGTGATGTTGCAGGGCGCCGCCTCGTTCCATGTCGTCACGACGCCGACCAGCGGTTGGGCGACCTGCTCCTTCGACAGACCCATGGCGTAAAGCATCGCGCGGTGCGCCGCGCTGGTCGGGCCGACAGTGGTGTGCCGGCTGGGCAGTTTGGACTTGTCGATCGGCTTGGCAGACATGGTACGGCGACCTCCCTCACTCGTGCCGGACGCGAAAATAGCCCGCCGAGTGCCGACTTGTGTAGCCTGTTTTCCCTGCCCTGCGGGGATATCAGACCGGGCGCTTTTCGCGGGTCAGCATGGCCGCCAGCGTACCGACTGCGGCGGCGGCAGGCAGGATGGTGAAGGCGATCTCGTAGGCACTGGCAGAGTAGACCCGCGCACCTGCCTGCATGGCGCCGCCCCAGTTCAAGTCGAGAAAGAGGCCGATCAGCGGCTGGAAGATCGCGCCCGATCCGACGACGCCCGTGTTCACGAGCCCGTAGGTGGCGCCGCTCGCCTCGGGCGGATTGTGCGCGCGTGCCGCGCCATAGGCGAGCACCATGCCCGAGGCGAATATCCCGTTCGTGAACATCAGCGTCCCGAGGACCGCTGTCGGCAGGGCCGGAATATAGACGAGCGCGATCAGGGTCAGGCACATGCCCGTTCCGCATCCAACCTGGAACGGTTTCAGGCGGCCTGCCCGGTCCGCCAGCCACCCGATCAGCGGCGATCCAACGGCCCAGCCGATGAACATGCTTGAGGTAAGTGCAGCGGCGCCGGCACGTTCGAAGCCATAGACGGAGATTAGCCACGGCACGGCCCAGAGACCGGAGAACGACAGCATCGTGCCCGTCATCGACAACCCGAAGACGGCATTGAGCCAGGTCTGCGGATTGGATGCGGCGATCTTCAGGCTATCGGTCAACCGCGTGTGGACCTGTCGCGGGCGCTTGGGCACATCGGGCACCGTCAGGAAAATGCCTGCCGCAACCGCGCCACCGACCAGTGCAAGCAGTCCCACGGACAATCGCCATCCCAGGCTCTCGACGATCATCGCAAGCGGAGCCTGTCCCAGAATCGCCCCCGCCATCCCCGCTGCCTGTCCGAGCCCGGCATAGGCGGAAAACCGCGACGGCGGGAGCCACAGCGTCGCGACAGTGAGAATCCCGATCCACGAGAACGACGCCCCGAACCCGATCATGGCCCGCCCAAGATACGCGAACTGGATCGCCGGAGCGGCCGCGAAGAGCAATGCGCCGCAGGCGGAAATGCCTGCCGCAAAGCTCATGAGCCGTCGCGGCCCGAACCTGTCCATCAGCACGCCGACGGGGATCTGCATGCTGGCATATGCGTAGAAATAGAAAGCCGACAGGCTGCCGAGAACGGCACCGCCGACCGCAAATTCCGCCATCAGGTCGCCGACGACAACCGACGTCGAAACACGCTGGACGAATTCGTGGCCAAAATAGAGTGCGGCAAGCGTGAAGGCCGCATAGGCGCGCAGCTTCGACATTCAGTATTCGACGCGGTCCGGCTTGGCGAACCATGCGGCAAACACCGCCCGCGCCTCGTCCGCCAGAATCCGCTCCGCGGGCAGGTTACGGCCATGAAGCGGCTTGGCGACTTCGCTATAGAATGCCTCGTCGTCGAAGCCGATCTTGGCGGCATCGATCCGGTCGGCCGCATAACACATTCTGTCCAGCCGCGCCCAGAGTATCGCGCCGAGGCACATCGGACATGGCTCGCAACTGGTGTAGATCGTGGCGCCGCTGAGATCGAATGTCCCGAGACGCGCGCAAGCGTCGCGTATCGCCACGACCTCGGCATGTGCGGTCGGATCGTTTGTTCCGACCACGCGGTTCCAGCCTTCGCCGACAATCTTTCCGCCACGCGCGACGACGGCTCCGAAAGGGCCGCCTTCGCCTGCGCGCATGCGCTCGTCGGCGAGCTGGATGGCTCGCCGCATGAAGTCCGCGTCCGTCATTTCTGCATCCGGGCGCCGATCACCGACTGGATTTTCTGCCCGAGCTGCGCCGGCGAAAACGGTTTCACCACGTAGGCGTCGACACCATGATCGCGGGCCTGGACGACGAATTCCGGTGTCGCACGGCCGGTCAACATGATGAACGGCATGGACGGCCATTTCTGGCGGACCGCCTTGAGGAGCTGGAGACCGGTCATCTCGGGCATGTTCCAGTCCGAGATGATCAGATCGTACTTCTGCATTCCGGCGTTCAGGATATCGAGTGCTTCCGCGCCGTCGCGCGCGGTCGACACATAGGGAATCCGGAGCTGGCGAAGCACCGTCTGCGCAATCTTGATCGCGAACGCATCGTCCTCGACCAGCAGCACGGACAGGTTTGCGAAGGCCTGATCCATGGTGGCGCTCGTATTCATCGGACTTCTCCGCTGCGGATTCTCATTTTGCCGCCTGATCCGTTCCAGCATAGCGCGACCGCAGCGCGCCCAGTGCCTCGTCGATCAGTGCCTGCAACTTATCCGACGCTTCGGCCGCCGTCACGAAGTCGCCGCGTTCCCCGCATTCCTCGATCGTCCGTGCCGCCTTGAAAGCCTGCGCCAGCCCCATGTTCGCCGCAGAACTCTTGAGACTGTGCGCAGCCCGGATCCAGCCTTCCCGATCATTGACGCCGCGCGCCCGCAAAATTTCCGAAAGGAGTTCGGACGAGCTCGCGGCGAAATCGTCGACCAGCGATTCGACGATTTCACGCCCCATCTGCCCTTCCAGGTCGCTTAGCACCGCCTCGTCGATGATATCCGGGCTGTTCGCCAGCCTGTCCTGCACACTTGCCCCGTCGCCGGCCATGTCTTGTGCGTCGTTGGAAGCGGCGCCGCCGATGCGCGCCAGTGCACGCGCCAGATCCTCGGGCACGATCGGCTTTGCGACGTAATCGTTCATCCCGGCCGCGAGACAGCGTTCGATGTCGGTCTGCATCGCGCCTGCCGTCGCAGCGATGATCCAGATATCACCCTTGGGCGCAGGCAGCCCGCGGATCATCCTCGTCGCCTCAATTCCGTCCATCTCGGGCATATGCATGTCCATGAGCACGACGTCGTAGGTCCCCGCCTCGACGGCACGGACGGCCTCGCGCCCGTTCGGCGCAATATCAATCGCATGGCCGGCCGCCTTGAGCACACCGACCGCGACCTTCTGGTTCACGACATTGTCTTCGGCCAGAAGGATCCGCAGCGGACGAACGACGGTCGATGCCATCGCGTCGGCGGTACCCTTCGGTTCGCTGCCCAGCGGGAGCGAAATCTCGAAATGGAATTCGGAGCCCGCTCCCGGTTCGCTGGTCACGCCGATGTCGCCCCCCATCGCGTTGACCAGCCGCCGGCTGATCGCCAGGCCGAGGCCCGTGCCGCCGAAACGTCGCGAGATGGAGGAATCGGCCTGAACGAAGCTGCCGAAGAGCTTGGCCTGAGCCTCCTTCGAGATGCCGATGCCCGTGTCGCGGATGCCGACGCGCACGCGCACGACATCATCCCCGGCTTCCGGCGATCCGACGCGTCGGACATCGACCCTGACTCCGCCTTTTTCCGTGAACTTGACCGCATTGCCGATCAGGTTGAGGAGGACCTGCCGCAGACGTCCGGGGTCACCACGCAGGAATCTCGGCAATCCCGGATCAAGCTCCGCCGCGAGATAGATACCCTTCTCGCCCGCTTTCGACGACATGAGGGCGACCGCGTCCTCGACCGCGTTGCAGATGTCGAAGTCTATCGCCTCGATGTCGAGCCGGCCGGCCTCCAGCTTGGAATAGTCGAGAATGTCGTTGAGTATCTGGAGCAGCGACTGGCCGCTTTCCAGAACGATGCGCGCGTTGTCGCGCTGCTCGGTATCGAGCTTCGATTGCAGGAGCAGGCGCGACATCCCGATGATGCCGTTCATCGGCGTGCGGATCTCGTGGCTCATCATCGCAAGGAATTCCGACTTCGCCTTCGTCGCCTGTTCGGCGCGATCGCGCGCGTCCTTGATGTCGGCCATTGCCTGTTTGAACACCGACATCGCGCGCGCCGTGTCGCCCAGTTCGTCACGCCTGTCCAGGTAGCGGATGTGGACGTCGGCATCGCCGCGCGCGATTTTCGCCATCTTCCGGTTGAGGCTGTTGAGGGGCAGCACGATGTTGCGCACGAGCAGCAGGACGACGAGGAACAGCAGGACCGCCGCCGCCACGATCACGGCGACAATGGCGTTCCGGGTATTGTCGATCGCAGCGCCCGCATCCTCGCGGAAGATGAAGCCGTTGTCGGCCGCGATCTGGGTCAGCACCTCGAGATCCTTGCGGATGTTCGTGCCGACGGCTGCGCGCCGCGCTGCCGCATCGGCATCTCCGCCATGCGCGCGGGCCGCGGCCTCGCGCCATTCCTGGACCTGCCTGCGGATATCGGCCGCAAGCCCGTCGATGTCCGGCGAATTTCCCCGCTGCGCCGCGACCTGCAGATCCTTCAGGAAGTCGTCGACCATGCGGCCGATCCGGGCCATTCCCTCGGGCCCGCTGTCGGCGGCCTCCAGTTCGGTGCGCTCGATGACCGCAAAATCGGTCTGCGCGAGCCGCGCGAAATTGATCGTCTGGAGCGGGCCGTCGAACATCTGCTCGGTCAGCGCGCCCAGCATCCGCGCCGCCGTATAGGCCGTCGCCCCCAGTGCCGATGCCGCGGCGAGCGCGATCAGGAAGGCGGCGACGAGTTTGAAGCGGATGGACAAGCGGCCGGGCTCCGCTCAGACGCTATTGGACGACGACGCGCATCAGCATGCGCGGGTGGATCCGGCACATCACCTCGAACGTTCCCGCACGCCGGAACGTCACGCCCGTGCGCGAGTTCGGTGCCTGCCGGCCGACGTCGAATTCCCCGCCGGAGGTTTCGGAATAGACATTGTGGCCGAAGCGGTCCTCGTTGACGAAGAAGATCTGCCCACCGACGCGCAGCCGCACCTCCTTCGGATCGAAATCGATATCCCGCTGGACGACAGTGGCTTCGGATGCGGCAGGAGCCTGCGCCAGCGCGATATGTCCAAGCGTGAACCCCGCGATCGCGGCGGCAGCAGCTGTCAGAACGGGTCGCATCGGCTCCTCCTCGGCGGATCGGGAGGAGTATAGCAAACGCGCGGTCCCTGGCGCACCTCCCGTGGAAGCCGTTTCGCAAAGCCGGTCAGGAGGTTACGTACTCGCGTGCTATTTCCAGAACGGCCGGCGGGCGGCAAACTTCGCCCAGACCTCGGGCAATTTCTCGAGATCGTGACGGACCCGTGCGGCAATCCACCCCGTCACGATGCCGTCAGCACGTGCCAGGACCGGTGCCGGCAGGCTTCGGGCTCGGTTCGCCAGTTCGCCGAGCAGCTGGCGCGCGACAACGGCATCGTTCAGCGATCCCAGATGATCCTGAACGTCCGCCAGAGCGGATACATAGGCGTCCGCCGTCTTGCGAACGAACGCGTTGCGGAAAAACTCGGCCGCATATCGAAGCTTCTTGCAACGGATGCGCAGCTCGTGGAGTTGCGCCTCGGAGAGCTCGGTCAGGTTCGAACCGAGCCGCGAGACCTTCCGGTTCAGGCGCCGGAGCACGACGCGCGCGAATTCCCGGACTGACGCCTCGCGCCATTCGCCCATTGTCGGGCCCCAGCTCGCACCCTCCCACCATTCCTCGATTTCGAGCAGCGAATCCGTCATGCGGCGCGACGCGAGCACCTCGCACATCTGGCCATAAGCCCGCGCGCGTGCCAGATCCGCGGCCTTCGTCACCCGCTTGAGGGCCGGTTCGTCGTCGACATATCGGGCGAGCGGCTTCAGCAGCTGGGTGCGGAAAACGTCCCAATCGCGTGCGGCACCGCAGCTCGTCGCGATCCAGCGCAGTTCCTCGGTCCGGGCGCGGCGCTGTTCCTCGGGAAGCACGTCGCGGAACGCGGACAAGGCCGAGCGCATTCGTCGAAGCCCCACCCTCAACTGATGGACGCCCTCGACGCCGGGATTGTCGCGGACAAGCATCTCGTTCGCGCGGGTATGCGCCATGCAGACGCGCCCGACCGTCCGGAAGGCCGTCTCGACGCTCGTGGACCTGTCGATCCCGAAATTGCCCATCCGTACGCCGGCGCGCGCTGGATTGCCCAGCGCATAGCCGCGCTCGGCCTTGCTGCGCGTCTCCACGACTGCCGGCACCATCCGCGCGATCTCGCGCGCGATGCCGTAAAGAACCGCCGGATCACCCGACTTGAGTTCAAGCTCGACCTCGCTGATCGGCGACGTACCGTCGGGGCCTTCGATCCTGCCGCGGTCGATCGCAAGTTCGACGATGCTTCCCGCCCGCCTGACACGCCAGATACGCCTGGTGAAGTCGGTCGAGAACAGCGGCTCGAGACGCGCGCCGATTTTCGGCTTTGCCAGCAGGCGGCGCGCGTTCCGGTCGTCGATCTCCGAAAGCCATGCCGCATCCAGCACAGGCCTTTCGCCGACGATCTCGCGTTCCCACTCGCCGCGTGCGAGCGGGCCAAGCTCTGGATGACCAGCGGTCTTAAGCGTCTGGATACGGCGCCGCCCCACGCGCCGCACGCGCAAGGCAAGCTCCGCAGCCATCAGGCGCCGGTCCGGCGTATCGAAATAGGTCGTTACCAGCCGCTTGGGACGAGGCCCCGCCCCCGCCAGCGCCCTCAGCCGCTTGTCACGCGCGAGCTTCGCGAGTTCTTCGGGCGGAACGGCGAGCTTCAGCTCGATTTCCGCCTTGTTTTCCCGCGTTTCCATCTGTGTGCGCCCAGCCCCGGTCGATGCGGCGCACGGAGGTTAGACAGGCCGAATATCCGCCCGCAAGCGGTGATCTGTTGCGGTTTCGTGACACCTTGCCGCGGCCTACACCCGGCAATCCCTTCAAGGGGATAGCAGGGCCCGCCGTCTACATCGTCCCGTTGAAGGCCCCGCCGTCGAGCACGATGTTCTGCCCGACGATATACCCGGCCTGCGCCCCGCACAGGAACGCGCACGCAGCGCCGAATTCCTCGGCCGTGCCGAACCGGCCAGCGGGATTCGCCTTGCGTCGCTCGTCAGCGACCTCCTCGACGGACTTGCCCGACGATTTGGAACCCGCGGCAAGTGTTGCGCGAAGCCGGTCGGTCTCGAACGGCCCCGGCAGCAGGGCATTGATGGTCACGTTGTGCCGAGCGATCTGGCGCGAGAGGCCGGCAACAAATCCCGTCAGGCCGGCACGGGCCCCGTTCGAAAGGCCCAGGAACGGGATGGGGTTCTTGACCGCGGCCGACGTGATGTTGACGATGCGCCCGAACCTGCGCGCGATCATGGCATCGACGGTCGCGCGGATCAGCATGATCGGTGCGATCATGTTCGCCTCGACCGCCGCGTGCCAAGCCTTCTCGTCCCACTCGCGAAAATCGCCGGGCGGCGGGCCGCCCGCATTGTTCACGAGAATGTCGGGGTCCGGGCAGGCCGCCAGCAGCTTCGCGCGTCCTTCGGCCGTCGTCACGTCGCACGCGACAGCGGTCACCTTGACGCCATGCTTCGCGCGCAGTTCACCGGCTGTCGCCTCCAGGGCGTCGGCACCGCGCGCGTTGATGACCAGCTCGACTCCCTCGGCGGCCAGCGCCTGCGCGCAACCTTTTCCGAGCCCCTTCGAGGCCGCACAGACGATCGCCTTGCGACCCTTGATGCCAAGATCCATTCGTTTCACTCCCGTTCGAGATGGTCGAGTTCAAATCCTTCCGCGCGCATGACCTGTCGCGCAAGCGGGATGGTCGGCGCGCGCTTCTGGGCAAGCGCCGCAGCATCGAGCGCCGCCGCCACGCGCGCGACTGCTGCAAGAGATCGCTCGAGGCGCTGTGCCACATAGCGAACGACCTCTGGCGCGACACGCAGTTGCCTGTCCGTGAGATGCTTCACGAGCACGGCCTCGACGAGCGTATCCTCCGGCCGGGCGATCCCGACTGCCGGCAGCGCGCGCATGCGCGACGAAAGGTCCGGCAGCGCCGTCTGCCAGCGGATCGGCGCAAGGCGCGCCGTGAACAAGGCCCACTTCCGCCGTTCGGCGAGCAGGTTCAGGAAATGGAACCAGTCCGCCTCGACCGGCGGGTTCAGGTCCACATCCTCCACGACGAACGCATCGGCACCGCCGAGCGCATCCCCCGAAACGTCGGTTGCCGGAAGTTCCGCCGCCGCCGCACGCAAGCGCCAAGTCTGCGCAAGATGGCTCTTGCCGCTCCCTTCGGGCCCGTAAACCACGATCGCGCGCGCCGGCCAATCCGGCCAGCTGTCGACCCACGCCACGGCGTCAGCGTTCGACGGCGCCACGAGGAAATCCTCGCGTCCAAGTGCCGGCCGGTGCGCGAACGAGAGCGCAAGCTGCGCGGAAGTCACGTCCCGTCGTTCCCGAGATACAGCGAACTTGCGCGGTAGCGACCCATCGCGAAACGGAACAGCACGCCAAGCGCCGCGGCGACGGGGATCGCGATGAGGACACCCACAAACCCGAAGAGCGCGCCGCCCGCGAAGACCGCGAGCAGCATCCAGACCGGATGCAGTCCGACCCGGTCGCCGACGAGCTTGGGCGTGACGAAATTGCCCTCGAGGAACTGGCCAAGCACGAAAACAGCGAGGACTCCGCCCACCTCGAGCCAGGTGGGGAACTGGAAGACGGCAATGACAATGGCCGTCACCATTCCAACGAAGGCCCCGACATAGGGAATGAAACTGAGCAGGCCCGTCATGATCCCGACGAGAAGGCCGTAATTGAGATCTGCGATCGTCAGACCGATGGCATAGAACGTGGCGAGGAAGAGGCAAACCAGCGCCTGACCGCGAAGGAATCCGGCGAGCCGTGCGTCGATCTCCCCGAGCAATCCGCGGATCGTCACCGCATGCTGGCGCGGCAGCCATTCGTCGATCGCGGTCTCGACATGCTTCCAGTCGCGCACGAGATAGAACACGACGACCGGCGTGATGAAGATCAGCGCCAGAACGTTCACCACCGCAAGTCCGCCGCTGACGACGCCGCCGACCGCCCGCGCGATCCAGCCGATTGCCGTGCGCACGGCGTCCCCGGCTCCGCTGAACTGCTGGACATCGACCGGTCCGACCTGGGCGAACAGCTCCTCGACATGCGGGCGGGCGATCTCGACCAACTGGCGCACCACGACCGTCAACCGCTCGCCGAGGCCGACAATCTGGTGCTGCAGGACCGGCGCCAGAAGGATCAGCACAATGGCCGCCACGGCGAAGAACGTGATCGTCACGATCGCTGCCCCGCCCACGCGCGGCACGCCGATCTTCTCGAGACGGTCGACGAGCGGATCGATGAGATAGGCGATCGCCGCCGCCACGACGAACGGCAGGAGGACGCCGCTGAGCAGATAGACGAATAGCAGGAACGCCGCGAAGATTGCGACCCAGGCCGCTATGCGGTTCCAGGAAAACGGCTGGATCTGGGGTTGCTGACCGTTCATGCGGCATCCTGTTCCTGTCCGAGGCGCCTTGTCCAGCGGACCACGTAGGCCAGCCCGGAAGCGAAAGTGGTGAGAGCCGTCGCATCGACGAGCACCCACCGCCACGCCGAGATGTCGAGACCGAGGCCAAGCTCGGCAAGGACCGCCGACGCAAGGAAGATCTGGAGCGTCGTGTTGAGCTTGCTGACGAACATCGGGTCGGCCCGGAACGTGCCCGTGATCGCCACCACCACGAGCGCTCCACCCACGATCAACAGGTCACGGAAAACCACCATGATCGCAAGCCAGGCCGGGATGTGACCGGTCCAGCCGAGCACGAGAAAGACGGACACGAGCAGCGCCTTGTCCGCAAGCGGATCCAGGTAGGATCCGAGTTCGCTCTGCCATCCGAACCGTTTGGCCAGAAATCCGTCGAGGGCGTCTGTGGCGCCGGCCGCGGCGAACAGCCAGAATGCTGCCGAAAACCGCCCGCCCAGCATGAGCCAGACCGCAACGGGCACCGCAAGCAGGCGGGCAAACGACAACAGGTTCGGCAGATTGCCCATCACGGCCGACCGGCGCGCTCCGCAAGCTGCAGGCGCCAGCCGCCCTCGTCGGCAAGAAGCGACAGGTCGCGCTGTGCCAACGCGGTTCGCAGCGCTTCTTCCCCGCCCTCGTGCCTCAATTCGACGATTGCGCCGCCGCGCCCCAGCACGAGAACTTCCATGCGCTTCACGGTCGCGACCTCGCCCAGCCTGCGCCGCAGCGTAACCCATTCCGCGATGTCGGAGACCGGCACCGTCGCACGCAGGCTCGTGATCTCGCCCCCTTCGACAAGAACTTCCGCCTTCCAGCGTTCCTCGATGGCATCGGCCGCCAGCCGTGCAAGCCTCGGCCAGGCGTCGTCGACCGCCTCGCCGGCATTGAGCGGCACGTCGAGCTGCCAGTCCGCATCCGGCGCCGGCGCACCGACGCGCGCGACGCGAATCTGCACGGCCGTTCCGCCGGCCGCATAGTCGGCCAGGACAACGATCGCGCCTTGGGTTCGATAGTGCGCCGACAACGCACGTAGCCCGGCTCGATCGGCGGCGGCCGCCTGCTCGGCTCCGATGAGCCCTGCATCGTCGAGGTCGGCTTTTGGCACGCTCCAGGGCTGGAGACCTGCCGATGGCGGCAGGTTCGCCCAGGCGAGCCGCCATGCGTTGTCATCCTCCCAGAGTGCCGCCTGCCCATCACGCACGAGTACCGGCACGATCACGACAGGCCGCGCCAGCGTCTCGGCAAACGGGACATTGCGGCTGCGGAACAGCCGCCGTACACCCTCGGCCTTGAACCGGTAGGCAAGCGAGCCGAGCCAGCGCGTCCCGCTGCCCCGTTCCGTCTCGACCCCGAAACTGTCGATCAGCGGCACGATCTCCGCGGCTGGAATGGCCTCAAGCCCGCTGCGTGCCGCAATCGGAACAAGGCGCTCGACGAGCCGCCGCCATGCCAGACGCTGCCCCTCGGCAATTGCCTGCTCACGCGCCTGTGCGGCGGTTGGGGCTGTCCGGTCGACCTCGATCCCGCGCAGCGCGAAAGCGTCGGACAGGGCCGGTGCCGGAGCCTGGGCAAATGCGGCCGTCGCCGAAATCGCCAGACTTGCCAGTGCCAAAACGAACGCCCGCAGCACCATTGCAAACCGTTCCGAATCCTTTATTTTCCGCCCGTCGCCGGGTCCGGCGACGGTTATAGCCAATCCCGCGAAGGGGGCCAATGAGCACGAACCGATATGCCGAGGCGGGCGTCGACATCGATGCCGGCGAAGCGCTTGTCGAGGCTATCAAGCCGATGGCCAAGTCGACCCGGCGTCCCGGTTCTGATGCGGGCCTGGGCGGTTTTGGCGCGCTTTTCGACCTGAAGGCAGCCGGATACAAGGACCCGATCCTTGTCGCCACGACCGACGGCGTCGGCACGAAGCTCAAGATTGCCATCGAATCAGGCCGCCACGAGACGGTCGGGATCGACCTTGTCGCGATGTGCGTGAACGATCTGGTCGTTCAGGGCGCCGAGCCGCTTTTCTTCCTCGACTATTTCGCGACCGGAAAACTCGACGTCGTCGCCGCAAAGTCGATCGTCGCGGGTATCGCGGAAGGATGCCGGATTGCCGGCTGCGCCCTGGTCGGCGGAGAAACGGCGGAGATGCCGGGCATGTATGCTGCCGGCGACTACGATCTGGCCGGGTTTTCGGTCGGTGCCCTCGAGCGCGGCGCGTCAATCGACGGCACGAGCGTCGCGACGGGCGATGTCGTTCTCGGGCTCCGGTCGTCCGGCGTCCATTCGAACGGCTATTCGCTCGTCAGGCGGGTCGTCCACAGCGCGGAACTCGCATGGCAGGCGCCGGCGCCATTCGCCAGCAAGCAATCGCTTGCCGAGGCGCTCCTCGCGCCGACGCGCATTTACGTTAAGAGCTGCCTCGCGCTTGCCCGCGCCGGTGCGGCCAAGGCGATGGCGCACATCACCGGCGGTGGGCTGGTCGAGAATGTTCCCCGCGTCGTTCCCGATACCGTCCAGGTCCGCATCGATGCCCGCAAGTGGGACTTGCCCCCGGTCTTTTCTTGGCTCGGGAAGACTGGACAGGTTGCGCGCGAGGAGATGGTCAGGGTCTTCAATTGCGGGATCGGGATGGTCGTGGTCGTCTCCGCGGCGCGCGCGGCAGAGGCAATGGAGATCCTGCGCAAGGCCGGCGAAATGCCCGTCGAAATCGGCGTAGTGGCTTCCCGTCCTGCGGCAGACGCGCCGGGCTGCGTCGTCGAGAACCTCGACGCCTGGACGTACTGAGCGATGGCGCGCCTGCGCGTCGGCATCCTCATTTCAGGGCGCGGCAGCAACATGCGCGCGCTGATCGATGCCGCACGCGATCCAGGCTATCCGGCCGAAATCGCCATCGTGGTCTCGAACGTCGCGGGCGCCGGCGGCCTTGCCGTCGCAAGCGCGGCGGGAATCAAGACGGCGACCGTCGATCACAAGGCATTCGCGGGACGCGAGGCGTTCGAATTGGCGCTCGACGCCACACTCCGCGAAGCGGATGTCGGGCTCGTCTGCCTCGCCGGGTTCATGCGGCTTCTGACTGCCGGGTTTGTCGGGAAATGGCACGACAGGATGCTGAACATCCACCCCTCGCTGCTACCCGCATTTCCCGGTCTCGACACGCATGCAAGAGCGCTCGCCGAAGGCGTCAAGATCGCCGGGTGTACGGTCCATTTCGTGCGTCCGAAAATGGATGCCGGTCCGATCGTCGGACAGGCCGCCGTTCCGGTCCTGCCCGATGACGACGAGGCGGCGCTTGCCGCACGAATCCTTGCCGCCGAGCACGCGCTCTATCCCGCCGCCCTCCGGCTCGTCGCTTCCGGGCAGGCCCGCGTCATCGGGGAAAAGGTCCAGATCGGGAGCGGTACTCCGGCAGCGGCAATGCTCCTCAATCCGCCGGTCGATTGACATCAATCCCGGTTCGCCTATTCTTGCGCGCAAATCTGGAGGGACTCATGGCCGGCGCACCGCAGAAGAACTTCGACAGCGAATTCAATCACGACATGACCCCGCATCTCGAGACGTGGGGTCATTTCAACCAGATGGCCAAGTGGATCATGGGCCTGACGATTGCGACACTGGTCGGGATGTATCTCTTCCTCGTGCCGCACGGCTGATCCTCGGCGAATCCTGAAACGACAAGGGCCGCCCCGGCGACCGGGGCGGCCCTTTTTCTTGCCGGCGATCTGATCTGATCAGCCGACGATTTCGAGACCCGCGAAGAAATATGCGACCTCGACGGCCGCATTCTCGAGGCTGTCCGACCCATGGGCGGAATTCGCCTCGATCGACTCGGCGAACTCCTTCCGGATCGTGCCCGGAGCGGCATTGGCGGGGTTGGTCGCGCCCATGACCTCGCGATAGCGCGCAACCGCGTTCTCGCCTTCCAGCACCTGCACGACGACCGGGCCGGACGTCATGAAATCGACGAGCGAGCCGAAGAACGGCCGCGCCTTGTGGACGGCATAGAACGTCTCGGCCTGCGTGCGCGTCATGTGAATGCGCTTCTGCGCAACGATGCGCAGCCCCGCCTTCTCGATCAGCGCATTGATGGCGCCGGTGAGATTGCGACGCGTCGCGTCGGGCTTGATGATCGAAAAGGTGCGCTCGATGGCCATGCTGGAGATCTCTCGGTCGGTTGATTGGCGGGAACGAATTGGCGCGGCTTATAGCCATGCCGGCGCGCGATGGCAACCGGCGGGTGGCCGGTCAGCCCGCCTTTTCCCATCCGCCCCGATCGTCCTGACGCCAGTAGGCAAGCGAATGCCCTTGCGCCTTCAGTGTCTTCCAGCGCTCGCGCGCCGCCGATACGGCGGTCTCGTCGTTCCCGTCGAAGATCTCGCAGACCAGCCCCCACGCCGCGGGATCCTCGACGGTCTGCCCGTCCACGAGGACCAGCAGCGTCGCCCCGTTCGGATTTTCGACCTGCGTGGTGAGCCAGATCGGCTGATCGGCGCTGGTCGGGTCATTGCCGTTCGCCGGGGCGGCTGCGTGCGCGAGGAACGACCGTTCCTCGTACGTCCACAGCACGGAGTCCAGCGCGGCCATGCGTTCGCGGCTGCCGGCCACGACGACGGCCCGATGGCCCTGCCCCACTGCCTTCTCGAGTATCTTCGGCAGGGCCGTTTCGAGCGTCGACGTGCGGAGGTGATAGAAGCGGACCTCGCTCAAGATTCCTCGTAATTGTCGGCCACCAGCCGGTCGAGCAGCCGCACGCCGAACGCGGTGGCGCCCTTTGGACAGATCGCGTGATCCTTGGCGCTCCATGCCGTGCCTGCGATATCGATATGCATCCACGGCACATCGTTCACGAAGCGCGCCAGGAACTGGCCACCGATGATCGAGCCGGCCGCGCGGTTTCCGGCGATGTTCTTGACGTCGGCTGCGGGACTGTCGATGTCGCGGTCGTAGGCTTCGCCCAACGGAAGGCGCCAGACCTTTTCGCCGGTCGCGTTGCCGGCAGCGACGAGTTTGTTCGCAAGGTCGTCGTTATTGCCCATGATGCCCGCGTATTCGTGACCCAATGCGATGATTACGGCGCCGGTGAGCGTGGCGAGATCGAACATCGCCTTCGGTTTGAACCGGTCCTGGACGTACCAGAGCACGTCCGCCAGGACCAGTCGCCCTTCGGCATCGGTATTGAGGACCTCGATCGTCTTGCCCGACATCGACTTGACGATGTCCGACGGCCGCTGCGCGGCACCGGACGGCATGTTCTCCACGAGGCCAATCGCACCGATCGCGTTGACCTTCGCGTGCCGGGCGGCCAGCGCCTCGATCGTGCCGACGACGGCCGCGGACCCCGCCATGTCCCACTTCATGTCTTCCATACCGGCGGAGGGCTTGAGCGAGATGCCGCCGGTGTCGAAGGTCACGCCCTTCCCCACGAACGCGACGGGTCGCTTGTCCTTGGCCTTCGGCGCGCCGTTGTACTGCATTACGACCATCCGGGCGGGCCGCGTCGAACCCTGTGCTACGCCCAGAAGGGCGCCGGCCCCCATCTTCTCGAGCTGCTTTTCGTCGAAAATCTCGACCTTCACGCCGAACGCCGTCAGACGCTTGCACCGCTCGGCAAGGCTTTCCGGGTAGAGGACGTTCGGCGGTTCCGAGACCAGGTCGCGCGCAAACATGATCGCATCCGCGACGCGGTCAAGCGGACCATGCACCTTGCGCGCGCCCGCGACATCGGTGACCAGGAGGTTGAGCGCCTTCAGCGTGGGCTTTGCGTCCTCCTTCTCGCGCGTCTTGTACTTGTCGAACCGATAGGTCCGCAGCTTCGCGCCGAAGGCGACGTGCGCAGCCATGTCGGACGGGTTGATCGGCGCCCCCGGGATCTGCTCGACTGAAACAGTCGCAAGTGTTTCACCGACCGCGTTCAGGTGCGCCACAAGCTTGCCGCCCGACTTCTCGGCGCTCGCCTTGTCGAGTTTGTCGAGCTTGCCGAGTCCTGCGAGCACGATCCGTCCGAACGGAACGCCCTTCGGCGCGACGACGTCGAGAAACTCGTCCTTCTTCCCCTTGAACCGCGTCGTTGCCATCGCGCGGGTCAGCACGCCGCCGGTCTTCTTGTCGAGCGCCGCCGCTGCCGGCGTCAGCTTGCGATCTTCAAGGACGCCCACGACAAAGGCCCCGCTTGCCGGCGGTTCTGGCTTCAAGAACGCGATTTTCATGTGCGATTTCCTCGGTGGATCGGTGTCCGGCATCGGGCCGGGCGACTTGCCCTACGTCACGACGCGACGGGCCGCGTAGAATAGAGCTTCCGTATTGAAAGAAAAGACCGCTCCGCGCGGCGTTTTCTATTTGTTCCGGACATTGCATTGCAAAATCATGCGGATGCAACGCTCTCCCCCGTCGGGTACAATGCGCCGACCTGCATGAATCGGATCACGATCTACATTCTCCGGCAGGTGGCCGTCGCAACACTCTTTATCCTTGTGACGCTCACGCTTGCCATCTGGCTCACCCAGTCCCTGCGCTTCATCGAGCTCATCGTGAATCGCGGCCTCAGCGTGGGCGCGTTCTTCTATCTGACATTGCTCCTGTTGCCCAACTTCCTGTCGCTGGTCACGCCCATCGCGCTCTTCATGGCCACCCTTTTCGTCTACAACCGGCTCACGGTGGACAGCGAACTCGTGGTCATGCGCGCTGTCGGCTTCAGCCCCGGCAATCTTGCGCGGCCGGCCCTTATCCTGGGTGTCGTCGTGACGCTCGTCGGCTACCTCCTTTCGCTGTATCTCGTCCCGCTTTCCTTCGGCCGCTTCAAGGAGCTCTATTCCGACGTCCGCTCCGACTATTCGGGCCTCCTCCTCCAGGAAGGCGCATTCACGAACATTGCACCGGGCCTGACGGTCTATGTGCGCGCACGCGAGCCGACCGGCGATCTGCGCGGCATCCTCGTCCATGATTCGCGTGACAGTTCGAATCCGGTCACGCTGATGGCAGAGCGCGGGACGCTTGCGGTGACGCCAGACGGGCCACGCGTGATCCTCATCAACGGCAACCGCCAACAGGTCGACCGCGTCGCGGGCAAACTTTCGCTCCTGTATTTCGAGCGGTACTCTGTTGAGGTCGGCCAGACCGGCACCGCCAAGGAATTCAGATGGCGGGAGCCGAGCGAAAGATTTCTTGGCGATCTGCTGTGGCCCGATCTCAACGAGGCGAACGACCGCGAGTTTGCCCCAAGGCTGATCGCCGAGGGCCATACACGCCTGTCCACCCCGCTATACGCGCTGACACTGGTGATTGTCGGCCTGGCTTGCCTGCTGCCGGGCGATTTCAACCGGCGCGGTCTCGACAAGCGTCTGCTTGGCGCGGCACTCGCCGGTCTTGTGGTCGAAGCGCTCTCCGTGGCGATCCCCAACCTTGCGATCCGGACGCCGGCGGCCATTCCGTTTCTCTATGCGGTCCCGCTTGCGATCGTCGCGGTCGGAGCCGGCATGCTATCCGCAGGTCGGCTCCTGGCAAGGCGGCCCGTGCCCGTTGTGGCAACTGCAAAGGAAGCGTAAGGCCGTGCGCCTTTCCACCACCCTTCTCGGCTATCTCGGACGCCAGTTCGCTTTCGCGCTGGCGGGCTTCCTGCTGGTCTTCCTTGCGATCGTCTACCTGTTCGATTCGATCGAGCTGATCCGTCGCGCCGCGAGCCGCCCGTCTGTCACGACGCAGATCGTGCTCAAGATGGCGCTGTTCAAGCTTCCGCAGATGGCCGAGGCCCTCGCGCCTTTCGTTGTCCTGTTCGCCGCGATGATCACCTTCTGGCGTCTGACGAGAAGCAACGAACTCACGGTCGCAAGGGCGGCAGGGGTTTCCGTCTGGCAGTTCCTGATCCCGATCGTCGGTCTTGCCCTGCTTTTCGGCGTCTTCAAGATGACCGTCCTCAATCCGGCCGGGGCCGTGCTCTACGGCAACTACGAGCGCATGGAGGCCGAGCTCCTGCGCAGCGGATCCGGGAACAACCTGCTGTCGATCTCGAACAGCGGCTTCTGGCTCAGGCAGCTCGACGCGAAGGGAAACTCGGTCGTGCATGCCCGCCGCGTGTCTTCGCAGAACATGGAATTGTTCGACGTCATCATCCTGAATTTCGAGGGCCAGGACAAATTCATCGGCCGCATTGACGCCGCGACCGCGAAACTCGAAGCCGGCGAATGGCGCATCACCAAGGCCTGGATCACAGCCCCGGAAACGCCGTCCCGTTTCGAGGAATCCTACCGCGTTCCGACATCCATGACCGCCGAACAGATACAGGATTCCTTCGCATCTCCGCTAACGATCTCGTTCTGGGAATTGCCCGGCTTCATCCGCATGCTCGAGGCCGCCGGGTTTTCGGCGACGCGCCACCGCCTGCATCTTCACGAGCTCATCGCAAACCCGGTACTTCTTGCAGCAATGGTCCTGATCGCGGCAACGTTCTCGCTCAGGCCCCACCGCCGCGGCGGAACGGGCCTGCTCGTCGTGTCCGGCGTGGCCGTGGGATTCATCCTGTTCTTCGCCTCGAGCCTTGTCGGCGCCCTGGGCCAGAGTTCTGCCATTCCCGTGGCGCTGGCCGCCTGGACGCCGGCGATCGTGTCGACGATGCTCGGCGTCTCCATGCTCCTGCACCTCGAGGATGGATGAGCGCCGGATTGCAACACCCCCCCGTTGGACATATAACCGCGACGCCATGAGACGATTCCGACACCTCGCATTTGCCACCCTGATCGGCGTGCTGGCAGCAGCTGGCGGTACGGCCGGGGCCCAGGAACAGCGCATCGCCGCAGTCGTCAACGACGACATCGTTTCGACCTACGATATCGATTCGAGGATATCCCTCGTCCTCCTTTCCACGGGCACACCCGATACGCCCGACAACCGGCAGCGGCTGCGCCCCCAGGTACTCAGGCAGATCATCGACGAACGCATCCAGCTCCAGGAGGCGAAACGTCTCGGCGCGAGCGTTCCGAAGTCGGAACTGACGCAGGCCTTCGAGCGCCTCGAGAAGTCCAACAATCTTCCACCCGGCGGCCTCGAGCAGATCTTCAGGCGAGCCGGTGTCCCGCGCAGCACGATGGAACGCCAGATCGAGGCCGGCATCGCCTGGCAACGGCTCGTCTCGGGACGCCTGCGGTCGCAGATCGAAGTGAGCCGGGAAGAAGTCGACGAGGCGCTTGCGAAATACACCCAGGGCGAGCCCGTGACGGAATACCTGCTGTCGGAGATTTTCGTCGCCATCGACAATCCCGACCAGGAAGACGACGTACAGCGGAACGTCGACGGCCTGTTCGCGCGGCTGCGTACCGGCGCGATCCCGTTCGCCGCCGCAGCTCAACAGTTCTCGCAGGGTGCCTCCGCCGCCGACGGTGGCGACATCGGATGGGTCGAGAAAGGTCAGGTCGATCCGGAGGCCCTGGACACGATCGATTCCACGCCGCCAGGCCAGCTCACCCGGCCCATCCGCACGCCATCGGGTTTCTACATCTACGGCATTCGCGACAAGCGCGTTCTGAAGGCCGCGTCGCCTGAAGATGCGCGCGTCGATATCGCCCAGATCGCATTCCCTGTGCCGGCAGGCGCAGCACCGGCAGACCGCGATTCGGTGCTTGCACTCGCGCAGACGGTCCACGAGACCGTCGAGGGGTGCGCCGACCTTGACCGCGTAGCAGGGGAACTGCAGGTTCCGCCGCCCGTGCGCATCGCCGATGTTCGTGTCGGCGACCTCGCCGCGGCCATGCGCGATAAGGTGACGCCGCTGAAAGTAGGCGAATCTTCGCTGCCTGCCGGCGAAGGAAACAGCATCTCCTTCGTCATGGTCTGCGTGCGGACCGAGCCGCAATCGAACGTGCCGACGGCCGCCGAGGTCGAGGACAGCCTGCTGCGCCAGCGCCTCGACAACGCGGCCCGGCGCTATCTGCGAGACCTGCGGCGCGTGGCCGTCGTCGACATCCGCGCGTGACGGACAAGGGCGCCGGCGACGGTCTCCCGCCGCTGTCCGAGGTTGTTCGCAGGCACGGCCTGGCCGCGAAGAAATCTCTCGGGCAGCATTTCCTTTTCGATCTGAATCTCACGCGCCGTATCGCCCGCGCGGCTGGCGACCTATCCGCCGGAACGACAATCGAGGTGGGGCCGGGTCCCGGCGGGCTCACGCGTGGCCTGCTTGCTGAGGGGGCCGGACATGTCATCGCAATCGAGCGTGACGCACGTGCCCTCCCTGCACTCGCCGAGATCGCCGCGGCATACCCCGGCCGGCTCGAGATCATCGAGGCCGATGCGCTTGCCCTCGACCTCTCGAAGCTGGGCGTTTCGCCGCGGCGGATTGTCGCCAATCTGCCCTACAACGTCGGCACGGCAATGCTGCTCGCCTGGCTCGGCAGCCCCGATGCGTTCGAATCCATCGTCGTCATGCTCCAGAAAGAGGTCGTCGAACGGCTGGCCGCCCGGCCCGGCGGCGAGGCCTATGGCCGTCTTTCAGTCGCGGCCCAGTGGCGCTGGAACGTGCGCCGTGCGTTCGACGTGGCGCCGGGTGCCTTCTCTCCGCCACCGGCCGTCGTCTCGGCAGTCGCGGAACTTCGCCCGCTGCGCGAACCATTGGCCGCAGCCGACGCCACGATGCTCGAGCGTGTCACGGCGGCTGCCTTCGGCCAGCGGCGCAAGATGCTCCGGCAGTCCCTGAAGTCGCTTGGTGTCGATGCGGCCGGGCTTTGCGCCGAGGCAGGCGGCATCGACCCGACACGCAGGGCCGAAACGCTGTCGGTCGAGGAGTTCTGCGCGCTTGCGCGCGCATTCAGCGCCCGTCGCGCAGGCGCCTGACGAAATCGCCAAGTCCGATCTGCCGTTCCCTGCGCGTGCGTTCCGCCATGAGGATGGCCTGCACCTGCGCCACGGACGCGTCGAGATCGCGGTTCACGATGATATAGTCGTATTCCGGCCAGTGGCTCATCTCGTTGGCGGCCTGGCTCATGCGCTGGGCGACGACATGGGCCGGATCCTGCGCCCTGGCATTGAGCCGGCGCTCGAGTTCGCCCGTCGACGGCGGAAGAATGAAGACCGAAACGAGGTCGGCTTCGGCCTGTTCGCGGAGCTGCTGTGTTCCCTGCCAGTCGATGTCGAAAAGGACGTCGAGCCCTTGCGAGAGCTTGCCTTCCACGTAGCTGCGCGGCGTCCCGTAATAGTTCCCGAAGACCTTGGCGTGCTCGAGAAATTCGCCGCGATTGACCATCAGGCCGAATTCCGTGGCGTCGACGAAGAAATAGTCCTGTCCGTGGACCTCGCCGGGCCGCTTGGGCCGCGTCGTCGCCGAAACGGACATGCTGAGCGTCGGTTCCCGGCGCAACAGTTCGCGACTGATGGAAGTTTTTCCCGCGCCCGAAGGCGAGGAGAGCACAAGCATCAGCCCGCGACGGTTGATGTCGGGATCCAAGGCCCCTACTCCACGTTTGCCGACTGTTCGCGCAGCCGGTCGATTGCCGTCTTCAGGGCAAGTCCGATGCGCGTCAACGCGATATCGGTCGATTTCGAGCAAAGCGTATTCGCTTCGCGATTGAACTCCTGGCAGAGGAAATCGAGCTTGCGGCCGACCGCACCGCCCTTCGCGAAGAGCTCGCGCGCCTGCGTCAGGTGCGCGCCGAGCCGGTCGAGTTCCTCGCGCACGTCCGCCTTCACGGCAAGCAGTGCCGCCTCGTGGGCGAGACGTTCCGGCGCGACGGGCGTACCGGCACCGACCAGTTCGGCAATCTGCGCCTCGAGCCGGGCCTTGATTGCAGCCGGCCGTGTTGCGGCGTTCGCGGCTGCCTCGCCGGTCAGGCCGCCGATCTCGTCAAGAATCCCGCCCAGCACCGCAAAAAGCGCCTTGCCTTCCGATCGGCGCGCGATCGCAAGCCCGTCGAGCGCCTTGTCGAGCGTGGCAAGCGTCGCGGCATCGACTTTCGCCTGTGCGGCTTCGTCCAGCGGCGCCTCCGCGACCGTCTCGATCACGCCGCGCAGACCGAGCAGCCCGTCCAACCTCGGGGCGGCCGCGTCGACCTTTCCCGACAGGTCCGCGACGAGCGAAAGGATCTGATCGAGCGCCGCCCGATTGATCTGGAGCTGTGGGGCGGATGCCGGCGCCTCGATGGTCAGGTTGAGCGAGACGTTGCCCCGGTCGAACTTCCGGGCGGCGCGCGACCTGATTTCGCCTTCCAGACGATCGAGCCCCGGCGGCATGCGCAGGCGGACGTCAAGCCCGCGGCCGTTAACCGAACGGGCTTCCCAGGTCACCGTCCGCCCCAGCGCCTCCGCGCTCGCGCGCGCGAAACCCGTCATGCTTGCTATCGTCACGTGCCCGCTCCGATTTCCCGGCGAATCGCGGCCGGCGGCTGGAAAGAGTTATACAGACCCCGGCGGAGGGAACAACGGCATGAATGGCTGGCGCAGCATCCTGATCACCGGCGCGTCGTCCGGGCTAGGCGAGGCATTGGCCCGCGCGCTCGCCCGGCCGGGGACCTATCTTGCGCTGACGGGCCGTGACCGCACCCGCCTTGCCGCCGTCGCCGATGCGTGCCGGGCGGGTGGTGCAACGATCCATGAAGAGGCGATCGATGTCCGCAATGCCGAGGAAATGGCTATCGCCGTGGCGCGGGCCGATGCCCGATGCCCGCTTGATCTGGTGATCGCGAACGCCGGAATTTCGGCAGGAACCCAAGGCGGGCCGGAAGGCGCCGATCAGACGCGCGCGATCTTTGCGGTCAATGTCGATGGCGTGGCAAACACGATCCTGCCTGCCCTTGCTTGCATGGCCGGGCGGCACACCGGACAGGTCGCGATCATCTCGTCGCTCGCCGGCTTCCGCGGATACCCCGGTGCGCCGGCCTACTGCGCCAGCAAGGCTGCCGTCCGGGTCTGGGGCGAGGCACTGCGCGCGGAATGGTCAAGCCGCGGGGTCCGCGTCAACGTTGTGTGCCCGGGATTCGTCGTTTCGAGGATGACGGCCGTCAACGACTTCCCCATGCCGATGCTCATGGATGCGCCTCGTGCTGCAAAAATCATTCTGCGTGGTCTGGCGGCCGACCGGCCCCGCATCGCGTTCCCGTGGCCGATGTATCTTGCCGCCCGGCTCGTCGCCGCGATCCCGCAACGGTTGTCCGAACTGGTCTTGCGTCGCCTGCCGCGAAAGCGATGACGGACGCCTAGGCCGACCGAACCGCGCGCATGAAGGCGGCGAGCTTGGTCTCGTCGAGCGCGCCATCGGTTCGTACGCCCGAGCAGAGATCGAGACCGTACGGCGCCACATCGCGGATCGCCTGCACGGCATTCTCCGCCCGGAGCCCCCCGGCAAGGAACACAGGCACGCGCACGGCGCGGACGATCCGGGCGCTTGTCGCCCAGTCGTGGACGCGGCCCGTGCCACCAAGTTCCTTGACCGAAAGGTTCGGGTTGCCGCTGTCGAGCAGAAACGCGTCGACACTCGAGGCGAGAGTCCGCGCCTCATCGACGCTCTCGGGTCCTGTGACATGGATGACCTGAACCAGCTTCAGCCACGGGAATGCCTCGCGCAGCCCGGCATAGACGGCCGGCGCCGCAACCGCATCGACGATCTGCAAAGCGGTCGGCCGGCAGACATCGACGTGACGAACAAGACCGTCCACGGTGGTGGCACTCGACAGCAGGAACGAGGCGACAGGGGGCGGCACGCTGCGCGCGATCTCCGCCGCCAGGTCGAGGGAAATCACGCCGGGCCCGCTCGGCATCGGGCCGACGAGTCCGACGGCGTCCGCGCCCAGCCGTATCGCCATCGCCGCTTCCGCCGGCGAGGCGATGCAGCAGACTTTCACGCGCGTTCTCATCTCAGTTCCTCTGCGTGCGGGACCGCTCGATTTCACGCAGGCGGCTTACGTTTCGGTTGTGCTCGGCAAGCGTCCGCGAAAATACGTGGCGCCCCTCGCCATTCGCGACAAAATAGAGATCGTCGGACTTCGCAGGGGTCAAGACCGCCTCGATCGACGCGCGGCCGGGGTTGGCGATTGGGGTCGGCGGAAGGCCGTCGACAACATAGGTGTTCCAGGGATTTCTGGCTTCGAGATCCGCCCGCGAGAGTGGCCGGCCAAGGACGCCGGACGGATCGAGGCCGTAGACGACGGTCGGATCCGCCTGAAGGCGCATTTTCAGGCGAAGGCGGTTCAGGAACACCGCCGCGACGCGCGGCCTTTCTTCGGCAATGGCGGTCTCGCGCTCGACGATCGACGCAAGGACAAGCGCCGACGTCGCATCCGCCAGCGGCAGGTCGGGCGCACGGCGCGGCCATAACTCGGCCATCGCCTCCCGCATCGCACGCTGCGCCCGCTCGATCGTCCGCGTGCGCGCATCGCCCCAGCTGTAGAAATAGGTTTCGGGCAACAGGCTGCCTTCATCGGGAACAGTAAGGATCTCGCCCTCCATCCCCTCGGCGCCGCGCAACTGCGCCATGACCTGGACGACGGTCAGACCCTCGGCGATCGTGAAGCGGCGCCGAACTGTCTGCCCGCTCGCGAGCAGGTCGCCGGCAGCGCGCGCTGAAGCGCCGGCCGGAAAGACATACTCGCCCGCCTTCATGCGGGCCGCCGTCCCGTCGAGGAATGTCCCCATCCGGAAGGCCAGCGGGCTCGCGATTACACCGCGATCGGCCAGCAGGGCGGCCGTCGCCGAACCGCTGCTTGCGCGCGGGATGACAAGCTGGACAGCGGTAAGCGATGGCCCGCTATCGACATAGGCCGACCACAGGCGCAGGCCGACAAATGCTCCGACGAGCGCGGCAAGCCCAAGCGCGGCAAGGATGAAGCGCCCCGGCCGCGACACCGGTTGCCGTCAATCGAATTTGGAGAAGATCACGGCGGCGTTCGTGCCGCCGAACCCGAACGAATTGGAAAGCGCGTTGCGGATCTTGCGCGGCTTCGCCTTGATCGGCACCAGGTCGATGTCGCAGCCGTCCGAAGGATCCTCGAGATTGCGCGTCGGTGGCGCGATCTGGTCGCGGATCGACAGCACCGAGAAGATCGCCTCGACACCGCCGGCGGCGCCCAGCAGATGGCCGATGGCGGACTTCGTGGAGGACATCGAAAGCTGGTAGGCGTCCTGCCCGAAAAGCCGCTTGACCGCACCAAGCTCGATTTCGTCACCCAGCGGCGTGGATGTGCCGTGCGCGTTGATGTAGTCGATGTCGCCAGTGTTGCGCTTCGCATTGCGAAGTGCCGCGCGCATCGCACGAAAGCCGCCGTTGCCGTCTTCGGGCGGTGCGGTGATGTGGTGCGCGTCGCCCGACAGGCCGTAACCGGTCAGTTCCGCGTAGATTCTCGCACCCCGCTTCTTCGCGTGCTCGTACTCCTCGAGCACGACGACGCCAGCGCCCTCGCCCATCACGAAACCGTCGCGGCGCTTGTCCCATGGACGCGAAGCCTTGGTCGGCTCGTCGTTGAAGCCTGTCGAGAGCGCACGCGCCGCGGCGAAACCTGCGATGCCCAGACGGCAGATCGCCGCTTCGGCACCACCCGCCACCATCACGTCGGCATCGCCCAGCGCAATCAGGCGACCTGCGTCGCCAATCGCATGTGCGCCGGTCGCGCAGGCGGTCACAGCCGAATGATTCGGCCCGCGGAAGCCGTACTTGATCGACAGGTGGCCCGAGGCGAGGTTGATCAGAGCCGCCGGAATGAAGAACGGCGAAATGCGCCGCGGCCCCTTTTCCTTGAGCGTGATCGAACCGTCATAGATCGTCTGAAGCCCGCCGATCCCGGAACCGATCATCACGCCGGTCCGCTCTTGGCCTTCGTCGTCGGTCGGCTTCCAGCCGGAATCCTCGACCGCCTGCGTTGCCGCCGCCAGCGCGAAGACGATGAAATCATCCATCTTCTTCTGGTCCTTCGGCGGCACCCAGTCGTCGGCATTGAACAGCCCCGACGAGGTCTCGCCGCGCGGCACCGAGGCGGCGACCTTGCAGGGAAGATCCGACACGTCGAACGCCTGGATGGCGCCGAGGCCGGACTCGCCGGCGATCAGGCGCTTCCAGGTCGTCTCGACGCCGCAGCCAAGCGGCGTGACCAGACCAAGTCCCGTTACGACGACACGACGCATGCGCGGATCTCCGGTCTGGCCCGGATCAGGCCTTCGCCTTGCCGATGAACTCGATCGCGTCCTTCACGGTCGAGATCTTTTCGGCGGCATCGTCGGGGATCTCGATGCCGAATTCCTCTTCGAACGCCATGACCAGTTCGACGGTGTCGAGGCTGTCCGCGCCCAGATCGTCCACGAAGCTGGCATTCTCGGTAACCTTCGCGTCCTCGACGCCGAGATGCTCGACGACGATCTTCTTAACGCGTTCGGCAATGTCGCTCATTTTGTTCCTCTCGTTCGGCTCCGCGCCGGCTCGCGTGCGATCCTCGGATCGCGACGGGCCGACGCCCTAGGCTCCGACTTGCCGGGCATCCGGTCAAGGCGGAGTCGACTGTCAGAAGCGCGGTTTGGTAACACGGAAGCCGGCCCGTTGACTAGCCCGCGAAACCTATCGCAATCAATTGGTTGCGAGGGATGCGGCCATCAAATCATCGCCATCCCGCCGTTGACGTGCAGGGTCTGTCCGGTCACGTAGGCCGCTTCGTCGCTCGCGAGATAGACGACGGATGCGGCAATTTCGGCAGCCGTTCCCATCCGGCCCAGCGGAATACCGCCCAGCAGGCGCGTCTTCTGCTCGTCGTTCAGCGCGTCCGTCATCGGCGACACGATGAAGCCGGGCGCCACGCAGTTGACGGTGATCCCGCGTGACGCGACTTCCTGCGCAAGCGCCTTCGACATACCGATCATTCCCGCCTTGGCGGCCGCATAGTTCGCCTGCCCCGGATTGCCGGTGACGCCCACGATCGACGTGATTCCGACGATCCGCCCCCATTTGCGCTTCATCATGCCGCGAAGTGCCGCGCGCGATAGGCGGAAGCCTGCGGACAGGTTCACGTCGATGACCTTCTGCCAGTCCTCGTCCTTCATGCGCATGGCGAGGCCATCGCGCGTGAGGCCCGCATTGTTCACGAGGATATCGACCTGGCCGAGTGCCGCCTCGGCGTCCTTGAAGAGCTTTTCGGTCGCCGCCGCATCGCCAAGGTCGCCCGGACAGACGAAAGCACTTGCACCGAGTTTCGCTTTCAGCGCCTCGAGCGGCTCGACCCGCGTTCCCGACAGGGCAACCTTGGCCCCGGCCGCGACCAGTGCCTCGGCGATCGCGCCGCCGATGCCGCCCGATGCGCCCGTGACGAGCGCGCACTTGCCTGAAAGGCTGAACATCCGACGTCGCTCCCCTTAAAGCGTCTTCGCGAAAGTCTCGATATCGGCGGGGCCGTTGAGGGCAATGCCCGTCACGTCCGGCTCGATGCGCTTCGCAAGCCCCGAAAGGACCTTGCCGGCCCCCAGTTCGCAGCACTGCACGACGCCCTTCGATTTCATGTACGACACGCACTCGCGCCACCGAACGCGCCCCGTGACCTGCCTCACCAGCAGCTTTGCGATCTCGCCCGCGTCGGAAACGGCGGATGCCGTGACGTTGGCGACAAGCGGCACGCGCGGCGGTGTCATCTTCACCTTGGCCAGCGCTTCTTCCATCGCGTCGGCCGCGGGGCGCATCAACGCGCAATGGAACGGCGCGCTGACCGGCAGCAGGACCGCGCGCTTGGCGCCCTTCGTCTTGGCGATCTCCAGCGCGCGTTCGACCGCCGCCTTGTGGCCGGAGACGACGACCTGACCGGGCGCGTTGTCGTTCGCGCACTCGCAGACCTCTTCCTTGCCGTCAGGGGCAGGCCGGGACGCTGCCGCGACCTCTTCGGCCGCAGGAAGGTCGAGCCCCAACAGGGCCGCCATGGCGCCCGTTCCGACCGGGACCGCCTTCTGCATGGACTCGCCACGCAGTCGCAGAAGACGCGCGGCGTCGGCCACCTGGAACGTGCCAGCCGCCGCCAGCGCGGAATATTCGCCAAGCGAATGGCCGGCGACGAACGCGACATGCTTGCCGAGATCAAGCTTCGCTTCGGCTTCAAGGACCCGCAGCACCGCCATGGAAACCGCCATGAGCGCCGGCTGCGCATTCGCCGTCAGCGTCAGTTCGTCCGCAGGCCCGTCAAACATCAGCTTCGACAGCTTCTGCCCGAGTGCGTCGTCGACTTCCTCGAACACCTGGCGGGCGGCGGAGAACGCTTCCGCGAGATCGCGGCCCATGCCGGGAGCCTGGCTGCCCTGTCCGGGGAACGTGAATGCGCGCATCGGTCTCAAAGCCCTGTAAATTTGATGGAGCGGAAACGGTGCGCTCCCGTAAACGCGACCCGGATTCGAGTCAAGGAGGCGGCGCTGCCGGTCGCATCACATTGCAGTTCACTTACTATCTCATATTTAATATTTAATATATTGTTATGTTTACATATCTATTGATTTTCACCCACTCCATGTAGCGGCCTGGCATGGCGGCAGCGTACCGACTTGCGGGCAATATCTTTTCGTGTATATTCCGCGGCCTTCAAGACGGGCGGGGCCATATCCCGCTCGTTCTCCTTGCCGCTTTCCCCGGCCCCCGATGGGCACAGATTGCGGCTTGGACCCGGACGGGAGGCGGCATGCGGCCGTTGCCCGGTTTTGGGTCCTGAACCCGAGAGGAGCTGCCGATGGCGTTCTACGAGAACGTATTCATCGCGCGTCAGGACTTGGCACAGGCCCAGGTTGACGCGCTTGCCGACCAGTTCACTGCCACGCTCAAGGAGCTGGGCGGCGAAGTGAAGAAGCGCGAGTACTGGGGCCTTCGCTCCCTGTCCTTCCGCATCAAGAAGAACCGCAAGGCCCACTACATGATGCTCTGCGTCGACGCGCCGGCCAAGGCGATCGCCGAGATCGAGCGCCAGATGGGCATCAACGAGGACATCCTGCGTCACCTGACCGTGCGCGTCGAAACGATCGACGAGGCGCCGTCCGCGATGATGCAGAAGCGCGACGAGCGCGAAGGCCGCGGGGACCGCGAAGGCCGTTTCGGCGAACGCGAGAATTTCCGCCCGCGCCGTCGCGACGGCGAAGCCGGCGAAACCGCCAGCGAAGGAGCGATGTAAGCCATGGCCAATCCCTCGAACGAACGCCCCCAGGGCGAGCGCGGCGAGCGCGGTGAAGGCGGATCCGGCGGCGGCTTCGGTGGCCGTCGTCCGTTCTTCCGGCGTCGCAAGTCGTGCCCCTTCTCGGGCCCGAACGCGCCGAAGATCGACTACAAGGACGTCCGTCTGCTCCAGCGCTTCATCTCGGAGCGCGGCAAGATCGTCCCGGCGCGCATTACCGCCGTTTCGGCCCCCAAGCAGCGCGAGCTGGCACGTGCGATCAAGCGCGCGCGCTTCCTCGGCCTGCTGCCCTACGTGCTGCGCTGAACGCGGGCGCGCGCGGAACGCGGATAACGCGCTTCGCACGCCCGGTTCCGCCGGAACGATGCCGATCGTCGCGATCATCGCGGTGGCTGCGGGTGCTGCAAGCGCACTCGTCTACGCCACGCTGCTGACGGGTTCGCCCGCAGCCTTCCTGCTGGCCTACCTGGCCCAGTTGCCGCTGTTCGCGGCCGGACTGTGGCTGGGAACGGGCGCGATGGCGCTTGCCTCGCTCACGGGCGTCGTCGTGACGTTCCTGACGGGCGGGTTCGTTTTCGCAACGATCTACACCGTGGCGAACGCCGCCCCGGCCCTTGTCGTCGTGCGCCAGGCCCTGCTCTGGCGCCCGAAGAACGGCGGGGTCGAGTGGTATCCGCCGGGACCTCTGCTGCTGGCGCTATTCGCGCTTGCAAGCGCGGTCTTCGCGGCCGTCGCGATTGCGTTCGCGGGCCATGCCGGCGGGCTTGAAGGTGCGCTCGAGACGTTCATCGTCGAGACGTTCCGCAAGCTGCGCGGGCCGGGTGCACCGGGCCTCGCCGACCTCGACGTGTACGCCTCGCAGATTGCGCGGCTGTTCGCGGGTGTGGTGGCCGTCTCGTGGCTCCTGATGACGTTCGTCAACGGAATTCTCGCGCAGGCGATCGTGCGAAAGGCCGGCGTCAACCGTCGGCCGAGCCCGCAGATGGCCGAGATCGACCTGCCCCGCTGGCTCACGTGGCTGTCGGCGATCTTCGCGGTGGGAATCCTGCTCGACGGCTTCGGCGGCTTCGTTTCGCGCAACATGATGGTCATCCTCGTGGCGGTCTATGCCATCGCGGGGCTCGGCGTCGTCCACTCGCTGGTGCGCGGACTCCAGTGGCGCGGGATGGCGCTGGGGGCTGTTTACGGTGCGCTCGTCGTGTTCGGCTGGCCAGTCGTGGTGCTGGCCGTGCTCGGGCTCGTCGAGCCTTTCGCAAATATCAAGGCGCGCGGGCCCTCCGGCTCGCCGCCGCAGAACTGAATTTCGGCAAGGTCAAGGAGACAAGACATGTCCCAGATGGACGTAATCCTGCTGCAGAGGATCGAATCGCTCGGTCAGATGGGCGACGTGGTCAAGGTGAAGCCCGGCTTCGCACGCAACTTCCTTCTCCCGCAGAAGAAGGCGATGCGCGCGACGAAGGAGAACCTCGCGTTCTTCGAGAAGCAGCGCGCCCAGCTCGAGGCCCAGAACCTCAAGCAGCGCGCCGACGCGCAGGCCGTCGCCGACAAGATGGGCGACAAGTTCGCCGTCGTCGTGATCCGCCAGGCCGGCGAGACGGGCATGCTCTACGGCTCGGTCTCCAACCGCGACATCGCCGTTGCGGTCACGGAAGCCGGCGTCACGGTGACGCGCACGCAGGTGCTGCTCGACCAGCCGATCAAGGCGCTGGGCCTGTTCAAGACCCGCGTGGCGCTGCACCCGGAAGTGTCGGTCGCCATCACGGTGAACGTCGCCCAGTCGGCCGAAGAGGCGAAGCTCCAGGCCGAGGGCAAGGCCCCGAAGCCGCAGGCCGAAGCCGCGCCCGCGGCGGAAACCGTCGAGGCCCCGGCTGCCGAGTCGCCGGCCGCCGAGGCCGCACCGGCCGAGGAAGTCGCGGCCGAGAAGCCGGCAAAGAAGCCGCGCAAGACCAAGGCGAAGGCCGAAAAGGAAGAGGCGTAAGCCCCTCTTCTTTCTCCGCTTCGACGATCCTGCCGATCGGCGGCGTGCGTCTTGCGACGCGCGCCGCTTTTCGTTTGTTGCGCGGCCACGCGCGTTGTCCACACAATCCACTGGATAACTCCGAAGTCGACTCGTTCCGTCGCAATTCGATTGTTGCCCGCGCGCGCAAACGCCTAAGGTCGCGACCCCGATGGAAACGCCCCTTCCCAGCAACGTCGCCCCCTTCCCCAACCGTGCTGGCGAGGAAGTCGCCCCGCGCGTCCCGCCGCACAATTTCGAAGTCGAGATGGGCCTGCTTGCGGCCCTGCTGTCGAACAACCGCGCCTACGAGAAGGTCAGCGAACTGCTCATGCCCGAGCACTTCGCCGACGGCCGCCACGGCCGCATCTACGATGCGATCGGCAAGCTCGTGCAGAAGGGCCAGCAAGCGAACGCGGCGACACTGAAGAACTATTTCGAGCATGACGGCGAGCTTGCCGACATCGGCGGTGCCGAATATCTGGCGCGCCTGCAGGCGGCCGCCGTGACGATCATCAACGCGCACGACTACGCCCAGCGCATCTTCGATCTTTACCTGCGCCGCCAGCTGATCGACATCGGCACCGATGTCGTCAACGAGGCATTCGAGTTCGACGTCGAGAGCGACGCGAACGGGAAGATCGAGGCCGCCGAACAGCGCCTGTTCGATCTCGCCGAAAAAGGCCAGGTCGAGGGCGGGTTCAAGATCTTCAACAAGGCCCTGACCGCCGCCATCGACATGGCCACGCTCGCCTACAAGCGCGACGGCGCCGTGACCGGTGTCACCACGGGCTTTGCCGACCTCGACGACAAGCTTGGCGGCCTGCACAAGTCGGATCTCATCATCCTCGCGGGCCGGCCGTCGATGGGCAAGACGGCGCTCGCCACGAAGATCGCGTTCAATGCCGCCCTCGCCCGACAGCAGTGGCTCGAGCGCGCGACCGCCGAGGGCATGGAGAAGGACGACCCAGAGGCGCCCGGCGGCGTCGTCGCCTTCTTCTCCCTGGAAATGTCGGCCGAACAGCTCGCCAACCGCCTCCTTTCCGAACAGGTCGAGGTCCCGTCGGACAAGATCCGGCGCGGCGAGGTCTCGGGCGAGGATTTTCCGAAATTCGTCGAAGCCGCACAGCGCCTCGCGACGCTTCCGCTGCATATCGACGACACGCCCGCACTTTCCGTCACTGCCGTGCGCACGCGCGCGCGCCGCCTGAAGCGCACGCACGGCCTCGGCATGATCGTGATCGACTACCTCCAGCTTCTGGCGCCGCCGCCGGGCGCGCGTGCGGAAGGCCGCGTGCAGGAAATCTCCGCGATCACGCGCGGACTGAAGGCGCTCGCCAAGGAGCTGGATGTCCCGGTCGTGGCTCTTTCGCAGCTCTCCCGTGCGGTCGAACAGCGCGAGGACAAGCGTCCGCAGCTTTCCGACCTGCGTGAATCCGGCACGATCGAACAGGACTCCGACGTGGTCATGTTCGTCTATCGCGAGGAGTACTATCACTCGCGCGCCGAGCCCTCCCGCCGTCCCGACGAGGACGAGAGCAAGTTCAACGAACGGCACCAGAAATGGCAGGAACGCGGCGAGCAGGTCATGAACGTCGCCGAAGTGATCCTGGGCAAGCAGCGCCACGGCCCCATCGGCACGGTCCGGCTCCGCTTCGACGGGCAGTTCACGAAGTTCTCCGACCTCGCGGCGTCGGAATACCTGCCCGAGATGCATGACTGACGCGCGGCCTGCCGCCCTTCTCACCGTCGATCTCGATGCGCTGGTGTCGAACTGGCGCGCGATGGCCGCGCGCGCGCGGCCGGCGGCCTGTGCGGGCGTGGTCAAGGGCGACGGCTACGGCCTTGGCGCGGGACCTGTGTCGCGTGCGCTCTACCGGGCCGGGTGCCGCCATTTCTTCGTGGCGCGCCTCAGCGAAGGGATCGAGTTGCGGGATTTCGTCGGCGAGGACGCGAGCGTGTGCGTGCTCGACGGGCTCGGTGCAGGCGAAGCGGAAACCTTCCGCCGGCGCGACCTGACACCAAGCCTCAACGATCCCGGCCAGATCGCGATGTGGGCCGCCGCCGCGCGCGCGGCCGGCGAACGTCTCAAGGCGAACCTCCATTTCGATACGGGCATGTCGCGGCTGGGCCTGACGCCGGGCGAGGCCGAGGCCCTCCTTACCGATCCCGCGCCCCTCACCGCGCTCGACCTGCGCTACGTGATGAGCCATCTCGTCAGCTCCGAGGAGCCGGACAATCCGATAAACGCGGCTCAGCTAGCGCTTTTCCACCGCTTCCGAGCCGAGTTCCCGGGTGTGAAGGCGAGCTTCGCGAATTCATCGGGCGTCTTTCTGGGGGCCGACTACCACTACGATCTCGTGCGGCCGGGCTGCGCCGTCTACGGAATCAACCCAACGCCCGGCCGCGACAATCCGGTACGCACCGTTGCCACGCTCGAAGTCCGCATCCTGCAGGTCCGCGAAATTGACCACCCCCAGACCGTTGGCTATGGTGCCACGTGGCAAGCGACTCGGCCGACGAAAGTCGCAACGATTGCCTGCGGTTACGCGGATGGATGGCTACGCTCGCTGTCCGGGCGCGGCGCCGCCTTCATCGGCGACAGGCAGGTTCCGTTCCTCGGGCGCGTATCCATGGATCTGATCACCCTCGACGTGACCGACGCGCCCGGCGCCGTGCCCGGCACTATGGTCGAACTGCTCGGTCCGCGCATGACGGTCGATGAAGTGGCCGACCGTGCGGGCACGAACGGCTACGAGGTCCTCACGCGGCTTGGCCGCCGCTTCGCGCGCGCGTACCGAGAACCCGCCGCATGAACCCGCTTGCGACCGTCGGCCGGATCTTCCTCGCCTTCCTGCGCCAGATCGGCGAGATCGCGCTGTTCACCGCGCGCGCCGTCTCGCACTGCTTCCGCCCGCCCTGGTACGTGCGGCACATCCTGCGCCAGATGCTCGATATCGGCTATTTCTCGCTGCCGGTCGTCGGGCTCACCGCGTTGTTCACGGGCATGGTGCTGGCGCTGCAAAGCTATACCGGCTTCGCGCGCTTCTCGGCCGAAAGCGCCGTCGCCACGGTCGTGGTCCTTTCGGTCACGCGCGAACTGGGGCCCGTCATCGCGGGACTGATGGTGGCGGGCCGCATCGGTGCGTCGATCGCCGCCGAGATCGGCACGATGCGGGTGACCGAGCAGATCGACGCGCTGCACACCCTTTCGACGAACCCGATGAAGTATCTCGTGGCGCCACGGCTCATCGCCGGGGCCGTCACGCTGCCGATGCTCGTGGTCGTCGCCGACATCATCGGCGTCTTTGGCGGCTACATCGTGGGCGTCTACAAGCTCGAGTTCAACGCGGCGGTATACCTGAAGCAGACCTTCGACTTCCTCGAGTTCATGGACGTCTTCTCCGGGCTCGTGAAGGCGGCGGTCTTCGGCTTCATCATCACGCTGATGGGCTGCTACCACGGTTACAACTCCGACGGCGGCGCGCAGGGCGTGGGCCGGGCGACGACGAATGCGGTCGTTTCCGCCTCGATCCTGATCCTGATCTTCAACTACGCGATCACCGAAATCTTCTTCGCGACACGCTAGGCGGAAGGGACGCATGGGCGACATCCCGAAGATCCAGATCCGCGGCCTCAAGAAGCGATTCGGGCCCAAGGTCGTGCTGAACGGCCTCGACCTCGACATCGGCGATGCGGAATCCGTCGTCATCATCGGCGGGTCGGGCACGGGCAAGTCCGTCCTGCTCAAGTGCATCCTTGGCCTGCTCGATCCGGAAGAAGGCTCGATCAAGATCGACGGCCAGGAAGTGATCGGCCTGTCCACGCGCGAACGCGAACTGGTCAACCGCAAGTTCGGGATGCTGTTCCAGTCCGCGGCCCTGTTCGACTCCCTCAGCGTCTGGGAGAACGTGGCCTTCGGGCTGATGTCCGCGCAGGGCAAGTCGAAAGGCGAGGCGAAACCCATTGCGGTCGAGAAGCTCGCCCAGGTCGGTCTGCCGGCACAGGTCGGCGAGCTTCGGCCGTCCGAACTGTCTGGCGGCATGCGCAAGCGCGTCGGCCTTGCGCGCGCCATCGCCACCCAGCCCGAAATCATCTTCTTCGACGAGCCCACGACCGGCCTCGATCCGATCATGTCCGACGTGATCAACGACCTGATCGTGGACTGCGTCCATCGCCTCGGTGCCAGCGCGCTTTCGATCACGCACGACATGGCGAGCGCGCGCAAGATCGCGCACCGCATCGCCATGCTCTACGAGGGCCGGATCATCTGGCAGGGCCCGGTCGCCGAGATCGACCGCTCGGGCAATCCCTATGTCGACCAGTTCATCCACGGACGCGCGGAAGGTCCGATCCGCATGCAGATCCCGGTCTAGTCTCCGTGGCGAAGGCCGCCTCGCGCTTCGTCTGCCAGGAATGCGGCGCGGTCCATCCGCGCTGGTCGGGCAAGTGCGATGCCTGCGGCGCGTGGAACACAATCGTCGAGGAAGCCGTGCCGGATACGGCACCGAAGGGCGTTTCGGCGAAGGGCGGCAAGCGCGTCTCGTTCGTCGGCCTCGACGGGCAAAGCGAACAGGCCCCGCGCCGCAAGACCGGCATTGCCGAACTCGACCGCGTGCTTGGCGGCGGGCTCGTCAAGGGTTCGGCCGTCCTCGTGGGCGGCGATCCGGGCATCGGCAAATCGACACTCCTGCTTCAGGCGGCCGCTTCCCTCTCCCGCAATTCGCGCGTGGCCTACATCTCCGGCGAAGAGGCCGTCGACCAGATCCGCATGCGCGCCACGCGTCTCGACCTTGCCAAGGCAAATGTGTCGCTCGCGTCGGCGACGAACGTGCGCGACATCCTCGCCACGCTCGACGCCAGTGACGCGCCCGATCTTGCGGTCATCGATTCGATCCAGACGATGTACATCGACCAGCTCGACAGCGCGCCCGGAACCGTCGCGCAGGTCCGCGCGTCCGCTGCCGAACTCATCCGGCTCGCCAAGCGGCGCGGCGTGGCCGTCATCCTCGTAGGCCATGTGACGAAGGAAGGCACGATCGCGGGCCCGCGCGTGCTCGAGCACATGGTCGACACGGTGCTCTATTTCGAGGGCGAGCGCGGCCACCAGTTCCGCATCCTGCGCGCGGTCAAGAACCGCTTCGGGCCGACCGACGAGATCGGCGTGTTCGAGATGACCGACCGGGGCCTGACGGAGGTTCCCAATCCGTCGGCGCTGTTTCTGGCAGAGCGGCGCGGCGAGGTCTCGGGTGCCGCCGTCTTCGCCGGCATGGAGGGCACACGGCCGGTCCTCGTCGAGATCCAGGCCCTCGTGGCGCCAAGCGCCTACGGGACACCGCGCCGCGCGGTCATCGGGTGGGATTCGGGCCGCCTGGCCATGGTGCTGGCCGTACTGGAGACGCGCTGCGGGCTCGCTTTCGGGGGGGCGGACGTCTATCTCAACGTCGCTGGCGGATTGCGCATTGCCGAGCCCGCAGCCGATCTTGCGGTCGCGGCGGCCCTCGTCTCCGCCCTGACCGACACGCCCGTTCCCGGCGAGGCGGTCGTTTTCGGGGAGATCGGCCTTTCCGGCGAGATACGCGCGGTCGGACAGACCGAGGCCCGGCTCAAGGAGGCGGCAAAGCTGGGGTTCAGCCGCGCTTTCTGCCCGCCACGGGGCAAGCGTGGCACGCCGACCACAGGTATCGAGGTGCGTGAGCTGCGACTGCTCGGCGATCTTGTCGAAGCACTCGGAAATCCCGCGCCACGGCGCATGGCCCGCCCCGGATAAGCTGGTATCCTCCGGTCCCGGAATGCTCGATTCGCTCCCGATCAACGCCTTTGACGGCGCCGTTGCTGTCGTCGTGCTCGTCTCGGCGCTCATTGCGCTGCTGCGGGGTTTCGTCAAGGAAGTGCTGAGCCTTGCGGCCTGGGCCGGCGCGGCCCTGGTCACGCTATGGGGCTTTGCGATGGCAAGGCCCTATTTCCGCGCCCTGATCGACAGCCAGCTGCTGGCCGACGCGGCCGCCGGGGTCGCCCTTTTCGTGGTAAGCCTCATCGTGTTCGCGATGATTGCCCATGGGACGTCGGCGCTCGTGCGCCGGTCGGCCAGCCTTTCGGCGATCGACCGGTCCCTCGGGTTCGTTTTCGGCATTTTCCGGGGTTTCGTGCTGCTGGGACTTGCCTGGCTGGCGCTGGCCTGGGCGATCCCCGAGGAAAAGCGCCCGGACTGGATTTTCGAGGCCCGGACGCGACCCCTCGTGGAGCGTATGGCGGAGTTCCTGGTGGGCCTGGCCCCGCCCGAATTCCGCGGGCAGGTCCGGACGGCCGGGGACCAGGCCCAACGGGGTGCCGAGGCGCTCAAGGCACTCGAAAAACTGCAGCCGAATCCCCCTTCACAGCCGAACGAAACGGGCTATAAACGCGACGAGGTGCAAGGCCTCGAACAGCTCATCGACCGCGTTCGCCCGTCCGCACCCACCCGCTAGTCCGCCGCACCGCGCCGGTCCCGTCCGAGGGGCCGCATTGGGGGTTTCATGGACCGCTTGCCGACCTCGACCAATCCGTTCGACGACGACAAGCTGCGCGAGGAGTGCGGCGTCTTCGGCATCTTCGGCCATTCGGATGCCGGCGCGCTCGCCGCCCTCGGGCTGCATGCCCTCCAGCATCGCGGGCAGGAAGCCGCCGGCATCGTCACAAACGACGGCCGGCAGTTCCACACCCACCGCGCGGTGGGCCTCGTCGGCGACAATTTCGGCGACCAGAAGGTGATCGCCTCGCTGAAGGGCGAAGCGGCCATCGGGCACGTGCGCTATTCGACAAGCGGCGGCACGATCCTGCGAAACATCCAGCCGCTGTTCGCCGAGTTCGAGTTCGGCGGCTTCGCGCTGGGCCACAACGGCAACCTGACGAACGCCGACACCCTGCGCAAGAACCTCGTCAAGCGCGGCTCGATCTTCCAGTCGACGACCGATACCGAGGTCATCATCCATCTCATGGCGCAGGCGCAGGGCGATTTCGTCACGCGCCTCATCGCGGCCCTCAATCAGGTCGAGGGCGCGTATTCGCTGACCTGCATCGCGCGCGATGCGGTCGTCGCGGTGCGCGACCCGCGCGGCGTACGCCCGCTGGTGCTCGGCAGGCTCGACGACAGCTGGATCGTGACGTCCGAGACCTGCGCGCTCGACATCATCGGTGCCGAATACGTGCGCGACGTCGAAGCCGGCGAGATGATCGTCATCGACCCGACGGGCATCCGTTCGATGAAGCCCTTCCGGAGCGAGCCGAAGCGGTTCTGCGTGTTCGAGTACATCTACTTTGCGCGGCCCGACAGCGTGGCGGAGGGAATTTCCGTCTACGAGGCGCGCAAGCGCATCGGCGCCGAGCTCGCACGCGAAAGCGGCCTGCCTGCCGATCTGGTCGTGCCGGTTCCCGACAGCGGCGTGCCGGCCGCACTCGGCTACGCGCAGGAAAGCGGCATTCCCTTCGACCTCGGCATCATCCGCAACCACTATGTCGGCCGCACGTTCATCGAGCCGACCGACCAGATCCGGCATCTGGGCGTGAAGCTGAAGCACAACGCCAATCGGGCCGGACTGGCCGGCAAGCGTGTCATCCTCGTGGACGATTCGATCGTGCGCGGGACCACGTCGAAGAAGATCGTCGAAATGGTGCGTGCCGCGGGCGCGCGCGAGGTGCACATGCGCATCTCCTCCCCGCCCACGACGCATTCCTGCTTCTACGGAATCGACACGCCCGAACGCAGCCAGCTTCTTGCCGCGCGCCATGATGTGCCGGAGATGGCGCGCCTCATCGGCGTGGACAGCCTCGCGTTCATCTCGATGGACGGTCTCTACCGCGCGATGGGCGAACAGGGCCGCGATGCCAAGGCGCCGCGCTTTTGCGATGCCTGCTTCACGGGCGACTATCCGACGCGCCTGACCGACCTCGACGAGCGCGGCGGAAAGCCCGCGCAGGCAAGCCTGCTCGAGATCGCGTGAGCGCGCTCGCCGCCGGCATCCGGCGTCTCTGGGATTCGCTGTTCGCGGTGGCTTTCGCGCTCGCCGGATTCCAGTTTCCCGCAGTCATGGAGATATTCCGCCAGCGGCTCGACCAGAAGATGGTCGAGACCGTGCGGCTTCTGGGCGATCTGCGGAAATCCGATACGCCCGATGCCGGATCGATCGCGCGCCTCGAGGCGGCCCTGCCCCGGATCCGTCAGGCAGTGGACGAGCTAGGCCAAGACGGCTTCGCCCGGCTGCGCGGGTTTTTCGCGAACTTCGATGCCGAGATAGTCTGGCGCATCGTTTCCACGAACTACCGGCCAAGCCTGCCGCTGACCGTCGAAGGACTGGTCTACGCCGCCGCGGCCGCAGTCTTGGGCCTGATAATCGCTGCCATCCTTGCCCGGATCGTGCGGGCGCTTCTGTTCCGGTCCCGACGTCGAATGGAGAGTTACTGATGTCAACCAAGCTGTTGCAGGGCCGCATCGCGGTGGTCACGGGCGCCTCGCGCGGGATCGGGCGGGCCGTGGCGCTGCGCTTTGCCGCCGAAGGCGCACACGTGGTGGCGCTTGCCCGGACAGTGGGTGCGCTCGAGGAACTCGACGACGAAATCGTGCGCGGCGGCGGGTCGGCCACGCTCGTGCCCGTCGACATGCTCGAACTCGACCGGCTGGATGCGCTTGGCCCGTCGCTCTACGAGCGCTTCGGCAAGGTCGACATCCTCGTTGGAAACGCGGGCGACCTCGGGACATTGGGGCCGGTCACGCATCACGATGCCAAAGGCTGGCAGGACGCGATGACCGTGAACGTCCATGCGAACTGGCGGCTCATGCGCACGCTCGAGCCGGCACTGCGCCTATCCGATGCCGGCCGCGCGATCTTCGTGACGTCCGGCGCCGCACGGCGCGTTCGCGCCTACTGGGGCGCCTATGCCACAACCAAGGCCGCACTCGAGATGATGGTCCGGACGTGGGCCGAGGAACTTGCGACCACGCCGGTCCGCGTCAACCTCCTGTCGCCCGGTGCCGTCGCCACGCGCATGCGCAAAGCGGCCTTCCCCGGCGAGGACCAGTCGAAGCTCCGCCAGCCCGAGCAGATCACCCAGAGCTTCGTCGATCTCGCGTTGCCATCCTGCACGCGCAACGGCGAGATCGTGGAGGCAGCCTGATGGCGGTCGTCGGCCCGATCGAGCAGATCCTCCTGCCGGTCCGCGACATCGGGGCGGCGCGGCGCTTCTACGGCGGCGTGCTGAAACTTGCGGCCATTGCCGACGGCGAGGATCTTGCGATCTACGACACGGGGCAGGCCAAGCTGATCCTTTTCCGGTCGGATGCGCCGGCGACCGGGATCGAGCTTGCGTTCACCGTCGCCAGCCTCGAAGCGGCGCTTGCGGAGCTTGTCGCCGCGGATGTCCGCATCGTGAGCCCGCCGCGGACCGAGCCTTGGGGCGGCCGCACGGCCAAGATCGCCGATCCGGACGGGCACGTGCATTCGCTCGTGCAGTATCCCTGAACGCCTGTAACGCGAAATCCACTTGCCGAGTAACGGGGCCGAGTGGTTCGATCCGCCTTCCTTCAGAACCGCCGGAGAACGACAAGATGACGATTTCGATGCACCGGGCCTCCATTCCGGTCTACGTCCACATGCTTGAGGCGCTGTCGGGCGTGCTCGACAAGGGCGCGGCCTTTGCCGCCGCCAAGAAGATCGATCCGACCGTCCTGCTGCAGGCGCGGCTGGCGCCCGACATGTTCGCGCTGACCCGGCAGGTTCAGATCGCGTGCGATTTCGCCAAGGGCCCCGCCGCACGGCTCGCCGGCATCGAGGTGCCGAAGTGGGACGACAACGAGACGACGTTTGACCAGCTCAAGGCACGCATCGCCCGCACGGTCGAATACGTCAAGGGCTTCACGACGGCGCAGATCGACGGCAGCGAGAGCCGCGACATCGAGATCACCGTCGGTGGTCAGCCCATGAAATTCAAGGGCGTGGACTATCTGCTCGGTTTCGCGATGCCGAACTTCTATTTCCACGTGACGTCGGCCTACGCGATCCTGCGCCACAACGGCGTGGAGATCGGCAAGCGCGACTTCATGGGCCGCAAATAGGACGCTTCCGGAGGCCGCAAGAGGCGCGTCAGCGCCGCTTGCGGTCGTCGTAAGGGTTGGTCGACGCGCGCAGCTGCAGGCGGACGACGACGCCCTGAAGCCCGAATGTTTCGCGCAGCGAATTGACGAGATAGCGCTGGTAGTCGTCGGGCAGCGAGACCAGCTTGTTGCCGAAGATGGCGAAGGTCGGCGGACGCTGTCCGACCTGGCGCATGAAGCGCGGCCGCGGCCGCTTGCCCTGCACGATCGGCGGCGGATGGGCCTGGACGACGCCTTCGAGCCAGCGGTTGAGCTTGGGCGTGGGCAGATCGGCGTTCCAGCGCTCGTGCATGGTCACGATCGCCGCCATCAGCTCGTCGAGCTTGCGGCCCTGCAGCGCCGAGACCGTCACGAAGATGACGCCCTTGATCTGGGGCATCGAGATCTCCATCCGGTCGCGCAGCTTGCGCAGTGCGGCCTGCGGATCGTCGATCAGGTCCCACTTGTTGGCGCACACGACGATCGCGCGACCTTCCTCGGCCGCGAGCCGCGCGATCTGCAGGTCCTGGTTTTCCAGCATCTGCGTCGCGTCCAGCACCAGCACGCAAACATGCGCCTCGCGCACGTTGCGGATCGTATCGCCGGCCGACATCTTCTCGAGCGGATCGTCGATGCGCGCCTTGCGCCGCAGGCCCGCCGTGTCGATCAGGCGGAAGCGCTGCCCCTGCCACTCGAACGGCGTGGAGATCGCATCTCGCGTGGTGCCGGGCTCCGGGCTCGTGAGCATCCGCTCGTCGCCGAGCAGACGGTTGATCAGTGTCGACTTGCCGACATTCGGCCGGCCGATCAGCGCCACGCGAATATCGGGCTTCGTCCCCTCGACGGGTGCCTCGGGCTCGTCATCGTCGTTCTCGATGGCCTCCGGCGGCGCATGCGCCTTGAGCGCCGCGTGGAGATCCGCGAATCCCTCGCCGTGCTCGGCCGAAACCGCGATCGGCTCGCCGAGCCCCAACCCCGCCGCCTCGGCGACGCCAAAACCGGTTCGCGCCGCACTTTCCGCCTTGTTGGCGACGACGATGACAGGCTTGCCGGTCCGGCGCAGCCAGTTGGCGAAATGGGTGTCGTGCGGGGTCAGGCCTTCGCGCGCGTCGACGACGAATAGCGCCAGGTCGGAATCCGCGACGGCCCGCTGGCTCTGCTCGGTCATCCGAGCGGCTATCGACTTGGCCGGCGCTTCCTCCAGCCCGGCCGTGTCGTAGACGGCAAAGCGCAGGTCGCCGAGCCGCCCCTCGCCTTCGCGCCGGTCGCGCGTGACGCCCGGCGTATCGTCCACGAGCGCGCGCCGCCGCCCGATGAGCCTGTTGAACAGGGTCGACTTGCCCACATTGGGACGGCCGACGATCGCCACGCGCCATGTCATGCCCGTACCCTCAGCGGAGTGCCGCAACGTCGCCGTCGTCGGTCAGCAGGTAGACCGTCCGGTTGACTGCAATGGGTGCAACCTCGACCGCGCCCGACAGCGACGGACGCTGCTCGATGGCACCCGTCGCGGCATCGAGGATTGCGCCTTCTCCCTCGCTGTTGGCCACGAAGACCTTCCCGCCCGCGACGATCGGTCCGGTCCACACGATCCGTCCGCGCTTGCGCTTCTCGTCGCGATAAGCGCCAAGCGAGGTCACCCAGACCGCACGGCCGTCGCGGCGCAGAAGGCAGGCCACATCGCCATCGACACCCGTCACGAACACGTAGTCGCCGGCGACCCAGGGCTGGCCGAACGAGCCGATCTCCTGTTCCCACACGCGCGTGCCGGTGCGCACGTCGATGGCAACCGTGCGGCCCGATTGCGTCGAGACGAACGCAAGGCCGCGGTCGACCGCCGGCCGGCCGCGGATGTCCGCCATGGCCGAGATTTCGCCCGTGCGGATCACGCCCGAAAGCGTGTCCGACCACAGTACCCGGCCCGTTTCGGCCCGCAGCGCGAAGATCTCGCCCGACGAATAGCCGACCAGCAGGGTCGTGCCCTCGATGACGGGGCTTGCCGCGCCGACGAAGCCGGCGGACTCCTGGATCGCGGTGTGCTGCCAGACGCGCTTGCCGGTTGTCGCGTCGATGGCGTGCGTCTGGTTGTCGATCGTCGTCACGAAGACGCGGCCGTTGGCCACGGCGGGTCCTGCGCGCGCGGGCGCCGTCAGCTGGAAGCGCCAGAGTTCCTTGCCCTGCTTGGCATCCAGCGCCACAAGCTGCCCGTAGCCGGTCGCGAAATAGACGGTGCCGCCATCGACCGCCGCGCCGCCGCCCGACCCGCCGCCCGAACGGTCATCCTCCGGCTCGCCGTCGAACGACCAGAGCCGGCTGCCGGTCTGCGCATCGAGCGCCGTCAGTCGCGCCGCCGCATCGACCGCGAAAAGCCGCCCGTCGGCCAGAACCGGCGTGCCGCTGACGCGGCCGCCGCGGCCATTTCCGGCCCCGATGGAGGTCCGCCACGCTGACTTGAAGCCCTCGACGCGGACATTCCCCTCGACCGCCCCGGGCATGCCCTGCGGCAGCGGCCACTGCGCGCGGTCCGCCGCTTCGGGGAGCTTGACCGTTGTGCCCTTGAGCTTCTCGTCGACCTCGACGCGGCGCTCGGACACGAGCACCGAATGCCGCTCGCCCGGAAGCGGCGGCTTGGACGCGCCCTGGAAGAGCCCGCAGCCGGCCAGCAGGAGCGCTGCCGCAAGTCCGACCGCCGGACGCGCGCGCATCAGCTGCCCAACGCGTCCGCAACCTCGGCCGCGCGCTGGCGCAGGGCCGCCGGCGCGCCGAGATCGTCGGCGATCGAACGGTAGATCTTCAGCGCCTCGGTCCTGTCGCCGGCGCGCAGGCGCGCGAGCGCTTCCGCCTCGCGCGCAACGTGCCGCCACGGGCCGCTCGGACCGCCGAGCGAGGCGATCGACTTCGAGACGTCATCGGCCGGCGCGCTGTCGACGGACAGCAGCGCGGCGACGGTCGCGGCCGCATCGCGAAGGCCCGCATCGACCTTCGTATCGGCCGCGATCTGGCGATAGAGCTCGAGGCCCTTCGCGCGATCGCGGTCCAGCGTCAGCGCCGCCTCCTTGAGACGCGCAAGAGCCGAATATCCTGGGCTTGCGTCGCGCGCCACGGCGCGCAGCTCGACGAGCGCGCGCTCCACGTCGGTCGTGGCGAGATCGCTTGCGGTCATGAACTGCAGCGCCTCGGTCTCCAGCCGCTTGCGCTGGTGGTCCTGCCACATCACCCATCCGGCCGTCGCCACGACGATGGCAACGGCACCGCCGATGATGAAGGGCGAATACTTCTTCCAGAGCTTCAGCGCATTTGCGCGCCTGAGCTCCTCGTCGACTTCGTCAAATACGTCGGCCACGGTGCCTCGATCGGAATCCGGTGTTCGGAAAGGAGCGACAAACTAACCGTTCCGCGCGCCCGGCGCAAATCGCGCGTGCCCCGCGGAACAGCCACCATTGTCGTTGTAAATCAGCCGATTATACGGCGTTCTTCAGGGCCTGAAGGCGCTCGAAAGCATGGACATAGGGCTCCATGTTCAAGCGCCGGTCCACCGCCCCCGGCCCCCCCATGGTCGTCAGCGACATTTCCAGCGCCTTCAGGAGCTGCTCGGCGCAGTCCAGTGCCCCCGTCTCGCAGGCCTGCTCGAAGGCCAGCAGGATCTTGTCGCTCAGGCGTCGCGTGTAGACGGTCATTGCGCGGTCTCTCGGGGGGACAGGCCCCCCAAGGATGACCACAGCGACGGCCGGCTTGTCAAAGCAGGCGGATGTAGCGTGCCTCTCGGCCGCGCGGCGTCGTCACGTAGGACGTGCGCACGGCCTGGTCGCTGTCGACCGACGGAACGCCCGACCGGCGCAGGCAGGCCGCGTTCACGAACACGTCCTTGCCGCCGTCGCTGGTCGAAACGAAGCCGTACCCCTTCTCGGGCGAGTACCACTTGACGGTGCCTTCGACATCCTGCGCACCCGCCATGTCGACCTCGTCGCGGAACCCGCCACCGCCGCCGCCGCCCCGGTCGAAGCGCGGCGGACGCGGACCGCGCGGACCGCCGCCGCCACCACCGCCGCCACCGCCGCCCGTACCGGCACGGCCGTCCACCTCGTGCACCCGCACGACCTGAGGACCCTTCTTGCCGGGGCCGACGTCGCACTTGATCTTGGCGCCCTCGCCCGGCGGGGGCAGGCCGGCCTGCTCAAGCGCCGCAGCGTGCAGGAACACGTCGGGCGAACCGTCGGTCGGGGCGATGAAGCCGAAACCCTTCGTCGTATTGAACCACTTCACGACCGCTTCGATCGTCTTTGTCGGGCCGGGATTGAAAGGGGGCATGTCTTCTGGGGTACTCCGGGATGATCCTGAACGCCGGAAACCTACTGAAAACGGGCCGGAAACGCTACTGGCGATTTGTCACGAACGGCCCGACAGCCTGGCGCGCAGCTCGGAATTCTCCTTTTCGAGCGCTTCCAGCCGCCCGTTGACGGGGGCGAAGGCCTCGGCGATCTCGGCCTCGGTGAAGCGCGGCACGATATGCTGCGGGCAATTCCAGTCGAACGCGGCCAGCTGCAGGCGGACAATCCGTTCGGGTCTGGCCTTGTAGCCCGCATCGACGACACGCGCCGCGAGTTCCGGATCCGCGTCGAGCGCCACTTCCGAGGCATGCGCATAGACCTTCAGGCGTGCGCGCGCAGCGTAGTCGACGAGGATCATCGCGACGCGATCGTTGCCGCGCACGTTGCCCACGCTGATGTACTGCCGGTTGCCGCGATAGTCGGCAAACGCAAGCGTGCGCTCGCCGAGCACCTTGAGGAACCCCGGCGGCCCGCCGCGATGCTGGACATACGGCCAGCCCGTTTCCGACACGCTGGCAAGGAACAGACTGTCGCGCGCGGCAATGAAGGCCGCCTCGTTCTCGGTGAAGCGGTCGAACTGCCGGTCGCCGCCGAATTCCGCGTACCGTTCGGCGCTGCCCATTTCGGCCTGCACGGCGCGCACGTTGGGCGTAGTCGCGATGCCGAGAAATCCGTAAGCCATGAAACCTCCGTATCCGGGTATGGGGGAAGCCCGCCGCGCGGACCTCCCCCTCCCTTTTCAGGCCGCCGCGCGGACAACCGGGAAATCGATGTCCGTCTTCGCGACCTCGTTGAGGAAGTTCGTGAACACGTTCTCAGCAACGACGGCCACGATCTCGACGATCTGCGCATCGCTCCAGCCGGCCAGACGCACCTGCGAAAGCTCGGCATCGCTCACATGCCCGCGTTCGCGCGCGACCTTGGCGGCGAAGCGAACTGCCGCATCGGCCTTCGGTTCGCCCGAGCCGCCCGCGCGATTGCGCGCAATCTCGTCGGCCGGCAGTTTCGCGAGATTGGTCGCAAGATACGTGTGGGCCGACATGCAGTAGTCGCACCCGTTGATGGCGGCCACGGCCAGCGCGATCCGCTCGCGTAGCTTCGCATCCAGTGTCTTCGACAATGCCGCCGACTTCGCGAGATACCCGTCCAGCACGGCCGGGCTCGTCGCCATCAGGCGGAACAGGTTGGGCACGGCGCCCAGCTTCTTTTCGACCGCATCGAGCAACGGGCGCGCAGCTTCGGGGACGGCTTCGCGGGCGGGAACGGCAATACGGGACATCTCTCTTCTCCTTGCGCGGCCGGGATCGGCCGGTGCCAGGGGAATTAGGACATTCGCGCGAACAGGATAATCATGTATTTTATGGAATTATTCTCTCAAAAAACGGGATTATCATGGACCGTCTCGAAGCGATGTCGATCCTCGCACAGGTTGCTGACCGCGGCAGTTTCTCCGCCGCCGCGCGCGAAATGCGCCTGCCGCTCGCGACGGTCAGCCGCAAGGTGGCCGACCTTGAGGCACATCTGGGCGCGCGCCTCCTCGTGCGCACGACACGCCGCCTCGCGCCGACGGAGGCAGGCATCGCCTACCTTGGCGCGACGCGCCGCATCCTCGAGGCAGTGGAGGAGGCCGAGCGCAAGGCCGCCGGCGAGTTCGGGACGCCGCGCGGCGACCTTGTCCTGACCGCGCCGATCCTGTTCGGCCGGCTGCACGTCCTGCCGGTCGTCGCGGATTTCCTGGCGGCCTATCCGGAAATCGACGTCCGGCTCGTGCTTTCGGACAGAAATCTCGACCTCGTCGACGACCATGTGGATCTTGCGGTTCGCATCGGCGCGCTGCCTGACAGCACGATGGTCGCAACGCGCATTGGGTCGATGCGCACGGTCGTGTGCGCAAGCCCGTCCCTTCTTGTCCGGCATGGGGTGCCAAAGACTCCTGCCGATCTCGCAAAGATCCCCTGCGTGAGCTTCACCACACCATCGCGACTGGCAACCTGGACGTTCCAGAAGCCCGGTACCCGCCGCCCCGCGGAAATCTCGATCAAGCCGCGTCTTGCGGTGACGACCGCGGAAGCCGCCGTTTGGGCGGCGGCGCGCGGCGTCGGCGCCGTCCGCCTGCTGCACTATCAATGCGCCGAAGCCGTGCGCGCGGGGAAATTGCGCATCGTGCTGGCCCGGCATGAGCCAGCACCCCTGCCCGTCCATCTGGTCCACGCCGCACGCGGCGCCCTGCCGACGAAGATGCGCGCGTTCTTGGACTTTGCGGCAGCAAGGCTGCGATCGGAATTGACCGGCCCCGGCCGCGCCGTCACGACTTCCGACGGATGACGCCTTCCAGCCGTGTCGCTGCCGCCACGGTGTTGGAAATCGTTCCATACTTGCGCACGTTGGTGTGCAGCAGTTCCAGCCGCTGGTCGCTTTCGTCCGTGTCGACAATCAGTTCGTAGTCGATCGACACCATCAGAGGCGGACTGTCCTGCCGCACGCCATGCAGCTTCACCTCGACGCCCCGGAAAACAAATCCGATCATCGGCGTGACGCGCTCGATGCCTTTGATCATGCAGGCCGCGATCGACGCGAGAAAAAGCTCGGCGGGATTGAAGGCATCCCGGCGGTTGGCGATGTCGGTATCCATCGTCAACGTTGCGTCCTTGGCGGTGGCTTCCGAGCCATGGGCATCGATCCGGCGCGCCGCGACGCGATACTCCAGCATCACGCCGCCAGCCATCGGGACAGGTCCTCCGCCTTCGGCAAGCCGCCGGCGTGGACCACCTTGCCGTCGACGACGATGCCGGGCGTCGAGGCGATGCCGTACCCGGCGATGGCTGAATAGTCCGTCACCTTCTCGACCTCCACCGGGACGCCGAGCTTGGCTGCCGCGTCTCGCACCATCTGCGCGGTCGCCTCGCAGCGCTTGCACCCGGGCCCCAGCACTTTCACGTTTTTCACGGCATGTCTCCCGTCTATGCAAACAGCAGATTGAAAAGAAAGCCGACTGCAAGGATGCCCGAGCCGACGACGGCGGCGAAGACGGCAATCAGCCTGAGGCTGAGAACCTTGCGCAGAATGATCATCTCCGGCAGCGAAAGCGCGATCACGCTCATCATGAAGGCGAGCACCGTGCCAAGCGCCGCGCCCTTGCCGATCAGCGCTTCGACGACCGGAATGATCCCGGCGGCGTTCGAGTACATCGGAATTCCGATGAGCACTGCCGCCGGCACCGACCACCAGGCGTCCCTGCCCATGACCGAGGCGAGAAGATCCGCCGGCGCATAGCCGTGAATGAAGGCCCCGGCCGCGATGCCTGCGATGATCCAGAGCCAGACCCGGCCGACGATGTCCTTCACCGCCTCCAGTCCCGCCTCGATCCTGTCGACGATCGTGATGGTCTTGTCCGGCAGGGCAGCTGCGCTCGCGCGGACGTTGCGTACCCATTCCTCCAGCCAGGGCTCGAGATTGAGCCGGCCGATCACCCAACCGGCCATGATCGCGACGCCGAGCCCGAACGAAAGGTAAGTCAGCGCCACCTTCCATCCGAGCAGCGCGAACAGGAGACCGAGCGCAACCTCGTTGACCATCGGTGCGGCGATCAGGAACGAGAAGGTCACGCCGAGCGGCACGCCCGCCGAGACGAAGCCGATGAAGAGCGGAACGGCCGAGCAGGAGCAGAAAGGCGTCACGATGCCAAGTCCCGCTGCCGCGACATTGCCCACGCCCTCTCGCCGCCCCGTCAGCAGCGCACGAGTCCTTTCCGGGGAGAAGAAGGACCTGATGACGCCCATGACGAAGACGACCAGCGTCAGCAGGAGCAGCACCTTCGGCGTGTCGTAGATGAAGAACTTCACCGCCTCGCGTGCCTGGCCGCCCTGCTCCAGCGGCAGCAGGCCGACCGCCCATTCGGAGAACGGCACAAGCTGGCTATATAGAAAGGCCCAGAACGCGAGCGCCGCTGCGGCAGCGCCAAGCCAGACCGCCGGCCGCTCTCGGCCCACCTGCATGCCCATGGCGGTCGCACCCATGCTGGACCCCTGCAAAAACGCGAGAAACCAGCCGGAATTGACGCATCCGCCGCAATTGCGCGCCATGATATGGATCAATAGCCAACGACGACCCGACACCGCCATGCGGCTGTCGCCGCTGTCGAATGTCGTTGATCAAACTATCGCGACACCGGCCCGGTAATCGCGCGAACTCATGCGCCCGACCCGTCCGTTATTTCGCCCCCGTCACTCCCACTCGATCGTGCCGGGCGGCTTGGACGTCACGTCGTAGACCACCCGGTTGATGCCGCGCACCTCGTTGATGATGCGCGTGCACACATTGGCGAGGAAGGCGTGCTCGAACGGATAGGAATCCGCCGTCATGCCGTCGGTCGACGTCACGGCGCGCAGCGCGCACACATAGTCGTACGAGCGCGCATCGCCCATCACGCCCACGGTCTTGACGGGCAGCAGCACGGCGAAGGCCTGCCAGATCGCGTCGTAGAGGCCCGCGTTGCGGATCTCCTCGAGATAGATCGCGTCGGCCTTGCGCAGTATCTCGAGCTTCTCGCCCGTGATGTCGCCAGGGATGCGGATCGCAAGACCGGGACCGGGGAACGGGTGGCGGCCGACGAGCGTCTCGGGCAGGCCCAGTTCGCGACCGAGGGCCCGCACCTCGTCCTTGAAAAGTTCGCGCAGCGGCTCCACGAGCTTCATGCGCATGCGCTCGGGCAGGCCGCCCACATTGTGGTGCGATTTGATCGTGACGGACGGGCCGCCCGTGAACGAGACGCTCTCGATCACGTCGGGATAGAGCGTGCCCTGGGCGAGGAAATCGGCGCCGCCGATCTTCTTCGCCTCTTCCTCGAACACGTCGATGAAGGTTGCACCGATGATCTTTCGCTTGCGCTCCGGATCTGTCACGCCAGCGAGCTTGCCGAGGAAATCCTGCTGCGCGTTGCGGTGGACGAGCGGGATGTTGTAATGGCCGCGGAAAAGCTCCACGACCTGATCCGCCTCGCCCTGCCGCATCAGGCCGTGGTCAACGAGGATGCAGGTCAGCTGGTCGCCGATCGCCTCGTGGATGAGTACCGCGGCCACCGAGGAATCGACGCCGCCGGATAGCCCGCAGATGACCTTGCCCTTCCCCACCTGCTTGCGGATCTTCTCGATCGCGTGCTGGCGGAAGGCGGCCATCGTCCACGTGCCCTTCAGGCCGGCGACGTGCTGCGTGAAGTTGCGCAGCAGTGCAGCACCATGCGGGGTGTGCACGACCTCGGGATGGAACTGCACGCCGTAAAAGCGCCGGGCATCGTCGGCGATGGCGGCGAAGGGCGCGCCCTCGCTCGTGGCGACGACGCGGAAGCCCGGCGGGATCGCCACCACGCGGTCGCCGTGGCTCATCCACACCTGCTCGCGGCTGCCCTTGGGCCAGAGCCCCTCGAAAAGCGTGCATTCCTGGAACACGTCGATGAAGGAGCGGCCGAATTCGCGGTGGTGGCCGCTTTCGACCTTGCCGCCGAGCTGCGCGCACATGGTCTGCTGGCCGTAGCAGATGCCGAGCACCGGCACACCCGCCTCGAACACGTATTGCGGCGCGCGCGGCGTGTGGCTCTCGGTGACCGAGGCCGGGCCACCGGAAAGGATGATCGCGCCGGGATCGAAGGCCTTGAGCCGTTCCTCTGGCGCGTTGAAGGGCTGGATCTCGCAGTAGACGCCGCTTTCGCGCACACGCCGTGCGATGAGCTGGGTGACCTGGCTGCCGAAATCGAGGATGAGGACTTTCTGCGACAAGGCGTTACCTCTCCGGCGTAGGAAGCGGGTTCATTATCCGAATCGCGACGGGCGAACAAGGCCCAGCCGGGCTTGGGCGGCGGCGACATCCGGCCATGCATAGGCGCACTGGCCTACGCCGATTCCCCACAGGTCTTCGGTACGGTCGGCGACGTAGCGCCCGCCCATGCGTTCGTAGAAATAGCGGGCCGGGTTGCTTTCGAGCACCCAGACATAGGCGCGCGACAGCCCCTTCTCGCGCAATCCGGCGAAGGCCGTCTCCATCAATACGCGGCCGATGCCGCGGTCCTGGCTGTCGGGATGGACGTAGAGTGTGAAAATCTCGCCGGTCGCCCCGTTGCCACCGGCAAAGTCGGCGGCGGCCGGCAGGTCGTCGATCCGCGCGCGGCCGAAACTGGTAATGCCCGCCACGGTCCCGCGCCCGTCGATTGCCACGAAGATCGGGCTGTGCAGGCCCTTCTGCCGGATCAGGTGCGCCCATTCGATCGTCTGCCGGTCGTACGACATGCCCGTGAGCGCGCGGGCCGGCAGCAGGCCCGCATAGGTCGTCCGCCATGCATCCACATAGACCCGCGCGATCCCCCTGGCATGCGCGATCGTGGCCTTCATCAGCGTGACAGACATCGATCCAAACCTATCCGATACGCTCGAACGCCGCGAGGAAGAACCCGTCCGTGCGGTCACGCGCGGGATTGAGCGTCAGGTACGATCCCGTGGCCGGACAGTTTCCTTCCGCGACGGAAGCCCAGATTTCCGGCACCGGCACGACCTTGAAATCCGCGTGGCCGGCAAGGAACGCATCGGCCTGCATCTCGTTTTCCTCGGCCAGCAGCGAGCAGGTCGCGTAGACGAGCCGGCCGCCCGGCTTCACGAGGCGCGCGGCACTGTCGAGAATGCGCCGCTGCTTGTCGGCAAGTTCGGCAATTTCCTCCTCACGCAGCGTCCAGCGCGCATCGGGATTGCGCCGCCATGTCCCCGTGCCCGTGCAGGGGGCATCGACCAGCACGCGATCGAACGAGGCCTTGTGCTTCTTCACCCAGCCGTCGCGCTCGTCCTCAAGCACCTTGCGTTCGACATTGTGCACGCCCGCCCGGCGCAGGCGCGCCGTCGTGGCCTCCAGCCGCTTGGCCGACACGTCGCACGCCACGACATGGCCCTTGTTCCCCATCGTCGCCGCGATGGCGAGCGTCTTGCCGCCCGCGCCGGCGCAGAAATCGCACACGCGCTCGCCGGGCTTGGCGCCCACGAGCAGCGCCACGAGTTGCGAGCCTTCGTCCTGCACCTCGACAAGGCCTTCCTTATAAGGCGCCGAAGCCATCAGCGCCGCGCGCGTGGCGGCACGCAGGCCCCAGGGCGAGAGCCGCGTGGGCTCGGTCTCGATGCCCGCCTCGGCGAGGTTTTTGCGCAGCTTCCTGCGGTCGGTTTTCAGCGTGTTCGTCCGCAGGTCGAGCGGCGCCTCGTTCGCGAAGGCTGCCATCTCGCGCGCATGGTCGGCGCCGAAGCGCATCCGAAGGCGGTCGACGATCCAGCCCGGCACATTGGCGCGGACGGCCTCGGGCTGCTCGGGATGATCGAGCGACCGGCCCGACAGCGCCTCGATCGACGCCTTCTCGCCGCGGGAGAGCGGCGGCGGGTCGTAACGTTCGCCCGAGAACGTCTTCTCGAGATTCTCCGGCGGCACTTTCTGCTCGATCGCGAGATGTGCGAGCACCCATGCCCGGCCGTTGGGCGCGAACGGTTCGCGCCGCGCCCCGTCGCGCACGCGCGCCATCCACCATTCCAACTGTGCGCGGTGACGCAGGCAGCCATAGACGATCGCCTGGATTGCCGTGCGGTCCTTCGACCCGATGAAGCGGCGGGCGCGGAAATACTCGTTCGCGAGCCGGTCGGCCGGCACGCGGTCGGCCAGCACCTTGTCGAGGATTTCGATCGCCGCGGCCGCGCGGCCGCCCGGCGTCATGCGCTGGCGCCGCCCGAATAATTCGGGGCCGCGCGTTCCATGGTGACGTCGTGGACATGGCTTTCGCGCAGGCCCGCCGACGTGATCTTCACGAAGCGTGCGTTGCGGGCCATATCCTTGAGCGTGCGGCTGCCGGTATAGCCCATCGAGGCGCGAAGGCCGCCGACGAGCTGGTGGATGACCGTCGACACCGGCCCCTTGTACGGCACGCGGCCCTCGATGCCTTCGGGCACGAGCTTCAGCGTGTCCTTGATCTCCTGCTGGAAGTAGCGGTCGGCCGAGCCGCGCGCCATGGCGCCCACCGAACCCATGCCGCGGAACGACTTGTACGAACGGCCGTTGAGCAGATAGACCTCGCCCGGCGCCTCGTCGGTGCCCGCGAACAGGGAACCGATCATCGCGCACTCCGCACCCGCCGCCATCGCCTTGGCGAGATCGCCCGAGTACTTGATGCCGCCGTCGGCCACGACGGGAACGCCCGCCTTCTGCGCCGCCTCCACGCAGTCGATCAGTGCCGTCAGCTGCGGTATGCCCACGCCCGCCACGATGCGCGTGGTGCAGATGGCGCCCGGCCCGATGCCGACCTTGACGGCATCGGCGCCTGCGTCGATCAGCGCCTTGGCGCCGTCCGTGGTGGCGACGTTGCCGGCGATGATCTGGGTGTAGTTCGAAAGCTTGCGGATCGCGCGCACGGACGCGATCACGCCCTCGCTGTGGCCGTGCGCGGTATCGACAACGACGATGTCGACCTGGGCATCGAACAGCGCGTCGGCGCGCGCAATGCCCTTCTCGCCCACGCCGGTCGCCGCGGCCACGCGCAGGCGGCCCTTCTCGTCCTTCGAGGCGTTGGGGAACTGCTGGGCCTTCTCGATGTCCTTGACGGTGATGAGGCCGATGCAGCGGTAGCGGTCGTCCACGACCAGCAGCTTCTCGATCCGGTGCTGGTGGAGAAGCCGCTTGGCCTCGTCCTTCGAAACGCCCTCGGTGACGGTGACGAGCCGCTCGCGCGTCATCAGCTCGCGCACGGGCTGCGCCAGGTTCGAGGCGAAGCGCACGTCCCGGTTCGTGAGCACGCCCACGAGCTTCTTGGAGCCGGGCTCGACCACGGGCAGGCCGGTGATGCGGTGGTCGGCCATCACGCGGAGCGCGTCGGCCAGCGTCTCGTCGGGGCCGATCGTCAGCGGATTGACGACCATGCCGCTCTCGAACTTCTTCACCTTGCGCACTTCGTTGGCCTGCGCCTCGACATCCATGTTCTTGTGGATGACGCCGAGCCCGCCGGCCTGCGCCATGGCGATGGCGAGCCCGCTTTCGGTGACCGTGTCCATCGCGGCGGAAATGAGCGGAATGCCGAGTTCGATGCTGCGCGTCACGCGCGTGCGCGTATCGACATCGCCCGGCAGGACCGACGAGGCGGCCGGTTCCAGGAGAACGTCGTCGTAGGTCAGTGCGTCTCGGATTTTCATGCCGCCTCCGGGTCGGGAAGTGGCGCGCATGAATACACCAGACGGGGGTCCGCTGGAACCCCGTACCAGAGGCCCGGAATCGCTGGCGTTTTCAGCCCTTGAAGCCGGTCGCGACGATGAAATGCTCGGCCGACTCGGCGCGCGAGGACGGCGGCTTGACGCGGGCCACCTTGGCGAAACGCGCCTGGGCGCCCTTCACGATCTCGTTCTCGTGCTGGCCCTGGCGGAACTTGGCGACGAAGGCGCCGCCGGGCTTGAGCGTGGCCAGAGAGAAGTCGAGCGCGGCCTCCACGAGATTGACGATGCGCAGGTGATCGGTCTCGCGGTGCCCGGTCGTCGACGGCGCCATGTCGGAGAGCACGACATCGACCTTGCCGCCGAGCACGGCTTCGAGCTTCGCGGGCGCGGCGGGGTCGAGGAAGTCGGCCTTCAGCACCGTGGCGCCGGCAAGCGGCGACATCTCGAGGATGTCGAGCGCCACGACCTGGCAGCCCTTCTCGACGCAGACCTGCGTCCAGCCGCCGGGGGCGGCACCGAGATCGACCACGCGCCGGCCCGGCTTCAGCAGGTGGTACTTGTTGTCGATCTCGATCAGCTTGAAGGCCGCGCGGCTGCGATAGCCCATGTCCTTGGCCTTGCCGACATAGGGATCGTTGAGCTGGCGCGAGATCCATTTCTGCTGCGCGACCGTGCGGCCCTTGGCCGTCTTCATCTTCACGTGCAGGCGGCGGTCGGTCGTCATGGGGCCTCCGCGCGCATGAGGCCCAGAAGGATGCCCTCGCGCAGGCCCCTGTCCGCCACGCGCAGGCGCGCGATCGGCCAACGCCGGCAGATCCCCTCGAGCACGGCGCAGCCTGCAACGACAAGGTCCGCGCGCTCGCGCCCGATGCATGGATGCGCCGCGCGCGCCTCGAAATCCTGTGCGGCAAGCGCCGCCGAATGGCGGCGCACGGCCTCGGACTCAAGCCACGAACCGTCCACGCGTTCGCGCTGGTAGCGCGCAAGGCCCATGGCCAGGCCCGAAAGCGTCGTGACCGTGCCCGACGTGCCGAGCATGTCGACATTGCCCGCCGCGACGTGCCCGGCGATCGAATGGCGCTCGTCGAGTGCCGCGAGCGAGGCGCAGACCTCCGATACGACCGCCTCGTAGGCTTCCGGTGCCACGACGCCGGGCCCGAACCGCTCGGAAACCGGCACCACGCCCCACGGCATCGACACGAAGTCGACGAGGTCCCAGCCGTCGCTGGTCTGCGAGAGCCACATCACCTCCGTGCTGCCCCCGCCGATGTCGAACACGATGGCGCGCGGATGCGTGGTGTCGAGCAGCGGGGCGCAGCCGGCCAGCGCCAGCGTGGCCTCCTCGGCCGGCGCAATGGGCTCGAGCATCAGACCCGTCTCCTCGCGCACGCGCGACAGGAACGCCATGCCGTTCTCCGCCCGCCGGCACGCCTCGGTCGCCACGCCGCGGAACTGCACCTCCTCGCGCCGCCGCAGCTTGGCCGCACAGACATGCAGCGCCTCGATCGCGCGCGCCATGGCGGCCTCGCCGAGCCGGCCGGCGCGGGTCAGCCCCTCACCGAGCCGGACGATGCGCGAGAAGGCGTCGACGACACGGAACCCGCCATTGGACGGTCGCGCGACCAGAAGCCTGCAGTTGTTCGTGCCGAGATCAAGGGCGGCATACAATCCGCCGTCTGCCCGCCCATGGGCGGCCGGGCGGTCGTCGCGCGAGCGCGCACCTGCGTAAGCCACGCCGAAACTCCCCTTCGCCGCCGCGTCGCCCGATCCGGCGCCACGGACGGCAAAAAACGTCATTCGCCGAACACATTAGACCCCACGCGGCCTGCGCGCAATCAACCGGCTGACCCGAATTGACGCAAACGCCGAACGGCGATATACGGTCCCCCGCCTGCGCGGATGGCCCTGCTGGGGGATCGTCTAACGGTAGGACCGCTGACTCTGACTCAGCTAGTCTAGGTTCGAATCCTAGTCCCCCAGCCAACCGCCAAAACCACCGAATCGGACCTTGCGACGACAAGAACTGGCGCCATGCACGCGCGCAGCTTCAACGGTATGCTTGCCGGCGACGCATGTTCCGATTCTCAAAAATCCGGGAAACCCCGCTCGCCGTCGTGGATGTCGGTGCCGCCTCCATGGGCGAGGGCACCGATTCTTACGCGGCCCTTGCCGCCGATCCGGCCGTGCGCGTCGTCGGGTTCGAGCCGAACGCCGAGGCATGCGCCGCGCGCAATGCCGCCGCCCCCGCGCACCACAAGTTCCTGCCCTACTTCATCGGCGACGGCACGCGCCGCACGTTCCATCTCTGCGCCAATCCGCTGACGTCCTCGCTCTACCGCCCGAACGAGCGGCTGCTGTCGCTGTTCCACAACCTGCCGCTGCCCGTCGTGGGCACGAGCGAGGTCGAGACGCGGCGCCTCGACGATCTCGACATGATCGAGGCGTGCGACTTCCTGAAGATCGACGTGCAGGGCGCCGAACTCGATGTGCTGCGCGGCGCGCGGAAGCGGCTGGAATCGTGCCTCGTCGTGCACACCGAGGTCGAGTTCGTCGAGATGTACGAGGGCCAGGCCCTGTTCGGCGACATCGACGTGTTCCTGCGCGGCGAAGGCATGATGTTCCACCGCCTCGTGGCGCCGTTCAGCCGCCAGCTCAAGCCGCTGGTCTTCGGCAGCGGGCCCTTCGGCCCCGGCAGCCAGCTCCTTTTTGCCGAAGCGGCCGTGTACGTGCGCGCCATCGACCGGCTGGACCGGCTGTCGGACGCGCAGATCCTCGCCTACGCGCGGATCATGCACGACATCTATGCCTCGCACGATCTGGTCGCCCTCCTGCTGCAGGAATTCGACAGGCGCACGGATGGCGGGCTGCTTTCGCGCTACGCGGCAGCACTTCTCGCGGACTCCGCGACACCCGGAGTAAGCTGAACCGTCGCCGTCCGTTCCCGGAGTCGCCCGATGGCCGCCAAGTTCAGGAAGCTCGAAGCCTGCCGCCTTTCCGGCTCGCCAAACCTGGTTCCGGTCCTGAGTCTCGGCCGCCAGGCGCTGACCGGCGTCTTTCCCGCCTCGCCCGCCGAGAAGGTCACCGAGGGCCCGCTCGAACTGGTCTGGTGCCCGGACAGCGGCCTCCTCCAGCTGGGCCACAGCTACGACGCCGGCGAGATGTACGGCGACAACTACGGCTACCGGTCGGGTCTCAACGCCTCGATGGTCGCCCACCTCAAGCGCAAGTTCGTCAATCTCGAGAAGTTCGCGGGCCTTGCCGCAGGCGACACAGTCATCGACATCGGCTCGAACGACGGCACCGGCCTGAAAGGCTACGAGACCGCGGGGCTGCGCCGGATCGGCATCGATCCGACGGGCGCCAAGTTCGCCCGGTACTACGAGGCTGGGATCGAACTCGTCCCCGACTTCTTCTCGGCCGCGCGCATCAAGGCGACCGGTGCGGCACCCGCCAAGATCGTCACGTCGATCGCGATGTTCTACGACGTGGAAAGCCCGGTCGGCTTCGCGCGCGAGGTCGAACGCGTTCTCGACAAGGACGGCCTCTGGCATTTCGAACAGAGCTACATGCCCTCGATGCTGCGCATGTGCTCGTACGACACGATCTGCCACGAGCACCTCGAATACTATTCACTTGGCGTCGTCGCGAAGATCCTCGACGCCGTCGGCATGCATGTCGTGGATGTCGAGCAGAATGCCGTCAACGGCGGCAGTTTCGCGGTCACGGCGGCGCGCAAGGATTCGAAGTGGACGCCGAACAGCCTGATCGTCGACTGGATGCTCGAGCAGGAAGACCGCATGAGCCTCGGCACGCCGCTGCCCTACCGGCAGTTCGAGGATCGCGTCTACCGCCACCGCCAGGACCTCGTGCGCCTGATCTCGCGGCTCGCCGACGCAGGCAAGAAGATCGTAGGCTACGGCGCCTCGACCAAGGGCAACGTGATTCTCCAGTTCTGCGGCCTCGGCCCGCGCCAGATCGCGGCCATCGCCGAGGTGAACGAGACCAAGTTCGGCTGCGTCACGCCCGGCACGCACATCCCGATCATCTCGGAAACGGAAGCCAAGGCGATGAACCCGGACTTCATCCTGCTGCTGCCCTGGCATTTCAAGGACGGGATCCTGCGCCGCGAGGAAGCCTATCGCCAGCGCGGCGGAAAGTTCATCGTGCCGTTCCCCGAGATCGAAATTCTCTGAGCGCGGCGTCCGCCATCCCCTCGACGAGCGTGCGGAAATCCGTGCGCGGCCGCCAGCCCAGCTCGCGTTCCGCGCGCGTGCGGTCGGCCACCAGCGCGCCCGCCCGGCGGTCCTCGCGCGCAACGACCTTCGCGCGATCCGCGCCCGTGCGGGCATAGGCGATATCCACCCAGTCGCGCACCGAATGCGCCGCGCCCGAGCCGAGAACGTATTCGCCCGGCGTCGGCGCGTCGGCCATGCGCGCAAGCGCCTCGACGATGTCGGCCGCAGCCGACCAGTCGGCCCGCGCGCCGATATCCGCCAGTTCGAGCGCGGCACCGCTCGCCGCCGCTTCGACGATCTTGCGCGTCACGAAACCCGGCCCGCGAAGTTCACTTTCATGGTTGAACAGGATCGCGAAGCCGGCATGCAGCCCGAGCCGCTCGCGCCCATGTCGCGCAAGGTCGCGCACCCACGCCTTCGTCGTGCCATAAAACGTGCGCGGCACGGCGGCCGTCGCCTCGTCGATGCGGCAATCGCCTTCGCCCGCCGCCGGATACATCTGGCTCGAACCTGCGAAGATGACGCGCGCGGATCGCGCGCGCGTGGCGATCCAGTCGAAGATCGTTGCCGCCGCGTGGAAGTTCACCCGCACCATCTCGCGCGAAAGCAGCGCGGCGTCGCCTGCGTCGCCATCGCTGGAATGATGCCGGGCGGCGAGATGGAAGATGCGGTCGGGCCGGAAGCGCTCGAGCGCGGCCGTAAGCGCCGCGCAATCCCCGACATCGCAGGCTAGCAGTTCGACGCCCGCCTCGGGCATCGGCGCCGGCTGCCGGACGAGCCCGACGACGCGATGGCCCGCCGCGACAAGCCGGCGCGACAGCAGTCGGCCGTCCTGGCCGGCGGCACCCGTAATCAATGCGCACGAACGGTTCATCCGAGCACCGCTGCGCGCGAACTGCCGGGCAGCATGTCCGCAAGGGTCGCCGCGACATGCGCGAGAAATTCCGTGTCGTCGGCCCGATGGAAAAGGATGTTGCCCTGCGAATGGCCGGCCGCGCACACCGGCAGTTCGCCCGCCGTCAGTCCGATGCACCAATAGTCCCACACCCGGCGGCGGAAATTTCCGGCATCTTCATAGGCGAACACGAGGGCGCCATACCCGTGGGCGCGCATCTTCTCGATCACGGCGGCGACGCGTTCCGCGGATTGCCGGGCGTGCGCCGTCGTGTACTCGACAAGGACGAGGCGCGGCGGACGGGCGGCGAAGTCGTGGCTCTCCAGCGCATCGAAATCGTAACCTTCGCAGTCCACCTTGAGCCAGTCGACGCGGTCGATCCCCTGTCGCGACACGAATTCATCGAGCCGCACGCTGGGAACGCGCACCATTTCGCTCGTCGCCCCGAAGCTCGACGGCGACCGGCCGGACAGGCCCATGTCGGAACGGAAGAACGCGGCCTCCCCCGACGTCTCGCCGACCAGAACGGCGTGATGGCGTGCACGGCCGCCGAACCGGGCCGCCAGCTGCTGCAGCGACGGCAGACAGGCCGCGTCGGGCTCGAACAGGTCGAGCGTCCATCCCGCTTCGAGCAGGTCCGCCGACATCTCGCCCACGCATGCGCCGACGTCGATGCCGTGGCCCGACGGGCACATGTCGCGAAGGAACGGCACGACGAGCAGGCGCAGGATCTCGATGTCGCTCAAGGCCCGGAACAAAGGTGTGCCGGCAAGCAGGCCCGCCAGTTTCCCGATGGTGGCGGACAGCGCCCCGGCGGGGCGGGCGCGCAGCGCCGAAAACTGCGCCGCGCGGGCTTCCACCAGTGCCGCACAGGCATCCGCAAATTTCCGGCCCGCGGTCGCGACGTCGAAATACGGCAGCACGGGCTGCATGGCCTTGCGGACCCTTGCGGCAGCTGCATGACGTGCTGCAGCATCACCGGCAAGCGCGGCCGCCTTCGCCAGATAGTCGGCCTCGCCGTGCGCCACGAAATCGCCGAGGCCCGCACCTTCCAGCATTGCGGCGCCGACATGCCCGCGGAACCGCGTCCCCGCCAGAGTCACGATCGGCAGACCGACCGTCAGCGGATCGATGAGCGAACAGGCGCCGGAGAACGGGTGCGCGTCGAGGTAGATGTCGGCGAGTGCGGCGATGCGGTGCAGGTCGCCCCGCGTGGGGACCGGCTGGGCGACACGCCAGCGGTCCGCGCCGACGCCCGCCGCCGCGAACTGTGCCGCCATGCGCTCGAAAAACGGGCGCGACAGGTAGGAGGACGACCAACTCGGCGCGAACGGCATGATGAGGAGCTGGGCCTGCGGGACTGCGGCCAGAAGGCGCGCCCACAGCGCCGTCACCTCCGGCCCGAGCTTGAAGAAGTTTGCCCCCGAGAAATATACGACGGCATCCTCGGCGAGGCCCAGGGCCGCGCGCGTCGGCATCAGGCTCGCCTGCGAACGGTCATGCTGGAACGCGTAGTAGTTCACATAGCCCGGCATGCGGTGCAGGTGTTCCGAATAGTCCGACTGCGGATCGCTTCCCGGCTCGTTCCCGGTGCCGGAAAGGAACGCGTCGACCACCGCGAATCCCGTCGTCGAAGGCGTGGCGCTCGAGGCGATCTGGACGCGCGCGAGCCGGCAGGCCGACAGGATCGCCACGGGATTGACGATCGCCGACACGTTCGTGTGAATCGCCATCGCGTCGAGATCGTCGGCGCGGATCGCGCGCAGCTGTTCGCCGAGGTCCGCCGGCAACCGGACGACGCGGTTCGCGCGCGCGCGCGCAAGTTCCTCGATCGGGCCAGGCGCAGGCTCGATCGTGTAGACGGTCAGCTCGATTTCCGGCGCCTTCGCCTCGAACTGCGAGACGGCGAGATAGGTCTCCGTGAATGGCTGGAGCGCATGGGTCACGAGACCGACGCGAAGCGGCCCCGGTCTGCGGGTGCCGAACGCAAAGGCGGACTGGCGCCGCGCGCCGACAAGCATCGTCTCCACGATCTCGCCGCGCAGGCGGAAGAGCCGACGGAGATTGCGCGTCGAGAAGTACGCCATGAGCAGGTTCGCGCGTTGCGCGAACAGCAGGCCCAGCGCGAGTTTGCCGGGATCCTCCGGCGTTCCGACGACGACGCGATGGAAAGCTTCCACGATCGCCTCGATGCGCGCGGCGTAGCGGTCGCCCTCGCCCGGCTCGTTGAAAAGCGCCGGGGCGGTCAGCAGCAGGGTTCCCACAAGCGCGCGGAGGTCGCGCGACAGCGGGCCGAGATCGGGAACGGCCGGAAGATTGACAGGTTCGACCATGATGGCCGTCGCCAGCAGACCCGCGGTTTCGGCAAACCGCCGCAGGCACTCAGCCCTCAGTTCGGCGTCCGCCACGTCCGCCGGAAAGCGAGTCAGCCCGGCCCTTGCAAGGTCGATCGCACCGGGGCTGGCCGCCACCGCCTCCGCCGAAGCGGAACCGTCGAGCAGCGCCCTTGCAAGCGACCGACGAAGCTCAAAAAGCGCGGACAGGGATGACGTGTCGCCGGCGGCCAGGGCATTCGCCAGCGCCGTGGCCGCGGCCAACCGGCCAAGATCGAAACTCCCGCCCATTGAACCGCGCCCGCTTCCCCGAATCCTCTGTCGTCCATCCTAACATGCGCTTACCACCGGCTGCGGCGCGTCCGCCCGCGCCCGCGGACCGTCAGGACCGAAATGCCGCGAAAATCCGCAGGCCCTGCAGAATTTTCCGAAAATCAATTCATAAACAGATACTTATATGCATTCTTGGAATCCATCAAATAGCACGCTTAAATGATCCGTCGTGGTTCCGAGCGCAACCGTTTGAAGACGGCCAGCTGCCGGACCCTCCGGGACGATGATGTGACGGGAGCCGGCGATGCTGATTCTCGAGCGCTTTCTGAAATCTTTCATTCGCGTCGGAACGCTGACGGTCGTCGACGCCGCGGGCCATGCACATCTGTTCGCAGGCGCCCTCCCCGGCCCGACCGTGACGATCCGGATTTCCGACCCGATCTATTACACGCGCATCGCGCGCAATCCGGGCCTCAATGTCGGCGAGGCGTACATGGATGGTGCGCTGACCGTCGAGAGCGGCGATATCTACGACTTCCTTGCGCTCGCCGGACTCAATCTCGCGGCACAGCCGCGCAGGCGACTGTTCGATGCCCTTGGCGGCTTCGTGCGGCTGCTGACACAAAGCAATCCGCTCGACCGCTCGCGGCGCAACGTCGCCCACCATTACGACCTGTCGGCAGCCCTGTTCGAGAACTTCCTCGACGCGGACCGGCAGTATTCGTGCGCCTATTTCAAGTCACCCCAGGCGAGCCTCGAGGAAGCCCAGATCGCCAAGAAGCGCCACATTGCCGCAAAGCTCCTGCTGCAGCCGGGCATGCGCGTTCTCGATATCGGCTGCGGCTGGGGCGGCATGGCCATCGAACTTGCGCGCAGCTACGACGTCCTCGTGCACGGGATCACGCTGTCGAACGAGCAGCTGGAAATCGCCCGGCAGCGGGCCCGCGCGGCCGGCCTCGCCGACCGCGTGCAGTTCACGCTTTCCGACTATCGCGAACTCGAAGGGACGTTCGACCGCATCGTATCGGTCGGGATGTTCGAGCATGTCGGCGTGCCGCAGTACGACACGTTCTTCCGCAGGGTCCGTGACCTGCTCGCGCCGAAAGGCGTGGCGCTCCTGCATTCCATCGGGCGGGTCGACGGGCCGGGTGTGACCAACCCCTGGATCCGGCGCTACATCTTTCCCGGCGGCTACTCCCCGGCGCTCTCGCAGGTCCTTCCGTCGGTCGAGCGGTCCGGGCTCTGGACGACGGATGTCGAGATCCTGCGCGTTCACTATGCCGAGACGCTGCGGCACTGGCGCGCCCGCTTCATCGCCAACTGGCCCCGGCTCGCCGGGACGTACGACGAGCGCTTCCGCCGCATGTGGGAATTCTACCTTGCGGCCTGCGAGATGAGCTTCCGCTTCGACGGACTCATGGTGTTCCAGCTCCAGATGTCGCGGGAAATCGATACTGTTCCGCTGACGCGCGATTACATGGTGGACGAGGAGCGCCGTCTGGCAGCAGCCGGCCATCCGCGTCGGCGCGAGTCCGCATGAGAGGAAAACCGTTAATAAAACAGATACTTATTTGATTTTTTCGCGGCTCGAAAGTCGCCGCTACGAACTCTTAACCTTACAAATGTATCAAGTCCGGGATGCGGGTCTCCCCCACCCTGTTGTTCCGGCGGGCGCGGCGCCTGTCCGCCCTCGAGCTTGCGGTTGTCGCTTTCACGTTCGTCGTGGTGAGCGGAATCTGGGGCGCGGTCATGTGGCGCCTCGAAACCGACAGGGCGCGCGCCTATGCGCAGGCGGAGACAGAACTTCTCGGCGCACAGGGCCTGCTCTCCGCGCATGTCGGGCGGACGGTGGAATCGGCCAAGAACCACGTCGATTCCGTGGACCGCTGGCTCGTCGACCAGAATGCCTACTCGGATATCGGGAGCCTGTCGGGGCTCGTCGACAACCTGCAGCGCCATTACAGCTTTCCGCTGAGCGTCCGGCTGTTCGATCTCAACGGCGATTCCATCTCTTACGGAAACTACGGCACGACGGGCATCAATGTTTCCGACCGCGAATATATCCGCGCGCTCGACGATCGTCCCGTCGAATTCATCCATATCGGCCGTCAGGTCGTCACGCGCAGCGACGGCATCGCCGCCATTCCGCTTGCCAAGCGCGCACAGCCGAACGTCTTCGGCATCGGATATGTCGTGACCTTCATCCCGCTTGGTCCGCTGAACGAGCTGTTCGCCAACATCTTCGTGACTGCGCCGGGGATCATCGGGATCGTGCGCGACGACGGCTACATCCTCTACCGCAATCCGCCGCAGGGCTATGTCGACGCCAAGGTGGACCTGAACTATTTCTCGACATCGCCCGGCCACCCGCGCGATTCCGGCATCATCCGCGGGCGCAATGACCTGGCCGGGCGGCCGCTGGTCATCGCGTTCCGGCGGGTCGAGCGTTCGCCGCTGTTCGTCTACGCGCATTTCACCGCCGACGATGTCGAGGCGCAGATTGCGGCCGGGCGGCCCCTGATCTACGGCATCGCCGCCGTCGCCACGCTTCTGGCGCTTGCCATGGCAGGGCTTGTCGGCTGGTACACCGAACAGGGTGCGCGCGAGGCCGAACGCCTGCGTGCCGCACTGACCGAAGCCGAGGCCGCGAACACCGCAAAGCGCGAGTTCCTGGCCAATGTCAGCCACGAGCTGCGCACGCCGCTCAACGCGATCATCGGCTTCTCGGAGTTCATCGTGCTCCAGGTCTACGGCCCGATCCACGAGCGCTACCGGACCTATGTCGGCGACGTGCTGACCGCCGGTCGTCACCTCCTTGGCGTGGTCAACCAGTTGCTCGATATCGCGGCGATCGAGGCGCGCCGGCTCGAGCTGCGCATCGAGCCCGTCGATCCGGCGGCAATCATCCGCGACGTCGTCGAGATGATGCGCCCGATGGCCGAAGCGCGCGGCGTCCGGATCGTCGAGAGTCCGCCCCGCATCCCGCTGTCGGCCACCTGCGATACGGGCGCGCTGCGCCAGATCCTGGTCAATCTCGTCGGCAACGCCACCAAGTTCTGCAATGCCAACGGCGTGGTCAGCATCGCATGGGAGCGCACGTCCGCCGCGGCTTACCGCATCGCGATCTCCGACGAGGGCGACGGCATCCCGGAAGAGGACATCGCGCACATCTTCGAGCCTTTCTGGCGCAAGGAAAGCGCGCATGTGACGCGAGCCGGCGGCACGGGGCTGGGCCTTTCGCTGACGCGCCAGCTCGTCTGGCACCTTGGCGGCACGATCCGCGTGGAAAGCGTCATGGGCAAGGGAAGCGTGTTCGAGATTTCCCTGCCCAGCGAAATCGTACAGGGCTTCCGCACGGCGGCCTGAAGCGTGGCGCAGGAGCGAGGGGGCTGGCGCGGATTGCCCGGCCATGCTCCATTCTGCGCGGATGGGCGACAGTCTCGACAGTCACTACGCCGCAGGCGGCATCGCCGCGGGCATCGTTGCGGCGCTGCGCGCGGAAAAGGGCGCGGACAGCGCAATCACGCCCGAAGCGCTTGCCCCGCTCGATCATTTCCACAATCGCGGCGTCGTGGCGACGCGCGAGCTGATGGCGCTTCTTGCGCCCGGGCCGGGTGACCACGTGCTCGACATCGGCTGCGGCATCGGCGGGCCAGCGCGCTGGATCGCCGCGATGTCCGGGTGCCGCGTGACCGGCATCGACCTGATGCCGGCATTCTGCGCGGCCGCACGCGAGCTCGTTGCGGCGACCGGCCTTGCGGACCGCGTGCAGATCGTCGAGGGCAGCGCGCTCGCCCTGCCCTTCACCGGGGGCAGCTTCGATCGCGCCTATTCCCAGAACGTCGAGATGAACGTCGCGGACAAGCCGGCGATGTACCGCGAGGCTTTCCGCGTGCTGAAGCCGGGCGGCGTGCTGGCGCTCTCGAACCTGACCGCCGGTCCGGCCGGGCCGCCGCACTTTCCCGTCCCCTGGGCGGGCGACGCGAGCCAGAGCTTCCTTGCCGCCCCGGGAGAGCTCCGGCAGAACCTGCTCGCCGCCGGCTTCGAGATCCTTTCCCTTGTCGATGCCACCGCACATGTTCGCGACACGCTTTCGGCAATGCGCGCGAAGATGGCGGCGAAGGGGCGGCCGGCGCTCTTCACCCATGTCTGGATGGGCGAGCGCATGTGGCTCTACCAGGACAACGTCTTCCGCAGTCTCGACGAGGGGCGTCTCGGCGTCGTCGAGGCCTTGGCGCGGCGACCGGACTAGGCCGTTTTTCTTGACGGGGCCGGATCGATACGCCACAATCTCGGCGTGCTTCAGGTCCGGAAAAACAACGTCACCGGAATTTCAATGCAGGAGACCTTCGTTCCATTTCAGATGCTTAAATAGGTTACCGTAACCTGTTGTCGCCTATTTCACTTCATGCCGCATGGGCGCCCGGATTTTCTTCGGGATCGAAGTCGAGTTCCACCTTCGCGCCGTTGGGGTCGTTGAAGAAGATCTGCCAAACGCGCGTGCCCGTCTGACGGGAAAGCCTGTACACGATCCCTTCGGCCTTCAGGCGGGACAGCGTCGCCTCAAGGCCCGTGGCGCCGAAGGCCATGTGGTCGATCACGCCCGCGGGCGGGTCCGGCAGGCGCCGCCCGGCCACCACGTGAAGCACCCACTGCTCGCCCACGTAGAACCAGATGCCGGGAAAGCCCAGATCCGGCCGGTAGCCTTCCTTCAGTCCCAGCACGCGCGTATAGAAATCGCGCGTCTCGTCGATGTCGCGCGCAAGGATCGTGAAGTGGTTCATGCCCGTGACGTTCATCGCAGCCCGCCCCTCTCCGGCTAGATCGTGTCGTCGCCCGAACGCGAGATGATCCGGTCGCGTCCGACGAAGCAGCTCATCGCGATGCCCATCGCCGCAAGACTCGCGATCATCGCGGAGCCGCCCAGCGAAAGCAGCGGCAGCGGTTCGCCGACGACCGGCAGCAGCCCCGCGACCATCGCGACATTCACGAACACGTTGGCGAAGAACATCGCCGCCACGCCGATGGCGACCAGCCGCGCGAAGGTGCTGCGCGCGCGCGCGGCGATCGCAAGCAGGAACATCAGCACGATCGCGTAGGCGGCCAGCAGCGACAGCGAGCCGACGAGGCCGAATTCCTCGGCCAGGACGGCGAAGATGAAATCGGTCTGCTTCTCCGGCAGGAACTGCAGCTGGCTCTGCGAGCCCTGCGCGAACCCCTTGCCCCAGATCCCGCCGGAACCCAGCGCGATGCGGGACTGGATGATGTGGTAGCCCGAGCCGAGCGGATCGCTCTCCGGGTTCATGAAGGTCAGCACGCGGCGCTTCTGGTAGTCGTGCAGGAAGCTCCATGCCACGGGAACTGCCGCCCCCACGCCGGCGAACAGCACGCCGAATTTCCAGAGCCGCACGCCTGCCGCATAGAAGACGACCAGCCCCGTGAAGCCGATCAGCAGCGCCGAGCCGAGCTTGGGCTGCACGAGCACGAGTGCTGCCGGCAGCATCACGAGGATGGCCGGCCAGATCAGGAAAAGCGGGTTCGACATCCGCTCTTGCGGCATGCTGTGGAAATAGCGGGCGACGACGAGGATCACGCCGATCTTCACGAATTCCGACGGCTGGACCCGCACCACGCCCAGATCGAGCCAGCGCCGCGCGCCCATGCCCACGACGCCCGCGATCTCCACGCCGACGAGAAGCACGACCCCGATGACGTAGGCCGCATAGGCGATGCGGAACCAGTCCCGCAGGTCGATAAGGGCCGCGGTCAGCATCGCGACCAGCCCGATCCCGATGAACAGCGCCTGGCGCTGGGCCCACGGCTCCCAGTCTCCGCCGGCTGCCGAATAGAGCATCGCGCAACTCACCGCCGTGAGCAGCACGACCAGCAGCACCAGCAGCCACGGGATTTCCTTAAGGCGCCCGAAAACGCCCGGCCGTGCGCGCTGCGATGAAAGCCCCAGGGCCATTCCAGATTGGGTCCGCCATCCCGATTCAAGGGTCGCCGGCGAGGATATACCGCACCGCGGCGGACAGCCATTCGACGTTCAGGATAGGCCAATGTTCCTGAAAATCGGCGTCCGCATGGTTCTTTACGCATAAGTAACCATTATTTATACTGCGCACAGTGAATTCGAACCTCGGAGAATCCCGATGGCACTGACGATCGCCCAAGCGACGAAGCCGATCCTCGACTTCCGCAACGCAAAGAACGACTCCCTGAACCGGGTTACGGTCGATTTTGCGGACCAGACCAAGCAGCGCGTGCTGAAGCAGGTTTCCGAAGGCAACCAGATCGCCGGAAATTCGCTGGCCGCGATCAATGGCCGCGGAAACAACATCAATATCTCCGCCTAAAAGCCGGTCACACTGCAACATTGGGCCGTTTCGCGTCGGCGGGCTGGATGTCCGCTGGCGTGATAGGATTCGACCTTCATCGAGTCTCCCCCCAAGCGTGTCGAGGATCCTATGGCCGGACCGGTCTATACGCTCAAGATCACCGCCGACGAGGCGAAGCTCATGGTCTATCTGCTCCGGCAGGCGCAGATGAAGGGGGATTCCGCAATCGCCATGGGAATCGCGGAAAAGGACCTTCTGGCGCTGACCATGGACAACTACAGGAGCCTTGCCGACAAGCTGGAGGAGGCGACCGTCGGCAAGCGCGCCGCAAAGCCGCAGACAGTCAAGAAATGGTTGCCCGGTCAGACAGTGGCGGCCAAGCGGATTTCGCCCGGCTCTAAGCGCTGACCGAGGCCCGTTCCCGCATTTCGGCGAAGGCCACTTCCATCGCGCGCGCAAGTCCCGGCCCGTCGCATAGCGCGCTCGAGCGCATCCTGTCACGCAATCCCGCCCTGATCTCGGCGAGTTGGCTGACGTCGGCCGCGGCCCTGACGGCACGCTCGATATAGCTCTCGACCGTGTCGACGCACCAATCGTCCATTTCGAGCGCGTCCAGCAGGCAGTCGCCATATCGTCCCAGCGGCGGCCGGTCCCGCTTCGACACCAGCGGAGCCCCCATCCACAGCGCCTCGAAGCTCGTCACGCCGCCGTTGTGAGGGAACGGGTCGAGTGCGATGTCGACGTCGCGATAAGCAAGCCACGTTGCCGGTTGCGGCCGCGTATAGCGCAGTTCGAGACGGTCTGCCGAGATTCCGTTTGCGGCAAACCGTGCTTCCATCCTCTTTCGCGCACCGTCATCGACGAAAGCGAGTGCGTTCAGGAACAGCCTGGAATTGGGGACCCGGTCCAGGATCCTCGACCATGCCGCGACGACGTCATCGTTGATGCGGACAAGCCGCGAGAAGCTCGCGAAAGTCACGTATCCCCGCCGCAGGGCCGGCAATGGTCCGGGCAGCGGCATCGATGTCGGCGGTTCATAGGCAAAGCATGGCCGCGGCAGCCGCCATGGACCTTCTGTGATCGCGTCTTCAACGCCCGGCGGAAGCATCCGCGAGTCGCCGATGTACCAGTCGATTTCCGGAACGCCGGTTGTCCCGCCATAGCCAAGCCAGGTGGCCTGCACTGGCGCCGGCTTGCGTGAGAACACCTTCAGGCGCGAGCCGGCGGTGTGGCCGGCAAGATCGACCAGCACATCAATGCCGTCGGCACGAATTTGCTCCGCCAGAGCCGCATCGTCCAAATTCGAGGCATCCCGCCAACTGGAAAAGAGCGGCTTGAAACGATCCGTCTCGGGATCCGGCTCGGTTGTCGCGCTATAGGCAAACGTCTCGACTCTGCCGCCGTCGTGATTCGTCAGGAGTGGCCGCAGGAATTGGCGGATCGAGTGGGTCCGCAAGTCCTGCGACAGATATCCTACCCTGAGACGCCGGCCGCCGATGGATGGAGCTGGCATGCTCGGCGCGTCAGGCGGCTTGGCGAACTTGTCCGCCCATTGGACGTAAAGCGTCTTCAGCGCTCCGACCGATAAAGCCGGATCATAGTTGGCGGCGAAGAGATCGTCGGTCCAGGCCTTCTCGTCATCCGGGGATAGCCTGATCGCGGCGGCGAACTCGGACCGCGCCTCCGTTACCCGACCATCCTGCAATAGAACAGTGCCAAGCCATTGATGCGCAGCCGCAATATCGCCGGCTCCTTCGATCGCGCGACGTGCTTCCGCTTCCGCAAGCGTGATCTCGCCGAATGCCATGGCGTTGACCGAACGGTGGCGCGCGAATTCAGGGGTGTCGAAACCGGCCCGCCGCGCTTCATCCAGCGCTTGCCGGACCTGCTCGAACCGCCCGAGGCGATGCAGTATCTCGATTTTCAGAAGCCGCGCGTCAGGAGAGGCGGGCGCACGCGAGATACAGGCGTCGAGATCGGCCAGCGCTGCATCGCCTTCGCCATTTGTCGCCGCCGCCCGGGCCCGGACCAGATAAGGCCCTGGCAGATCGCCGGCAAGCTCAACGGCCTCGTTGGCGGCACGTTTTGCCTCGCCCACGAAGCCGGTCGCCAAATAGACCTGTGCGCAGACAAGCTTTGCGTCGGGATGGTTCGAGGCGGCGCTCCCCTGATCGAGCGCGCGCGCATGCGCCAGCGCCTCCCGCCAGGTGCCCGCGTTCGCGTATCGGGCAATCTCCGCAATCGCCGCGGCGACCTGATCCGTCACGCGGCCGGCTTGGAAGCGATTGCCTCTTCCAGCTCGTAGAAAGTCGGCTGCAGGTCGGACGGCACATTCTTGCGGCCGATCTCGGTCGAAATCTGAGGTGCGTTGCCCTGAAGATGGGCGACGAACGTATCCCGGATGATCTCGTAGAACTTGAATTCGTCCTCGTAGACCTGCTTCAGGCGGCCGGCCATCGGACCAATAATTCCGTAGGAAAGGAGCACGCCGAGGAATGTTCCGACCAGCGCCGAGCCGATCAGGCCACCGAGGATGATGGGCGGCTGGTCGATCGAGGACATGGTTTTGATCACGCCCATGACGGCCGCGACGATGCCGAGCGCCGGACAGGCATCGGCGGTAGTTGCCAGCGCGTTGCCGCCGCGCATCACCTCATGATGATGCTTCTCGAGTTCCTTATTGAAGATCTCCTCGAGCTGGTGCGCGTCCTCGACACCCATCGAAAGCATGCGCATGTGATCGCAGATCAGCGCGATCGCATACTTGTTCGCGAGCACCTTCGGATAGGCCATGAAGATGTTCGACTCATCCGGCTTCTCGATGTGCGGTTCGACCGCGAGCGTTCCCTTGGAGCGAGCGAGCTTCAGAATCGTGAAGATCAGGCAGAGCAGGTCGATATAGTCTTCGCGCTTGTATTTCGGACCGCTGAAGACGCGGCCGAAATCCTTAAGCGCGTGACTGACGACCGAGCCCGAATTGCCGACGAGGAACGAACCGGCGGCCGATCCGCCGATGATAAGGAACTCGAACGGCAGCGCCTTCAGGATGATGCCGATCTTGCCGCCGGCGATGATGTATCCGCCAAACACGCAGAAAAGCACGAGCAACAACCCGATGATCGCGAACATCCGCAGTCCCTCCTTGGGACACTGAAGGCCAGTCGCCGATCCGCTACGCTAGCGATTAATGGTTAACGCTTGGTAAGTCTTCCGAATTCTGAATTCGGACCAATATGTTGCCGCGATTCGCCGACCGCCTATGGAACAGAATGGGCCCGCCGCTTGCGGCAATCAAGCCCCATCGGCGGCGCCACGCTCACCGACAACGCTCAATATCGGCTTCCCGGACGGCTGGGCCCCCGCCTCTGCCGGAGCAGCTGTTTCGGCCGCGCGCATGCGTCGCTGGACGACGAACGATACCGGAATTGCAAGCATATAGGCGATCCCGAGCACGAGGAGCGTCGCCCACGGCGCACTCGCCAACATCGCGAAGAAGACGCCGACGGCCGCCAGAGTCGGCACCATCCAGCCGCGCGGAATGTGGAGCTTCTTGCCCGAAAAAGTCGGGATGCGGCTGACCATGAGGGTTGCGACGCCGGCAAGCACGACGGCACCGACGATCGGCCGGTCGCCCCACCCCGAACCGGCCTCGAACGTGAGGATCATCGGCAGGAGCGCCAGGCTCGCGCCGGCGGGCGCCGGCACGCCCATGAAGAAATGTGACGACCAGCGCGGCGGATTCGGATCGGAAAGCGCCGTATTGAAGCGAGCGAGACGAAGCGCGCAGCAAACTGCAAATCCGAGCGCGATCACCCAGCCGACGCTGCCCCAAGCGTTCAGCGTCCAGAGATAGACGATCAGCGCTGGAGCCGCGCCGAAACTGACGAAATCCGAAAGTGAATCGAGTTCCGCGCCGAATTTCGATGTGCCGTTCAGCAGGCGGGCCATGCGCCCGTCGAGCCCGTCAAGAATGGCCGCGACGATTATCGCGCCAACAGCCATTTCCCATCGCGCGTCGATAGCGAAACGAATGCCGGACAGGCCGGCACATAGCGCACCAACGGTGATCGCATTGGGAATGAGCCGGTTCATGTGCCCGCCACCAATCGCCTTCGCGCGTTCGCGCTGCCGACGGCGGCGCATCCGGTCGAACATCAGCGCGTCTCCCCGATCCGGGCGCTTTCTGCAGAGCCGAGATCCGCAATGACGGTCTCGCCTCCGACCGTCGTCTGGCCGACGCAAACGAGCGGCGAAACTCCTTCAGGCAGGTAGATGTCGCAACGGCTGCCGAAACGGATCAACCCGTAGCGCTGGCCGGTCATCACTGTTTCGTCATCCCGGACGTCGCAGAGGATCCGCCGCGCGACAAGGCCAGCGATCTGGACGAAGGCGACCTGCTGTCCGGCGTCCGTCCGGACGCAGATCGACATCCGTTCGTTGTCGTCGGACGCCTTGTCGAGAGCGGCGTTGAGAAACAGGCCGGGCCGGTACCGCGCCCGTACGATCCGCCCGCCGATCGGCACCCGGTTCACGTGGACATTGAACACGTTGAGAAACACCGAAACGCGCGTGAGGGGGCGGTCCCCCATCTCCAGCTCCGGTGGCGGCGCCGCAGGAACAATAAGCTGAACCATCCCGTCGGCCGGACTGACGACGAGCCCTTCGCGGACCGGAATGACCCTGTCCGGGTCTCGGAAGAAATAGATCATCCAGGCGGTCACCAGCGCGAATACTGCCGCTAACGGTGCCCAGACAAAGGCGGCAAGAAACGTCACGACGACGCCCGCAACCACAAACGGAACGCCAGCCCGGTGCATTGGCGCCGAGACAGATTTCCACATATCTGTCATTGTATTAGGAAACTTTCCTAAAGTTATTCCGGAGAACGTCTGGCGAGTTTATCCGGTTAGCCGGATTTGCGCCACAGAAGCCGGTTAATTCGATTTCGGCATTGTGAAGACCTGACCTGGAAAAATCAGGTCGGGATCGCCGATTTGCCCCTTGTTCGCGTCGTAGATCACGGTGTACCGCAGCCCCTCCCCGTAGACGCGACGGGCAATCCGCCAGAGCGAATTGCCAGGCTGGACAACGACCACCTGCTGGCCCGGCGGCGGCGGCGTGATGATGTCGCGCTGGAAACGTGTCTCGGCACGGGCCACGACACGCCCATCCGGCCCGACCTCGTCCGCGCGCAGCATGTACCCACCGGGCCGAAGATCTCCGAGCTTCGTGTCCCAGCGTCCGTCTGGCCGCACCGTGACGGTCGCCGCGAGCTTGTTGTCGACGTAGACGTGAACCGACGCGCCGGGCGTGGCATGCCCGGCGACCGTCAGATCGTCCCCCTTCTCGCCATAGTCGACTGCGTCGATCCCGACCTTCTGACCCGGCACGGGTTGACCGGGAACCTGCACGACGCTTGGGGCGCGTCCGGGTTCCGTCGGAAGAAGTGCCGCGAGCGGTCCACCGCCGGGAGAAATCGTACCGCGGGGCGGAACGACGATGGCAACGCTTCGCTCGGATGTCAGGTCGCCATCGGCGCCGCGCGAGCGAAGGCGGAGATCATGCGCGCCGGGCGAAAGCGGCTCGACCGTGACGAACACCCATTCCCCGCGCCCGTCCGCAACGACCTTTCCAACTTCCTTATCACCGTCGAGAATGAGCACTTCGGCATTCGGTGCCGCGCGGCCGGCAATCACGGCATCGCCTGACGGGCTGACCCGAACGACATCGAAGCTTGGCCGGATGGTGCTTGGCTGGGGCGCCGCCGCGCTCGGCAAGGCCGGCGGCTGGACAGGCGCTGAGACCGGTCCGCCGGAAGACGCGCCCGCCTGCGCCGGAGCCTGGACGGCCTGTTTTGGCGCATCAGACTGCCAGTTCCGGAGCGCAACAACGCTTGCAACGATCAGCAGGATCGCGCCGACAAGAGCGAGCAGCGTGTTTCGGTTCATAAGACCAGACGACTCGGGGAAAATGCGGGTTGGTCTTTGCAGACTATGCCCGACACCGCACATCCGCAATCGGTAGGGTCAGGAGCCGCCGCGAACCTTATGTGAGACCGGGACGAGCTGCCGCAGGTACGCGAGCATCGCTTTGCGATCCTCCGGCGTCAGCTTTGAAGTCGAGTTCCGGACGACCTCGCCCATCTCGCCGCCGACGGAATCGCCATCGGGCGTCATCCCGGAGGCGAGAAGTTCGTCGATGTCGCCATCAGACCATTTGCCGATCCCCGTGTCGCGATCCGGCGTGATATTCGGGACCTTCCCGCCACCGGGCGCCTTGGGATCACCAGCAAATCGCATGGACCCTGGAATTCCGCCGAGAATATTCCGCGGGGAATGGCACTCCGCACAATGGCCGAGGGCCTCGACGAGATATGTGCCGCGATTCACTTGCGTGCTCTTAGCTGGATCCGGTTGGAACGGACCTTCCCGAAAGAAGAGCGCCTTCCATCCGAACTGGAGGAACCGCAACGAAAACGGAAACGCGATCTCGTGCGGTCGGCTCGGCCGCTCGGATTTGGGAAGCGAGAAAATGAACGCCTTCAGGTCGACCATGTCCCGGTCGGTCATCCACGTGAATGACGTATAGGGAAATACGGGAAAATAATGGGCTCCATCCGGCCGGCGCCCCTCGCGCAAGGCGCGGATGAATTCAGCATCGGTCCACGAGCCGATCCCGAATTTTGGATCAGCCGTGATGTTCGGGCCGAAAAAGCTGCCGAATGGTGTCTTGAGTTCCCGGCCGCCGGCAATAAGCTGCCCGCCGTTCTTCTCGTCCGTGTGGCAGCCGGCACAGCCGCCGGCCGCAAACAGATACTCGCCGCGCTTCGCATCGCCGCTTTGCGCGCTGGCAGACGACGCCGCGCCGGCAACAAACATGATGACGCCCGCAAGGCGTACCAGATGTACCTTGCGGGCGCCGTTCATGGGCAACTTGTTCAATTCGGCTTGCGGAAAGGCGTATGGCAGCCGCCGCAGGTCTGTCCGACGGCGGGGAACGCCGCTTTGAAGCCGGCTTCGTCGTTCGCAGACGCGAGCCGGACGAGGTTTGCGGCAGCCTGAGCCTGCTTGTCGAACATACCGTCGAACTCCGCCTTGCGCTCCCAGATTGCCGGCAGCGCAGCGGTCTGCCCTTTGTCCGGCCCAGTCCCGGCGGGGAACAACGCCTTGGCGCGAACAGCATCTTCCTGAAGCTTCGCTGCTGCCTGGCCGGCGGCCTGTGCGTTCCAGGGCGCCTCTCCCCGCACCATCGGCGTCAACGTCCGCATGGCCCCGCCATTGGCCTTCATCAACTCCTGGCGCTGTGCAATCTCGGCCGGTGCCTGCGCATTCGCGCCGACACTCGCGCCGATGACAACTAGTCCCATGCCGGCAACGAAAAGTGCCCGGCGGACAATGGCTTTCATGGATTGTTTTCCCTCTTTGCCTTGCCTGCTATAGCGCCCCTGACTGCAAAACGCAGTCGCTCTTGTCGGGCGCCATGCAAGGATTTAAGCATTCGCGCCGACAATGCCGCAAGAATCTCAACAATAATCCCCATCTGAACACACTATTTGAGCATAGGAAACGATCGATGGCCGAACTGCATTCCGTCTGCGTTTATTGCGGTTCTTCAAATGATGGCGCCCCGGAGCACCGCGAGGCAGCGCGGAATCTCGGCGGGCGCTTGGCGGCAGCAGGTGTCTCGGTCGTGTACGGCGGCGGGCGGGTCGGGTTGATGGGTGCGCTTGCCGACGGCGCGATCGAAGCCGGCGGCCGGGTCGTCGGGATCATTCCAGAGCACCTCATGCGGGCGGAAGTGGGTCACGGGCGGGTTTCCGAACTGCACGTGGTTGCGTCAATGCACGTCCGGAAACAGATGATGTTCGACCGCGCCGATGCCTTTGTCGTGCTTCCTGGAGGTCCCGGAACCCTCGACGAGATGTTCGAGATCCTCACATGGCGACAGCTGGGCCTCCATGACCGGCCTCTCGTCATCGTGAATCTCGGCGGCTACTGGGACGATCTTATCGGCCTGATCGACGCGATCATCGAGAAGCGATATGCACGCCCGTCGTTCCGCGACTTCCTGACCGTCGTCGACGATATCGAGAAGGTGCTGCCCACGCTCCGAGGTGCTCCACCTTCGCGAATCCCCCCCCAGACGGAAAAGATGTAGCCGGACAAAGCCTTGAGCGCTGCCGCGCGGCATGGAGCCGCAATGATCGGCAGGCTGCGCTGGGGGCTGGATTTCCCGCCGTGCGTATCGTATCCCTCGACCGGCAATTTTCGCCGCCTCAGGGGAGTCCGCGCTTATGAAAAAGATCAAGGTCGCCAATCCGATCGTCGAACTCGACGGCGACGAGATGACCCGAATCATCTGGAAGCTGATCCGCGAGCGGCTGATCACGCCGTATCTGGATGTCGACCTCAAGTATTTCGATCTCGGGATCGAGTACCGCGACAAGACGGACGATCAGGTGACCGTCGACGCCGCCAACGCGATCAAGCTGCACAAGGTCGGTGTCAAGTGCGCGACGATCACGCCGGACGAGGCCCGCGTAAAGGAGTTCGGCCTCAAGCAGATGTGGCGCTCTCCCAACGGCACGATTCGCAACATCCTCGACGGCACGATCTTCCGCGAGCCCATCATCTGCAAGAACGTCCCGCGTCTGGTCCCGAACTGGACGGCGCCGATCGTGATCGGTCGCCACTCCTTCGGCGACCAGTACCGTGCGACCGATTTCGTCGTTCCGTCGGCAGGCAAGCTGTCCATCACCTTTACGTCAAAGGACGGCGAGACCAACATTCGCCACCAGGTCTTCGACTTCCCCGGTCCGGGTGTCGCGATGGCGATGTTCAACGTCGACGAGTCGATCCGCGGCTTCGCGCGCGCGTGTTTCAACTACGGCCTCAACCGCGGCTACCCGGTCTATCTCTCGACGAAGAACACGATCCTCAAGGCCTATGACGGCCGCTTCAAGGACCTGTTCCAGGAAGTGTTCGACAAGGAGTTCAAGGACCAGTTCAAGGCGAAGGGCCTTACTTACGAACACCGCCTGATCGACGACATGGTGGCCTCGGCGCTGAAGTGGCCGGGCAATTTCCTCTGGGCGACGAAGAACTACGATGGCGACGTCCAGTCCGACACGGTCGCGCAGGGTTACGGGTCCCTTGGCTTGATGACATCGGTCCTGACCACGCCGGACGGCCAATGCATCGAATCCGAAGCCGCGCACGGCACAGTCACGCGCCACTATCGCGAGCATCAGAAGGGCCGGGAAACGTCGACCAATCCCATCGCCTCGATCTTCGCGTGGACACGGGGCATCTGGTACAGGGGCCAGTTCGACAAGACCCCGGAGGTCTGCCTTTTCGCCAAGACCCTCGAGCGTGTGTGCGTGGAGACTGTTGAAGCGGGTTTCATGACCAAGGATCTCGCGACCTTGATCTCCCCCGACCAACCGTTCCTGACGACGACGAAGTTCCTCGACAAGATCGACGAGAACGTTCGCAAGGCGATGAACTGAGCCTTGCGGCCAAGCCGGGGCTGGCCATTGCGCCCGCCCCGGCTTTATCGCACGCTGGCGGCGCCGAAACGAGCGCCGAGCCAAAAAGACAGTGCCAGCTCCCTTCCCTCCGCGAGTGAACTTCGTTCGTGGCCCGGACGCGCCCGCGGGCGTCGTCAACGGTGCCGCACTCGGCGAGCACGTTCTTGTCGATCTGGGCACGCCGCTGTCCACTTTCGATCGGCCTGGCGCCAAGGCCTATGCGGCGGTCGACCGGCGCTTTCCGGACGGGCAGCACCTTGCCTACGTATGCGAGCCTGACAGGTCCGTGCGCATCCGCGCCGCCCAGCGCCAGCGTGGCCTGTCTCGTTCCGGCCTGCTGACGCTCCTGGATGCCGGTATCCTGAAGCGACCGGGCGCCAGGGACGGCTACGCGTTTGTTTTCGAGAAGCCCGTGGGCGGGAGCCCGCCGCGACGGATGTGGGGCGGCTGGGCGCCACGAATCCTCATTCAGAACTTCCTGAAGCCCATCTGCGCGGCGCTCACCGAACTTTCGGAGCGCGGTGAAACGCACGGCTCCATCCGACCGGACAACATCTTCAACCAGGATACGAAGGGACAGCTCTTCACGCTCGGGCCCTGCCTGCTCGGACCGGTCGGCTACGACCAGCCGGCGACATTCGAGCCGATAGAGCGCGCGCTCGCCTCCCCCGATGGCAAAGGAACCGGCGGTTCCATCGACGACATGTTCGCGCTCGGGATGACGCTCTACTGCCTTTCGACGGGAAAGTTCCCCGGTGAAGGACAGAACCCCGACGGGCTGATGGCACGCAGGCTCTCCTATGGATCCGTGAGCGCGCTCGTCGACACATCGCAAATTCCGAGCGAGCTCTTCGATCCGGTCATGGCCCTGATCGATGACGACGTGACGCTCCGCTGGTCGCTTGCGGCGATCACGGACTGGGCCAATGGCCGCCGGCCGCAGGTTCCGCAGAAGCGGCCAAGTGCGCGCCGCGGCAGTCCGCTTCAGATCGGCCCCGTCCAGTGCCTTGAACCCCGCGAACTCGCCTTCGCAATCCAGCGTTACCCCGGTCCTGCGGGCGACGCACTTGAGCGCGGCGATATTGCGAACTGGCTCAAGGCAAATGATGTGCAGAGGGCCATCTCCCTCAATATCGACGAGACCGGGAACTCGGGCCAGTTGCTCGCGTCGCGCGAGCTCCTCCTCGCGAAGGAAGCGGTCCGGCTCGATCCATTCGGGCCGATCCGCTATCGCGACCTCGCGTTCTTCCCTTCCGGAGCGGGTTCCGTGATGTATTCGGCGATGCTCGAGCCGGAAAAGCGGCAGCAGATGGAAGAGCTGTTTGCCGGCCGCATCGTCCATCTGTGGGCGAAGGCGGCCACACCGGTCGGGCTGATCGACGAGCCCGCAAAGGCATTGATGGATCTGGAAGACCGCGTCTCGAACGGGGTCGAGAAGCTCGAGAGCGCGCTCTACAAGCTGAATCCCGACGCGCCGTGCCTGTCGCCCGAGGTTCAGGGCGCGTGGGTCGATACGCTGGGCGATCTCCTTGACGTGTTCGAGGCGGGGCTGGGTCGGGGGAGCTTCGATCCGGATGCCCATATCGTCGCCTTCCTCGGCGCACGCGGCGGGATCACCGTTGCGGATCTAGGCGCGCTTCGCTCGTTCGACGGAAAAGACCCGCGCAGGGCCGCCGCCATCCTGAAAGTTGGCGTCAAGATAGTTGTTGAATCGAAGGGGAAGCAGCTCCCGAACCTGACGAAAATCTGTCACTCGGCGGCAATCGCCCTGATCGACCGGCTGCGCAATCCGAATGTCCGGGCCGAGACCGCTGCCAAGGCCGACGCTGCCGCCGCGACTTATGATATCCAGAGCCTTGCGGAAATCGCGACCGATCCGGTCGTGTTCGGTGCCGACAACGCCGAGTTCCAGCAGGCCAAGCAAGAATTCGATGCGAACCAGCGGATCCTGAACATGCGCGATTCGATCGTCGAAGCAACGGCGCGCATGGGAGCCGAGAAAGGCCAGGAAATTTCGCTGGTCATCCTCTCCGGGCTTGCGATCGTGACGGTGCTTTTCCAGCTCTTTTCCCAGCTCGGCCGAGGTGGTCCATGAGCTTCCGAACGCTCCTGTTCGTCTTCGCGATCCTTGCCGCGGCACTTCTTATCGCGGCCGTGGTCGTTCTTAAGCCGGCCATGCTTGTTTATGTTTTCGGGATATTTGCGCCTTGCGCCGTCGTTGCGCTGCTCGAGGGATCCGGACGGCGTTTCGTCTCCCTGGGCGGCGGCGCGATGACGTTCGCCGCGGCCGGCCCGGTCATTCTCGTCGGGCTCCTCGATCCGGTCCGGAACCCGGCCGCCGATCCGATGGCCTGGATCATTCCGCTTTGCGCAGCTGGTTTGGGCTTCCTTGTGTCCTTTGTCGGCCCGGCTATCGGGCGGATGATCCACAAACGCAGCCAAGGCGACCAGTTCCAGTTACTCGAAAAGCGGCAAGAAGAATTGCGTGCGGCATGGGGCGACTCCCTCGACGATCCGAAAGCGGAAGAGACGAAATGATCTCCATCCGGAATATGCTCCGCCGCTCCCTGGTCCTGGCGAGCCTGCTTCTTCCAACCATGCTCGTTGCAGCGTGCGGCGGCAGTTCGTCTGGATCCGAGAACGGCCCATTGCAGCTCGCCGACATGGGATCCTTTCACGTCGGCGGCCGCGACGTCACAATATCCGGCCAACCCACGCGCGATCTTGCCCTGTCGCCGGGTGGCATTACCGTCCGCATTGATCCAAACGGAACGTTTTCGGTCGAGCAGGCCTACGTTCAATACTTCGTGCCCGCAAGCCGCCGCTCGATCCTGCCCATCCTGTTCATGCACGGCGGTGGCATGACCGGTGTCGAGTACGAGACGACGCCAGACGGCCGCGAAGGCTGGTTGAATTATTTTCTGCGCCGCGGCTGGCCTGTCTATAACGTCGATGCGGTAGAACGCGGGCGCGCAGGCTGGTCCCAGACATTCGAAGGCGCGCCGATATTCCTGGCGAAGAACGAGCCTTTCGAGCGCTTCCGCATCGGCAATGGAGCCGGCAGTTACACAAAGCGCGAACTGATGCCGGGCAGCCAGTTCCCGATCGATGCCTACGACAAGTTCGTACGCCAGTTCGTTCCCCGCTGGACAACGACCGATGATGCCGCCCTCGCCGCCTATATTGCGGCAATCGACCGGATCTGCCCCTGTGCGGTCATCGCGCATGGCCAGGGTGGCCAGCTTGCCTTCCGGGCTGCCGAAGCGAGAGCAGACAAGATCAGGGCGCTTGTTGCGGTCGAACCGGCGGGCGTCGGCGAAACGGCGTCGATCGAGAAGATCAAGGGTGTGCCGGTTCTCGCCCTCTACGGCGACTTCATCGATCAGGACCCGCGTTGGCCAATGATCAAGGGCAGCGGGCTGCGATATTTCGACGAGGTCCGGGCGGCCGGAGGATTCGTGACTGTGATCGACCTCCCCCAGATCGGCATCACGGGGAACAGTCACGTGATGATGATGGACCGGAACAACGCCGATATCGCGGCGGCAATCAATCGCTGGCTTGCGGAGCGCGGTCTTTGGCGTTGATCCGCGCCAACCGGAGTGCGATAAGCCCGCCGACGCAGATCAGGCTGACGCCGCCAATCGTCCAGAAATCGGGCAGCGTCCCCCACACCAGATAACCTGATGCGGTCGCCCAGATGATCGCCGTGTACCGGAACGGCGAGACCATGCTGACATCCGCCCCGCGCATCGAACGGATCAGGAAAAGCATTCCGAAGCCGACAAACACGGCCGAACCCGCAGCGGCGAACCACGCACTCCGGCTGACCGGCTCCCATCCGCGCGCGGCAACATCGATGCTGGCCGCGAGAATGCCGGCCGCAATGCCAGCAGCCATTACAAGCATGCTCGGCAGGGAGGCACGCAATCTTCTTGTCATCGTATCGCGCAATGCGAACAGCACGGCCGAAGTTGCGCTGACCAAGACCCAGTGATCGGGCCCGGCAGCGGCCGGCTGCAGGACCAGCATGACACCAAGCAAACCGACCGTGACGGCGGAAATCTGCAGGGCGCCGATCCGTTCCCCGAGTATCCAGGCCGCAAACGGCAGAACAAACAGCGGCGTCGACATGTGGATCGCCAAGGCCGTAGCGATCGGGATGTGCGCAAGGGACAGGATATAGGCAACAGTCCCGGCACCCTCGCAGAGGGTCCGAAGGATCGCATCGGGGTGGCCGATTTCCCGGACGTGGACGAGGAGCCCCGATCTCCAGAGCACGACCAGGACTGCCGTGCCGAGGATCGCGCCTCGGACGACCAGCATCTGGGCCGCCGGCACGTCGTCGCTAGCGAGCTTCATCAGCGTGTCGGAAACGACGAAAAGCGCCATCGACGCAACCATGTATCCGATCGCTCGATATTTCTGGTTATTCATGTTCGGCGGGCGCGGACGCGCTCCCGGTGCAATGCATAGAGCCCGGCGCTGAGGATGAGGGCTATCCCCAGCCATGCAGTGGAATTCGGGATTTCACGCCAGAGCAGCCACCCGAAGGCTGTTGCCCAGAACAACGCCGAGTACCTGAACGCTCCCGTAAGGCTGACTTCACCCTGGCGCATCGCCTTGACGACGAGCGTATAACCAAACCCGACCATGACTGCGGCGACGCAGAGGAGCCCGGCCTGCTTCCCGCTGATCCAGATCCAGCCGTCCAGATAGCTCACGGTGCCCGTTGTCACCGTCACGACAACGGCCATTGCCAGCGCCACCAGCGATGTCGGGATCTCGCCGGAAATCCGCCGTGTCGCGACATCCCGCATCGCAAAGAACAGAGACGACGTGAACGAAAGCAGCAGCCACGGATCGACCCCATCGGTCGACGGCTGAAGGATGAGCATTACCCCGAAGAACCCGACAAGTACCGCCGCGATCCGCCGCCAGCCGTATCGTTCGCGCAGGACGATTGCCGCCAGAGGCAGCGCGCAAAGCGGGGTCGCCATGTTCAATGCGATCGCGGACGCGAGCGGAATATGCGGCAACGACAGCATGAATGCGAACGACCCGACCGTTTCGAAGGTGGAACGTCCGACGACGACCGGATCCGCAATGCTCGTCCAGCGCTTCAGCGCACCCGAGTGGTACGCAAGAAGGACGAGGCCGATCGAGACAATCGCCCCGCGAATTGCCATCGCCTGGAGCATGGGAATCTCCGACGAAAGGAATTTCATGATCGCATCGTTGATCGAGAAGAAGACCGTCGACAGAGTCATATATCCGGCCGCGCGCAGGTTATCGCGCCGGGTATCCGGCTCCGTTGGAACGACCTGCGACATCATTCGCCTTTGACAGGCTGCGTCGCGCGGTCTCGACCTAGACGGGCAGCCGCCTCCCGTTCGACGCGCGCCTTGAGCTGCGGGTATTCGATGCAGACCCGCCGGAATTCCGTCGCGCCGAGTTCGAGCAATTCGCAGTCCGTGTTGGCGACCACCGTTGCCCCTCGTGGCACATCCATCAAAAGGGCGATCTCTCCGAAGTAGGTCCCCGGACCCAGCATCACGCTTTTAGGCTCGATGTGGACCTCGGCTTGCCCATTGAGAATGAAATACATCGCGTGCCCCGGCTCGCCCTTCCGGACGATCACGCTGTCCTTCGGCATGGCCCGCGGCTGAAGCAATCGGGCAATCGACGCGATCACCGCCGCATCGAGATCCGAGAAAATTGGCAGTTTCGCGATCAAACGCCAGGTGACGATGAACTCGCGCTTCTTGAGTTCGGTTGCAAATCCGTTCGCAAGGATACCTGCCGGCACCGCGAAAAGTGCGATACCAACAAGAAGAACGCCGCCTGCCGTCAGCTTTCCCAACGCCGTCACTGGCGCCATGTCGCCGTATCCGACCGTGGCGATTGTGACAATGCCCCACCACATCGCATGCGGAATCGAAGCAAACATCTCCGGCTGGGCGTCGCGTTCGAGGTAATACATCGAGCTCGACGCAAGCAGGAGAAGGGTCAGCATTGCCGCGAGCGCTGCCCCGAGCGGCCGAAGTTCGGTCCGGAGAACTGCGAAAACAAGATCGAGCCCCGGAAAATACCGGGTCAATTTGAATACGGCACAGAGTTCTACCAACTCGACTGCCGGAGAATGCGATCGGGAGAAGGCCTTTCCGAGAAAAAACGCCAAAGGGACGGCCAGATCGACAATGCCCATCGGCGAGAGGACGTACCCCACCCTTGCACGAAGATTGGACATGGCCCCGGCATGAAAGCGCTCGGGTGCGGTCCAGACGCGAAGCAGCCAATCCACGACGAAAGCGATGGAAACGACCCACTCGATCTCACCGAACACGCCTCCGAACCTGCCACCATTGGCCGGCACGGTCCGCAGCACGCCTTCGGCGAGCCAAAGAACGATCGTCATCGTGAAAAAGGCATTGACGACGTTACGGCGCCAGGACGGGACGCCGTCATTCTCGATCATTGAATAGATGGAACTGCGCACCGAACTGGCGTCCCCCACTTTCCGCAGAGTGCCCGTCCCTTACGGGTCGATCAAGGTCAATCGATGCGCCAGGGCGCATGCGCGAAACGCCCCTGCATGAAACGTACGAAGGCCGAGACTTTCGGTGCCCGTTGCCGGGTTGGTCGATACACAACGGACACCGGGACGGGCGTCGGAAGATGATCATCCGGCAGGACCACCACAAGTCTGCCATCGCGGACAAAATCCGCGAAGACGAAATCCGAAAACCGGACAATCCCCATGCCTTGCAAACCGAGTTCGAGGACCGCGCTTGCGCTGTCCGCGGAAACGGGGCCACGCACCTCGATTTCACCGGATCGGAACGGCCACTTCGAAAGACTCGGGTACCCGGTAAGCGTGATGCAGTCATGTCGCAGGAGATCGGCCGGAGACCGAGGGGTGCCGCGCCGCGCAAGATAGGATGGCGCCGCACAGATCGTCCGCCTCAGCATGCAGATGCGCCGGGCCACAAGCTGATCATCGCCGACTTCTCCGATCCGGATCGCGACATCGGCCCCGATCTCGACGAGATTCGCGCGCCGGTCATCTAGCGAGAGCTCGATCTCCAGGTCCGGATTTGCCTTGGTGAACTCCGGCAACGCCGGGATCAGCTGATGCAACGCGAACGCGTGTCCGCAGTTGACCCGAAGGATCCCGCGCGGCCGGTCCCGAAATCCCGCGACTTCGCGCTCGATGTTCTCGATATCCTCGACGATCCGGCGCGCTCGTCGCAGATATGCCTCGCCCTCTGGGGTCAGGGAGAGCCGACGTGTCGTGCGCTTGATTAACGATACCCCGAGCCTCCCCTCTAACCGCGCAACCAGTTTCGAGAGCGCCGAGGGCGTGACGCGGAGGAATCTTGCCGCAGCGGAATAGCTCTTCCTGTCCGCTATCTCGACGAAGGCAGACATCTCGCTTGTCCGATCCATATTTTGGGCACCTATTTGTTCCTGAAAGGAACAAATGATAGTCCGTGGAGCCGGCTTATCGCCACAGGTGAATCCGTGGATGTTGTGCGTACACACCAGCAACGGAGCGCACCATGTACTCCATACCGAAAGACGTCGTGGAATTTCACAAATGGAACGCCGGCCGGATGAGGCAGGACGCCTATCGCGCGATGTTCGCGTCCGTCGCACGTTTCGTACTTGCGATCCAGAAGGCCGCCGCGGCCAGAATGCAAATCGCAAGCAGGACCCACAGCAATCCCGCGTAACCGGCGATGGACCAGATGTACGCTGCCGCAAGTGGCGCGATCGCGCGTGCGACGTTCGCCGGCAGGGACAGCGCGCCGCCGATCGTGGCGTATCCGCGTGGCCCGAGCAGTTCGGGCACGATTGTCCCGCGGACAATTGTCATCATGCCATTTGAAGCGCCATAGAGACCCGCAAAGAAAAACAGCACCGCCACGTCTGCATCCGTCAGCAGAAGAGCTGCAATCGAGACCGGAAGCAGAACTATGGCAGCCCGTCCGGTCGAACGGGCATCGGCGCGCGACCCAAGGGCCATAAGTACCACTCGCCCGGCAACCTGCATCGGGCCGATGGTCGCCCAGACCGCCACGATCGTTCCTGCATCGACATTGCGTTCCGCGAGAAGCGGAATGAGATGAAACACTAGGGCGGCGCCGGCAAAGTTGTACCCAAAATAGGCGATTCCGATATACCAGAAGGCCGCGTTGCCGAATGCTGTTCTGAGCGCGGACGGCTGGTTCGCCCGCGAGTCGGCTATGGCTGCCCCTTCGCCCCGCGCGCGCGTTCCCGGCAAAACGGCCAGGTGAATGCCACCTGCACATAGCGCGACAACCCCTCCCAGTACGCGAAGGGCCACTCGCCAATCCCAACCATCGACAAGCCATTGCGAGAACGGCACGAAAACCGTGCTCGCCAGGCCGCCGACGAACGTCAGGTAAAGAATTCCACGGCGCCATTCGCGTACGTTGGCTGCGATCACGGCAAATGCCGGTTCATATAGCGTAGCCGCCAGTGTGGTCCCGAGTGCCGCCCAGACGACGAAGAACTGCCACGGCGACTGAACGAACGACCACGCCACGAGAAGGCAACCGCCGGCGATCGCGCCGCAGGACATGGGCCAATAGGCGCCGTGGCGATCGATCCATTGCCCGACGGGGACAGCGGAAACCCCGGCCACCAGCAGCCCAACGGTCAATGCGCCGTTCGTTTCAGTCTTCGCCCAGCCAAGCTCGGCCTCCATTGGCGAGACGATCACCGCAAACGCATAGTAAAGGGCACCCCAGACGATGAGCTGCCCCACCGCAAGAAGCCCGACTAGCCGCCACTCCCCCATCACGCCCCACGATCAAGGCTTCCAATCAGCCCGGTCCGGTGCAACATTCCGACACTGCCAACCGGGAAGCAAGTAAATGGCCGATCCGAAGTTCGATTTCGCAACACGCGCAATCCATGCGGGCGCCTCGCCGGATCCCGTCACGGGTGCCCGATCTACTCCGATCTACCAGACGACTGCCTATGTCTTTGACGACGCCGATCACGCCGCATCTCTCTTCAATCTCCAGACATTCGGCTACATCTACTCCCGGCTGACAAATCCCACGGTTGCCGTACTGGAGGAGCGCCTTGCGAGCCTCGAAGGCGGGCGAGCCGCCGTCTGCGCCGCCTCCGGACACGCCGCCCAGTTGCTGGCCTTCTTTTCGATCATGGAGCCTGGCGACGACTTCATCGCCAGTCGCCACCTTTACGGTGGATCGGTCACGCAGTTCACACATGCCTTCCGCAAATTCGGATGGACCTGCAAGTTTGTCGATCCGTCCGATCCGGCGAATTTCAGGGATGCGATTGGCCATCGGACGAAGGCGATATTCTGCGAGGTGCTTGCGAATCCCGGGGGCTCGATCGTGGATATCGAGCCGATCGCGGAAATCGCCCGAAACGCCAGCATTCCGCTGATCGTCGACAATACCCTTGCAACCCCTTTCCTTTGCCGACCCTTCGACTGGGGCGCCGACGTTATCGTGCATTCCACGACGAAGTTCCTGTCCGGGCACGGAAACGCGATGGGGGGCGCCATTGTGGAAAGTGGCCGCTTTGATTGGTTTGGCGCAAAAGGAAAATTCCCTTCCATGACCGAACCCGACCCCGCCTATCACGGACTGCGCTTTGCAGAGACGTTCGGCGATTTCGGTTATTCGATGAAGACGCGCGCGGTCGGCCTTCGCGATCTCGGCCCGACTATGGCGCCACTCAACGCGTTTCTGACGATCACCGGGATCGAGACGCTTCACCTGCGAATGGAGCGGCACGTCCGAAATGCACAGGCCGTTGCCGAGTTTCTCGAGCGCCACCCGGCGGTCGGGTGGGTCTCGTACGCAGGGCTTGAGTCCAGCCCCTACCGGCAGCTTGCCTTGAAGTATCTTCCGCTTGGACCTGGCTCAGTCTTCACCTTCGGACTGCGCGGCGGTTATGCGGCCGGCGTCGCTCTTGTCGAACGCCTCGAACTCTTCAGTCATCTCGCGAATATCGGTGACACGCGGTCCCTCGTCATTCATCCGGCTTCAACGACGCATCGGCAATTGACGGCCGAACAGCAGGTCGCAGCGGGAGCCGGCCCCGATACGATCCGTCTATCGATCGGTCTTGAAAGCGCGGATGATCTCATCCGCGATCTGGAGCGAGCGCTTCGCGACCTGCCGGGTTGACTTGCTATTCGGCCGCCTGCGGAGCTGGACTTGCCACGACCGGCGATCCCGACTTGTCGTCGGGCAGAAACGCCGCAACGATCGCAACGATCGCGGCGCAGGCGGACAGCATCGCGAAAAGCCAGAAGAATCCGCCCGTCCGATCGTAGATCTGCCCAACCAACGGGATGCATCCCGCCCCCACACCCAATGCAAGCACGAACTTCGCCCCGTAAGCCGTTGCCCGCCACTTGCCGGGAGTGAAATGGGCAAGCATGCCGTTTTCAGATGGCAATGACCCGACATTGACGAAGACCATCGCGATCGACAGAAGCAGGAGCGTCCAGGATTCGGCGAACGCCGTGGCGGCAAGGACGGGCGCCTGGATTGCGAATGCAACGAGATAGACATTGCGCATCGAGTATCGGTCGGCAAGCCGGCCGCCAAAGTACTGCGCACTCGCCGCACACAGATAGACGATCGATACCAGCGCGCCGACGCCGACAGCGCTGCCTTCAGTTATTCCCGCAAGGCGGTCCGAGAAAAGCTTGGGCAGCATCACCATGAAGCTCGACCCCATCAGACCGACCAGCGACATCGTCAGCGTCAGAAGTACGAACGCGCGGATCGCATCCCCACGCGCCGGATCCGCGGTCGGACTGATATCCTTCCTGCTGTCCGTGACTCGCCCGGTCCGGACGCAGACAAGCAGCGCGACGCCAACCAGGACCGCCGTCGCTCCGGGAACGATGAATGCTGCGCGCCACGTGATGGAATCCGAAAGGACGCCAGCGACAAGTGGTGCCAAAGCGATCCCGACCGCGCCGTACACGCCGTTGACGCCCAAGGCCCGCCCCCTGTGCTCGGAAACGCGGACGAGCCACGCCATCCCGACCGGATGATAGATCGACCCGAAAAGGCCGGTGACCGCCAGCCCCAAGGCCAGTTCGCCCGGCGATCGCGCAAACCCCGTGGCAACGGCGGCCGCCCCGGTTCCCACGAAATAGACAATCATCATACCAACGGCGGACCAGCGGTCGCCAAGCCATCCTGCGGGCAAGGCGGCCGCACCGAAAAGGATCTGCCCCCCAAGCATCAAGGCCAGAAGCTCGCCGTAGCTGAGGCCCCACGCCCCGTCGAGCGAAAGGACCACGGTCGGAAACAGCAGCGTCAGTAGGTGCGAGTAACCGTGACCGACATTCGAAAAGGCACGCGCCAATCGGTGCGTTCGGGCGGATGGATCATCGAAAAGCTCCATCCGCCCACATTGGCTGACCAAACCTTGAGGCGGCAACAGAGGAAATGTTGCATTACATTCTTACGTGACGCCAATAGCTTGGTCGCGATGCTGCCGTCGCGCTAGCGACGGTAGTACGCAAGAATCGCGACCCGCACTTTCGATGCGAACCGGCTGCGGCCATGAATTCTCTCGATATCGAGCAGGACGCCGGAAATCGTGGACCGTTGTTCGCGGGCAATTTCGCCGAGAGCCGTCCAGAACTCGGGTTCCAGGCGGATCGACGTGCGGCGCGACCCGATCCAGACGCTCCGAGGAGTGATCTCGATGCAAGGATAAGCGGGCTTGCCGTTCTTGGCGGCGTTGTTCGGGTCGACAGTCGCCTCGGCGGGCTGCGCGACGGGGCGCATGGCTGTCCGAAGTTGCTGCTGAAGATGGGGCTCGGCCACAGAGCCTTCGGCGGCGAGCGGCCTTAACCGTACCGGGCGGGCAAGATTGTCGATTGCCATTTGAGCGGTCTCCTCTGAAAGCCATCAGGCTTTCGCAATACAATCGGACCGCGCCCCAGCAATTCCACCGCCTTGAAACCGCAAAACTGCGATAGCGCAACAAGTCGACAAGGAAATTCGCCGGAATTGATATTTATGTAAATTTTTCAATGATATAATCGAAAATAAATTCTTCCTTCATGTACACACCCGATCGAAATCGAGCACAAAGGAGCAGATTGTCCGCGTACATAAAATGAAACGGTCAATGCATTGTACGCTGACGAGCACTTCTGTTTCTGGCTAGATTCGCTCAATCGATACGGACAGAGACTTCGACTTTTGCGTGCAGACTCTTTGGAATTCGTTCGCCGAGGACAAGGGACCGAGTAAATGTCGGAAGCAAATCTGATCGATAAACTCAGTGGCGCAATGAACCGGCGCGGCATTTCGATCAAGGACGCCGCGCGAATGTGCAATATTCACGTCGATACGCTGGAAAGACTGCTCGGCGGGCGCACACGAAAACTCGATGCGCAGTTGATCGACAGAATTGCGACCTGCGTTGCGCTACGCAGGAACGACTGGTACGACAGGCACCGCTTCATAGCCGAAGTGTTCGACCTACCGCTCGCTCCAGACTCGTCGCGGAAACTGGATTTCCAGATTGAAGTGCTGATGGCTCGCGTCGCACAGCTCGAAGGCGGGTTGACGATTTCCACCGACAGCCTTGTACCGGCTGGCGAAGGCGAAGCCGCCAACCACGCTCAAGATCAAGACTGAGAATCCTGGCCCGATCGCGAAGGCGGCCGGGCATCAGAACTGGCGCTACTTGGCGGCCAGCGCAGCCAACATGGTCTTGAGGCGCTTCTTCAGACGCTCGTCCTGGATCGACGCGATCTTTCGCGCGATCTTGGCCGTCTCGTCGTCGATCTTGCGCTCGGCCTTGCTCGGAACGGCGCCCTTGATCTCGGTCTTCGGTGCCCCGAGACCTTCAAAGAAATAGACAACGGGCACGCCTAGCACGGCCGCAAACTGCCAAAGCCGAGACGCCGAAACCCGGTTTGCACCGTTCTCGTATTTCTGAACCTGCTGAAAGGTGATGCCGCAGGCTTGGGCCAGCGCGGTCTGCGACATGCCGAGTTCGATCCGGCGCCGGCGAACGTTCCGACCGACCTGGACATCGACTGGCGTTGTCCGTCGGGTTTCCGCCTTCGATCGGCGGCGCTTCGGCTTCACTCGCGACGGCATGTCCGACCCACTCATCTGTCTTACCCTTTCAACGAGCAATCATGGAAAAAATCAACGCCCACTTCTTAGCGCCATTTGTATCTTCGGCACAACAAATATGACGCACAATAGTAGTCTTCTTTGAAATCTTGTCGCGAAGTTTTGCGTAGCGTCCCATCCATACTGCAACTTATACGATGGAGGTGGAAAGCATACCATAGACCCTCTAGTATCATAAGATATTGTCGAAATTTTCTAAACTCGCGTTCTTTACCACCAGTAATTTCCACCAAATCGGAGTCATCAGGTCGCCCTTTGGTTGAGGCCCTCCAAGCGCGTCCGGGATCGGCAATTGTGATGGAAGAAGCTATCCAGCAGAATTGAAGCTGAATTGAAGGCCGCAAAAGCTTCGGTGAACTTGGCGCGATTCGATTTCAGGGTTAGAATCTACGCCGAACAGATTTGATGGTCGCATGAACGGCGCTCCTATCCCCTTTCCGGCAAGACGCGTGTCCGGGTTCGACGAACCACCAATGCAAAAAGGCGAAGCCCAACGTCCGAAGGGATTGCCGCCTGCTCCAGGTGAACCGACGGCGTTGCAGCGTGCATGGCTTGCGCGCGGCCTTGATCAGCCGGGCGGAAAACTGCCGCTCTTTTCACCTGACGCGCGCAGGATCGACCCACGCACGGTCAAGGCATGCATGGAACGCGGCTGGTGCGAGCCATGGTACGCAAATCCGACGAAGCCGGACTGGATCGTTTGCAAGTTGACTGACAAAGGCCGCCGCCTTTTCAGCGGCGAGTGACGGCGTGAATCCGTCAAGGGATTCAATTGGCGCCAGGATTTTGCGCTGCTTTTTGCCGTTTGCCGCAGGCTACTTTCTCTCCTATGCCTTTCGTGCGGTGAATGCGGCAATAGCGCCCGAGGTTTCCTCCGAACTCGGGCTCGATTCTGCTGCGTTTGGTGCCATGACGTCGATGTACTTCGTCACCTTCGCGCTCGCGCAGATCCCATTGGGAATTGCTCTCGACCGGTGGGGACCGCGGCGCACCGAGGCGGGACTGCTGCTGTCCGCCGCCGTCGGCGCCGTGATCTTTTCGAGAGCCGGCAGTTTCTCCGAACTTGTCGTCGGGCGGGCGCTTATCGGTCTGGGTGTTTCTGCCTGCCTCATGGCTGCATTCAAGGCGAATGCGACCTGGTGGGACACGCGCCGACTTCCCCTCGCCAACGGATTGCTGATGGGATTTGGCGGAATTGGCGCAGCGAGCGCGACCGCGCCCGTGGAATGGCTGCTGGCATCGGTCGACTGGCGGGACGTGATTGCACTCCTGGCAGCCGCAACCGGAGTTGTCGCCACCGCAATCTGGTTCGGGGCCAAGGATGCGCCCCATGCAGCCAGAAATGCCGTGTCCCTTTCACAGCAGTTCCGGGAGGTCGGTTCGTTCGCGCTGACCCGGGAATTCTGGAAAATCGCGGCGCTCACGGGCATCACGCACGGGACCTATCTTGCCTACCAGACGCTCTGGGCGGGTGCCTGGATGAGAGACGTCGCGGCTCTCGACCGGCCCAGCGTCGCCGTCGGGCTCGCGCTCGTCACAGGAGCGATGGCAATCGGGTATCCGGCATTGGGGGCACTTGCAGACTGGCTAGGCCGCCGGGGTGTGCGGACGTCAGGAACGTTTGCGGCATACTCAGCCGCATTCATCCTGCTTCAGTTGCCGATTGCGTTTGGATGGGACGCGCCCCCGCATGCGATGTGGGCCATATTCGGGTTTCTCGGATGCGGCACCGTCCTCGGCTATGCTGCATTGACTCAATTATTGCCCATCGAACTGGCTGGCCGTATCAATGCGACAGTCAATTTGGTTGTCTTCCTCGCAGCATTTGCAATCCAATGGGGTGTCGGCGCCGTTTTGACACTCGATCACGGGTCGCTGGCCGATCGCCACTCCCTCGCCCTCTATGTTCTTATCGGGTTGCAAGCAGTGGCTTGGCTATGTTTCATATTTGGTCGGAGTTCGGGGTTTTTCCGGGGGAATTCCGCGACCTAGTGTAACCAGCGTCCGGCCAGAGCACGAGCGAACCGAAATGTTCAAGCGCAAGAAATTCGAATTTGCAATATTCAACGAGCATGTGCGCGCTGCCGTCGCCCGCGGCGAGCAGCACAAGATCTACAAGGACGATTGGCAAAACCAACACTTCATCGAAATTGATGCGATGAACGAGAAGGACGCGACGGCGCGAATTCGTTCGCGATACCCGCAAGAGCAGGGCTTCGTTATTCTCGCATGCAAGGAAATCCCATCAGAGTAGCTGCGCTGGCCGCCTTGTTTTGGATGGCGGCCGGATTTGATCATGCGGCGGTTGCCGACGACAGCGCTTTGCCGGACTCAGGGCTGGCAGGATTTTGGCTGGTTTCGGAACATGGGCCCCCGGTCAATCAGGGGATCGCGTCCATCCCCATCATCGGACTTGCGGAACGTTCGAAGGTCGGTAATCCGAGAGCAGTCTGGGAAATCCGCTACGACGGCAGGAATTTCGCCATCGACATCCTCTCTCGCGATCTGACGTTTCCGCAGGTAACCCGCGACGGCAACAGACTGAGCGGCAGTATCCCGGACCCTGATGGCAATAACGCCCGCATCAAAGTCGATGTCTCGATTGCCGATGGCAAACTTACCGGCAGGCTGTCCTACCCGAATGTCGGATTCGATCTGGATGGCAGGCTCCCGGAAGCGGTCGACTCGATGCGTCAGGAACTGACTGCCGCACGATCAAGGATTGTCGAACTGAACGACCCCTACTCCGTCCCCGAGAACGAACGACTTCGGCAAGAAAACATCGTGCTGATCCAACGAATTCGCCGGGTAGAGGATGAACTGGCGCGTGTTTCGGCACAGCATCCATCGCAACTCCCCACCCCCTCAGGCCGTTCCACGCTTCAGATTTCGACAAAGGGCATGGCGGTTGATGGCGTGACGGCCGGCCCGACGACACTTCGTTCACTGCCGAGCACGGCAGGAGACGCAATTCGAAAGCTAGGTGGCGGACAGCCGATCTTCAGGATCGCCGACGCGACAACGAGCGGATGGGTTCTTGCCGCAGATAGCCAGGGAAATCTCGGCTACATGCGGTCTGCAGAGATCGTCCAGGCAGGCCGATCGGGTTCCCCACAGTCGAAGACGTCTCGCGAAATCGTCGTGAGCTTTCCGGTCTGGGACAATGGCCGGCTTGGAAAGCGGATGACCGTCAACGACCCCGGTTACGTCAGCATCGTCGGTCGGGTACGTGGCGATGGCGCATTGCGGGATTTGCGCATTGCCGACTCCCAAACTGTTTTCAATTCGGACGGCAGCTTCACCAGCGTCATGCAGGTGCCGCCCAAAGGCCGCCGCGTTCATATCGAGGCAGTATTTGCAGATGGCCCTGTCACGACGCTCGATTTCGAGATCGCGGTCGGAAAATAGTACGCAAAATTAATGTCTTAGCGACCTTCTTTTGCGCCATTCGGCAACTTTTGATAGACTTCTGGAATGCCAATCGCGCCTATCCTGCCTCCGATGCCGGCGCAGGTAAATGTAGCGCCGCCGCATCCACAGCCCCTCGCAGTGCCGCTCCCAAACGCGGTGTCGACAGGCGTGCGCGCGCAAACCGCGAAAGCGATCAAACATACAAGCCAGACGGGCCGTTCGCGGCAGGCGCGTTCAGGCACGGATGGCGACGCGGCGATCGACGAAGACGCAAACGCGCTCGACGCGAAGGCGAAGCGCCACCCCGGTTCAAGCCACACGCTCGACGTCGAAGCCTAACTCGCCGAAATCGCGCGCTCGACACGCAAGGCGAGAACCTCGGGCGTGACCGGCTTCACGATATACCCGTTTGCCCGCAACTCGCGCGCTCGCAATGCCAGTTCACCAGTCGCCGTTGCCGTCAGCAGAATGACCGGAATGCGCGCCCTATGAATTTCCGGGAGGGCCCTGAGCTCCGCAAGAAATGCAAGCCCGTCCATTGGCTTCATGGCGATATCGCACACGATTACGCTCGGAAGGCGATCGGCAGAGCGGATCGTATCGAGTGCAGCTGAACCGTCCGATGCTGCCTCGACGAAGCCGAAACCCAATTGCTCGAGCATTTTGAGGAGCATCGCGCGTACGACGGCCTGATCGTCCACAACCAACGCACCAAGTTTTGCGTATCTCTCTTGGGTCATCCGTCTCGCCCTCAGCCCAAGGCTCCGCCCGCAGGCGACAATGCCAGCAGGAGCTTCGCTCGGGCGATCTCAAAACCACCACGCACATCGCCGAGCCGTGCCTCGACGCCTTCCCAGTCTCTCGCATGCAATGCCGCCTCCAGCAATGAGGCGGCATCTCCAACCGCTACAGCACCGATCGTCCGGGACGCACCCTTGAGAGCGTGGGCAGCATGCATGGCTCCATCCAGATCACGGATTTTCAGGGCCGCCGTCATCTCGTCGACGAGTTTGGCTCCGTTTTCGAAGTAAAGCCCGATCACCTGTCGGAGATCTCGACTGTCGGAGCCATAAAGATTCTTCAGCGTCGCAAAATCCACATCCGCGTCGGGGGCCTGTCGGTCGCCCGCCACGTCCTCCACGTCCGGTGCCGTTGACGCCCTTCCGAGCGCTGTATGCAATGCGGCCGACAGACTCGCAAGCGTCGCCGGCTTGGCGACAAATCCGTCCATTCCCGCCGCGAGGCAACGTTCGGCCTCGCCAGCCATCGCGTTCGCGCTCAGTGCGACAATGGGTGTCGGCGCATCCTTGGAATTGCGTTCGCGTTCGCGGATTGCCCTGGCGAGTTCGAAGCCATCCATCCCAGGCATGTGGCAGTCGGTTAGGATGAGATCGATGCCGCCTTGTCGCCAGCGTTCATAGGCTGCCCGACCGTCCTCGACGACCTCATGCCGGAAACCAAGTCTGGTCAATTGGCGGGCAACCACCAGTCGATTGGTCGGATTGTCCTCTGCAACGAGCACAAGATCGTCGTGCAAAGCGGCCTGTGACGCGCCAACATCGCGTACCGCCGGCCGGAACTCGCCGCTGACTGCGTGAACAAACAGGTCGCGGCGCAGTGGCAGTTGCACGACGGCATCGATGCCGCGCTCGGCCGCCCGCTTGCGCAGCCCCGCACTATGCGCCGTGCATGCCAAAACAATCCTGGTGCCGAACAACTGCGGGGTACCGCGAATGGTTTCGCCAAGTATCATGCCGTCAATTGGCGACGACTCGTGACGGACGACGACGACATCTGGCGCAATGCCTTCGTCGCCCGCCCGTTCCATTTCATCCAGGGCGGCATGTGGGTCTGAATGGCTTGTGACCGATGCCCCGGCACGCTCAAGATATGATGTCATTGCCGCACGGGAAAACTCGTCCTGCTCGACTACCGTTACCCGCTTTCCCTCAAGCGGTCGCAACGCGGCAGCAAAGGGCAGCGACGGCATAAAAACGGAAAATCCGAATGTCGACCCTTGTCCTAGCTTGCTCGTGACAGTGATGCGCCCGCCCATCAGCTCGACAAGCCGCATCGAGATCGATAGCCCCAGGCCCGTCCCCCCAAACCGTCGCGTCGTCGAGGAGTCAGCTTGGACAAAGGGACGGAAAAGCCGCGCGATCTCCTCGTCGCTCAGACCGATGCCGGTATCACTCACGGCAAAATCAAGCTGACCTTCCGGCCCTGACTCCGATTGGCGAACAGCAAGACGGACAGCACCGCTTTCGGTGAATTTGATGGCATTCCCGACCAGATTGAACAGCACCTGCCGCAGGCGCCCTGGATCACCGAGAAAATCCCGATCGATGGCAGGGTCGACAAAGCAATGGAGCGCAAGCCCTTTCCTGCGCGCCTGAACCGAAAGGGTTTCAGTCACGCTTTCGGCGATCCTGCGAGGCGACACCTCAACGTTCTCAATCTCGAGCTTTCCGGCTTCGATCTTCGAAAAATCTAAAATGTCGTCGATGATCTTGAGCAGCGAGGAAGCGCTTTCCCGAACGACATCGACCATTGATATCTGGTCGGGCTCGAGCTTTGTCTCATGCAGCAACTCGAGCATGCCAAGAACACCGTTCATCGGCGTACGGATTTCATGGCTCATCGCGGCAAGAAAGCTCGACTTTGCGGCATTTGCCGTCTCGGCAATCTGCCTCATGCTGACAAGTTCGGCCTGGGCTCGCTTTCGATCGGTGATGTCGACATAAGTCGAAACGAAACCGCCTTCGGGAAGGGGGTTCGAGTGAACCTCCAGAATGCGGCCATCGGGCCTTGCGACCTCGAACGTCGCACCCTGCATGCCGGATCGCCAGGTCCGGAAGGCCGCCTGCACGTCGAGTGCGCCGCGCGCAACCATGAAACGCGCCATCTCCCGATGAGGATCGGGCGCATTCGTGACCTCCGGAGGGACGGCATAGTAGTCGACAAAGCGCTGGTTATAGGCGACAACCTTGAAACCGGCGTCCGAGACGACCACGCCTTCATCCATATTGTCGAGCACCGCACGCAGGAGTGCCCGCTCCCGCTCGAGTTCGCGCCTCAAACGGGCATTTTCAATCGCGGGATCCTCACCACGGTCTTCGCTGGCCATCGACGCTCGGCTACGTCGACGATTTCATGGTCGGCATCAATGCCGAGGCGGCGAAGTACCCGCCGCCGTCGGATTCTTGCAATCGCCGATCGACGGCGACGAACAACGCTTTCCGTCCGGCATTATCGCACCGGAGAGATCGGTGTCTGTCCGGATATCCTGGAAGCGTAGCCCGGCGCCAGTCAGGTCGGCGTTGACCAGCTTCGAGCCAAACAGAGCCACGCCGCCGAGATTGGAGAAACGCATATCCGAATTGGAAAGATCTGCCCCGCCGAGGTCCGCCCCGGACAGATTGGCGCCCCGGAGCTTTGCTCCTTTGAGGTTTGCATTGCGGAGATTGGCCCCACGCAAGTCGCGGCCCTCGAGATTGGCACCCTCGCATTTGGCATCGCGGGCAATCCGGCAGGCACCGCTCTGAGCCAGTGCAGGCGCCTGATCGAGAATAAGGAAACCACCCGCCGCGATTCCGACCAAGATTAGTGATGCAAATCTGAACATATGCTGATTCTGATAAAAAAAACTGACCAGTCAAGCTTGCTCGGCCACGAATTCCTGTTTTGCGACGAGCCGAAATTAGAAATACCTCTGCTCAGTTGACCGACTCGGAGCGATCACTGCATAGAGTTAATGCTGGCAGGTCGGTTTCCGGAACATGCAAAACGACATCGTCCTTCGCGCTATGGCTGCCGTCCTTGGACCTGACGATGCTATCGTCAAGGACGTGGAAAAGGCCATGCGCACCGATGACGGCCTCGATTGGCTGATCGCAAAGGCAGCGTTTGACAGCCTGTCACGCGCCAAGCGTCAGGAAATTGCCGACATGGCCCGTTGGATGGCTGAGGAGTCCGTCCGTGACCAACGTGACGAGCCCGGCCAACGCCAAAGGCGTTAATCTTTTATTTTCAATTCGTTAGGTAGATTTGGCAAACGCGCGTTGTGCATCCGGGCGCGCGGGCTATGTTACCTGTGCCGATTTAGAAAAGTGCGAAAGAAATTTTGATGGTCGAGCCAACCGCACAAAGCCCCGAGCCAGCGAAAGATGGCGAAGAGGGCAAAGAAATTGCGGCGCCAAAGGAATATACAAAAAGCACGCACTTTCTTTTCGATCACAAGCTCTTTGCGATCCCGGATTGCTGCTTCACCAAGGACCCGAACACCGGCGATCCCGGGCTTTCATTGCCGCTCGGTGAAATACGTGCGTTCCTTCCGCTTGGCCCCTTGATGAAAATGTTCAAGGACTTCACGGAAGACGATACGCGTCTCCTGAACGTCGCCATCCGCGGACTCAGCCACGTCAAGGAGATCCGCCCCGGCGACTCGATCCCCGCCGAGATTCTCGATGGATCCGCGTCCTGGTCTGTCGGGCCCGAGCAACTGGATCGCGCCCGTGGAAGAATTTTCGTTGCACTCGCGTCCGTCGACGGAAAACCGATCGACTGGACGATCGCCGAACGCGGCGCAACGGGCCTGCAAAGCGACCCGGCCTTCGAGGAAAGGAAAACGAAGGCACAGGAGATCGTTCTGGAAAAGCTGGGCGACATGCTTGGCAATGCCAAGCGCGTCCAGGATATCTCCGAGCGGATGTCGCGCGAGCTTTCGTATATCGAAGGACTTCGCGAAAGATACTCGCTTGTGAACCGGATTTCGGCACGCATCCTTTCGGCAGGGCGGCTCTACAAGAACACGGGCGGCATGTCGGAAGAGATCTACCGGATTCGTATCCTCATGCGCACACCGATCGAGGACTATCGCGGTGCGTTCGCAAATATTGATGCCCAGTTCGCCGAGATATTGAATGTCCTTCGAAAGCCGGATGAAATGGTCGCGTTCATACGCAAGAACCGGGACGATCTTCACCAGCGGCTGATGATCTGGGACTCGTTGATCGAGGAATGGAAGGACGAGGAGGCAGGGAGCCGCTCAAAGCGGCTTGAAGTACTAATGCGCGCTACCTACCGATTTGTCGCGCGTCACTTCCCTGCCGATCAGGACTGGACGCTTACGCGCTGAATTTTCCGGCTTCGTCCGGATATTGTATCGATATGACCTCCAGCCGGTCGCTCCCACCGGGGGTCCTGACTTCGACAATTTCCCCGACCATGGCCCGTAGGAGCGCTTTCGCAATCGGCGATATCCAGGCGATTTCCCCGCGCTCACCATCTGCCTCATCAATGCCGACGATTCGGACGGTCCGTTCCTCGTCGCGCGAGTTCGCGTAGGTAACCCGCGCACCAAAGAAGACCTGCTTCCTGTTTTTCTGAAGCGCCGGATCGACGATTTCCGCGATCTCCAGTCTCTTTGTCAAAAATCTTACGCGCCTGTCGATCTCGCGCAGCCGTCGCTTCCCGTACAGATAGTCGCCGTTCTCGGAGCGATCGCCGTTTCCCGCCGCCCAGGAAACGATCTCGACAACCTTCGGGCGCTCGACACGCAGGAGGCTGCGGAGTTCCGCCGACACGCGCCGGTGGCCGTCCGGCGTGATGTAGTTCTTCGTCCCCACTGGAAGGGCCGGCTCGGCAACCTCCTCGTCGTCCGAGTCACCTTCTTTCGTGAATGCCTTGCTCACCGCGGTAACTCGGCGGCAACACGGGTTTCAGCCAGCGAAGCCTTGATCGCACGCAGCCGGCTTGCCTTGATCACTTCCGGTCGAATGGCGATGCCCGTAACCAGGACATCGATCATCGCCAAATGGACGATGCGCGATGCCATGGGCGTGAACATCTCAGCGTCTTCCGCAGGCTCCACCGGCAGGATCACGTCGGCGCGCGCACCCAGCGCCGAGCCGGGCGCCGTGATTGCCACGACCGGAACCGCTCTCGATCTTGCCAACTGCGCTGCCTCCAAGACCGAAATCGTCCTCCCCGTGTTCGAGATGGCGAGAAGGACGTCGCCAGCGCCGGCCGCCTCGATCGCCATAACTGCCAGCAACGGATCGAATAACTGCCGACATGGAACAGAGAATCGGCTGAGCTTGTGGACTGCATCCGCGGCGATGGCAGCCGAACCGCCATAGCCAAGGACGAGAATCTGTCGCGCACGCCCGAGAAGTTCGACAGCCCTTGTGATGGCGTCGACATCGATCCGGTTTCTGAAGTTGCGCAACGCACTTGCCGCAGCGTCAACGACTTTTGGGGCATATTCGGCTGCCGTATCGTCGGGATCGACATGCGCGCTGACGAATGGAACCCCCGCGACAAGACTTTGGGCCAGCGCCACCTTGAATTCTGGAAATCCCGGATACCCGAATGTCCGGCAGAGCCGGAGAACGGTCGGCTGGCTTACCCCGGCATCCTTTGCAAGACGCGCGATCGCCACGTGAAGCGCCGCATCGGGATCGACAAGAATGGCCCTTGCAACGTCTCGCTCCTTTCTGGGGAGACTGTCCAGCTTTTCGCGCAGCCTGTCGATCAGTCCATGGTTCACGAAACGGCCTCCGTGCCGGAGGCCAAAACCGTCGCCCCCTCCTCCGCACTGCTGACGCGTTGCCGGAACACAGCGAACAGTTCCCTGCCGAACCCGTACTGGACGGCGTCGCCGTCGCGCTTTCCGCCTTCCCGAGCAAGGAAGGCCTTTTCGTCGCCGACATAGTCCAGACGTCCCTCGACGGCATCCATGAGGATCACGTCTCCGTCCGCGATACGCGAGATGGGGCCGTCATCCGATGCCTCCGGCACAGTATGGATCGCCGCAAGTATCTTGCCCGATGCACCTGACATTCTCCCGTCCGTGAGCAGGGCGACGCGCTGACCGCGATCCTGAAGGACGCCAAGAGCCGGTGTCAGCTTGTGCAGCTCGGGCATGCCGTTAGCGCGGGGTCCCTGATTGCGAACAACCGCCACGAAGTCCCCCGAAAGATCTCCGCGGGCAAACGCCTCTTGGAATTGCGCCTGGCTTCCGAAAACTTTCGCCGCTGCGCGAATGCGCCGGTTCTCCGGCTTGACCGCCGAAACCTTCACGACCGCCCTGCCGAGATTCCCCGATATCGTGCGCAATCCCCCTTGCTCGTCGAAGGGCTTCGATGCAGGCCGCAAGACGGATTCATCGCCACTTGCTGCTGGCGCAGGTTTCCAGCGGATCGCCCCGGACTGCAGAAACGCCTCCTGACGATATGCGTCAAGCCGTTGCCCCATGATTGTCTGCACTTCGTCGTGCAATAGTCCGGCATCGAGCATTTCCGAAATCAGAAATGCAATTCCGCCCGCCGCATGGAAGCTGTTCACGTCCGCCGCACCATTCGGATAAATCCGGGCCAGCAACGGCACCGAACGAGACAGGGCATCGAAGTCGTCCCACGTGAGCGTGATGCCTGCCGCACGGGCCATTGCAACCAGATGGATCGTATGGTTCGTCGATCCCCCGGTCGCAAGCAGGGCAACCATTGCGTTTACGAATGATCGTTCGTCGAGGATCTCCCCGATGCCGGGGGCGTTCGCCTTGGAAAGTGCCACTGCTTGTCGTGCTGCCATCCGCGTGAAGCTATCGCGCAGCGGCGTATCGGGGTTCGGGAAACTTGCTCCCGGCAGGTGCAGCCCGAATACCTCCATGAGAAGCTGGTTCGAGTTCGCAGTCCCATAGAATGTGCACGTTCCGGGGCCGTGATAGGACTTCGACTCAGCCTCGAGAAGTTCGGCGCGCGATGCCTTGCCTTCCGCGTAGAGCTGCCGGATTCGGCCTTTCTCGTCATTGGGCAGGCCCGCTGTCATCGGTCCGGCAGGCACAAAGACAAACGGGAGATGCCCGTAGGCAAGCGCACCAATGACAAGGCCAGGCACGATCTTGTCGCATACCCCCAGACAGAGACAGGCGTCGAACATGTCGTGCGACAGGGCGACCGCGGTCGACATCGCGATCACGTCCCGGCTGAAAAGAGAAAGCTCCATTCCAGGGCGGCCCTGGGTCACGCCGTCACACATCGCCGGCGTTCCGCCTGCGAACTGCGCGACGCCGCCCGAAGCGCGAACCTCGGCACGAATCAGGTCCGGATATTTCTCGAAGGGCTGGTGCGCTGAAAGCATGTCGTTATACGCCGACACGATGGCGATATTCGGGGCCTCGCCTTGCCTCAGCAGGTCCTTGTCGCCGGCCGCGCAAGCCGCGAAGCCGTGCGCGAGGTTTCCGCAAGACAGCGACCCACGATGTCGCCCGCCCTTCCGTGCCGCGGAAATGCGGGACAGGTATGCACTGCGGCCTGCTTCGCTGCGGTCACGGATACGATCGGTGACCTCGAGGACCTCGCGGCGAACGGGCATTACGAAAGCTCCTCGTGCCAGGTCCGACCGTCGCGCTCGATCAATGCGGTCGCCGCGGATGGGCCCCAGCTTCCGGCCACGTAGCTCTTGGGATGCTCGGAAGATCTCTCCCATTCAAGGATCGAAGGATCGATCCAGCTCCACGCCGCCTCGACTTCGTCTCGCCGCATGAAGAGTGTCGTGTTCCCGCGGACGACATCCATGAGGAGGCGTTCGTAGGCTTCCGGAAAGCGGGTGGAGAACGTTTCGGCAAAGCTCAAGTCCAGAGGAACGGAGCGGAGACGAAGGCCGCCGGGGCCCGGTTCCTTCGTCATCAGACGCAGCGTGATCCCCTCATCGGGCTGTAGCCGCACGATCAGGCGATTGGCCACCAGCGGCGCGGAATCGCCGAAAATGGAGTGCGGTACCGGCTTGAACTGGACAACGATCTCAGAGGCCTTGCGCGCCATCCGCTTGCCGGTCCGGACATAGAACGGCACGCCGGCCCAGCGCCAGTTGGCAAGAGACAGCTTCATGGCGACGTAGGTCTCGGTGCGGCTTCTCGCGTTGCCTCCCAGCTCGTCCGCATAGCCGGGAACCGCGCTGCCATCGATCGCTCCAGCCACGTACTGCCCACGCACGACGCAACTCTCGCGCGATTGGGTGAGCGAGCCGAGCGAACGAAGCACCTTCAGCTTCTCATCCCTGACTGCATCCGCCGCAAGCGTCTGGGGCGGCTCCATCGCGACCAGACACACAAGTTGCAGCAGATGGTTCTGGACCATGTCGCGGACAGCGCCGGCGCCGTCGTAGTAGCCCGCGCGGCCTTCCAAGCCGACAGTCTCCGAAACGGAGATCTGGACATGGTCGATCCACATCGAATTCCAAAGCGGCTCGAAAAGGGAATTTGCGAAGCGCAGAGCCAGCAGATTCTGGACCGCTTCCTTACCGAGATAGTGGTCGATCCGATAGATCCGCCCCTCGTCGAAAACGCCGCCAATCTCGTCATTGATCCGGCGCGCGCTTGAAAGATCGCTCCCGATCGGCTTTTCGACGACCAGACGGGCTGCATCGCCCGCCAGGCCCGCCGCGGCGAGGCGGCGTGCAATCGTTCCGTAGTATTGCGGCGAAGTCGCGAGATAAAAGACGCGCACACGGCCATTGCCGGGACCAAGGGCTCGGGCAAGATTCTCCCATCCCTGATCCGAACCCGCATCGAGCGTGAAATGCCGCAGACGGCGCAGGAACCGTGCCCAGTCCTGCGGTCGAATTTCGGCCCCCTGAGTTTGGCGTCGGAGATGCGACTGAACAAAATCGGCATACTCAGTCGCGGTGTAGCTTCGCCTTGAAATGGCGAAGATCGTCGCTTCCTCAGGGATTTGCCCATCGATGTCGCGATGGAAAAGAGCAGGCAACAGTTTGCGGGTGGCGAGGTCTCCCGTGCCGCCGAAAACGACATAGTCGAACGGTGCAACCGGGATGATCTGTGCCATGTTCCCTCCGAAATCTAGTTTTACAAGATTTAGTCAGGATATGCACAGGATATCATTCAATTTCTATCAATATTTCGCCAAGCGGGATCAGATTTAACAGTTTTTAAGTGTGCTATATTGCCCGAACGGAACGCATCAAGCTTGAACAGCCAACTCGATAGCTGAAAGTCGGCAACGTGACGGACTCCCCTACACAGAACGCGGCAGGCAAGGCGGCAACGCCCACATTCGCAGAACTCTTCACGCCCAAACTCGTTACCGTCATGCGCGAGGGCTACGGTCTCAGCGCACTGCGGGACGATGCGGTGGCCGGCTTGACCGTCGCAATCGTCGCGATTCCGCTCTGCATGGCCATCGCGATCGCGTCCGGCCTGCCACCGGATCGCGGACTGTTCACAGCAATCATCGGCGGCTTCCTCATTTCGGCATTCGGCGGCAGCCGCTTCCAGATCGGCGGGCCTGCCGGCGCCTTCATCGTTCTCGTTGCATCGGTGGTCGAGCGACACGGCTACGAGGGGCTTGTTCTCGCGACGGCGATTGCCGGGGCTCTCATGCTTGCCGTCGGTTTTCTTCGCCTCGGAACTTACATCAAGTATATCCCCTATCCCGTGACCGTTGGATTTACGTCGGGAATTGCGGTCATCATCTTCGCCAGCCAGATCAAGGAAATTCTTGGACTGGACCTGCCCAGCGAACCAGCGGCCCTTGTTCCAAAGATCGAAGCCATTGCCGGCGCCATCTCGACGGCCGATTGGCGAACGATGGCGATTTCACTTCTCGCCCTGGTGATCATCATTGGCCTTCGCCGCGTCCGGCCAAATTGGCCCGGCTTTCTCATCGCCGTCGGCACCTGTTCGGTTGTCGCCGTCTTCTTGACACCGGACGTGGCCACCATCGGATCGCGCTTCGGCGGCATACCGGACCGGTTGCCAGCCCCCAGCGTGCCGCATCTCGATTTCGAGAAAATCCGCAGCGTATTTCCGGATGCCGTTGCCATTGCGATCCTTGGTTCAATCGAATCTCTCCTATCCGCGCTCGTCGCGGATGGAATGACTGGCCGAAGACACCGCTCGAACTGTGAACTTGTCGCTCAGGGGGGTGCGAACATCGCGGCCGTCATCTTCGGCGGCATGCCTGTGACAGGAACAATCGCTCGAACCGCAACAAATGTCCGTGCGGGGGCACGCGGCCCGGTGTCCGGCCTCCTTCATGCCGTCTACGTTCTTGCGTTCGTCATGGTTGCAGCACCGCTTGCCTCCTACGTGCCGTTGGCCGCGCTCGGCGCCGTTCTGGCAATCGTGTCCTGGAATATGGCTGAACGGGAAGAGTTCGTGTCCCTGATCAGATCGTCACCGGGCGATGCGCTGGTCCTTCTGGCGACATTTCTCCTGACGGTATTCGAAGACCTGACGCTCGGCATTTCCGTTGGCGTTACGCTGGGCGCATTTCTATTCCTTCATCGGATGGCCGAAGCGACGGAAATCGAAGGCGGAGCACCGCTTGTCGCAAAGGATGAAGCCGACGGCCCGGCTGCAACCCGGATACCGTATGCCGGCTCGACCGCGCAGGACCCGGACATTGTCATCTACAAGATCAACGGTGCCTTTTTCTTCGGTGCGACGGCAAACGTGATCTCGACCCTTGAGCGGATCGGGAAGATGCCACGCGCGTTCGTTCTCGACTTCGACAGCGTGCCGCTTGTCGATGCAACGGCGGCCAAGAGCCTAGAGGCATTCGCCCGGAGGCTCCAGGCGCTCGGCTCGACGCTCTATATCGCGGGAGCCAGGGTGGCGGTAAGGCGCGCGCTCCTACGCGCCGGTCTGAGGGAACCGCATGTGCATTTCGTCGAGTCCGTCCAGCAGGCCAGAACAGCTTCTGCCATGGCGACGACCTAGCGCTTTGGTGTCTTCGGGCGATCCTCATCGAACAGTATCCGGCTTGCCGCGCCGTCAAGATCCTCGTACTGCCCGCTCCGGAGGGACCAGAGAAATGCACCAAGCGCTCCGGCTGCGATAATCAGCGAGATCGGTATCAGGACGATCAGCGAGTCCATTTTTTTACCCCGCCCCTTCCCAGCCGCAATGCGTTTGCCACAACTGCAATCGAAGAGCTCGACATGAGCGCCGCCGCGATCGGCGGAGTTACCATTCCGATGATCGCAAGCGGAACTGCCAGTGCATTGTAGGCAATCGACATTGCGATATTCTGCTTTACCAACGACTTCGCCGTAAGGGCAACGTCCAAAAGTTCGATCACTGCCGATAGTCTTGTACCCTGAAACACTGCATCCGCCGATACCTGGGCGATATCTGCGCCACTGGCCGGCGAAAGGGAGGCGTGCGCACTGGTCAGTGCGGGTGCGTCGTTCAACCCGTCTCCAACCATCAGTGCCTTGCGACCGGCCGAAAACAGTCGGACAAGATGCTCCGCCTTCTGTGCCGGCGTGACGCCGGCATGATAGTCAGGAATTCCGACAATTCCGGCGACTGCGGCAACGACTTCTGGTCGATCACCCGAAAGGAGTTCGACCTGAAATCCCCTCTGCCGCAACTCCGCGATCGTTCGCGCGGCATCTTCCCGGACAACATCCGCAAATTCGAACCGCGTAAGCTTGCCATCGACTGACCGCAGCCAGATCTCGGGGCCTCCTGCCGCTCCCGAGGACATTTTCTGTGCACCGCAGAAAGTTCGCGAGCCTAGTCGAATGCCGTCAACCGACAGGCCGGCACCGGGATGCTCGATGACGTTTGCCATCGCAGGAACGGACGGCACGGCGCCGGCCAGCGCGCGCGCCAATGGATGCTTTGAGCTGGCGGCAATCGATGCTGCCAATCGCAACTCGTCAGGTGGGATCTTGTCGGGTTCGATCAGCCTTGGCGTGCCCGACGTCAACGTGCCTGTCTTGTCGAAAACAACCGTGTCGACCTCGGCAAGCCGCTCGAGCGCGGTCGCCGACTTGAGCAGGATGCCCGCACGCATAAGTCGACCTGATGCGGTGGTCTGCACCGCCGGCACGGCAAGTCCGAGCGCGCAAGGGCATGTGATGATGAGGGTCGCGACCGCATGAAGCATCGCCACCTGCCAATCGACCGCCATCCAGAAGTACCAGCCGATGAAGGTGGCGAGCGCCGCGACGTGCACGACGGGCGCATAGAGCCGAGTGACCCGCTCCGCGATCGCTACGAAGCGCGACTTTCCACGCTCCGCGACTTCCACCATCCGGACGATTTCCGCGAGGAGAGTACCCGAACCGGATGCGGTCGTCTCGACCCGCAGCGCTGGCCCAAGATTTACGTAACCGGCATAGACCTTGTCGCCGACGCCGACATCTTTCGGCAACGCCTCGCCTGTTACGATTGACTCGTCGACGGACGACTTTCCGTCGAGAATTCGTCCATCGATTCCGATGCGCTCACCACTCGCGACAAGCACAGTGTCGCCCGACTGAACCTCGTCGGGAGCGACTCTGCGGATGCTCCCATCGCTTGAAATGACGCTTACCGCTCGCGCGCCGATCGCCAAGAGATGCGTCGCGCTTGTTCGCGCCCGTCCGCGCGCACGCCTGTCGAGATAGCGCCCCGCAAGCAGGAAGAACAGCAGCGTGAGTGCTGCATCAAAGTACGCATATGGACCACTTCGGATCGTTTCCGAAAGGCTCATCGCCGCAGTCATCGTAATCCCGACCGCGATTGGCACGTCCATATTCAATCGGCCGCCGCGAAGCGCCGCGATCGCGGACCGGTAGAAAGGCAGCCCGGCGTAAAATATCGCCGGCAATCCGACAAGCGCCGAAATCCAGTGCAGGAGATCCTTCGTCGCCGGGCCCATATCCACCCCGACCCAGACAGCGACCGATAGGATCATCACATTACCGGCCGCAAACCCTGCAATCCCGGTCGCGCGCAGAAGATCCGTCTCTTCCTGCGCCTGAGCGACATCAAGGCAGGACGGATCAAATGGCACAAGCCGAAACCCGAGGCGGGATACCATTTCTGCAAGCCCGCCTGCCCGGTCCGCGCTCCCTCTCCATTTGATCGTCAGTCGGCTGGTCGAAAGATTCAGGCGCGCGTCGACGACATCCGTATCCTTGGAATAGATACTTTCGATAAGCCATACACACGCCGCGCAGCTTGCCCCATCAACCATCAAATGGAGTTCATGGATTCCGTCGGCTGAAGATTTGACGCGTGACCGAAAGTCGAATCCGGGATCCGCATCGGGCTTGAGAGGACGCAGGCCATTGTCCAGCCGCCTGCGCTCGTAGAACGCGTCGAGCCCGAGCCCTCGCACGGCCTCGTAGGCGGCTTCACAGCCCGCACAGCAGAAGAACCGAGCCTCCCCGCCAATCGGCGCGGCACAGTGCCTGCAGATGGCGACGGTCTCCGGGGCTGATCCGTCGTAAGGGGACATCAGGAAATTCTATCGGACGAAAAATCGACCTGCACTGTGCACACGGTCGCTCAGGTGTTCGGCCGCAAATCGGACCTCCCACTGCCCCTTCATCGGCGCATCGAGCGGCGCCTCATAGCGTCCGCTGCTGGTTGGATGGAATCGCAGCGGCTGGTCGGCGAAATTGCCGACGGGTCGAACCAGCGTCCCGGTCACGTCGAGGTCCACAAGTGGCGCCCCGGACGCATCGCGGGCATCTAGCACGATGCGGCCATCCGCATGTCGCAGGTCGAACTTCCAACCCAACCGGTTCTCCAACGACTCCTCAGCGAGAACCTGATTGAACTTTCGCCCGCGTTCCGACGCGTTCTCGTATGCCAGACCCGGCCAGCTGGATACCGCGAAATAGACAAGTGCGCCGTTCGCCGAGAAAACAACGAGGAACATGAGCGGGAACACGATCCAGAGATACCTGTTCCGCCAGGACTTTGATCCGAATGTCGAAAGCATCGTGCGCTCCGCGTCAACGTCCAGGTGCGAGAAAGACCGATTCATACCGGGCCCTCCCTCCGTCCGAAGTTTCCTCAAGGCGGAAGACAACCTTGGTCGAAGCCGCATTCTTGAGGCCGGATAGCGGCGCCGTCACGAAAATCCGCTCACTCGCGACCGCATCCGGCTTTGCTGCCAGCTCGAGACTGCCCCCTGCCCCTTCGATTTCGATCGTGGAAATGACTGCGTCCGGAACCCCCTCGACGTGCAGAACATAGCGGTGCTGCGCATGCGTCTTGTTCAGAATATGTACCGTATATGCGTTCCGGATACGGCCATCGACGAGAGTGACATAGAGCGGATTTCGGTCCCTGAGGACATTGAGCTCCACGGTCGTCCGCATCAAGAGGGCCGCGAGCATGACGCTCCCGACCAGCGCCAAAACCGCCGCATAGAGGATGGTGCGAGGCCGTATGAAGTGATGGGTCGGGCTCTGCCCGCATGCGCGTGCCTGCTGGTTGGCAAGCGTATCGAAGCGGATCAGGCCGCGCGGCCGCCCGACCTTGTCCATGACGACGTTGCAGGCGTCCACGCACAGGCCGCATCCGATGCATTCAAGCTGCTGGCCGTCGCGGATATCAATGCCAGTCGGACATGTCGCAACGCATGAGTTGCAGTCGACGCAATCACCGCGTCCGGCCCAGGGGTCGCTCCCGTCGGTCTTCTTTGCAAGCTTCCCGCGCGGTTCACCGCGCCAGCCCTCATAGGTCACGACGTACGACTGATCATCGAGCATCGCGCTCTGGAACCGCGGCCAGGGGCACATGTACGTGCACACCTGCTCACGCGCGAGACCAGCGAGCGTATAAGTTGTCGCCGTGAACAGACCAATGAAGAAATACTGGGTAAAGCTTGCGGAGCCCGTGAATATCTCAGGCAGCACGGTCGGTGCGTCTCCGAAGTAGAGTACCCAAGCGCCGCCAGTTGCCATTGCGATCAAAACCCAACTGGCATGCTTTGCGACGCGCTTGGCAAACTTCGAGACCGAATTCGGCGCCGCATCCAGCTTTATGCGGGCGTTCCGGTCACCCTCGATCCAAAGCTCGACAAGCATGAAAAGGTCAGTCCAGACGGTCTGCGGGCACGCGTACCCGCACCAGAGACGCCCGAACAGGGACGTGACCAGGAAAAGAATGATGGCAGCAAGAACGAGAAGGCCGGTCAGAAAGTAGACTTCCTGCGGCCATATCTCGATCATGAAGAAATAGGCCTTGCGGCCCGGCATGTCGATCAGGATGGCCTGACCGGGTGCCGCCGGGCCGCGGTCCCAACGCAGCCACGGCGCGCCATAATAGACGGCAAGGCACAGTCCCAGCACGATCCACTTGAGGCTCCGGAAGGTCCCGGAAACGGCCTTCGGATGGACCTTGATGCGCGCGGAATAGAGCGGCTGGGCCGCCTTCTGGACCTTCGTCGAGATCGCATCGTCGACTTGGATGGATGGCGCGTGCCGACCCTCGCCAGTGGAACCGCCATCCATCGTAAGCCTCCGGTTACTTGCCGCCGCCCAGACCGTGGACGTAGACGGCGAGCATCTTGACCGTCGCATCGTCAAGGCGTTCCGCCCAGGCGGGCATGGATCCCTGCCGCGAATTGCGGATCGTCTCGACGATCGTGGCCTTATCGCCGCCATAGATCCAGATATTTGCGGCAAGATTTGGCGCGCCGAGTTCCTGATTGCCAGTACCACCTTCCTGATGGCAGGCCACGCAATTCTCGGCAAAGACGACCGCTCCACGTGTCACGGCAGCTGGATCCGTGCTGCGCTTCGAAAGCGAAAGCACGAACTCGGCGACGTCGTTGATCTGCTTGGAATCGAGGACACCGTCCGCGCCGAACCGCGGCATCTGCGAAAGCCTGGACTTGTCGTTCGCGTTCCGCACCCCGTACTGGATGGTCGTGTAGATTTCGTCGAGCGTGCCACCCCAGATCCAGTTGTCGTCAACGAGATTCGGGAAGCCCTTGGCGCCAGCGCCGCCCGCCCCATGGCAGGGTGCGCACTGGACCCCGAAGGCCGAACGGCCGCCAGCCATCGCATAGCCGCGCAGGTCGGCCGACTTGCGGATATCTTCCAGCGAGGCCGCCGCAATCTTGCTGACCATAGGCGCCTGGCTGGCCTGTGCCGCGGACATCTGCTCGGCGATCTCGCCGCGCATCGTCCATCCAAGCAGGCCGCCCGTATGGCCAGAAAGCGTCGGCCAAGCCGGGTAGAAGACATAGTAGGCAAGCGACCAGACGATCGTCGCATAGTACGTGTAGAGCCACCATTTCGGCAGCGGCGTATTCAGTTCCTTGATGCCGTCCCACTCGTGGCCGGTCGTATCCTGCCCGGAAATGGCATCCTTCTCGATCTTCGTCGGCATGGTTCTGCGCTCCCCTTTGCGCTCAGGTCAGCGGCGTTCGTCGTTGAACGGGATGTTCGCCTGCTTGTCCATTTCGGATTTGCGCGTGGGCCAAAACACCCACGCAAGCATCCCGACGAAGAACAGGAAGAACCAGACGGTCGAAACCGTTCCAAGAACCCGGCTCAGCTGCATCGGATCCATCTCTGCCTCCTACTGCCGAAGCTGTTCGGGCTTCACGTTGCGGAAATCGACAAGCGTCCCGAGCATCTGCAGGTACGCAATCACCGCGTCGAGTTCAGTCACCTTCCCCGGCTCGCCGTCGAAACTCGAGACAACCGCGCGCGGATAGCGCTTCAGTAGTCCGCTCGTATCGGCGTCCGGGTTCTTCTGCGCTTCGACGTCGGCCCTTGCATTGGCGATCATCTCGTCCGTGTAGGGAACGCCGATCAACTTCAACGTCCGGAGATGGGCGTCGATATCGGAGTAGTCGAGCGGGCGATCCGCCATGAAGGCATAGGCCGGCATGATCGATTCGGGCACCACCGCCCGAGGATCAATCATGTGCGCCTTGTGCCAGGCGTCGGAGTATTTGCCGCCGACACGCGCGAGATCGGGCCCGTTGCGCTTCGATCCCCACTGAAACGGATGGTCGTACATCGATTCCGCCGCCAGGCTGTAGTGCCCGTACCGTTCGATCTCGTCCCGGAACGGGCGGATCTGCTGGCTGTGGCACACATAACAGCCTTCGCGGACATAGATGTTCCGGCCAGCCAATTCGAGCGGCGAATAGGGCCTTACGCCATCGACCCGCTCGATCGTCTGCTCGATCGTGAAGAGCGGGACGATCTGCACCAGACCGCCGATCGCAACCGTGATCAGCGTGCAGACAGCCAGGATGATCGCGTTCTTTTCGATGATTGCGTGATTGAAGGACATTTCCCTGCCCTCCCTCAAGCCGTCACAGCGGCGGCGGCGGTACGTGCCGGTGCCACCGACGTGACGGTTTTCCAGAGGTTGAAGACCATGATCAAGGCGCCGACCAGATAGAGTAGGCCACCCATCAAGCGGATTACATAGAACGGGTGCATCGCGGCGACCGTTTCCACGAACGAGTACTGGAGGAACCCGTACTCGTCGTAGGCACGCCACATAAGGCCCTGCATGATGCCCGATACCCACATCGACGTGATGTAGAGCACGATGCCAAGCGTCGCGATCCAGAAGTGCCAAGCGACTAGGCGCTGGGAATACAGGCCCTCGCGACGCCAAAGCTGCGGCACCATCCAGTACAGCATGCCGAATGTGATGAAGCCGACCCAGCCCATGGCACCGGAATGCACGTGGCCCACGGTCCAGTCCGTATAGTGCGACAGCGCATTGACGGCCTTGACCGACATCATCGGTCCTTCGAATGTCGACATGCCGTAGAACGCGACAGCCGTCACCGAGAAGCGGAGCGAAGCGTCCGTGCGAAGCTTGTCCCAGACGCCAGACAGCGTCATCAGGCCATTGATCATGCCGCCCCACGACGGCATCCACAACATGACCGAGAAGGTCATGCCAAGCGTCTGGGCCCAATCAGGCAGGGACGTATAGTGTAGATGATGCGGTCCCGCCCAGATGTAGAGAAATACCAGCGACCAGAAGTGGACGATCGACAGACGGTAGGAATAGACCGGCCGGCCCGCCGCCTTGGGGATGAAATAGTACATCATCCCGAGAAACGCCGCGGTCAGGAAGAAGCCGACCGCGTTGTGGCCGTACCACCACTGGATCATCGCGTCCTGAACGCCACCCGGAACCGTGTAGCTCTTCCAGCCGGTCCAGGATACCGGCACCTGGACGTTGTTGCCGAGGTGGAGCATCGCAACTGTGATGATGAAGGACAGGATGAACCAGTTCGCGACGTAGATATGCTCTTCTTCGCGCTTGAGCAGGGTTCCGACATAGATCACGAGATAGAGGACCCAGACGACCGTCAGCCACAGGTCGACGAACCATTCGGGCTCCGCATACTCCTTGCCGGAAGTGATGCCGAGCGCGTAACCCAGTGCCGCAAGAACGATGAACAGCTGGTAGCCCCAGAAGACGCACCATGCGCCGAGCGGCCCGAGAAACAGCCGCGTCCTGCAAGTGCGCTGAACGATGTAGAACGAGGCTGCGATCATGGCGTTGCCGCCGAACGCAAAGATGACCGCCGACGTATGGACAGGCCGCAAGCGGCCGAAGCTGGTCCATTCAAGCCCCAGATTCATGACCGGGAACGCCAGTTGTGAGGCGATAAGATTCCCCATCAGGAACCCGACCACGCCCCAGAAGATCGTCGCGACGACCCCCGCCCTGACGACGTCATCGATATACTGCGGCGCTTCGGCGCTCCGCGCAGATGCACTTGCCCCGTAGTCGCTGCCGACCGCGGCGGAAACGGATGCCATGGGACCCCCTTCGTGTTTTACTTGATGCACGCGACGACTCTACTGCAGTGCACTATGGTTACTTTTGTAAGCCAGCTCATTGACACAAATCAAAGCACTTGAGCCGGGACCGGTGCGACAAATTGGCCGTCGTCAGGAGGAAGCGGATGTCCCAAGACGTAGCCGTGTTTTCAGGCCCTACACCCTATATTCGGCGTGCCGCACTGGACCGTCCGTGGGTTTGGCTGGCGCGCGGGTGGGCTGATCTCCAAGCCGCGCCAGTTGTAAGTCTCTCATACGGAGTCGGATTTGTCGTCGCCGCATTTGCGATCTCGATCCTTCTCCTTCTTACCGAGTCGATCTACCTGCTCCTCCCGCTCGCCGCAGGCTTTCTGCTTTTGGCCCCGCTACTTGCGGTTGGGCTCTATGAAACCAGCAGAAGGATCGGGTCGGGGCAGACCCCAAGCGTCACGGCGGCAGTCGGCGCATTCAGGGCTAATCCCGAGCACATGGCCTATATGGGCTTCGTTCTGATGCTCATAAACCTGTTCTGGACACGAATGGCGATGTTGATTTTCGCGCTTTTTTTCGGGACGCCACGTGGAACACTGCGCGATCTGATCGACATGACCCTGTTCTCTCCCGATTCCCTCCCCTTCCTTATCGTCGGGACGCTGGTCGGATTCGTTCTGGCAGCTGCAGTCTTCGCCATTTCGGCCGTGTCGATTCCCATGCTGCTCGACCGGCCGCAGACTCCGGTCTGGGTCGCCATCGCAACGTCTTTCGTTGCCGTTCGGACGAATCTAAAGCCGATGGCTCTTTGGGCGGCTTTGATCTGCGCGTTTACCGGCTTCGGCATGATCCCGATGTTTCTGGGCCTTGCCGTCACGATGCCCCTGATCGGGCATGCCACCTGGCATTGCTACAAGGACATCGTGGATGTCCGCGACGCCGTCAATTGAGCGAGCGGACAGCGATAACGACAAGAGCCGCCGCATTGAAGACGAGCGCGAGCGGGGCGATACGCGCCATTGCCGACTTCCATCGTTTCGCTGCCATCGCGCCGGCAAACTGAACCAACAGAAGCGCCGGCATCGTTCCCAGAACGAATCCGGACATCGCCGCCGCGCCCGCGAGAGCGCCACCGCTGCCCGCAGCGGCAGCCAATGCGCCATAAAGAAGTCCGCACGGCAGGAATCCCAGGGCAAGACCGAGGCTGTATCCGCGAAGACCGGTCGGAACCTCTACGAGCGGGCGCAGCCGCGCGAACAACGCTGAGCCGACGCGCCCTGAGCCATGCGGAAGGCGCCCGAACGCCTGAAGAGCAAACAGCACCGCGCCCGCGAAAAGAAGCACTGCAAGAATCGGCCGCAATCCAGGCAGGCCCGCGATTGATCCGCCAGCCGCGCCAAGCACCAATCCGAGCGCAACGTAAGTTGTCGCCCGTCCAAGGTGATATGGCAGAAGAAGGAATCCACCCAGTCGATCGATCGCCGGTCCCTCGAGCCTCGCAATGGATTGCGCGACGACAAACGGGCCGCACATGGCTGCACAATGGACCAACCCGCCGATGAGGCCCGCCATGAAAAGCGCCGCCATCAAGCCAAGAACGTCTCCCGAAGCCGCCAGTGCGAGATCCGTCGGATGTTCGAGCATGGTCGATCTAATCGCAGCCGCAGCGCAGCGCGTCAACCGCCGTCACCGGCATCGCGGCTAGGTGCCGCAGAACGTCGCGCGTACGATCTGCTCGGCGCGCGGCGGCAAGGCAAACTCGGTATTGTCGTGCTTCTCGTCAAACGGAGCGGCGAGCACGTCCATGAGATGAACGGCACGAGAAACATCGCCTGTCGCCTCGGCGTCTGCGAGGGCTTCCTCGACGAGGTGATTTCTCGGGATGACGGCAGGATTGACTGCAAGCATCGCCCCGCACCGCTCCGCCTCGGTGCAACCTTCGTCAGCGGTGACCCGGCGTCGCCACTTTTCGAACCACGCGCGAAATGCCTCGCGGTTCCGGAACATCCCCCCCAGATCCCAATCCGGCCCGACTTCACCGCGAATGAGGGAAAGCCGGCGGAATGCGAGGGTGAAGTCGCAGGCATCCGCGGCCATCAACTCCAGGAATTCCGCGAGCAGTTCCATATCACCGCTCCGAGCGCTTCGGATGCCAAGCTTCGCCGTCATGCGCCGCGCATAGGCAGCCTCGAAGAGCGCGGGGAACGCATCGATCGATGCTTGCGCCCTGCGAACCGCCTCGCTCTCCTCCTCGGCGAATAGCGGCAGTGTCGCCTCCGCCAGTTTTGCCAGATTCCAGTGCGCTATGGCTGGCTGGTTGCCATACGCGTAGCGCCCTTGCTGGTCGATCGAACTGAAAACTGTGCCTGGATGATAAGAATCCATGAATGCGCAAGGGCCATAATCGATAGTCTCGCCGGCCAGCGACATGTTGTCGGTATTCATAACACCGTGGATGAATCCGATGCTCTGCCAGTCGGCCACAAGCGAGGCCGTTCGCAAGACGGCGGCATCAAGCATGGCAACATATCGGTTGACCGACCCTGTGGTATCGATGGCCTGCCGCTCGATGACGTAGTCCGCAAGTATGCGTAGCGCTTCGGTGTCCCTGCGGGCCGCAAAGTACTGGAAGCTTCCGATTCGGGTGTGTCCGCGCGCGACCCGCGCAAGTACGGCGCCGGGCAGCATGCTGTCCCGAAACACCGGCTGGCCGGTCGCGACCGCTGCAAGAACACGTGTCGTCGGCACGCCAAGCGCCGCTACCGCTTCACTGACGATCAATTCCCGAAGGATCGGCCCGATCGCCGCGCGTCCGTCACCGGATCGGGAGAACGGAGTCCGCCCCGAACCCTTGAGCTGAATATCGTATCGCTCGCCGTCTCTGCCGATGACCTCGCCCAGCAAAACCGCGCGCCCATCGCCGAGTTGGGGAACAAAATGTCCGAACTGGTGGCCGGCGTAAGCAAGTGCGATCGGGTCTGCCCCGTCTGGAACGCGGTTGCCGGCGATAAAGGCGACACCTTCGGGCCCGGCCAGCCAGTCGGCATCGACGCCAAGATGATCCGCAATCGCCCGATTGACATGCAGCAGACGTGGTGCGGCAACAGGTTCCGGCGCCAATCGCGCGAAGAACCGCTCGGGCAGTCTTGAATAGCTGTTATCGAAGCGAATGAGCCGATCGGTCTTCATGAGGCCCATTCTAGGGGACTGCCGCTCACGGAGCGACGGGGCCAAGTCCACATTCAGAGTCTGGATATTTCCTCGACGCGATGGCATGCGACAGACCGACCATCGAACGTCTTCGTCTCGGGGCGCGCCTTCGCGCATTCCTCCACTGCGTACGGGCATCGCGTCCTGAAACTGCAGCCCGATGGCGGAGAAAGCGGAGACGGAATCTCCCCCGATAAGACTGTTCGTTCCGCACGTGCACTCGCGCGCACACTCGGGGTCGCGGAAAGCAGGGCACGGGTATAGGGGTGGCGGGGCCTGCTGAAGACCACATCCTTGGGTCCTTGCTCGACAGGTCGGCCGAGATAGAGGACCAGCACATCATCCGAGATATGGCGGACAACGGATAGATCGTGGCTGATAAACAGATACGCGAGGCCGAACTCCTGCTGGAGATCCAGCATGAGATTAAGAACCTGCGCCTGGATCGAGATATCGAGCGCCGAAACGGGTTCGTCCGCCACGACCAATTTCGGCCTGAGCATCAGGGCTCGGGCAATCGCAATGCGCTGCCTCTGCCCGCCCGAGAACATGTGCGGATATCGGTCGCGATGCTCCGGTCTCAGCCCCACCTTGGCAAGCATCTGCCCGACTGCTTCGAGCCTGTCGGATGCGGGCATCTGCGTGTTGATGACCAGCGGTTCTGCAAGAATATCGCCGACGGTCTTTCGTGGATTGAGTGATCCAAACGGATTCTGAAAGACCATCTGGACCGTACGCCGCATGGACCGGATGTCGTCGGCCGTAGCGCCAGTCATGTCAGCGCCGTCCACGACGAGGCGACCGGCCGTCGGTGGTTCGATCATCGTCACAAGCCGCGCAAGCGTCGACTTCCCCGACCCGCTTTCGCCCACCACTGCCAGTGTCCGTCCAGCTTCCATACGGAAGCTGACCCCATCGAGCGCGCGCAACGTTTTCGCCGCGCGGAACATGCCCCCGCCCACAGGATAGTGACGCGTCAGAGCTTCAGCCTCGATCGCGAGCACGCTCATGCGCCATCCCTTCCGATCGGATGGTGGCAGCGGACCCTGCCCCCATTGTCCGGAACAAGCGAAGGTGCTGCCTGTACGCAATCCGCCGCCACAAATCCGCAACGAGGATTGAAAAGGCAGCCATCCGGACGATCCGCAATTCCGGGAACCATACCCGGAATTGTCGGGAGCCTCGCCTTCCCCGGTGCGCCGGAATGGACGGCGCGCTCCGGCAATGCATCGAGCAAGGCCGCCGTATAAGGGTGACGCGGCGCGGCAAATAGCCGGCCCGTGGAACGTTCCTCGACGGCAACACCGGAATACATGACCTGAATCCGGTGAGCCGTCTCGGCGACAACACCCATGTCATGCGTGATCAGGACCATTGCCATCCCGCGCGAACGCTGGAGTCCCGCAAGCAGATCGAGGATCTGCGCCTGAATCGTGACATCGAGCGCCGTCGTCGGCTCGTCCGCGATCAGCAGACGGGGATTGCAGGCAATCGCCATTGCGATCATCACGCGCTGGCTCATCCCACCCGATAACTGATGAGGGAACGCCGAAAGTCGCGTTTCCGGCGCCGGGATGCCCACTTGGGCGAGCAGTTCGATCGAGCGGCGGTGCCGGGACTCTTTCGTGCCACCCTCGTGCACCTTGAGCGCCTCGGCAATCTGAAAGCCGACCGTGAAGCACGGATTGAGGCTTGTCATCGGCTCCTGGAAGATCATCGCGATGTCGCGGCCCATCAACTTGCGACGTTCCTTAGGCGCCATCGTAAGCAGATCAAGTCCGTCAAACCGCATGACGTCTGCCTGAACGCGGCCAGGCCAAGCGATGAGCCCCATAACGGCGAGCATCGAAACGCTCTTTCCCGAACCGCTTTCCCCGACGATCCCCAGAACCTCGCCGGCATCGATATCCAAATCGACCCCGTCGACGGCCTTGAAACGCCCGCCACCGGTCTGGAACTCGACGCTCAGATTTCTGACTTCAAGGAGACCCATGACGCTACCGTTTGAGCTTCGGATCCAGCGCGTCGCGCAATCCGTCACCAAGAAGGTTGAAGGCTAGGACCGCAATGAGGATCGCAAGGCCTGGGAATGTGACGACCCACCATGCGCGGAGAACGAACTCGCGCGCGTCAGCCAGCATCGTCCCCCACTCGGGTGACGGCGGTTGGGCGCCCAAGCCGAGAAATCCGAGCGCAGCCGCATCGAGAATAGCCGTCGACACGCCCAGCGAGGCCTGGACGATGAGCGGTGCTGCACAGTTCGGGAGCACGACAACAAACATCAGGCGCATGGTGCGTGCGCCCACCGTGCGCGAAGCCGTCACATAATCCTTCGGGAGTTCCCCAATGACCGTTGCGCGGGTAATGCGAACATAGTGCGGAAGGACGACTACAGTCACGGCGAGCATCGCGTTCATGAGGCCCGGCCCAAGGATCGCAACGATCGAAAGCGCCAGCAGGAGGCTCGGCAACGTCAGGATGATGTCCATCAGGCGCATGATCGCGAAATCGACAACCCCGCGCGAGAAGGCTGCGACCAGGCCGAGCGCGATCCCGAGTACGAGCGAAATGGCGACGACACTTATCCCGATCGAAAGCGAAAGGCGCGCGCCGTGGATCAGCCGCGACAGGATGTCCCGGCCGATAGCGTCGGTCCCGAGCGGATACGCAAGACTTCCACCCTCCTGCCAGAATGGTGGCTTGAGGAAGGCGGTGCTGTCGGTCAGATAGGGCGAGTGAGGCGCAAGCACCTCGGCAAACACCGCGACAAAGAGCAGGATCGCGATCGTCGCGAGACCAGCAACGGCACCGTGGTTCGCGCTGAAACTCGACCAGAACTCTCTCAACGGGTGCGGCGGAGCTCGCATCGCTGGGCGCGCCTCAACGCTCATCGCCCGCCTCCGCCCGGTCGAGCGTGGCGAATTCGCGGATTGATCAGCCCATAGAGAAGATCAACGATGATGTTTACAGTCATGACCAAAGTCCCGATCAGCAGGGCACCGCCCTGCAGGACCGGATAATCCCGACGATTGATTGCCTCGATGAGCCATTTACCGACACCGGGCCATGAGAAAATCGTTTCCGTCAGGATCGCGCCCGTAAATAGAACGCCAACCTGAAGCCCAATCACCGTGACGACGGGGATGAGTGCATTTCGCAGCGCGTGGAGGGAGATGACGCGGAGCGGCGAGAGTCCCTTGGCGCGCGCCGTACGGATGTAATCTTCTCCAAGCACCTCAAGCATCGCGGAACGGGTCATTCGCGCGATGACCGCCAGCGGCACGGTCCCGAGAACGATCGTGGGCAAGGCAAGATGCGAAAGCGCCGATGCAAATGCCCCTTTTTCATCGGAAAGCAGCGTATCGACGAGCAGGAACCCCGTCGTCGGCTCGATGAAATACTGGACGGCAATGCGCCCTGAAACAGGCGTGATGCCAAGCTGGACAGAGAACAGGAGAATGAGCAGCAGCCCCCACCAGAAAATCGGCATCGAATAGCCTGCAAGGCTGACGCCCATAATTCCGTGGTCGAAGATCGAGTTTCGCCTGACCGCCGCGACTATCCCCGCGGGCAAGCCCAATCCGACCGCGAAGATGACCGCACACAGGCCCAATTCGATCGTGGCCGGGAACAGCGATGCGAACTCGGAGATCACCGGCTCGTGCGTGATGACCGACTTGCCGAGATCGCCTTGAAGTACGCGGCCGATATATAGCCCGTACTGGACGATCACCGGCTTGTCGAACCCGTATGCCGCCCTCAGTTGCGCATGACGCGCAGGATCGATGCCCCGCTCGCCGGCAAGCGTCTCGATCGGGTCTCCGGGGATAAGGCGGATCAGGAGGAACACCATCAGTGTGATCCCGATGAAGGTCGGAATCAGCAGGCTGACGCGCGTGAATATGAATCGAAGCATCGTCTTGAAACTGTCCGGGGCCCGCGTTTACCGCGGGCCCCGGCACTGCGTCACTTCATGTCAACGCCGTAGAAGGTGTGCCGCCCGAAGGGCGACAGCTTGAAGTCGACGACCTCCTTGCGCACCGGCTTGTACTGGACCGAGTGCGCGACGACGAACCAGGGGGCTTCCTCGTGGAAGATCACCTGGGCCTTCTTGTACAGCTCCGTGCGCTTGGCCTGATCGGACACGCGCTTGGCCTCGAGGGTCAACGCCTCGAAGTCCTTGTTGCACCACTTTGCGATGTTCGAACCGCCCGGCTTGCTTGCCTCGCAGCCCAAAAGGACCTGGAGGAAGTTGTCCGGATCGCCATTGTCACCCGTCCAACCGAGCTGGGCCGTCTGGTGCTCGCCCTGCTGCGCGCGCTTGCGATATTCGCCCCATTCGTAGGACACGATGTTGGCCTTCACGCCCAGCTTTGCGAGGTCAGCCTGCATCAGTTCGGCGATGCGGCGGGCGTTGGGGTTGTAGGGACGCTGGACCGGCATGGCCCAAAGATCCGTCTCGAACCCGTTCGGATATCCAGCCGCGGCAAGCATCTTCTTGGCCGCGTCGACATCGTACGGATAGTCCTTGATGTCGCCGTTGTATGACCAGATGGTTGGCGGGATCGGATTCGTCGCCGGAACGCCGGAACCGAGGAACACCGCGTCGACGATCGCCTTCTTGTTGATGCCCATGTTCAGGGCCTGGCGAACGCGCTTGTCGTCAAACGGCTTCTTCTGCGTGTTGTACGCAAGGTATCCGACATTGAGGCCCGGCTGCTCGAGGACCGTGACGTTCGGATCCTTGCGCATTGCCGGCAGGTCTGCCGGGTTCGGATACGGCATCACGTGGCATTCGCCCTTCTGGAGCTTTGCCCACCGCACCGACGCATCCGGCGTGATCGAGAAGATCAGATCGTCGATCTTCGCCTTGCCGCCCCAGTACTGCGGGAATGCCTTGTAGCGGACCACCGAATCCTTGACGTACTGCAGGAGGTAGAACGGCCCCGTGCCGACCGGGTCCTGGTCCACGCGCTCTGGCGTGCCCGCCTTCAGCATCGCGTCGGCATATTCCTTGGAGATGATCCCTGCATACTCCATCGCGAAGTCGGACAGGAACGGCGCCTCGGGTGCGTTGAGCGTGATCCGAACCGTATAGTCGTCGAGCTTCTCGACCGTCTTGAGCAACTTGGGCATGCCCATGTCGATGAAGTAGCTGTGGTTCTCGGAGGTCACCTTGAAATAGGGATTCTCCGGCTTCCACTGCCGCTCGATCGAAAAGATGATGTCGTCGGCGTTGAAATCGCGCGTCGGCTTGTAGTTGGCGCGATGGTTGTGCCACTTCACGCCCTTGCGAAGGTGAAAGGTGTAAACAAGCCCGTCCGGCGAGATCTCCCAGCGCTCGGCAAGGCCAGGAACGACGTTCGTCGTTCCGCGCTCGAAATCAACCAGTCGGCTATAGACTTGGCTGTTCGCGTCGAACGACGTGCCGGTGGTGTTGATCGCCGGGTAGAAGTTCTCAGGGCTTCCTTCCGAGCAGTACACGAGGGTTTTGGCGTTCACGGACGCCGTCAAGGCCAGCGCGAGCGCGGTTGCCGCCGCCAGCCGGTCGAAACGAATTTTCATCTGACTCCCCGTTGTTTGCACGGCGGCCATGATATGCCACCGTCAGGTGGCCGGACTTTAGGACTTGCCCAAAGCGTCGTCAAACAGCCTGTCTGACTGGTGACACCCACAGCCTTTGACATACCAAAGGGTTACGTAAGCGGGACGCCGACCGCCGCGCCGAAGTCCAAGAACGTAAAGCGGTTCCGTATCAATCGAGCCGACACCACGGCATGCGCGTAGAAATCCGGTGGCCAACCGAGATCGTCGGCCTTGACAGGTGCGCCCGCCCGCCGAAGGACGCCTTCGAGTTCTCCGGCACTCTTTGCCACTTTGGCTACGGCATTCCGGACCGCATCCCAGCTCCCGACAAGCCGTGCATTGAGCAGCTCGGCCTGCTTCTCATCGATTTGTTTCTCGGCATATTCGGCCCAACATTCGTCTGCCAGTTCGGCACCGAATATGTCGGAAAACTCCGAATGTCCGATTGATTCGGCTTTGACGATTGGACATTCGAGTTCGAGGCATCGGGCCTGCAGACGCGCCATGCTGATCGTGGTCACGCCGACCTGTTCGCCGTGGAACGCCGCAGGCCACTGGCTGTCGCCCATCATGTCGACGAAGTGGCTGATCAGGTGCTCTCCCTGGCTTGCAGGATGGCTACTTCCGCATATCGCGGTCCCAAATCCGGAGAGGACGAGCGTCCGCACGAGACTGTCCATCGCTTGCGAGTCGCCCGAAACAAGCGCTCCGGCCATGTCGAACAGGTCAGGCTCATCCTCTTCCAGAAGGGCAAATGGCATCGTGCGATAGGGCGTATCGAGCAATAAATGCGCAAGCAGCCAATCGGCCTGGGCAGTCGCCCGGCAAAGGCTGTCGCCAAGACCGGACCGGATCATTCGCTTTGGCGCCGCAGAGAGAATTCCGAGATCGAAGACAGCCACGCTCGGCGCACACGCCGGAAGCGACTTCTTGTGCCCGTGCACGGAGATTGCCGCGGTCGTCGACACATACCCGTTCATCGATGGCGCCGTCGCGAACACGGCGTATGGGCGGCGCGACCTTGCGGCGACATACTTGCAGATATCGTTGATCGTCCCCGATCCAACCGCGATCAGGGCGTCGCAATCCCTGCTGGCTGCCTCAACCCGCTCCACGGTCGGAATGTCCGCATGTGGATGGTCGTCAAGTCGAATGCTGGTCAGGCGCCGCTTTCCGGAAAGGGCATGTTCGACTGCCTGCCCAAGGACCGAATGTGTTGTCGGATCACTGACGACGGCGACATTGCCCGAGAACGCATAACCAGTCAGATAATGCGGGATGTCGTTTCCGATCGATTTTTCGATCACAATCCTGTCAGTGGCGACTTCCAGCGCTCTCCCGGAATCCGGATCGACAAATGCGCCGGAAAGCAGCCGTTCCAAGGTTCGATGCGTCGTCATAATATGAACGCTCGCCGATATAGTGAGCGCAATCAATCATTTTTTCGTTGATTACTGACAAGAAATTATCTTTATTTGCTTGAATATGTCCAAAAGTCATCCGCCTGAAGGGGCCAGACAGTCGCGGGTCGAGGAAGCCGAGAATTCGGCTGTCCAAAGGCGCAGCCCTATCTCGCGGCGGACAATGCTTCGCCGTGAGTTGGTCGCGCGTGGCGCCATTTCAGTTGCCGAACTGAGCGAGGTTCTGGGAGCCTCAAGCGCGACGATCCGGCGTGACCTGAATGCGCTTGCGAAGGAAGGTTTCGTCGTGCGGAGCCACGGCGGTGCAGCCGCCAGAACGGTCAATCCTGCCGAGGAAGCATTCGCGGTTCGCGAACGGAAGGAAGTCCCGGAAAAGATCGCAGTCGCTCGCGCGACGGCGGCGCAGATCAAGTCCGGGCAGACGGTCTTCCTGAATGACGGATCGACTGCCGCTGCGCTAGCGCGCGAGCTCGCGACGGCGGACATGGAACTGTTCGTTGTCGCGACGGCGGTGAATGTCGCTCACGTGCTCGCCGAAAATCCGCGATTCACGGTATGCCTGCTCGGCGGCTTCGTGCGCAGGACATCACTCGCGACAAGCGGGCCATTCGCCGAAACGATGCTCGACCGCTTCAATGCGGATGTCGCAATCCTCTCCGCAGACGGGTTCAGCGTCGAAGAAGGGATGAGCTTCACGAACGCGGACGATGCCCATCTCGCGTACAAGATGGCGGCACGCGCACGCCGATGCATCGCCATGCTGACGAGCACGAAGTTCGCAAGGAACGCCAGGATGTCAGGCGTTCCGACATCTGACATAGACATGATCGTTACCGATAACGTCCCGGGCTCGATCAAGACCGCACTTGACGGGATGGGTATCGAGGTCGTCGAAGCAACGGTTGCCCCGCATCCGTTCAAGGGCAGTCGATGACGGACGCCGGCCTGAATGCTGCACTGACACGCCTTGCGAGCCTGAAGTTCTGGCCGGGTCCGCCCGACTTCTCGCCGATCCCAGGCGGCCGGACAAATCTGAATTTCATGGTCCGCAGCGGCGGGCGCACCTACTTCGCGCGCGTTGGCCACGATCTTCCGCATCACCGGATCAGTCGGGCAACGGAGCTCAAGTGCCTGTCCCTGGCGGCAGCGGCCGGAGTGGCGCCTGAGATCCTTCACGCAGCCAACGGCCTCCTTGTAACTTCGTACTTCGACGGAGCGACACTTTCGCAGGGAAATGCCATTGCGGACGATATCCTGCTCCGGCTGGCGACGGCACTTCGTCGGCTCTGGAAGCACGATGCGCCGGCCGATCTGCAAATCTTCGATCCGGTCGAGGTATGCCGCAATTATATCAACGCACTGCCGGCCGGAATTCACGGCACCGTCCGTTCCCGCACGATCGAGGCAATTCTCGGCAAGGCCCCTGCCCGAAGGAACCGCTGGCTGATCCACGCCGACTTGATCCCGGAGAATGTCATCGTTTCGAGAGAAAGCCTGGCGATTGTTGACTGGGAGTACGCGGGCCGTGGCGACAAGGATGTGGATATCGCTGCCGTCGCGATGAATTTCGGATTGGACGAACGCCAGACATTGCTGTTCGGCGAGGCGTGCGGAGCTTCCGACCGCGAGCGGCTTGCCGCTTTCGGCAGTCTAATGGCATTGCGGGAAGCGCTGTGGTGCGACACGCAGCGCCATTTCGTCGGCGTCAAAGGTGATCTGGAAGCATATTCGGCTCTCTGCTGGAGCCGCATCGACGGCATGGCCGAATGAACTCGGGCCAATACGATTTCGCTGTGATCGGGGCGGGCGTTGTCGGATGCGCGATTGCCCGGGAACTCTCCCGTTACGACTGCCAGACGATATTGATCGAATCCCGCAGCGATCTTGGCGACGGGGCAAGCAAGGGAAATTCCGCCGTCCTGTCGACGGGTGCCGACACGCCGTTCGGTTCGCTCGAATGCCGCCTCGTCGCCCGCGGCCATGCTCGATATTTCGCGGAAGCCCCTTCCCTTGGCCTTCCGATCCTCGCGATCGGCAGTCTTACGGTCGCCTGGAACAGCGACCAGCTCGCAATGCTTACATCGATGCATGCCGACGCTGTGGCGGCTGGTTTCGGCGACGGTGAAATCGTGGGCCCGGATTTCATCTATGCCAAGACGCCAAGGCTCGCCCGTGGTGCGGTCGCCGCGATCTGGGATCCGCACGAAGCAATCGTCGATCCTTTTTCCACGCCGCTTGCCTATGCACTTGATGCTGTAGAAAACGATGTCGAATTTCGCCATTCGTCGCCCGTAACCGGGGCGTTTCGAAATTCCGGCATCTGGCATCTTGAAACGCCGGCCGGAAATATCCGGACCGGAACCGTCATAAACTGCGGCGGCCTTTGGGCCGACAAGGTCGATTCCCTTGGCGGCTTTTCCGACTTTTCCAGCCGGCCGCGTCGCGGTCAGTTCATCGTCTACGACAAGAGTGCACGCAGCCTGCTCGATGTTGTGATCAAGCCGGTTCCGACGCCGAGCTATCGTGGCGTCCTTGTGACACCGACAGTCTTCGGGAACGTGCTCGTCGGGCCAACCGCCGAAGACATCGACGATCCCGATGACTGGCGAACCACGCACGAAGGGCTGGCCGCACTTCGCGAGGCTGCGTTGCGTATTCTGCCCGAACTCGGCGCACACGAAGTTACGGCAACCTACTGCGGCGTCCGCCCTGGCACGGACCGCGCGGAGTATCGGATCATTCCAAGACCGGACGCGAGCTGGGTTTCCGTCGCAGGAATCCGTTCCACCGGCCTTTCTGGCGCCCTCGGTATCGCTGAGCATGTCGTGGCCCTCGCGAGCGGCTTCGGGAGCCATCTTGCTCGAAAATCCCGCGAGCCCCGGCCGATCCGCGTGCCGAGCCTGTGCTCTCTCGATCCCCGCCCCTGGGAGAGGACCGCAACGCCAGCGCGCGCCGACCTTGAGATCGTCTGTCATTGCGAAGGAACCACGCTCGGGCAGATCGAATCTGCGTTTGCGTCCCCGATCCCGCCACGATCCCTCAAGGCGCTCAAACGCCGCACCAGGGCTACATTCGGTCGATGCCAGGGTTTCTACTGCGGCGCCCGTGTCCGCATGCTCCTCGACGAGGCATTGGCAGGCCGCACGGCATGACAAACCCGGATGCAATCGTGATCGGTTCTGGTCCGGCCGGTCTCGCGGCGGCCATCAGTCTGCGGCAAGGCGGGGCATCTTCCGTCCTGATTCTCGATCGCGATGATTCGGCAGGTGGTTTGCCGAGATTCTGCGCCCATCCGGGCTTTGGGTGGGAATACACGAGGCGCCTTGAAGGTGGCCCACGCTTCGTCGCGCGGTTGCTGGCACAACTGGAGACTGATGCGGTGCGGATCGCAACGTCAACGACGGCGATTGCCGTTCATCCTGGTCCTGAAGTCGAGATCGTCGGCCCCCGGTTCGGTCACACGCGGATTGCCGCACCCGTCGTCGTTCTCGCGACCGGCGCACGCGAAAGGCCGCGCAGCGCCCGGCTGGTCCCAGGCCGACGACCCGAATTCGGCGTCCTGAATACCGGTCAACTCCAGCAAATGGTCGCCCGACGAATACCAACCGGCGTGAAACGTGCGGTCGTCGTCGGCAGCGAGCATGTGGCGTTCTCGGTTCTTGCGACCGCGCGAAAGGCGGGCATTTCGATTGCCGCGATTCTCGAGGATGGGGCGCGCATCCGATCCTATCCGCCGGCTGAATGGCTCGCTCGATTGCTCGGAACGAGGATACTTCTCAAGACCAGGATCGAGGAAATTCTCGGGCGGGAACGCGTCGAAGGCGTGGTCGTCCGTTGCCCCACCGGGGCCCTGACGGTGCCGTGCGAAATGGTCGTTTTTACCGGAGAATTCGTGCCAGACAGCGTCTTGGCTCGGGATTCCGGATTGATGATTGATCCGGCAACGGCCGGGCCAATTGTCGACCAATACGGGCGTACGAGCGTCCCCGGCGTATTCGCCGCGGGCAATCTACTCCGCGCGATCGAAAGCAGCGGATGGTCAGCAATCGAGGGCGCACGGATCGGCCTCGCCGCGGCGCGCCATCTTCGGTCGGCCGGTCGTTGGCGCCCGTCGGGAGCAACGCTGACGAACGGACGCGGCGTTTCATACGTCGTTCCGCAAATCTGGGCCGACGATGAAATCGGATCGTTCTTGCCGATCAGCCTTCGTGCCTCGCTCGACCACAATCGCGCCCAGATCAGAATCGTACGGAACGACGAGGTCGAATGGAGGGGCCGTATGCAATCGATGCGTATCGGACGGCGCCTTCCGATCTCCTCCGACACGATCGACGCCCTCGCGCGCCGCGGTGGGGAAATCCGGATCGATATCGCCTGAACCCCGGCAAGTGGAGGATGCGGACGATGGACTTCATAATGATGCTCACGCAGAACGACCGTACGGTTGAGAACGCCGTCGAGATGGTCGACACGGTTCTCGATGCCGGCGTCAAGCATGTCGGCTTCAAGGACGTGGGAGCCTCTAAAGCGACGATGAGCGAGATTCTCCGGCGTATCCGGAAGGCCGGCGCGACATCCTACCTCGAAGTCGTGAGCACCTCCGCCGACACAATCCGCAGTTCGCTGGAAGCGGGTCGCGCGTTGGGGGTGGACAGGATTCTCGGGGGCACTGATGTCGACGCGGCGCGTGCGGTCTTGGGGAATCTGGGCGGATATTTCCCGTTTCCTGGCAAGCCGACCGGCCATCCGACGAGGCTCGGCGGCACAATTGCTCTCATCGAAGAGCATACGCGGACCGCACGTCTGGCGGGGTGCGGCGGCGTCGATCTTCTTGCCTATCGCGCGACCGAAGCAGACCCGATCGACCTCATCCACGCTGCGCGCCGAGCGGTCGGAGACGGCTACCTGATCGTCGCCGGTAGCGTAAGCTCTCAGGCGCAGATCCGTGCGCTGTCGCTTGCTGGCGTCGATGCCTTTACGATCGGCTCAGCCGTGATAGACGGTTCGTTTTATCCGGGATACCCGGCGCTTGCCGACCAGATCGCGAGCGTTCTATCGGCCTGCTGATTCGAATTCCGGGTCGGCCGTGTCTCGTTTTCGGCATCGCCAGGACTGCTTGATGACCGGCCGGAAAAATGACAGTTTTATGAAACGTGCTGTCTTGCGATTGAAAGCGGGCCATCTCGAAGTCCGCGCACCGGAGGAATGACAAATGTTCACGACGAAACGCCGGAACCTTCTCGCGACAATTGGCGCATTCGCTTTGATCTTCGGTGCCGCACCGGCATCCGCGCAGCCGCTCGAGGAGAAGCTCGTTATCGTCACGTCCTTCTCTCGCGACGTCACCGGCCCGTTCGTGGCCGCCTTCCAGAAGCTTCACCCCGGTACGAAAGTCGAGATCCAGAGCCGTTCGACAACGGCCGGTGTCTCATTCATTCGCGAAACGCGATCCAACCCGCCCGACATGTTCTGGGCGTCCGCGCCGGATGCCTTCGAGGTGCTGAAGAAGGGGAGTCTCCTGCAGAAATACAAGCCTTCCGCAACCGGCATCGCCGAACGCGTCGGCCCCTCGCCCGTGAACGACCCGGAGGGATTCTATTTCGGCTTCGCCGCATCCGGCTACGGCATCATGTACAATACGCGTTACGTGCGTGCGAATAGCCTGCCGATTCCGAAGGAATGGGACGACCTGAAGAAGCCGGAGTTTTTCGGACATGTAGGGATATCCGCCCCATCCCGGTCCGGCACGACGCACCTGACCGTTGAAACGATCCTCCAGGGCGAAGGCTGGGACAAGGGCTGGGCAAGCCTTCTGGAGATCGGCGGCAATTTCGCGTCGGTCTCGGATCGGAGCTTCGGAGTTCCGGATGCGGTCAATTCCGGCCAATACGGCGTCGGCATCGTCATCGATTTCTTCGGGCTGTCCGCCAAGGCATCGGGCTTTCCGGTCGAGTTCGTCTATCCTTCCGTTACGACGATCGTTCCTGCGAATATCGGCATCGTTGCCGGAGCGAAGAACGGCAACGCCGCAAAGGCCTTCGTCGAGTTCCTGCTTTCGGACGAAGGACAGACCCTTCTTCTCGATCCGAAGATCCAGCGGCTGCCGGTTCGCCTCAGCGTTTATGACAAGGCGCCCGCCGGCTACCCCAATCCGTTCAAGAACGCGAGCCTCGGTTCCCGAGTGAATTTCAACAACGACGTATCGGAAGTCCGTTACGAACTTCTCAACTCGCTTTTTGACCGGCTGATCACTTTCCGCCTCAAGGAACTTACGGAAGCCTGGAAGTCGATTCATGCCGCAACCGCGGCCGTTTCGAAGAGCCGTTCGGCCGAAGGCCAGAAACTTCTCGCGAATGCGCGCAAGCTCGCGTCGTCGGCTCCGATCACGGAGGCGCAGGCCAAGGACCCGCAGATTGCCGGTTCTTTCCAGGAGAAGCGGCCTGACAAGCCTGTTGCTGCCCGGCAGGCCGAGTTCGAAGAGCAATGGGACGCCTTTGCACGGCGCAACTACGCCGAGGCAAAGTCGCTGGCCGAGCAGGCCGCTCGCGCGCGTTGACCGACGTCGCGGTACAGCCGGCGCCCGTACGGCGCACACCGTATCTGGCGCGTTGGGCGGCCACTCCGTTCCATATCGGATGTGCCGCGCTCATCGCGGCGTATTTGGTGGCGTTTCTCATCGTGCCTGTGGCCAGCGTGGTGTTTGTCGCGTTCTGGGACGGAAGCGGCTTCACGCTCGTGAATTTCGCGGATTTCTTCCGTACGTCGATCATGATCGAATCCGCATGGAATTCGATCTATGTCGGCCTGATGACTGTCGCTCTGGCAAGCGCCATTGCCGTGCCCCTCGCCTATTTCACCGTCCGTTTCAGGTTCCGCGGCGCCGCGATCATCCAGACGCTCGGGGTCGTCCCGCTTGTAATGCCGCCCTTCGTCGGGGCCGTCGCCATGCAGCTGGTCTTCGGCAAAAACGGATCGATCAATCTCCTTCTTATGGACGCATTCGGCTTCAGGATCCCGTTCATGGACGGGCTCAATGGCGTGATTTTCGTCGAGGCCCTGCATTACTTCCCGTTCATCCTTCTCAATCTCTCCGCGTCCCTCGCGAATATCGATTCCGCGATGGAAGAGTCGGCACAGAATCTCGGCGCGTCGGGCTGGCGCCTTTTCTCCCGGATCGTCTTCCCACTGGCGCTCCCCGGATACGTCGCAGGTGCCGCCCTCGTCTTCGCGAAGGTATTCGATGATCTTGCGACCCCGCTCCTCCTGAACGTCACCAACATGCTTGCACCGCAGGCGTATCTGCGCGTGACGTCGGTCGGGATCGCGGATCCGATGGGATACGTGATTTCCACCATCTTGGTCGTCCTGTCCGTGATGGCGGTATGGCTGTCGCTGCTGGCGCTGAAAAATCGCGAGTTCGCAACACAGCAGCGCGGCGGCGGCGGACTTTCCAAGCGCGAGATCTCGCGCGGCGAGCGTATCGCGGCCTATGGGTTCATCCTGGCAGCGCTATTCCTCGCGCTGAGCCCGCATATCGGCATCCTGCTGCTATCGGTCGGCACGATCTGGTCCTTCAGCGTCCTTCCTGACGGATTTACCCTCGCCCACTACACGACGATCTTCCGCGAAGCCGGCGGCTTCATGTCGAATACGATACTTTACTGCGCGATCGCCGCCCTGATCGACGTGGTTCTCGGCGCGATGATCGCGTATCTGGCAATGCGCACGCGCCTCCCGGGACGACATCTGCTCGACCAGATCGCGATGGCCGCAGTCGCGGTACCGGGCCTTGTTCTTGGCATCGGGATCCTGCGCACTTACTTCCCCGTCGATCTCCCGTTCGGGGCGGGATCTCTCGCGACATTCTGGCTCATGCTTGCGATCGCCTATTCCGTTCGACGTCTGCCGTATGCGCTGCGCTCATGCAGCGCGGCATTGCAGCAGCTTCATCAGTCGCTTGAGGAGGCTGCCGAGAATCTCGGCGCATCCAAGAGCACGACGCTCATGCGGATCGTGGTGCCGCTGATGGCCGGCGGCATTCTGGCCGGCTTCGTGACCAGCTTCGCGACTGCAGCAGTCGAGCTGTCTGCGACGCTTCTGCTCGTGACGAGGGATGCGAACGCGCCACTATCCTACGGGATTTACGTCTACATGCAGTCCCCGGCAGGCCGCGGACCAGGAGCGGCCCTCGGTGTCGTAGCCGTCGTCGTCGTGGCGATCGCGACATGGCTTTCCTTCAGGGTCGCGGAACGCGACAGGGCAAAGCGGACCAGAAGCGGGATGGCGATATGAGTGGCGTGGAAATCGAGCGCGTCTCGTTCGGATATGGCGGCGCACCGATACTCGACGATGTGTCGCTGAACGTCGCGAAAGGCGAATTCTTCGCGTTCCTCGGCCCTTCGGGTTCCGGGAAGACAACACTCCTGCGCCTTGTGGCCGGATTTGGCATGCCGTCCTCAGGCACCATCCGCGTCGGCGCACGCGATGTAACATTGGTTCCTCCGTGGAAGCGCAATGTCGGGATGGTTTTCCAGAGCTACGCGCTCTGGCCGCACATGACGGTGGAAGCCAACGTCGCATTCGGCCTCGAACAGCGGGGGCTTCCGCGAGCGGAGATCGGCGGGAAAGTCCGGCGTGGCCTCGAACTCGTCGGCCTGTCGCAGTTGGCCGAGCGGCGGCCGGCCCAGCTGTCCGGCGGACAGCAGCAGCGCGTGGCTCTGGCGCGCACGCTTGTCGTCGAGCCCGAAGTTCTCCTGCTCGACGAGCCGCTTTCCAATCTCGACGCGAAGCTGCGCGTGGAGATGCGCCATGAGATTTCTGCACTTCAAAGAAAGCTCGGCCTGACCACAATCTATGTGACTCACGATCAGGAGGAGGCGAATTCCGTCGCGGACCGCATCGCGGTTCTGGACGGCGGCCGGATCCAGCAGGTCGGCACGCCCGTCGAACTCTATGATCGACCGGCGAACCGCTTCGTCGCGACATTTCTGGGAACCGCCAACATCCTCGAGGGGCATGTGACCGGCCGGCAGTTCCAGTCCGGCGGGATCAGCATTCCCGACATCGACAGGGCGGATGGTCCCGCTGCGATGGCATTCCGACCGCAGGACGCGCAGATTGCGCCGCCCGATGGCCCCGGCTTTGGCGGGACGATCGCGCGGCGCGAATTTCTCGGCGGCACGATCCGATATTCCATTGCGGCAGGCACGCACATGATCGTCGTCGACGTGCCACACCACCGGAACGCCAGTGCGCTTGAGATCGGCACGCCCGTCTCGGTCATGATCGAGCCGGCCCGGTTCGTGACCCTCGCGGGATAGACAACGCGCCGCCGCTCGGCGAGACTTCGCCGGTTCGTTGGAGGGATTTCCAGATGGGCAACGAGGTCGAGTTTTCGAATTTCGCCGGCGTCGATCTTGGCGCCATGCCGTCGATCCGGCGCGGCGAGGCGCGCGTGGTCATGGCCCCGTTCGTGCGCGCGACGCCCGCCGCCCTGTCAGGCTACGGGCACGCCGTCGAGAGTTTCGCGACCGGTCGGGTGACGATCGTGACATGGCCGCAGCCGGGCTGGCGGCCGATCGTGGACGGTACCGGGAACGAAGGCGGCGTGGTCGAGGACACTTTCGAGATGGTGCGCCGCGGACAGGTCCAGCATGCGGTCAACCACGCCGTCGGCCGCGGCTACGTGACGGGCTGGTTCGACGATCCGGCCGACGCGCGCGAAGACCGCGCGCCTTCCGACGAAACGCGTCTCTATACCCACGAAGCCAACTATCATCCGGACGGCGGACAGATCTTCTTTCCGCGCGACGGCGCGTCGTTCGTGGCACTGCTGGCCAAGCCTGGTGACGACGTGCGGCCCGAGGATTTCGTCGCCTTCCATTTCGACGGGTCGTTCGGCGTGCATATCGATCCGGGCGTCTGGCACCAGCCGGTCTTCCCTGTCGGCAGGCTTGCGACTTTCGACGATCGCCAGGGCCGCGTGCATGCCTGCGTATCGTGCGATTTCGTGACCGAGTTCGGCACCTATGTCGGCGTGCCGCTCGCTGCATCCTGACGTGGAAGCCGCATCACGGCATCGATCAGCGTTCGTGCCGCGATCGTCCTCGGCGCCCGGATGACCGCGTTCGGCGGCCCCTCCTCGACCATGCGGCCGCTTTCCATGACGCAGATCCGGTCGGCGAAGGCGTTGACCGCACCGATGTCGTGCGAGATGAAGAGATAGGCGAGATTTTCCGCGCGCCGCAGGTCGTCGAGCAGGTTCAGGATCTGGCCGCGCACCGAGACATCGAGAGCGGACACCGGTTCGTCGAGGACGATCGCGCGCGGCCGCGTGGCGAGTGCGCGGGCGATGGCGACACGCTGGCGCTGCCCGCCCGAGAGATCGCGAACCGGCCGCGAAGCCAGAGACGACGGCAGTCCGACACGTTCGAGCAGAGTGTGAACGATCTGCGGGAGCGCGTCGGGCGTCGCGATGCCGTGAATGCGCAGCGGATCACCGAGGACGCCTGCCACGCTGGCGCGCGGGTTGAAGGCGGCGACCGGATCCTGGAAGACGATTTGGATGTCGCGACGCGCGGCGCGCAGCGCGCCTCCGGCAAGCGAGCGGAAGTCGCGGCCCGCGAGGGCGATCGACCCGGCGTCAGGCTCGACCAGCCGCAGCAGCACGCGCGCGAGAGTCGACTTTCCGCACCCGGAAGTGCCGACGATGCCCAGCGTTTCCCCCGCCGCAAGATGCAGGTCGACCCCGTCCAACGCGGCGACGGTCCGGCCGGCGGACCGGAAGACCTTGCGCAGGCCCCTTGCTGTCAAGACCGGTTCGGTCATGCAGACGCCGCGTCGGCAAGGATGCAAGCGGCACCGGCATCCGCGCGCCCCCGCCATTGCGGGATGCCGCTCAAGCACCGGTCCTCCGCGCGAGCGCATCGCGGTGCGAAGCGGCAGCCGGCGGGCCAGGCGCCCGCCGCTGGCGGTTGGCCCGGCACCGTCGGCAGGGGCCGGTCCGCGCGCGGAGAAAGGTCCAGATGTGCCGAAAGAAGTGCGCGCGTGTACGGATGCCGGGGCGCCGCGATCACGTCCGCCGTATTGCCGCATTCGACGAGCCGCGCGGCATAGATGACGGCCAGGCGCGTTCCGAGCCTTGCCGCAAGCGCGATGTCATGCGTCACGAAGACGAGCGTGAGACCACGGGCTGCGCATAGACGCTCGATGAGTTCCGCGATGCGCGCCTGCACAACCGGGTCAAGGGCACTTGTCGCCTCGTCGGCCACGAGCAGACGCGGTGCGCCGGCCAGCGCGAGGGCAAGGGCGACGCGCTGGCGCTGGCCCCCGGAAAGCTGGTGCGGATAAGCGCGTGCGATGCTCGCAGGATCCGGAAGCTCGACGAGCCTCAGCAGTTCGACAGCGTCTGTCGTGCCGCGATGGGCTTCGACCACCTCGCCCACCTGCTCGCCCACGCGCATGACCGGGTCAAGACAGCCCGACGCATCCTGGAAGACGATGCCGGTGTCCCGGCCCGCACGCGGACGCCCGCCCCAGACCGGCCAAGCAAGCCCGCCCGACAGATCGGCCGCTGCCGGAAGCAACCCCGCAAGCGCGAGCGCCAAGGTGGTCTTGCCCGAGCCGCTCTCCCCGATGATGGCAAGCCGGTCACCGGCCCGGACCTCGAGCGAGATGCCGGAAAGCGCCTCCAGCGCGCCATAGCTGACGCCAAGGCCGTCGGCACGGATGAGCGGCGCGCTCACCGATGCACCGGGGCGGACAGACGCGCCGCGATGCCTTCGCCTGCCAGATGGACACCAAGAACGGCGACGACCAGTGCCGTCCCCGGCACGATCGAAAGGAATGGCGCGGTCCGCAGCACCGCGCGGCCTTCCGCGATGAGCGCCCCCCAGCTGGCGACATTGGGATTGCCCAGACCGAGAAACGCCAGGGCCGCCTCGGTCAGGATCGCGCCGGCCACGATGACCGACACGAGTGCAACGGCGGGCGGCAAGGCCAGCGGCAACACCTCGCGCCAGGCAATCTCGAACGGATGCATGCCGATGGCGCGGGCTGCCATCACGAAATCGCGCTCGCGGATCGAAAGCACTTCGGCGCGCACAAGCCGCGCCGGGCCCGGCCACGCGCCGGCCGCAATGGCCGCAACGATGCTTGCAATAGAGGGGCCGGCGACGCTGACGATGGCAAGCGCGAGAAGGAAGCCCGGCACGGTCTGGAACGCCTCGGTCAGACGCATCAGCCCTTCGTCGATCCATCCGCCAGCAAGGCCGGCCGCTGCCCCGACCGCAGCGCCAACAGCGAGCGCACAGAACGCGGCGGCAAGTGCGACGGCCAGCGTCGTCCGCGAACCATGGAGGATGAGCGCCAGCACGTCCCGGCCGAGCCTGTCCGTCCCAAGCGGCACGGCAGCGTCCGTGAACGGCCGGACCAGTGGCGTCCCGACAATCGACAGCGGGTCCCCGGGCGACAGGAACGGCGCGAGCAGGGCCGCGAACGCAAAGCCGGTAAGCAGGACAGCACCGATGCGGCCGTCACGGAGCCGGAAATCGCCTGCTGCTGCACTCACGCCATCGTCTCCGCGCCAGCGCCCACGCGCGGATCGATCCAGCCATAAAGAAGATCAACGGCGAGATTGGCAAGAATGACAAGCCCTGCCCCGGTCAGAATGACGCCTAGAAGCAGCGGCGTATCGCGCTGGACGACCGCCTCGTGCGCAAGACGCCCGAGCCCCGGAATGGCGAAGACGCTTTCGACGACCACGCTGCCGCCCAGAAGCGTCGCCGCCTGCAGGCCCACCATCGTGATCACCGGCAGGAGCGCGTTTCGCGCGACGTGCTTCCAGACGATCTGCCTGCGCGGGAGTCCGCGCGCCAGTGCGGCGCGCACGAAATCCTGACGCCAGGCCTCGACCATGCCCGCACGCATGAGCCGGAGGTATAGGGCGAGATAGATAGATCCAAGTGCTGCGACTGGCAGCGCGAGATGCCGGCCGATGTCTCCGGCCCGAGCGAGGCCCGTCAGGCCCGAGGCAATCGTCTCGAACCCGCCGCCGGGCAGCCAGCGCAACTCGACCGAAAAGACCACGATGAGCACGAGTCCGAGCCAGAATCCGGGAACGGCGTAGAGCGCCAGCGATCCAAGCGACAGCGCCCGATCCGCGGCACTGCCGGGCCGGCTCCCGGCCACGACACCGAGCAGCGAGCCGACGAAGACCGCGAGCGCCACCGAACATCCCATCAGCAGCAGCGTGTTGGCGATGCGTTGACCGATCACCTCGATAACCGGCCGAGAGAAGGCCACCGACCAGCCGAGATCGAGATGGGCAAGCGCGGAGATGTAGAGCCAGAGCCGCGCGAGCGGGCCTGCATCAAGACCCCAGGCGCGGCGCAGTTCCTCGACGAGCGCGCGGTCGCCGCCGGTCGATGCCAGATAGGCGTCGACGGCATCGCCGGGGGCCGCCTCGAGCAGCAGGAATGTGCCGCCGACGACAATTACGGCGACCGGTACGATCCCCGCCAGTCGCCGCACAAGAATGCGCGCGATGCGGCTCATGCCTCGAGCCAGACATCCGCCCAGTTCGACACGGGCCATCGCGGATTGGTGTCGAGATTGTGCGCCTTGCGGCTGGCAACCGACGTGAATCCCCACTCGGCCACGTTGATGAACGGCAGGTCTGCGACAACCTTGCGCTGGAACTCGCGATAAAGTTCGGTGCGCGTCGCCTCGTCGAGCGTGGATGCCGCGCGCGCAATGAGCGCGTCCATCGCCTCGTCCCGGTAGCCGCCCTGGTTGGTGAACGGAACGCCCGCCGGAAGGCCGCCCTGCGCCAGCACGGTCGTCGAGATCGCCGGATCGCCGCGATAGACGGGCGGTCCCACCGCGAGATCGAAGGCATGATCCGAATAGACGGCCTTGATGTGGCCGGGCGTGTCGTTTCCGACGATCTCGGCCTCGATCCCCACGGCGCCCAGCGCCTGACGCAGATAGGCGCCGAACGCCTTCGTCTCGCCGAAAAACGGGGCCGGCAGAAGGCGGAGGCGCATGCGCACGCCACGGCCATCGCGGCGGTAACCCGCCTCGTCGAGAAGCGCGTTTGCACGCGCCGGGTCGAAGCCTGGCATCGCCAGCCCGGCCGCGTGGAACTGCGGATCGTTCTTCGGCACCGGGCCATCGGAGACCTGCGCATAGCCGAGAAAGACGGTCCGCACGACGAAGTCGCGATCGATCGCATGCGCGATCGCACGGCGCACGCGCAGATCCGCAAGCTCCTTGCGACGGTGATTGATCTCGACGACGAGCTGGTAGGTCAGAGCCTCGTACCCCTTGGTCACGACCTGCAGGCCGGGCACCTTCCCGACGCGCGCAAGATCGTCGAGCGGCACCTGCGAAAAGGCCGCCAGATGGACCTCGCCCGCTTCAAGCGCGCCGGTCGCCGCCGCACGGTCCGGCAGGACGCGATAGATGATCTCGTCGACGAACGGCTGGCCGGCATCGCGATACGTCCGGTTGCGGACAAGGCGCGTGTACTCGCCCGGCCGCGCCTCGGCGAACGCGAAAGGTCCCGTGCCGACGGGCTTTGCGTTGTAAGGGTTCGCGCCGATATCGGTCCCTTCGTAGAGATGGCGCGGCACCACCGCCGTCAGCGAAGGCAGCGCATTGCGGATCAGCTGGAATGGCGTGGGCTTCGCAAACCGGAACACCGCCGTCGCGGAATCCGGCGTGTCGACCGCCGAAAGGTCTTTGAAGACGACGCGCCCGAAATTCTGGAGCTTCCTCCAGACCTCGAGTGCGGAAAACGCGACATCGGCGGACGAGAACGGCTTGCCATCGTGCCAGGTGACGCCCGCCCGCAGCCGGAACGTCGCCGATAGCCCGTCCGCGGCACCTTCCCATGACGTTGCCAGACGCGGCGCCAGCCCGTCCTTCGTTCCATAGGCCGCTTCGGCGAGCGGCTCGACGATCTTCGAGGCGACATGGAAGACGCCGTTCGACGCGACGATCGCCGGATTGAGATTGCGCGGCTCGGAATCTGCCGCGACGACAAACCGGCCGCCGCGCCGCGGCGCCTGCGCGCGCGAAGGCCACGCCGACGCGGCAAGCAGTGCTGCCGACCCCGCCAGAGTTTGGCGGCGGGAAACGGCGAAACTGTCGAAGCGACGCGGATTTCTCGTGGCCAAGGAATCGTCCTTTCGAGGAAAGCGGCAGGAATACGATGCTAGGCGGACCTGACCGTGCCGTTCAAGGCCTTGGTACTGGTTACCACTGGCAACGTAGCCTATTTAACTCGTTGAAAAGAAACAAAGGTAACAAGTATCCAAGGTCCTCCTCCATGCTGCCTCACGCGCATCGTCCGACGCGATGTGGGCAACGATACTAGGACTGCAGCCGCAAATTGTCAAGAAAATAGACCTATACTGACCTTGTGCCGCGATGCTAGTTTCCAGTCCGATCCGACGATGACAGCAGCCGCCGACATCCTCTTCATCCACCAGAACTTCCCCGGCCAGTACGCCCATCTGGCGCCGGCCCTGCAGGCGCGCGGCCACCGCGTTCGCGCGCTTTCGATCGCGCGCCGGACCGACGACACGGGAATTCCGGTCGACCGCTACGCACCGATGCGCGGCACCACCCTTGCCGCCCATCCGCTCGCGCACGATTTCGAGACGAAGATCCTCCGCGGCGAGGCATGCGCAACGGCAATCGACCGGATGGCCAAGGAAGGCTTCCGTCCGCGGATCGTGTGCGCCAATCCAGGGTGGGGTGAATCGCTGTTCGTCAAGGATGTGCTGCCGCAGGCCCATCTCGATCACTATCTCGAGTTCTTCTACCCGCTCGAAGGCGGCGACACCGGATTTGACCCGGAGTTCACGGGCAATACGACGGCGTTGCGCCAGCGCGTGCGGGCCAAGCGGGCGGCCCAGCTCCTGGCGCTCGACGCGATGGACAGCGCCGTTTGCCCGACCGCATGGCAGCGCTCGACCTTCCCAGAAGCGTATCGCCACCACATCGACGTCTGCTTCGACGGGATCGACACGACACGGGCCTGCCCGGCGCCCGACGCGGCGCTCGAAGCGGGCGGCCGCCGGTTCCGTGCCGGCGAAAAGATCGTCACGTTCGTCAACCGCAATCTCGAACCGTATCGCGGCTACCACGTTTTCATGCGTGCGCTTCCAAGGCTCCTCGCGGCTGAGCCCGATGCGCAGGTCCTCGTCATCGGCGGCAGCGGCACAAGCTACGGCGCGGCTCCACCGGCCGGCACGACCTGGCGCCAGCGCTTCTTCGACGAGGTCAAGGATCGCATCGACGTCGCACGCGTGCATTTCCTCGGAAACGTGCCTTATGGCGATTTCCTGCGCGTCCTGCAGGTCTCGGCCGCGCACGTGTATCTGACCTATCCGTTCGTGCTGTCCTGGTCGATGGTCGAAGCGCTGGCGGCAGGCTGCCTTGTCGTCGGATCGCGCACGGGTCCGGTCGAGGAAGTCCTGCACGACGGCGACAACGGGAGGCTGGTCGATTTCTTCGACAGCGACGCTCTCGCCGACACGCTGATCGATGCGCTGCGTGCGGGCGAGAAAAGCGCCGCAATCCGGGTGCGCGCCCGGGCGGATGCAGTCGATAAGTATGACCTTTCCCGGTGTCTCGAAAGGCAGATCGCGCGGATCGAATCCTTCCTCGGATAAGTTCGCCCTGGATCGCTGCGGACCATGCTCACGATGGCTGGTTGCGGTTGCGAAAGAATGACGCAGGGTGTTTTTTATTAATCTTAATTTTTAAAAATGTCGTTTAATATACTGTAATATTTATATTTTAAAAATGATATCGATACGCAATCGTATTGCGAGTAGTTTGCATTTTCACTGGAAAGTGACTATATCCCGAGCGGTCCGGCAAGACCGGGCGATCCTTCCCGAGGACAACCATGAAGCTCCTGAATAAGACCCTACGTACCATCGCCGCTGGCGCCATCGCGCTCGCCGCCTTCGCACCGCAGGTGAAGGCGCAGACGGCCGGCGAAGGGATCCTCGTCTACAACGCCCAGCACGACAACCTGACCCGCGACTGGGCTGCCGGCTTCACCAAGGAAACCGGAATCAAGGTGACGATCCGCAAGGGCAGCGACATGGACATGGCCAACCAGCTCGTGCTGGAGGGCAACCGGACCCCCGCCGACGTGTTCTTGACCGAAAACTCCCCAGCGATGGTGCTGGTCGCAAAGGCCGGCCTGTTCGAGCCTGTCGCGAAGGACGTCCTTGCCCTCGTGCCGAACCAGTACAGCCCGGCAGACGGCAGTTGGGTCGGCATTGCCGCGCGTTCGACGGTCTTCGTCTACAACAAGAACAAGCTGAAACCCGACCAGCTCCCCAAATCGATGGCCGAACTCGCCTCGCCCGCATGGAAGGGCCGCTGGGCCGCCTCGCCGTCGGGTGCGGATTTCCAGGCGATCGCCGGCGCGTACCTGACGCTCAAGGGCGAGGCTGCGACCGCGGATTGGCTGAAGGCGATGAAGACGAACGCCGTCATCGTACGCGGCAACGGCAATGCGATGAAGGCCGCCAATGTCGGCGAGGTCGATGGCGCGCTCATCTACCACTACTACTACTTCAACGATCAGGCGAAGACGGGCGAGAACAGCCGCAACATCGCGTCGCACTACTTCCGCAATCGCGACCCCGGCGCGTTCGTCAGCGTCTCCGGCGGCGGCGTGCTCGCCTCCTCGAAGCGCAAGACCGAGGCAATGGCATTCCTTCGCTGGATCGCGGGAAAGGGTGGCCAGAAGGTCCTCCGGGACGGCGATTCTTTCGAATACGCGGTTGGAACGGGCGAGGCATCGCACCCCAAGCTCGAGCCGCTTGCCAGGCTCGAGGCGCCGGCCGTTGCTCCCTCCCAGCTCGACAACAAGAAGGTCACCGACCTGATGACGGCCGCAGGCCTGCTCTGAGGGACCGGGTCCCCTAGGGGCCGGCGTCGACAAAACCGGCCAATCGTGCGATTGAGCGCATCCGGACCGTCGGTCCGGATGCGTTTTTTTCTTCCGGTAAGCGCTTGCCCGTGCTGTCGAATGCCCTTCCCCGCCCCGGCCGCCTCCCGGCCCTTCGCGTGCCGGCGGCCATCCTCGTGCCGGCGCTCGCCGTCTCGGCATTCTCGCTGGTGCCGTTGGCGTTTGTCGCATGGGTCGGCGTCGAAACGGGGGCCGGCGAAGTCGCCCGGCTCCTGTTGCGGCCGCGCATCTTCGAGCTTCTTGCGAACACGCTCCTGCTGCTCGCACTGACGATCCCGCTCGCGGCGGCAATTGCCGTGGCGCTTGCGTGGCTGACCGAACGTTCCGACCTTCCCGGCGCCCGCCTGTGGGCGGCGCTCGGGGCGGCCCCGCTCGCGGTTCCGGCCTTCGTCCACAGCTATGCCTGGGTCAGTCTCCTGCCGGCCATGCACGGGTTCTGGGCGGCGGTGCTCGTGTCGACGGCCGCCTACTTCCCCTTCGTGTACCTGCCGGTCGCGGCGGCGCTGCGTCGGCTCGATCCCGCCATGGAGGATGCGGCCGCCTCGCTTGGCCTCGCTCCGGGCGAGCGGTTCCTGCGCGTGGTGCTGCCGCAGCTGCGCCTGCCGATCGCCGCCGGTTCGCTTCTGGTCGGTCTCCACCTGCTTGCCGAATACGGCCTCTATGTGCTCGTCCGCTTCGACACGTTCACGACGGCGATCTTCGACCAGTTCCAGTCCGCCTATAGCGGGCCCGCCGCAAACGCGATGGCGATCGTGCTGGTCGTGCTTTGCCTGCCGCTGATCGCGGGCGAAAGTGTGGCGCGCGGCCACGAACGTTATGCCCGCGTGGGATCGGGTGCCGCCCGCATGGCCTCTGGCGCTCGGCTCGGGCGGGCTGCTCCGGCCGCCCTGGCCTTCGCGGGCCTGGTCGCGCTCGTGGGCGTGGGCGTTCCGCTCGCCACGCTGCTGCGCTGGCTTGCGATCGGCGGAACGAAAGTGTGGCAGCTTGCCGATATCGGACCGGCGGTTGCCGGTACGGCATGGCTTGCCTTCCTCGGCGGGGCGGCCACGACGCTGGCGGCCGTGCCGATGGCGTGGATTTCGGTCCGTTCGCCGGGCCGCCTGCAGCGCTTCCTGGAAGGGTGCCAGTACTATACGGGTTCGCTTCCCGGCGTCGTGGTGGCGCTGGCACTGGTCGCGGCCACGGTGCGCGTGGCGATGCCGCTCTACCAGACCGAGGCGACGCTCGTTGCCGCCTACCTGCTGCTCTTCCTTTCGCGGGCGCTCGCGAGCCTGCGCGCCTCTGTCGCGCAGGTTCCGGTCGATCTCGAATGGACGGCCGCTTCGCTCGGACGCACGCCGGTCCAGTCGATCGCGCAGGTGACCTTGCGCATCGCGGCGCCCGGAGCCGCCGCCGCCTTCGCGCTGTCGGCGCTGGGCGTGGCAAACGAGCTGACGGCCACGCTGCTGCTCGCCCCGAACGGGACCGTGACGCTGGCGACCGAATTCTGGGCGCTGACCGGCGAGATTGACTATGCCGCTGCCGCCCCCTACGCCTTCCTGATGGTGGCGCTTTCGGTACCGATGACCGCGATCATCCATTTCCAGTCGCGGCGGATTGCCGGCCGATGACCTTCCTCGACATCGAAGGCCTGTCGAAAAGCTACGGCATGGTCGGCGCGCTTTCGGACGTGTCGTTGCGCGTGGCGCGCGGCAGCCGGACGGCGATCGTGGGGCCGTCGGGCTCGGGCAAGACGACGCTCCTGCGGCTCGTCGCAGGCTTCGAGGCACAGGACAGCGGACGCATCGTGCTCGACGGGACCGTGCTTGCCGCAGGGCGAGACGCGATGCCGGCGCACCTGCGCAACATCGGCTTCGTGCCGCAGGACGGCGCCCTGTTCCCGCATCTCGACGTCGCGGAGAACGTGGGCTTCGGTCTCCCGCGCGAAATGACCGGCCGTGCGGCGCGCATCGATGCACTGCTCGACCTTGTCGAACTCGGTCCCGCCCTGCGCGCGCGCCGGCCGCACGAACTGTCCGGCGGCCAGCAGCAGCGCGTGGCGCTGGCGCGCGCGCTGGCGCGCGAGCCGCGCCTGATGCTTCTGGACGAGCCGTTCTCCGCACTGGACACCGGCCTGCGTGCGGCCATGCGCAAGGCGGTCGCAGGCGTCCTCGCCAAGGTCGGCGCGACCGCGATCCTCGTGACCCACGACCAGACCGAGGCGCTGTCTTTCGCCGACCAGGTCGCCGTCATGCGCGGCGGCCGGCTCGTTCAGGCCGGTGCGCCCGACGAACTCTACCGCCGGCCTGCGGACCGGGGGGTTGCGACCTTCCTAGGCGATGCGATCGTGCTCGATGCCGAACTCGAGGCGGGCATCGCCCGATGCGCGCTCGGCCGGGTGCCGGTCGACGATGCCGCGCGCTCGGGCAAGGCGGCGATCGTCGTCCGCCCCGAACAGCTTCGCATCGCCCCGGCCGGAGCAGACGGCAGCGGGGCCGCGGCTCGGGTCGTCGGGGTCGAGTTTTCGGGACCGGCGAGCACTGTCTGGCTTGCGCTTTCCGATGCCGCGTTGCCCGAATTCGCCGTTTCCTGCGCAAGTTCGGAATGCCCGAAGGCTGGCCGCGATGTCCGCGTCCGGATGGAGGGTATGGCCCACGTGCTGCGGGGTTGACCGCAACCGGCCGTCACGCGACCGTCATGGTTGCGCCTGTATAGCAGAACATCCGACTAATTCCGCTTTCCGGAGGAACGATGACCGACCGAACCGACATCGCGACAGCCTTGGCCCTCGCCGTCGCCCTGGTCCTGTCAGCCGGTACGGCCCACGCCCAATCGGGCCGGCTGACACTCTACACATCGCAGCCCGACAGGGACGCGACGGCGACGACCGAGGCGTTCCGCGCGGCAAATCCGGGTGTGGCGGTCGACATCTTCCGCTCCGGCACCACTGAAGTGATGGCCCGTCTCTCGGCCGAGGCCGCCGCCGGCCAGATCAAGGCCGACGTGCTGCTGATCGCCGACAGCGTCAGCATGGAGATCCTGAAGAAGGCCGGCCGCCTGCTCGCCTATCCGGAAGCCAAGCTCGACGGCATCCGGCCCGGCACCTACGACGCCGAACGGACCTATTTCGGAACCAAGCTGATCACGACCGGGATCGCCATCCACAAGGCCGCCGCCACGCGGCCTGCCTCGTGGGCCGATCTCGCGGCGCCCGCACTCAAGGGCCAGGTCGTGATGCCAAGCCCGCTCTATTCCGGTGCTGCCGCCATCATGATGGGCGCGCTCACGCAACGCGGCGAACTCGGCTGGAAATACTATGAAACCCTCAAGTCGAATGGTGCGGTTGCCGTACGCGGCAACGGCGCCGTGCTGACCTCCGTGAGCGGCGGCGAGAAGCCCTATGGCGTGCTGGTCGACTTCATGGCCCTCAACGCGAAGCTCAAGGGCGCGCCGATCGAGTTCGTCGTGCCGAAGGAAGGCGCCATTCCCGTGACGGAACCCGTCGCGATCCTGAGGACGACGGCCAATCCCGCCGCGGCGAAGGCGTTCGTCGACTTTCTTCTCTCCGATGCCGGCCAGCGTTTCGCGGCGAAGACGCTGGGCTATATCCCCGTGCGCAGGGGCGTACCCAACCCGGCCTGGCTGCCCGAAGGCACCGAGATCGAGGTGATGCCACTCGACAACGCCCGTATCCTCGGAACGACGGAGGCCGACAAGAAGCGCTTTTCAGATCTGTTCGGCGGCTGAGGCCGCCGGCAGGTCCAAACGTCCGCCTCCGATTCGAACCGGGGCGCCGGCGCCGGGGCATCCGGCGTCGGCGCCCTTTTTCCGCTTTCCATAAGTCTGGTTGTCCGTACAAACTAATTTTATTGACTGACGCCGCGACTGCGGCTGGAATTGCCTGGTTCGCCGCTCGTCCCTTCGACACGTTCCCCAGGCCGCCGGCCGAAGCGGGAACCCGGACAGGAGATGCCAATGCCCGTGCGTACAGCCCGCCTTCCCGTCGTCGCCCTCGCCGCGGCCTGCGCGTTCGCCGCAGCCGGGCCCGTCAAGGCACAGGACGTCAACGTGCCGATCCTCGTGCCGATTACCGGCTTCCTATCGATCGAGGGCACCAGCCAGCGAAATGGCGCGCTGCTCGCCGTCAAGAACGCGCCGGCCGGCCTGAAGATCACCGCCGAGGTCGCCGACACCGGCGTGGCGCCGGAGGTCGCGGTCAACGCGCTTGAGCGCGCGCTCGGCCGCGGCAAGGTCCAGGCCGTCGCCGCCTCGATGCTCGGCACGCAGATGCTGGCGATGCTGCCCGTGGCGCTCGAGAACAAGGTTCCCCTCGTCACGGTTTCGGGCACCGCCCAGATCACCGAGATGAACAATCCCTACGTCTTCCGCTTCTTCCCCGGCGACGACGTCACCAAGGTCGCGCACGTGAAGTACGCGGTCGAGGAACTGGGCAAGAAGCGCGTGGCGCTCATCTACCAGACCACGGCCTATGGCCAGTCGGGCCGCACGTTCATCCTGAAGAACCTCGAGAAGATGGGCCTCAAGCCGGTCTTCGAGGAAGCGCTGGAAACGAGCGTGCGCGACATGTCGCCCGTCCTTGGCAAGGCCAAGGCGGCGAACCCCGACGTCGTCCTCCTCCACCTGCACGGTCCGTCGACCGGCCTCGTCATCAAGCAGGCGGCGGCCATGAACCTGGGCCTGCCGATCGTGGCGGGCTCGGCCATGCACCAGCCGCACACGGCGCACCTGATGGAACCGGCCGAACTCAAGGGCGTGTGCGCGGAGACAAGCGCCTCGCCGGTCTCGGGCGGGTCCCCCGAACTCGACGGCTTCCTTGCCGCCTACCGCAAGGAGTTCAACGCCGAACCCGACGGGTTCGCGCTCGGCCAGTACGACGCGGTCTCGATGGTCCTTGCTGCGGCGGCGAAGGGCGCCAAGACGGCGGCCGACGTGCAGAAGGCGCTCGCGACGACGACCTACAAGGGCCTTGCGATGACGTACAAATCCGACGGCAAGGGCAACATGGCCCATTCGGCGATGATCATCTGCTACGACGGCGCAAGCCGCATCCCGAAGATCGTCAAGCGCTACGAGAACATCACGGGCGTTCTCTAACTCTCGTCTACGAAGAGCGGACGCCGCCCCTTGCTGACCCTTCAGCTTCTTGCCAACGGTCTTGCCCTGGGGGCGGCGTACGCGCTCTGCGCGCTCGGTTTCGTGCTCGTGCTCAATGCCACGGGCGCCGTCAACTTCACGCAGGGCGACATGGTCATGGCCGGCGGCTTCGCCGCTATCGCGACGGCTGCGATGCTGGCACCGCTGTGGCCGGGTGCCGTTCCCGGCCTCGTGGTACTGCCGGTGGTCACCGCGGGCATGGCCGTGCTCGGCGTGATCTTCTCGCTGTTCGCGTATTTCCCGCTCAAGTCCCGGCCGCCGGTCGCCACGATCATCAGCACCATCGCGCTCGGGATCGTGTTCCAGAACGCGGCCAACGCCATCTGGGGGCCCGAGCCGCGCGCCGCTCCGCCCCTGCTCGACGCTTCTCTCGTCCGCTTCGGCGAGCTTGCCATCCCCAAGCAGTCGCTGGCCGTGATCGTCGTGGCCGCAGCGCTCATCGCCGGCCAGCACCTGCTGTTCTCGCGCACGCCGCTCGGGCGGAAGATGCGCGCGACCGCCCAGGACCGCACGATGGCCGCCGCCATTGGTATCGACGTCAACGCGATGATCGCGCTCACCTTCGCGCTGGCGACGGCGCTTGCGGGCGCGGCCGGCGCGCTGCTGTCCAACACGTTCTTCGTCACGCCGAGCGACGGCACCAACTACATCGTCAAGGCGTACATCGCGGTGACGATCGGCGGCTGGGGATCGATTGCGGGCGCCGTGGCAGGCGCGCTGCTGATAGCACTGTTCGAAGTGATCTTCCCTGCACTGCCGCTGATCGTGCCGGCGCTGTTCGGCTCCGACGCGCTCGGATGGCTCTTCTCGCAGACAGCCGCCTCGATCCTGCTTTACGCGGTCGTGCTTGCGATCCTGTTCTTCAGGCCGCAGGGCCTGTTCGGCGAGCTCGTGCAGCGACGAGCATGACGGGGCGCCTCCTTTCCGGGATCAACCCCGCCCTCGCCTTCGGGCTCGTGGTCCTCGTCGTCTGGCCAATGGCGTTCGACACGCCTTACGGGCTGCGGCTTTTCGCGCTTGCCGGCATCTACGCGATCTTCGTCATGGGCTACCAGTTCGTGTTCGGGCATGCCGGCGCGCTCTCGCTCTGCCACGGCACGTTCTTCGGGCTGGGCGCGTACTTCACCGGCATCCTCGGCGCCAAGTTCGGCTGGGGATTCCCGGCCACGTTCGCCGCCTCGGCGCTGGCGCCGGTCGTCCTGGCCGCCATCGTCGCGGCACCGGTCCTGCGGCTCGAGAGTCACTATTTTGCGCTCGCCACGCTTGGCATCGCGCAGGTCATGCTGCTGGTCGCGATCAAGTGGGAGGCGGTCACGGGCGGCGCCAATGGCATCGCCGGCGTGCCCCCGATCGTCCTCTTCGGCATGACGCTGGCGCGCGGCTGGCCGACGGTGCTGATCGTCTGGGGGCTTGTCGCGGCGCTCGGCCTTGCCGCACGTGCCGTGCTTGGCGGGCTCTACGGGCACGCGCTCCACGTCATGCGCGAGAACCCGACTGCCGCGATGTCGCTGGGGCTCGACGTCGCGCGGCTGCGCTTCGAGACGTTCCTGCTGAGCGCGCTCTATGCCGGGCTGGCAGGCGCGCTCTACGTCCACACGATCCGCGTGATCTCGCCCGAGGCGCTGGAATTCCACGCCATGGTCGCCTGCCTCACCATGACCGTGGTCGGCGGCCGCACGCGGCTGGCCGGCGCCATCCTTGGGGCCGTCCTCCTGATTCACCTGCCGGAGTGGTTCCGCTTCCTTGAGCACTATTATCTGATCGCGTATGGCCTGGTCCTGCTCGCGACCATCATCGTGGCACCCAATGGCCTGCTTGGTCTTGTCGAGGATGCACGCCGGCGTCTTGCGCCGGAGGCCCCGCCGCCGGCACCCTTCGCCATGCCACTTCCGGCCGCCGCACGTCCGACCGTGCCGACGGGGGCGATCCTGTCGCTCGACGGCGTCGGCAAGCGGTTCGGCGGGCTGCAGGCCCTCGATGCCGTGTCTTTCGACGTGCGCCCGGGCGAGATCCTCGGCCTGATCGGCCCGAACGGCTCCGGCAAGACGACGCTCGTCAATTGCATCACCGGCATCTACACGCCCGATGGCGGTGGCATCCGCATTGCCGGTACGGATGTCGGCGGCATGCCGGCGCACGAGATCGCGCGTCTCGGCGTGGCCCGGACCTTCCAGAATCTCAATCTCGTCGACGAGATGTCCGCACTCGACAATGTCGCCATCGCGCGCGGCGCGGCCCGGCACCTGGCGCTCGGTACGCAGACCGGTGCCACGGCCATGGCGCTTGCGCGCGCCGAGGCGATGGGCCTGCTCGAAGCGGTCGGCGCCGCCGAGGTCGCAATGCGCCCGTGCGGCGGACTTGCCTACGGGACAAAACGGCGCATCGAGATCGCCCGCGCGCTCGCCCTGCAGCCTACGCTCCTGCTGCTCGACGAGCCGGCCGCGGGTCTCAACGAGTCCGAACAGGCCGACCTGGCGCAGCGCCTCAAGGCGCTTGCCGGCAGCGGGCTCACGCTGGTTGTCATCGAGCACAACATGCCGTTCCTGCTGCCGCTGGCGACGCGCCTCGTGTGCCTCGACCACGGACAGAAGATCGCCGAGGGAAGCCCGCGCGACGTCGCGCGCAACGCCAAGGTGGTCGAGGCCTATCTCGGCCCGCAGGAAGCCGCGGAGGTCGTGGCGTGAGCACGCCGATCCTCAGGCTCGATGGGCTGTCCGCCAGCTATGGCCAGATCGCAGCACTGCATGAGGCGACGATCGAGGTCCGCGCCGACGAGGCGGTGGCCCTTCTCGGCGCCAACGGTGCGGGAAAATCCACGACCATGAAGACGATCATGGGCCTGCTAAAGCCTGTCGCCGGGCGGATCGAGTTCGACGGGCGGGACCTCTCGGGCGTGGCGACCTTCCGTCGTGCGCGACTGGGCATCGCCTACTGCCCCGAAGGCCGCCGCGTCTTTCCCGGCATGACGGTGCGCGAGAACCTCGAGGTCGCAAGCAACACGGACGGCGCCGGAACGCATCGGCGCGTGGCCGCGCTTTTCGAAATGTTTCCCGTGCTGGCGCAACGCGAGAAGGCGCTCGGCTGGCAGCTTTCGGGCGGTCAGCAGCAGATGCTGGCGATCGGCCGCGCCCTCATGTCCGCCCCGCGTCTGCTGCTGCTCGACGAGCCTTCGCTGGGCCTGTCGCCCCTGCTGACCAACGAGGTGCTCGACCGCGTGCGCGCCATCGTGGGAGGCGGGACCGCGATCCTGCTGGCGGAACAGAATGTCGGCAAGGCGCTCGCCGTCTGCCATCGTGCCTATGTGCTGCAGGTCGGCCGCGTGGTGCGGCAGGGTGCCGCAGCCGAACTTGCCCGAAGCGACGACATCCGCGCGGCTTTCCTGGGGGCCTGACGCCGGTGGTAAGCCGCCCGACACTGACCTATCGTTGAGACATCCGTCCGAAGGAGCGATCGCCATGGAAGCCTCGATGCTCGAAGAAGTGGTTCAGAACCCGAACCCGTATCCGATCGTCGCCGAACAGGCCTACGACGACATCTGGAAGCTGTGCGAACAGGCCCGCGATCTCGCGTGGGATCCGTCGAAGATCGATTTTTCCGATCTCAAGAAGGCGGATCTCCCCGACGAAGTCCGCCGCGCGGGCGCCGAATGGTGGTCGCTGCGCGCATGGATGGAGCACGGTGCCACGCCTTACGGGGCAGAGCGCTTCCGCGACGCCGTCTTCGGACACCAGCCGTTCGAGGTGAAGCAGCATGTCGTGAACTTCATCCAGGAGGAACTGCGCCACCACGAGGCGTCGTTCCGGATCGCGCAGGCGCTGCACGCCTACCAACCCACGCCGCAGTCGGACTATTTCCTGAAGATCATCCCGAAGTTCCACGACGAGAAGGACGAGAAGGCGATGAGCTTTTTCGCCGGCCTCGCCGTGAACACGCTGTTCGAACAGCTTTCGGGCGAGCTGCTTCAGGCGCGCTATGAGAACGCGCGTTTCGAGTCTATCCGCGAGGCCTGCCGCCTCATCCTGCGCGACGAGGCGCGGCACGTGCAGTTCGGCCGTATCGTCATGCGCCGTTTCTTTTCGGAGATCTCGGCGCTGGACAAGGAACTCCTCGGCAAGAAGTTCGCCAAGAAGCTGCGTGGATCCCTGCTCAACGGCGTCTACGCGGTCGTCAACCTTCCGTCGGAAGAACGCAAGCGCTCGGCCCGCGCCCGCGCGCTCGCCGCCGAATACGGCCTCGGCGCCACCCACCCGGATGCCGAAGTCGACATCATCGCGAAGGCGCTGGCCAAGATCCGGGCCGACGTGGCGCCGTGGGAAGTGCCCATCCCGCCGATCCCGGAGGTCGAAGGCAGCACTTCCGGCCCGTCGTCGAAAGCGGCCTGACCGGATGGACATGCGCGCCGAGATCGTCGAGATGTGCGCCGAAGCGTTGCGCGGCAACGGGTTTCCCGCCGCCAGCGCCGAGGCGATCTCGATCGATCGGGCGCTTGCTAAGGCGGCAATCGAGCTGCTGCGCGACTGCCGGCCGCTGCCCGTCGTTCTCGAACTGATTGCCGACCTTGAAGCGGTCGCCAACGGAAAGGCCTGAGAATGGCGCGACCGGCACGCAAACCCGAAAGAAGGGACGGCACGGCTGCCGCGATCGACCGGAGCTCGCCCATACCGCTCTACGTGCAGGTGCGCAACCGCCTGCTCGCGATGATCGGCGGCTGGACAGATCCGGAGCGGCGGTTCTATTCCGACGAGGAACTGACGGCGATGTTCAACGTCAGCCGTGCGACCGTGCGCGAGGCGCTGGCCGAACTGACCAAGGCAGGTGTCCTCCGGCGCACGCGCGGCCGCGGCACGATCGTCAGCCAGCGCAAGGTCGAGGAAAAGCTGACGCCGGTGATGGACATCCGCCGCCAGTGGGCCGCGGAGGGCCAGCCATTCCGGGTTTCCGTGCTCGCGTTCGAGCGTGTCGGCGCGCCCGAGGAGATCGCGCACGCCCTCGCCGTGCCGCCGGGTACCGGCGTGCTTTTCGTGAAGCGTGTTCGCGCCACCCAGATGGCACCGGTCGCGATCGACTGGCGCTATATTCCCGACGCCTTCTCGAAGGACATGCGCCGCGAACACGCCACGGGCTCGCTGATGCATCGGCTGTGGGGCGGCATCGCCCTCACGCATAGCGAACTCCAGATCGAGGCCGCGCTTTCCGGCCCCGAGGAAGTCGAACTCCTCCACCTCCCGGCCGGTTCGCCGGTCCTTGTTCGCCATCTCGTCTACTTTGACCGCAAGGGGCGGCGCGTGATGGCGGGCCGCTCCGTCCACCGTGCCGACCTGATGCGCTATTCGGTCCGTGTGGATCTGGCGCGCGGCGGGCCACGCAACGCAAGGCCGCTCGTCCGGCAGGATTGACCGGCGGCACCCGTAAAAGTACTGTTTACCGGACAAATCGGAAGCGCCCCAAGATGACCCAGACTGCTCCCGCCGACTTCGTCTTCTTCCATTCCTCGCGTCGCGTCGTCTGCGCCTGGAACGGCCTCGAGCGCCTCGGCGCGCTGGCCGAAGAGCACGGGTGCCGCCGTCCTGCCCTTCTGGTCGACGCCTTCTTTGCAGGCGGCGACATCGCCGCGCGCGCGGCATCGGTCCTCGCGAAGGCGACCGGTACGGCATCGCCGGTCATCCCTGTCCCGGCGCACGAGCCCGACACCGACAGCATCGCGAAGGCGGCCGAAGCCCTCGCGTCAGCGAAGCCCGACCTGATCGTGGCGATCGGTGGCGGCTCGACGATGGACACCGCCAAGGTCGCCCGAATGCTGCTGTCCAACCCCGGAACGGTCGAGGCGATCTCCGGTTTCGGCAAGAAGCTGGCCCCCCATGCATCGCTGTTCGTGTGCGTGCCCACGACGGCGGGCACGGGCAGCGAAGTTTCCGAATCGGCCATCGCGTCGAAGTCCGGGTCGGACGTGAAGCTCATCTTCCGTTCGCAGGAAATGACCCCGCAGATCGCGCTCCTCGATGCGAGCCTTACCGTGAGCTGCCCGGCCAAGGTCACGGCACAGTCGGGCTACGACGCGCTGACGCACGCGGTCGAGGCCTATATCTCGAAGATGTCGGGCGTGATGACCGACCCGTTCGCGGTCGAAAGCATGCGCCTGCTTGCTGGCTCCCTCGTGCGGGCCTACCGCGAACCGCAGGACCGCGAGGCACGGACCTGGTGTCTGGTCGCCTCCTGCCAGGCTGCGATCGCGTTCAACAGCGCAAATCTCGGGCTCGCGCACGCTTTTGCCGCACCGCTGGGCGCCCTCCATCATGTCGCGCACGGGCTTGGCAATGCGCTGGCCCTGCCGGTCGTGACGGCTTTCAACCAGCCGGCGCTCGGCCGCAAGGGCGAGACGATTGCCGCCATCTTCGGCACGCGCGATGCAGCCACTGCCATGTCGAAGGTGCGCCATGCGCTCGATCTCGATCTTTCGGTCGATCTTTACGTGCCCGACGGCGACGCGCGCGAGAAGGTGGCACAGGCCGCATCCCGTTCGGGGCAGGTCCGCATGAACCCGCGCCTAGCCGACATCGACGATCTCCGCGCGATGCTCGAAGCCATGCGCAAGCCGACCGGCGGCGAGACGCCGGCCTTCGTCCGATGAGCGGCTTCGACTATGGCTCGGGCCGCGTGGCCGCGGGCTTCGGCGGGGCCGCCGTCGCAGGCCATCCGTCCTCGACTCTTGCCGGCGCCAATGCACTGGCCGCAGGCGGTTCCGCGATCGATGCCTGCCTCGCCATGGCCGCCTGCGACTGGGCGACCATGCCCGACATGTGCGGGCCGGGCGGCGATCTTTTCGCGCTGTGGCGGACGAAGGACGGCAAGGTAGCTGCCGTAAATGGTGGCGGACCGGCACCGGCCAGATATGCCCATCCCTCGAGCGAGGCGGACCGGGCCGGCTATTGCCTTGTCCCCGGCGCCCCGGCGGCGTTCGCACACCTCGCCCGAACGGCAAGCCGGCTTGGCCTCGATGCGGCCCTTGCCCCGGCCGAAGCGGTCGCCCGGCGCGGTTCTGCCGTCGGTGCCAGGCTCGACAAGCAGTTGCAGGCCCTGCCGGACGGCCCCCTTCGCCGCGCGCTTGCGGCCGCCAACGGAGGCCGGCTGCCCCGCACCGGCGAGAGACTGTCGATGCCGGGTCTCGGCGAAAGCCTCGCCGCCTGGCGGCACAGCGGTTCGGCGGACAGCGAACTGCGCGCGGCCACGGCAGACTGGCGCGGCGGCGGGGCCAGCCTTGGCGAAGAAGAGGCGCTCGCCTTCCGCGTCGAGGACGAGGCGGCGCTTTCACTCTCATTCGGCGCGTGGACGGTCCACGGCCAGCCGCCCCTGAGCCAATCGGTCGGCACCTTGGCCGCGTTGGGCATCGCGGGCGCTGACAGCGTGCGCGAGGATGATCCGGTTCACAGGACCCATATGCTGGTCGAGGCGTACAAGCGCGCCTACGCGGGCCTTGGCGGACTGCGCGACGGGAACGATCCGCACGGCTATGCGAAAGGCCTGCTGGCGCCGGCCGCCATGCGGGCCGCACGCGAGTCGATCGACCACCGGGCAGGTGAAGGGCCGGCGATGTCGCGCAACTATGGCGAGACGACACAGTGCGCCGCCGTCGATGCCGACGGCACCGTGTGCACGCTGATCCATTCGCTGTACCGCCCCTTCGGCGGGCGCGTGCTCGCGCGCAACGGCTGGCTTTCGAACGATCGCGGGGCGGCGTTCGGCTCGGGCGACAATGCGCCCGTACCCGGCCAGCGACCACGCCACACGCTGGTGGGCATCCTCATGTCGCATCCCGAAGAAGGCAGCTTCGCCTTCGGCACGCCCGGCGCGCAGGCCCAGACGCAGACCAACCTGCAGATCGCCGTTTCGCTGATGCGCGATCCCGCATCGGCCGCCGCGGCGCTTGCGGCACCGCGCTGGAGCTTCATCGGCGGCGCCCAGATTGCCGTCGAGGCGCGCATGCCCGCGCGCGAGCTCGATGCGCTTGCGGGCCGCGGCCACCGGATCGCACTGCGCCCGCCGTCGGACTGGCTGATGGGGTCGGTGGGCCTTGTCGGCGCGCGCGGAAGCCGGCGCATTGCCGTGGCCGACCATCGGCGCGAAGCGTTGGCGCTCGCGGTCTGACGGGATAGTATCCCCGCCATGAAGCCCGAGACATTCGAGCAGTTCGCTGCCGCGGCGAACGCCGACGGCTACGATGAAACGCTCGTGCGCGAGTGGGCGCCTTCCCTGTCGACGGGCACGCATACGCATCCGTTCGACGCAAGGCTCCTTGTGGCGCGCGGGAGCCTGATCCTGACGATGGACGGGCGGGCAATCGACCTGAAGCCGGGCGATGGCTGCGAGATTGCGCGCAATCTGCCCCATTCCGAAGATTATGGCCCGGCGGGTGCCACCCTTTGGGTCGGGCGCGCGAACGGCGCGCGGCCCGAAGGGGCCTGACGCGCCGACGACCGGCACCCGACGCCGGGGGAACGCGACGCCGGGTGCCTCCTGCGGATGGTGGCTTCCCTGCTTCAGCTTTTGGCCTTCAGCGGGACCGCAAGGTAGAGCGACTCGCCCTCGCGCTGGAGGAACATTGCGATCGCCTCGCGATGCTCCGCCCGTGCCCGGTGAAGCGCCTTGACGACATCCTCCGGGCTGCGGACGCGGTGCTTGTCGACCTCCACGACCCGATCGCCCGGTCGCAGGCCTGCCTGATCGGCCGGCCCGTCATTGAGGACGCCCGTCACGATGACCTCGCCCTGCGGCGTGCGCGCAAGCTGGATGCCTAGGCCCGGCCCCTCGCCCTTCGCGTCGGGTCCGTTCGCGGCGACCTTGTCTTCGGTCGGCAATGCGCCGAGCCTGACTTCGCTCGCCGTCCGCTTGCCGTCGCGCCAGATCTCAAGATCGACGCGCTTGCCTTCGGCCAGATCGCCCACGCGGCGCGAAAGCTCGCGCGGCGTGTCGATCTTCGCTCCGTCCATCGACAGGATCACGTCGCCGCGCTTGAGCCCCGCCGCGGCCGCAGGACTGTCCTTCTGGACGGCACTGACCAGCGCGCCGGAGGCCGCCGGCAGCTTGAGCGCCGCGGCCAGCGCCCCGTCGACGGCCTGCGTCTGCACGCCCATCCAGGCGCGGTCGACCTTGCCGTGATCGCGGAGCTGGTCGACGACCTTCCGGACGATGTTCGACGGGATCGCGAAGCCGAGCCCGACCGATCCGCCATTGGGCGAGAAGATTGCGGTGTTGACGCCGATCACCTTCCCGTCGACGTCGAACGTCGGCCCGCCCGAGTTGCCCTGGTTGATGGCCGCGTCGATCTGAAGGTAGTCGTCGTACGGCCCGGACCCGATGTCGCGCGAGCGTGCCGACACGATGCCGGCCGTCACGGTTCCGCCGAGCCCGAAGGGGTTGCCGACTGCCAGCACCGACTGGCCGATGCGCACCTTGTCGGAATCGCCCAGTTCGACATAGGCAAGCGGCTTGGGCGCGTCGACCTTCAGCAGCGCCAGATCCGTGCGCTGGTCGGCCCCGACCCGCTTCGCGGGAAGGCGCGTACCGTCGGCAAAGACGATCTGGATATCATCGGCGCGGCCGGCGACATGGAAGTTCGTCACGATGTAGCCGCTGGGATCGATGACGAAGCCCGAGCCAAGCGCCTTGGCCCGATGCGGCTGCCCGGGGCCCTGGTTGAAGAACTGCTCGAAAGGCGTGCCGCGGAACTGCGGTGGAACCGATGCCTCCTGATCGACTTCGGTCGTCGTGACCGTGATCTGCACCACGGCCGGCGAGACCGAGGCCGCGAGATCGCTGAAGTCCGGCAGGTTTCGGACCGCCGCCGCCGGGGCGGCAGGCGCGGCCGAAGCACCGCGCTCGACGAGCGGAGAAAAGACGAGAAGGGCCGACAGGGCGGCTGCACCGAGCAGCGCCTTGCGCACAGAGGTGTTCATGCGGGTGAGCATCGCGGAGACTCCCGTTTGAGGATTGCGATGCTGCTGATTTGGGCGCCGAACGTGGCAGGAAGGCGGCGCGTCCTTGGACAAATCTGGACGATGGATTACGGAACGTTACCGGGTCGGCCCCGTCAGGTGGCGATTCCGGGATTTTTTTCCATGCCCACGAGGCCCGGCAGGTTCAGTTTCGGCGGCGCCAGGGTCTTTTTCGCACGCAGATGGCGGGCAACGAGGTCCCAGATCGGCTCGCCGCCGGCCGCCTTTGCTTCCTCGGCGACGGGCGCCCAGCCGGCAACCTTGTATTTCTTTGCAGCCTCGAGCGGCTTGCCTTTGAGCGTCATCGCCGAGATGCGCTTGCCGGCCCCGGCCGTCGGGTCGCATCTGTAGGAAAGGCCGCCCACGCGCACCATGTCCCCGCCCTGCTGATAGTAGGGATCGGGGTTGAACAGGTTGTCACAGACATCCTCGAGCACGACCTTGATCTGCTCGCCCGTCATCTCGTTGAGGGTCGTGTAGGGATAGGTGATTGCGGTCTGGTCGAGGACGTTCTCCATGGTGATCGCCTCGCCCGGAAGCACCGACGTGCCCCAGCGGAATCCCGGCGAGAACGCGATCTCGGCGTTCTTCTCGGCCATCAGCGCGTCGAGGATGAGTTGGTCGAACGTTCCGTTGAAGTTGCCGCGGCGATAGAGGAGCCCCTCGCTGACGGCGAGCTTTTCCTGCAACTTTGCAAGGTGCGGCGCACGGATCTTGTCGATCAGCGCCTTCATCTCCGCATCCGGCGCAAGCAGGTCGGCGAAGACCGGAAGCAGTCGGTAGCGGAAGTCGCTCACCTTCCCGTCGCGCACGTCGAGATCGAGCACGCCAAGGAACTTGCCGTTCGAGCCGGCGTTGGTCACCAGCGTCTTGCCACCGGGGTTCTGCACGATCGTGGGCGATGGTACGCCGTCGTGCGTGTGGCCGCCGAGAATGGCGTCGATCCCCCGCACCCGCGAGGCGAGCTTCAGGTCCACGTCCATGCCGTTGTGCGACAGCAGGATGACGGCCTTCGCCCCCGCCGCGCGCGCGGCATCGACGGTGGCCTGCATGTTCTCTTCCTGGATGCCGAAGGTCCAGTCGGCAACCATGTAGCGCGGATTGGCGATAGGCGTATACGGGAAGGCCTGGCCCACGATGGCGACCGGCACGCCATTGATTTCGCGCATCGTGTAGGCTTCGAACACGGGATCGCCGAAATCCGCGGTCTTGATGTTCTGCGCGACGATCTCGATCTTGCCGGCGAAGTCGTTTTTCGCGACCTGCTCCACGCGCTCCTGGCCGTACGTGCATTCCCAATGCAGCGTCATCACGTCGACGCCGAGCAGCTTGGCCGCATCGACCATGTCCTGGGCGTTCGTCCACATGGACGTGCCCGACCCCTGCCATGTGTCGCCGCCATCCAGCAGCAGTGCACCCGGACGCGTGGCCCGCACGCGCTTGACCAGCGCGGCGAGATGCGCGAAGCCGCCGACGCGGCCGTACTGCCGTGCCAGCTTCACGAAGTCGAGATGCGTGAACGCGAAGGAATGCCGGCTGCCCGCCTTCAGGCCGAACTGCTTGAGCAGCGCCGTGCCGACGAGGTGCGGCGCACGCCCGGCCATCGAACCGATGCCGAGATTGACGTTCGGCTCGCGGAAGTGGATCGGCAGGAGCTGGGCATGGCAGTCCGTGAAGTGCAGCACCGAGACGTTGCCGAACTTCGGCGCGTCATAGAGTGCTGCGGCTTCGGCCTGGGCGCTCGCTTCGCGCCCCGGAAAGGTAAAACCTGCCGCTGCCCCGGCGGCAATGACGCCGAGGAATTCCCGCCGATCCATGTTCCTTCCTTCCCTGCCGCGCCTACTTGTTCACGGGCGAGTTGGGGTCGAGCAGCAGGGCCATGATGTCCTTCATGTCCTGCTCCTTGAGGATCCCCATGTGGCCGAAGCGCGGCATGTTCGAGCATGCGTTGTTGGACTTGGAGTTGAAGATCTTGGCCCAGGTCTCGCGCTGTGTCTGCTCGGTATTGCCCTTGAGCTTGCCGTAATTGTGCAGGCTCGGCCCGATCGTTCCGTAGGAAATCTCCTTCGTGTCGATCTGGTGGCAGTTATAGCAGTTGCCGCCGTTGGCCTGGGTGGCGCTGTCCGTCCAGGTAAGGCCACGACCGCTCTGCGCGACCTTCTCGCCGTTCTTCCAGTCGCCGAGGAACTTGCCGTCGGCCGGATATTTGACCGTGGCAAGGCTCGCCTTCTCGACCTCGGCCGCCTTCTTGGCACCCGCCTTCGAGTTGGCCTTCGCGGGGTTCGAGCAGAAGGCCTGCGTCTCGTCCTGCTTCAACCGGTCGGTCGTGACCGTGCCGGCGTTCTGGAATCCCGACTGAAGCATGGCCGCAAACGACTTGTCGTCGGCCTGCTTGCCCCATGAGGACTGCGCATTCGCCGCGGGGGCCGCCGAGAGGAGTGCCGCCGCGATGGCGGCTGCCGGGACGATCTTTCGGATTGTCTGGGTCATGGCCATTCGCCTATCGCTTGATGCCGGGGGTCTGGATGGTCGCGCCGTTCGCATTGGCGGCCATGAACATCGACAGCGCCACCGTCAGGTCCGATGCATAGACCGGCTCGGGAAAGCGCTGCTGACGGAAACAGTCGTTGATGCGCCACTGCATCGACCACATCTGGCCCGAGGAAACCCGGTAGGCCGGCCATGTCGTCCAGCCTGCCAGCGCGCCCTCGTGCTTGGTGATGTTCGGCAGATCCTGCAGTCGGATGCGCCGGCCGTCCTCGCCGTGGCAGGTCGCGCACGAAAAGTCGTGTGGGCCGGCCTGGTAGAAGAACATCCGCTTGCCGAGCTCGAAGGCCTGCTTCTCCATCGGGTGCTTGGTCGAGACCTTGACCTTCTTGCCGTTGGACGCCCCGGAGATATAGGCCGTCAGCGCGACGAGGTCGTTCTTTTTCGCGGTGTTGAAACGCGCCTTCACGTACTCCGCCGTGTCGACGCCCTGAAGCGTCGACATGCAGGTGAGCAGGCGGGATTCCAGGTCCTGGACCTTGTTCGTGTCCTTGAAGTAACGCGGAAGCTGCGCGTAAGCGCCTTCGACCTTGCCCGCGCCGAGCCCGAGATCGCATTTCTCGAGCGAGACGTTCTTCGGCCCGGCCGGCTTGCGCCAAAGTTCCTCGCCGGACATCTCGAACAGCTCGGCCGGATTGCCGTCCTTCAGCGCTTCGCGGTAGGCCTCGATGCCCTTTGCGGCATCATCCTTCTCCTGAGCGACAACGCCGAACGACGCGACCGAACACAAGGCCGCGACGACCAGCGCCGAGGGGATTCTGGCGCCCATGGATTTCCTCCCTTTACGACTGTTTCGTGATTGTTTCCGAAAGTCCGGCGGAGAAGAAGGCCACCCTCAGGTGACCTTCGCCTCGTCCGTACGGGTCTCGCCGCGGTTGTCGAGCCAAGTGACCGAGACGGCGTCGCCCGCCTTGCCGCCCTTGATCTTGAAGGCGAAGTACGGGTTCTTGGAGATCGACGGTCCCCACTGGGCCTGCAGCACTTCCTTGCCGTTGAGGCTCGCCTTCACTTCTTGGATGAACCAGGCGGGAATGACCTTGCCGGCGGAGTCCTTGCGCTGGCCGGTCTCCATCTCGTGGTTCATGAGGATGCGGACTTCGGTGATGCCGTCCTTGCTGGCGGCACGGATTCGCATCGGGCTGGGCATGATGTTCTCCTGATCTCTTCTCGATGTTGCCGGGACTGCGCGATCAACCGCCGCAGCCGCCCAGCGTCACCTTGATTTCCTTGGTCGCGGTGAGGAACTTGCCGTCTGCCTTCACGAGGACGGTGACGTTCGATGTCTCGCCCATCTTGATGCGGGTGGTGAAGTCCGGCAGCACGTCGGGACCAACGTCGAAGATCGCGGCCAGCACGTTCGGGTTCTTCTCGACCATGATGGCGATCTGCTGCGTGTTGGCCGCCTTGCTGATCGCCTGGATCGGCACCACGGCGCCGTTCTCGGCGATGTCGGAAGCGACGATCTGCACGTCGCCGCTGGCGCCGCTGGCCGTCGCCCCCATAGCCTTCATCGCATCGGCCACGCTCTTGCCTTCGAATGCGTCCTTGGCCCACGCGGCCAGCGCCTCGCCCGGCGCGAAGAACCCGGCGGCCGCAAGTGCCGCAACGACACCCGCACCGCTGCCAGCACGAAGCACGCTGCGGCGACCCCTCGAAATTTTCTTCATGAACGTTCCCCTTTCGATTCCGAACAGTTCCGATTGAACCCGTCAGCGACCAGGCGCGCCGGCGAGGATCCATTCCACGATCGTCTTGATCTCGCCTTCGCTCGCACCTTCCTGGGGCGGCATCGCTGCCTCGCCCCAGACCCCCTCGCCGCCCTTCACGACCCTGCCCACAAGCGTGTCGAGCATGTCCTTGTCCTTGTACTTTGCGGCGACGTCGACGTAGCTCGGTCCGACGATTTTGTTATTCAATCCATGACATCCCATGCAACCGGCACTCTGCGCAAGCTTGAAACCGGCCGGGCCAGGCTCGTCGATGGCGTCGGGATCGTCATTGCCGGTCACCCGGCCGCGGACCGGCCCGATACGCCGGTTCTGCGACGCAAGATTTCCATGAGCCGTCCATGCATGGTCGGGGAGTGTCGAGGTGATCTGGACCGGTCCGCCGCAATCCTTCATGCAGGCCGTGTTCGCCGTATCCGCCTTCTTCTTCTCAGTTCCGAACCCGGCCCCCGGCCAAAGCGCGTGGTTCGTCGACATGCCATTGCGGTTGGGCATGCGCTTCTGGACTTCGCGAATCGACTGATCATCGAGAACGAAGTCGTCCGGGACGATCTCGGCAAGATTCAGCATGAAATCGAGAACCGAGTAGACCTCGTCCGGGGTCAGCGATTTGGGCTCGTTCCACGGCATCGCGCGCCGGATGTAGTCGAACAGGGTCGAGATGGTCGGGACCTTCATGAACGTCGTGCGCTGTGGGTAGTCCGGCCGCAACAGGCTGGCGACACGCCCCTTCTCGACATCTTCCTTCGTCGTGCCCCCGATCAGCGGCGTGAAGACCTTGTTGCTCTCGCCGAAGGTGCCGTGGCACGAGGCGCACTTGGCCTCCCAGATCTCCTGGCCCTTCTCGACGGTGCCCGACCCCTTGGGCAGCCCCTGGAAGTCGGGGCGCACGTCGATGTCCCAGGCCTCCACCTCTGCCGGCGTCGCCGCACGGCCGACGCCCGGATACTTGTCCGCAGCCGACGCGCCGGACGCGACCGCCGCCGCGAAGACCGCAACGAGAGCCGCGCGACGGACGAAACCGAACGACATCTCACGCCACCTGGACATTGCTGATCTCCCCGCTCGGCTCGACCAGCCAGGACTGAATGGCGTTGTTATGATAGATCGACCGTGTGCCGCGCACCGCCCGTAGCTGGCGGTAGTTCGGCTGGACAAAGCCCGTTTCGTCCGTGGCGCGTGACTGCAGGATCGCCCGCTCGCCGTTCCAGTTCCAGTTGAGCGTGAATCGCGTCAGGCATTTCGACTGGACGGGGGCCTGAAGTTTGGCCTCCTGCCAGCTCTTGCCGCCGTCAAACGAGACGTCGACCTTGCGGATCTTGCCCCGCCCCGACCAAGCAAGTCCGCTGACATTGAAGAATCCCTTGTCGACGAGTGTCTGCCCACCGGACGGTGTCGTGATGACGGACTTGCATTCCTGGATCGACGTATATTGCCTGTGCGTCCCGTCGGGCATGAGGTCGACATAGTGGACCGCCTCATCCTTCGCCGCATAGGGCTTGTCGCCAAGCTCGACCCGGCGAAGCCACTTGACCCACGAAACGCCCTGGACACCCGGCACGACCAGCCGCAACGGATAGCCGTTCTCCGGCCGCAGCATCTCGCCGTTCTGACCGTACGCGACAAGCACCTCGCCCGACATCACGAGGTCAATCGGTATCGTGCGCGTCATCGACGAGCCGTCGGCACCTTCGGCCAGCACGAACTTGCCGCGCTTGAGATCGGCCCCCGCCATCTCCAGCAGCAGCCGCAGGGGCACACCCGTGAACTCGCTGCAGGACAGCATGCCATGCGTGTACTGAACCGTCGGAACGGCGACATTGCCCCATTCCATGCCGGTATTGGCGCCGCACTCGATGAAATACATACGCGAGACCGACGGAAGCCGCATCAGGTCATCCATCGTGAAGACAAGCGGCGTCTTGACCATGCCGGGCGCCGATCCGTTGATCATGAATCGGTGCCGCTTCGGGTCGATGTCCTGCCAGCCTTGATGGTGACGCTCAAAATGCAGCCCGGATGGCGTGATGATCCCGAAACTGCCCTGCAGGGGCGCAAACGCGACGCTCGATCCCGCGACCTGCGTCAGGCCGGGGCTCTGCCGGCGGATGAGATTGCGCTCGTACTTGGACGGCATCCCGTACGGCACGGCCGCGACAGGAAGCCCGAGCGACGTGCTCCATGGCGGAAGTTCCAGGATGTCGGGATCGCCATCCGAGGCGGCCGCCGCCGGCCGCGTCGCAGCTGCGATCCCCGCGATCGCCGCCGCGAAACTTGCGCGCAGCACGTCGCGACGCCCCTTCGATACCTCTCCGATTGCGGCACCATCGAGGAAATTCTCGGGCGCGCGGCGAATTCGGCCGCCCAGCAGCGCGCTCGGAATTTTCGAATCGTCCATCGGCGTCTCTCCCTTTGGCCGGACAATAGGGGACGCTAAATTAGCAATCAATAAATTATATAGGGACGTTCAAATTTTTCTCAATGCCGCTTTTTTTCTCTGCAAACTCATGCAAATGAATGGTCCGGGAAGGAGTGCCGACACAATGAAAACAGCTCTCAAATCGGCTGCCTGCGCCGCCGGAATCGCAATGGCATTGATCACCTCCAGTGCGTCCGCGCAGGATGGCACATTCACCCTTCGCTTCCTCACGCCCGAGACGGCGTCGAAAGCCGTGCAGGCCGCACTCGCGACCTGCCGTGCGCAGGGCTACCAGGTCTCCGCCGCGGTCGTCGACCGTTCGGGCATCCTGCAGGCTTTCGTGCGCGACCGCTTTGCCGGGCCGCATTCGGTCGCCGTTGCGACCGACAAGGCATGGACCGCCGTGACACTGCGGCAGGACACGCTGGGGCTTGCCCGCCTTTCGGAGAGCGGCGAGATGTCGGGCCTGCGACATTTCCAGCGGATCGTTGCCGTCGGCGGCGGCATCACGATCGAGGGGGGCGGCGCCATTCTCGGCGGGATCGGCGTCTCCGGCGCGCCCGGCGGCGAGGCCGACGCAAAATGCGCACAGGCCGGCATCGACGCCATCATCGACGACATCACGTTCTAGCGGATCAGTACCGCGTCGTCAGATCGACAAGCCACTCGGGCATCGCGTCGACAAGCAGGGTTTCCACCCGCTTGTCGATGCCGGTGGCGACGAACAGACCGGCGGCGAGCATCAGCGCGCCGAGAATCTGGCGGCCGGTGCGCCCCGCCACGCCCAGCCGCGCGCGAAGCGCCACGATGCGCTCGCGCGGCAACGCCCCCAGCGCGACGAGAGGTGCCGCAGCGCCAACGCCGAACGCGACCATTGTGACGACGACCTGCAGCAGATTTTCGCCGCGCGACGCCATAACGCTTGCAGCACCCAGCGTCGGTCCGACGCACGGGCTCCAGACGAGGCCAAGGGCCGCGCCGAGTGCGAACTGCCCGCCAGCGCCGGCAAAGCGCCGTCCGGCGACGAGGCTACCCCCGCCCTCGCCAATCCGCCCGAGCCCTGCGCTGACCATCTCCTGCAGCCTCGGAACGACAAGAACCACGCCGAAGACGATCATTGCGATCGCCGCGACGCTTCGGATCGCGGCGGGATCGATCCCCGCGGCAAAACCGGCCCCTGCCAGCACAGTTCCCGCAACCGCGAAGGAAAGCGCCATGCCGGCAGCGAGCGACAATGGCCCGAAACGCGACTCACCCAGCGCCCCGGCAAGCACGAGGGGAAGGATCGGCAGCACGCAGGGCGACAGCAGCGACAGCAGGCCCGCCAGCGTCGCGAATAGAAGTGTCGTGGCCATACCGGCCGCTTAGAGCGCCATCGCCAGCAGCGCTTCGATCGACGTCGGGTTCGTGTCGCCGACCGTCCGGCCCATCTCGTCGTCGCCGCGGAACACGATCAGCGTGCTCTGCATGCGGGTGTTCATCATGCCGACGATGTCTTTCTGGGCATCGAAATCCACCTCGAAAGCCGCCATATCCCTGAACCGCGGCTCGGCCAGCAGCCGGCTGAGGATCGGCTTCTGCCTGCGGCAGACCGGGCACCACGATGCGGTAATATCGACGAGAATCGCCTTGTCCGCAGCCTGCGCCGCCTTGAACTCGCCGATCACAAACGGACGGGCCGGCGCCGCAAGCGCCGGACGCATAAATGGCAGGGCGGCAAGCGATCCAAGAAGAATTCGGCGGGTGAGCATGCGACAGTCCTTTCCTCGCGCCTCATATTCAAGCATCCTAATTTTCGAGACAACGGCAAAAATGGTTACGCCCGCTGTCGACCGAAAGGCAGGCCGGCCATGAGTTTCGAATCCATTGCGGACCTTTTCGGCGAGCAATGGCTCGGCCCATTGGGTGGCCTGGCGATCGGCGTGGCATTCGGCTTCCTCGCCCAGCGCTCGGCTTTCTGCCTGCGCGCGGCGACACTTGAGGTTGCTCATGGCACGCTTGGCGAAAGGCTTGCCGTCTGGCTGTTGACTTTCTCCACCGCACTGATCGCAACGCAAGCCCTTCTCCAGATCGGCCTGTTCGACACGGGTGCGGTACGCCAGCTCAACAACCGCGGCAGCCTATCCGGTGCGATCATCGGCGGGCTGCTTTTCGGGTCCGGCATGGTCCTGACGCGCGCATGCGCCAGCCGGATGCTGGTCCTGTCCGCGACCGGCAACCTTCGCGCCCTCCTCTCCGGCCTCGTCTTTGCCGTCGTCGCCCAGAGCTCGCGGACCGGCATCCTCGAACCATTGCGCGCCGCACTTGGTGACATCTGGACGATCTCGCCCGAAGCGCGCGACATGCTTGCCTTCACGGGGGCTGGGCACGCTGGCGCAATGGCATTCGGATCTCTCTGGCTCATCCTCGGGATCGGGCTTGCCGTGCGCAACCGTGTGCGACCGGCGACCGCGGCCGGCGCCGCTGGCGTCGGCCTGTGCGTTGCGACCGCCTGGTGGTTCACGTTCGGCCATGCCGCGATCTCCTTCGATCCCGTAAGCGTGCATTCGCTCAGTTTCACCGGCCCGTCGGCCGACATGCTCATGTTTGTCGTCGCGCGTCCGGAGGGAGCGCTCACGTTCGACCTCGGCCTTCTGCCGGGGGTTGTCGCGGGTGCCGCACTCGGCGGGCTGGTCGGACGGGAAATGCGGCTCGAGGGCTTCGAAGGCGGGGCCGCCATGCGCCGCTACATCGCCGGCGGATGTCTCATGGGGTTCGGCGGAACGCTCGCCGGCGGCTGCGCCGTGGGCGCCGGCGTTTCCGGCGCATCCATCTTCGCGTTTACGGCCTGGATCGTCTTGTGGTCGATGTGGATCGGCGCGGTGCTCACGGACTGGTTCGTGGACCAGCCGGCACGGCGCGCTGGAAGTGCCGGCGGTCTCGCCGCCGGTCGTGCGAATTGAAAAAGAACCAACTCTTCGAGGAGGACTCCCCATGCCCAACCTGACTAGGCGCGGCGCCTTTGGTGCCATCGCCGGCGGAACAGTGCTTGCCGCCGGTGCGGCCTCGGCAGCCCCGCCGACGCTGAAGCTTTCGGACCTGAAAAAGGAGGCCGACACAGCCTGCCTCTATCATTGCGACTACGGCGACGATGTCCGCTACGACGCGATGCTCCGGAACATCAACAATCACCTGTCGGTCTATGATTCCGACCCGTTCGCGCTGAAGATCGTCATTGTCGCGCACGCGGCGGGCATCAAGTACCACCTGAAGACGCTCGAAGGCACGACGTGGGCCGGCTCCAAGATCGACCCCGACTTCGACAAGCGGACCGCGGCACTCGGCCAGCTCGGTGTCGACGTCCTGCTTTGCCGGCTGACGTTCGAGCGCAACAAGATCGACATCGCGCTCGCGAAGGATGCGCCGTACATCAAGATTGTCCCGTCGGGCGTGGCGACCGTGGCCGCTCTTCAGGGAAAGGGCTACGCCTACCTGAAGTGCGGCTGACGGCGGTCAGGTGCCGGGCAGCGTGACGAACTGGGAGGTCCTGCTGCCTGCCACCTCGACTGGCACATTGCCGACGAGCAGTCGCGCCTCCCCCGACCGCATGCAGCGATAGGGCACCACGATGCGTTCCCAGTAAATGACGTGTTTGGCGCCAGCAGGATGTCTGACCGTCATCAAGGGAACGTCGCGGATCGCTGTCGCCCGATAGCAGGCAACCGCAAAATCGATGACGTGTGCACTTGCGCGCAGATCCGTCAGGAGGCGGCCGGTAAGATCCTCGTCGGTCACTTCGGCAAGGCAGGAGCCGTAGAGTCGGAAGCGGAAATTTTGGCCGCCATCGACGGGCTCGAGAAGATTGATGTAGCCCAGTGCCGGACGGAGCAGAACCGGGTCGACAAGGCATCCGCGTTCGCCGCCCGAGAACATGCGCGCAAGAAATGCGATCTGGCGCGTGCGCGCATCCTCGGGCCGCGGGCCCCAGATCATCGTGGGCATCGCGCCGCCCTCTTCCGCGAATGCAGCCCCTATCCGGTCCGGTACGCCTGCGAGCGCATCGTCAACCCATGCATCGCGACGAAGTCTGCGCAAATCTGATTGGTCGTTCATCTACTCGATACTCGATTGTGGTTTGGCCAATGGCCGCGGGGCACATCGGATAACGCTCGAGTATTAAGAATTTGCTGCCGCAAGGCAGACCTTCGCGAATTCGGGGGCACCGCCACCGCCCCGTTTGCAATCCGCAAATACTTCTGCGAAACGCGCGGCTAGAGCGTAGCTTCGATCATCGCGCGGAGATCGGGCGTGACGTCCGGCAGGACGCCGAACCAGGCCCTGAAAGCCGGTCGCGCCTGATGGAGAAGCATGCCGAGACCATCGACCGTCGGATTGCCGCGCAGGCGCGCAGCCGCCAGCAGCGGTGTTTCCAGCGGCGTGTAGACGATGTCGGAGACGAGCGCCTTGGGCGTCAGGCGGTCGAGCGGCAGGTCCAGCGCCGGCTGCCCGACCATGCCCTGGCTTGTCGTGTTGATCAGCATGGCGGCACCATCCAGCGCCTTCGCGCGGTCATCCCATGGCACGACGCTCACGGGGCCCCCGGCATGCTTCGCGAGTTCTTCCGCCCGCGCAGCGGTCCGGTTCACGAGGCGGATTTCGCGAGCGCCACGATCCAGCAGGCTGACCACGATCGCGCGCGCGCCGCCGCCAGCGCCCACGACCACGATGGGACCGGCATCCGCCTTCCAGTTCGGCGCCCGGTCCAAGACATTCTCGACGTAGCCCCAGCCGTCATTGTTGTAGCCGGTCAGCGAGCCATCCTGTTCGACGACGATGCAATTGGCGGCACCAATGCGCCGGGCGAGCGGATCGATCCTGTCGATGATCTTCAACGCCTCGACCTTGTGAGGAATCGTCAGGTTGCATCCGGAGAAGCCAAGGGCCGGGAGCGCCCGGAGCGCCGCCTGCAGGCCTTCGATGCGCACCGCAAGCGGCACATAGACGCCGGCCAGCCCGTGCTTCTGGAGCCAGTAGTTATGGAGCTTGGGCGAGCGCGAATGCATCACGGGCCAGCCCATCACCCCAGCCATCAGGAAACGGTCCGGATGCGCCATATCAGTCTTCCTTCCTTGAAACCTATTCCGTCAGCTGGCCTTTGCGCGCGCACCGATCGCACGCACGCCGATCTCGGCAAGCTCGATGTCCTCTGCTTCCGGCAACCCACTGACGCCGACCGCGCCGACAAATTGTCCATCGATCTCGACGGGAATGCCGCCGCCCCAGCCGACATATCGGGCGTCGCCGTAATAGGCAATGTCGAAGCCATGCTCCGGGTCGCGGATCCGCTTGCCAACCATGACACTGGGACGCCGCAGCCGTGCCGCCGTATACGCCTTGTTCGTCGCCACAGCGATGGAACTCAGCATCGTACCCGAATAGCGGATGACGGCCAGTGTCTCTCCATGCGCGTCGACGACAGCGGCGACCGCCGCCTTTCCGCGCCGGTCCAGTTCCGCGCAGATCGCGTCGATTGCCGCCTTTGCATCGAGATGGTCAAGTGTCGCTTCGCTTCTCATTTCTCTTCCGCCCCGTGCTCCGGGCGGCTGCCACCGCCCAGGAAAAGTTCGCCCACCCGCGGGTCATTGAGCAAGGCCTTGGCCGTGTCCGCAAGCCTGGTCTGCCCCTGCTCGAGCACGAGGCCGCGATCCGACATCTGCAATGCACTTCGCGCGTTCTGCTCGATCAGAAGTATCGTCGTTCCGCGATCGCGCAAGTCCTTCAGGATGTCGAACGTCTCGCGCACCATCATGGGGGAGAGGCCGATCGAGGGCTCGTCGATAAGCAGCAGCCTGGGATCGAGAAGCATGCTGCGCGCGATCTCGAGCATCTTCTGCTGTCCGCCCGAGAGCGTCGATGCCTGCGCCTTCGCCTTGCTGCGAAGGATCGGAAACCGATCGAGCGCCGCCTCGATGCGCGCCGGCAGGTCGATCTCGGGCGGGGCCGCTATTCCGCCAAGCTCGAGATTGTGGAGCACTGTCAGCTCCGGGAAGATGTTCCGCCCCTGCGGAACGTAGCTTATGCCCTTGGCGAGGAGCTGCCGCGGGGCCAGGTTCGTCACGTCCTCGCCGCCGAAAGCGATACGGCCGGTGCGGACCTTGATGAGGCCGAACACGGCCTTGAAAACCGTCGATTTTCCGGCGCCGTTCGGCCCTATGACAGTGGTGATCTTCGCCCGTTCGACGGCGAACGTCGTGCCATGCAGGATCGTCATCGGGCCGTAACCGGCGACGACCCCTTCGAGCGTCAGGACAATTGCTGAACGATCAGGGGCCAAGATAGGCCTCGATCACTTTCGGGTCGTTGCGCACGGCGTCCGGCGATCCCTGGGCGATGATCCGTCCTTCGGCCAGCACGAGCACGCGTGTGCACAACGACATGACAAAATCCATGTTGTGCTCGATCACGACGAAGGTCGAGCGGCGCTCGCGATTGATCGCTCGCAGGCGTTCGCGCAGATCACCCAGCATCGTTAGATTGACCCCGCCGGCCGGCTCGTCGAGCAGAACCAGTCGAGGGCCCCCCATGAAAGCCATCGCGGCATCGAGAAGCTTCTGCTGCCCATAGCTCAGGCGGCCGGCGCGTTCGCCCGCGACATGCGAGAGGCGGAAGAACTCGATCATCCGGTCCGCGACGGGGCCAAGTCCGGCATCCCGCGGTCCGAACAGCCGCGAAAACATCGTGCCGCAATGCTCCTGCCCGGCCGCGATCAGGTTGTCGCGCACCGTCAGCTCCGGAAATACCTGCAGGAGCTGGAAGGTGCGGCTGACACCCAGTGCATTCAGGTCGCACGGCCGCATGCCAGTCGTCACACGGCCGTCGATCCGGACCTCGCCCGACGTCGGCTGGAGCTGGCCGAGGACGCAGTTGAACAGCGTCGACTTGCCTGAACCGTTCGGCCCGATGATCCCGACAATCTCCCCTTCCTCGACCGTGAACGACACGCCGTTCACGGCCGCGATTCCCCCGAACGACTTGTGCAGATCGGCGATCTCGAGGACGGAGGCCATCAGCGCTCCCCCCCTGCGGCGAGGCGCGCGCGGCGGTTCGCCTGCCAGCGTTCGGAAAGACCGATGAGGCCCTGCGGGCAGAACGCCATCAACACCATGACCGCAGCCGCATAGAGCAGCAGGTAGTAGCCTTCCGTAAAGCGGAGGAAGTCGGGCAGCAGGATCGCGACCGCGGCACCGACAAGCGGTCCGAAGAGATAGCCTGCACCGCCGACAATGACCATGAGAAGCAGGCTCAGTGAATAGCCGAGCGAGAAGGAATTCGGCTCGAGGAACTGGACGAGCGGCGCGAATAGGCCGCCGGCAAAGCCCCCGACAGCCGATCCGATCGCGAATGCCAGCAGCGTATAGCGCCGCGTGTCGACCCCCAGCGAAAGGGCCCGAACCGGGTTCTCGCGCAGGACCATGAACGCCCTGCCCCACGGCGAGCGGATCATCCACCACATCGCGCCCAGGAACAGCGCCATGATCCCGAGACAGAAATAGTAGAACCGCGCGGCGGTTCCGAACGCGAACCCCAAGGCCGTCGGCCGCTGGATCCCCGAAATCCCGTAGACACCATTCGTCAGCCACTGTTCGTTTCGCAGCAGGAGATAGACGAGCGTCGTGAACGCAAGCGTGACGAACGCGAGATAGTGATGCTGCACGCGCAGCGCCGGATAGCCGAGAAGCCAGCCGACGGCAAAGCAAAGCACTCCGGCAGCCAGGAAGGCGGGAAAGAAGCCCAGCCCGGCCTGCATGAGGAGTGCAACGGTATATGCGCCGATGCCGACGAAGGCACCCTGCGCCATCGAAATCTGCCCGGCGTAGCCAAGGGTGAGATTGAGCCCCATCGCGGCGATCGCGGTCACCGCCCAAAGACTGACAAGATAGAGCTGCGACGGACGCAGGAACTCCGGCCCTGCGGCCAGAACAACAACGGTGACGGCGGCAAGAGTGCCGCGCACGAGCCCGGCACTTGCCATCAGACGGACCGCTCCTCGACCCGCCCCAGGATTCCTTGCGGCCGCCACAGGATGACTGCGACGAGGACCACAAGCGGGACAGCCGCTCGATACTGTGCGGAGACATAGGCGGCCGCGAGGTTGTCGAGAATTCCGAGAATCAGTCCGCCGAGCACGGCGCCCCGCACTTGATTGAAGCCGCCAACGATGGCGGCGACGAACGCAGCCAGTCCGAGCGTCTCGCCATTCGTGAACTTTGCAAGGTAGATCGGCGAGATGAGGAAAGAGGCCAGCGCCGTAAGCAGGCCGTTGATGAGGAACGTGTAGAGGATCATTCGTTCGACATCGATGCCGAGGATACGCGCAACGTTGCGGTTCTGCGCCGTCGCCTGCATCGCACGGCCCGTGAGCGTCGAGGAAAGGAACCAGTTGAGCAGCGCTACTGCGCCGATCGCGACGACGATCACCGCGATGCTCTGCGTGGAAACGACGGCACCGAGGAAATCGAGGTCCGTCCCTTCGACGATCGCCGGAAACTGCTGGGCCTGCGAGCTGTAGAAATCCTTCACGGCCTCCTTCATCAATATCGCGAGCGCCACGGTCGAGATGACCAGCGGCAGGACACCGTGGCGCAGCATCGGCTCCACAACGAGCCCTTTGAACGCCGCACCGAGAAGAAGTGCAGAGATGGCAAAACCCACGGCGATCGCCGGCCAGTAGCCAAATCCCCAATACTTGATCGCGACAAGGACGAAGAACGCCGGGACCATAACGAACTCGCCCTGCGCGAAATTGATCGTCTGCGACGTCTGCCAGAGCAGCGCAAAGCCCACGGCGACCAGCGCATAGATTGCGCCGGTCGCCAACCCCGATACGACGAGCTGGATGAAAGCCGACATGGCTTTCTGCCGCGGGTGCGCTGTAATCGCCCTACAGGCCAGCCTTGGGCAGGATCTCGACGATCTTCTGCTTGCCGCCAACGACCTCGCCGAGGAAGCTCTGGCGGTCGATATCGCCGTTCTTGTCCCAGGTCGCCTCCATCAGGATCCCCGGTTCCTGCGCCGGCGTGATCGTCATGCCATGCAACGCCGCCGCGAAGGCCTTGCTGTCGAACTTGCCGATCTTTTCGGTCACGTGCTTGATGACGTAGACGGCCGTGTAACCCTTGATGCCGTTGTGGTCGTTGGCATAGCCGAACCGCTTCTTGAACTTTTCCCCGAACGCCTGGAGCGCCGGCACCGGCGCATCCGCGGTGAGGCCGACATGGCCTTTCACCCCGTTTGCCGCCTCGCCGGCAAGTTCGATCACCTTCTGGCCAAGCAGCGTCGTCTCGCCGATCAGCGGCACCTTGATGCCCTGCTTGCGCGCCTCGCGCAGGAACCGGGCGCTCTCTTCCTCGTTCGTGTAGACGAAGATCGCCTCGGCCGGCGAGTTCTTCACCTTCACGACGTCGGATGCGAAGTCGACCTGGCCGGATTCGGTCGACACGTCGGCGACGACCTTGATGTTCCGCTTGGTCATCTCCGCCACGAACGCGTCGCGGCCGCCCTTGCCGAAGTCGTTGTTGACCCACACGACCGCCACCGACTTGGCCTTGACGCCGTCGCGCATGTAGTTGGCGATCTTCGGCATGCTGACCTGTTGGCCGAACGCCGTGCGGAAGATGTAGGGATTGCCGCGCTGCGTGATCGCGGCGGCCTCGCCGCCCATGATCTGCGGGATCTCGGCCGCCTTGCTGAGCTCCATGCTCGGCAGCACCGAGCCCGAGAACACGGGTCCGAGAATGACGTAGGGCTTGTTGTCGATCATCTTCTGGATCTGCGCGCGCGCGATGCTCGCCTCGCTCTGCGTGTCGACATGCGGCACGTCAAGCTTTCGTCCGAGGATACCGCCCTTCGCATTGATCTCTTCGACGGCGAGGATGATGCCATCGCGCCAGTTCGTGCCCGAAACGGCCCCGGCGCCGGACAGCTCGGCGAGATTGGGAATGTAGACGGTCGATTGGGCCACCGCCGAAATCGGCGATAGCGCGATGGCCGCCGCAAACAGCGGCTTGACGAGGTATTTCATGCGCTTTCTCTCCCCATTTGTCCGGAATTCCGGATCGAGTTGTTCATTTTGTGGCACAAGATTTGGCCCAACGACCGCGCGATTGCAATCCCGCCGCTTGCACCGATGGCTCCCACGCATTGCACACTTGAATCAAATTCTTTGTTTGCGTGATTTCGTGAATTCAGTGCATTAATTTGCCTGTCGCCACTTTTCCGGAGCCAGTCCGGTGCGCATCGACTTCCTCGGCCTCCAGACATTTCTCAGCATTGCCGAGCGCGGCAGCTTCCAACGCGCGGCCGCCCATCTCAACCTGTCGCAGACGGCGCTTAGCCACCGAATGCGGAAGTTCGAGGCCGATCTTGGCGTCAAGCTGCTCACGCGGACGACGCGCCAGGTGACACTTTCCCCTGCCGGTCTCGAACTCCTGCCGAAGGCGCGCCGGATCATCGAGGAGATCGAGAGCTCGATCGAAGCGCTGCGCCAGACTGGCCGGCACAGGCAGGAGCGCGTGGCGATCGGCTGCCTGCCCACCATTGCGCATCATCACCTGCCGCGCGTGCTTCGAGAGTTCGGCAGCCGCTTCCCCGACATCTCGGTGAAGATCCACGACAACTCTGCTGCCGAGATTGCGGAACTCGTGCAGGGTGGCGGCGCCGAGTTCGGCATCACGATCGTGTCGGCCAACCGGATCGATCTCGACATAAAGCCGCTGCTCAAGGAGCCGTTCGTCCTCGTATCACCGTCCGACCATCCATTTGCGCGCCAGAAGGCAGTGAACTGGTCGGAACTCGCAGGGATCCCGCTTGTCCGGATCAGCCCGCAGGCCGGCAACCGCGCCCTGATCGACGACGCACTCGGCAGCCGTCGCGATGCCCTGTCTTGGCGGTACGAGGTGCAACACGTCGCAACTGCGGTCAGCATGGTGATCGCTGGCCTCGGTCTCACCATCGTCCCGAGACTGGCGATCGACATTGCCGGCACACCGGGGATCTCCGCCTCGGCCCTGCGTAATCCCGGCATCGTGCGTACACTCGGCATCCTTACGCGGCGCGGGGCATCCCTTTCGCCTGCGGCGGAGGCGTTGGTCGGCCTGATATCGGCACATCTGAAGGCCGAGAGATAAGCCGGACTTCCGCGGCGAACGGCACCTTCCGGGAAAAGAAAGCGAGCTTGAACATGACAATGACGGCAAATACGGTATCCGTCGCCGTCATCGGATACGGGGAAGTCGGCCGCATATTTTCCAAGGCGCTCCTGATGCTTCCGCATGTCCGCGTCAGCGCCTACGACATCCTGTTCGATGACCCCGCTGACGGACCGCGGCGCATTGCCGAGGCGCGCGAAGATGGCGTCAACTCCGGCACAAGCGCCGCCGCCGCTGCTGCCGGTGCCGACCTCGTCTTTTCGGCCGTCACCGCGGACAGGACGCTTGCCGTCGCAGAAGCGGCCGCAGGCTACCTGCAACCCGGCCAGATCTTTGTCGACATCAATTCGGCTTCGCCTGTCACCAAGCGGACAGCCGCCGAATTGATCGGGCCGACCGGCGCCCACTATGTCGAGGGCGCAGTCATGTCGCCGGTCCTTCCGGTTGGTCTTCGCGTTCCGATCCTCGCCGGCGGTCCCGCCGCCGAGCGAACCGCAGCGCTCCTCAACGCGCTTGGCATGAACGTGACCCCCGTGACTAGTGAGCCCGGTCGCGCATCGGCCATGAAGTTGTGCCGTAGCATCATGATCAAGGGCATCGAAGCGCTGATCATCGACTGCGCGCACGCCGCCCGGTCTTGGGGTGTCGAAAAGGAGGTCTATTCGAGCCTTTCCGACACGTTCCCGTCGGTCGACTGGCCGAAACTTGCCGAGACGATGTCCGCGCGTGTCGCCAAGCACGGCGTGCGCCGCGCAGCCGAGATGCGCGAGGCGGCCGAGATGATCGCCGATATCGGGCGGAACCCGGATCTCTGCCGTTCGATCGCCGACAGCCATGAGCGCCACGCACGCACTCATGGTGGTGCAGCCAATTCACGAATGAAGTAAGAGCAATCATTTGATTCACGATTTGCGTTCCCCGATCCTTCCCTCGGATCGTGGATGAGAAATCGATCTGGAGGGAACGAACCATGCAGCACCGCGTGCGATGCATGTTGATGCGCGGCGGGACATCGAAGGGTGCCTACTTTCTTGCCGAAGACCTTCCGGCCGATCCGGCCGCGCGGGACGCAGCCCTCCTTGCGATTCTGGGATCACCCGACCCAAGGCAGGTCGACGGCATCGGCGGCGCACATCCGCTGACCAGCAAGGTCGCAATCGTTTCGCGCTCCGCCGATGCCGGCTGCGACATCGACTTCCTGTTCTGCCAAGTCTCCGTCGATCGCGCGATGGTCGATACCACACCGAACTGTGGGAATATCCTTGCCGGCGTTGCGCCGTTTGCCATCGAGCGCGGGCTTATCCCCGCAGCCGATCCTGTCACGCGCGTACGCGTGCGAACGGTCAATACGGGCACGCTCGCGGAACTGGTTGTCGAAACACCCGGCGGAACCGTCAATTATGCAGGCGACGCCCGCATCGACGGCGTGCCGGGAACCGCAGCGCCGATCGCCGTCAACTTCATCGATGCGGCCGGATCCGTGTGCGGCAGTCTCCTGCCCACGGGCAACGCCGTCGATCTGGTCTGCGGGGTCGAAGCCACATTGATCGACAATGGCATGCCGGTCGTTGTTCTTGCCGCCGACGCGCTTGGCCGGACCGGATACGAGAGCCGCGAAGAACTCGACGCGGACGCCAGCCTCAAGGCGCGCCTTGAGGAAATCCGCCTTGCCGCCGGTCACCTGATGGGACTTGGCGATGTCACGGAGAAGGTGATTCCGAAGATGGCGCTCGTTGCGCCGCCCGTGGCGGGCGGCAGCATCTGCACGCGCAGTTTCATACCGCACGTGTGTCATGCCTCGATCGGCGTATTCGCGGCGGTCTCCGTCGCAACCGCCTGCGTGTTGCCGGGCACCCCTGCCGCGCGCGTCTCGCGTATTCCGAAAGGCAGAGTCCAGGATGTCGCCGTCGAGCACCCGACCGGCGAATTCGCGGTTCGCCTCGAAGTCGGCGGAACACAGGAAGCTCCTGTCGTCGAGAAAGCGGGCCTTCTGCGCACGGCACGTGCACTATTCGACGGATATGCCTTCTTCCAGGAGCGCGGCGCAGCAGGCGCCACGCGCCTGAACGCAGCATGAGGACCTGATATGGGCGCACCAGCAAAGTCCGCACTCGTCGTCTCCGCTCATCCGGGCGACTTCGTCTGGCGCGCCGGCGGCGCCATCGCGCTCCATGTGATGCGCGGATACCGTGTGAAGATTGTCTGCCTTGCCTTTGGCGAACGAGGCGAGAGCCAGTGGGCCTGGAAAAAGGCCGGCGTTTCGATGGACGAGGTCAAGGCACAGCGGAAGGAAGAGGCGGAAAAAGCCGCTTCGATGCTCGGAGCCGAAATCGAGTTTTTTGACGCTGGTGACTACCCGCTCCGGCTCACCCAGACGATGCTCGACCGGATGGTGGACATCTACCGCGAGGTGAGGCCATCCTTCGTTCTGACGCACGCGATTGAGGACCCATACAACGGGGACCATCCCGAAGCCTCCCGTTTCGCACAGGAAGCGCGCGTCATCGCACAGGCCGCAGGGCACAAGCCTGATCCGGAGCGCAGCTACAGCGCCCCGCCGGTCTTCCTGTTCGAGCCGCACCAGCCCGAGCAGTGCAATTTCAGGCCAAACGTGATCCTCAACATCGACCAGGCTTGGGAAACGAAGCGCCGGACATTCGAGATACTGGCCGCCCAGAAGCATCTCTGGGAATACTATACGCGCGTTGCCCTGAACCGCGGCATGCAGGGCGGCCGGAACTCCGGCCGTGCGATGACTTATGGGGAGGCCTACCAGCGGGTCTTCCCGGCTGTCGTGGAGGAACTGTCGTGAAACCTGTTGTCGTCCGCAATATCGAACGTACGGACGCCGAGACAGTCCGCTCGCTGGGTGCATGCGGGGTATCGACCGTCCATGAGGCTCATGGCCGTCTCGGTTTGATGAAACCCTACATGCGCCCGGTCTGGAGGCGCGCGCACGCAGCCGGCACTGCCGTAACCGTTCTTGCCCATCCCGGCGACAACTGGATGATCCACGTCGCCATCGAACAATGCAGGCCGGGCGACCTGCTCGTGGTCGGCGTCACGGCCGATAACGAGGATGGGATGTTCGGCGATCTTCTAGCGACGTCGCTGCGCGCGCGCGGCGGCGTCGGCCTTGTCATCGATGCCGGTGTGCGCGACGTGGCGACGCTGGAAGACATGGGCTTTCCGGTCTGGTCGCGTGCGATTTCGGCCAAGGGGACCGTCAAGGCGACACCAGGCAGCGTCAACATCCCGATCGTATGCGCGGGCGCAATCGTCAATCCCGGCGATGCAGTGATCGCAGACGATGACGGCGTCGTTGTTGTCCCGCGGCTGGACGCCGCCGACGTTGCGGAAATGGCCCGGACGCGCGTCGACGCGGAGGATGCCAAGCGGGCGCAGCTTGCGGCCGGCACGCTGGGGCTCGACCTGTACGGAATGCGCGAGGCGCTGGCGAAGGCCGGGCTTGTCTATGTCGACACGCTCGAAGAGGCAGGCCGCATCGCGAAGAAGTAGGAGACTGGCGGGATGGCACGCATCATCGGCGGCATCGCCGCCTCGCATACGCCGACGATCGGCTTTGCGTTCGACAAGGACAAGCGCAACGACCCCGCATGGGCGCCGATCTTCGAGGCATTCGGTCCGATCCGGTCCTGGATCGAAGCGAAGAAGCCCGATGCACTGGTCTTCATCTTCAACGATCACGTCACGTCCTTCTTCTTCGATCACTACTCGGCCTTTGCGCTTGGGATCGGCGAACAATACCCGGTCGCTGACGAAGGCGGCGGACCGCGCGACCTGCCGCCGGTCGACGGTCACTCCCGCCTGGCTCGGCACATAGGCGCCTCGCTTGTGGCGGACGAGTTCGACATGTCCTTCTTCCAGGACAAGCCGCTCGATCATGGATGCTTCTCACCGCTGTGCATGCTGATGCCGAACCGGCCGAACTGGCCCGTCCCGATCGTTCCGCTCCAGGTCGGCGTGCTCCAGTTCCCATTACCGTCGGCCGGCCGCTGCTTCCGCCTCGGTAAGGCGCTTCGTCGGGCGATCGAGAGCTTTCCCGAGGATATCTCGGTTGCCGTCGTTGCAACCGGCGGGCTCTCGCACCAGGTCCACGGCGAGCGCGCCGGCTTCAACAACACGCCATGGGACATGCGGTTCCTCGATCTTCTTGAGAAGGATCCCGAGGTCTTGGCGCAAATGACCCATGCCGAGTATGCGACGCTCGGCGGCCTCGAGGGCGCCGAGGTCATCATGTGGCTGATCATGCGCGGCGCCCTTTCTGCCCATGTGGAGAAGATCCATCAGACCTACTACCTCCCCTCGATGGCAGGCATCGCGACCGCAATCTACGAAAACGCGGCGCAAGTGCCTTGTACGGCGGAAGTCGAGACACAGCGCGCGCATATCGGCAGGCAGCTCGCCGGGGTCGAGAAGCTCGCCGGTACCTATCCCTTCACCCTCGAACGGAGCGTCAAGGGTTACCGTATCAACAAGTTCCTGCATGCGCTGATCGATCCGGCAGTCCGCGCACGCTTTCTCGACGACCCCGAACGCGCATTCGAGGACGCAGGGCTGAGCGGCGAGGAGCGCGACCTCGTCCGGCGGCGCGATTGGCGCGGCCTGATCCACTATGGTGCGATCTTCTTCATGCTCGAGAAGCTCGGTGCCGTCGTCGGCGTGTCGAACCTCCACATCTATGCGGCGATGCGGGGCCAGACGCTCGAGGAGTTCCAGAAGACGCGCAATGCCCCCACGGCCCTCTACTCGGTCGCCGGAACCGACAAGGGAAAAACGGACTGGTCTCCCAAGACAGCCGGTGCATAATCCCGGTGCGCCGGGACGGTAGATCGGAACCGTCCATACCTGCGCCGGAGCATGGGATGAGAACATCGATCGCGACAGTCTGCGTCTCGGGGAATCTCCGGGAGAAGCTCGAGGCGATCGCCGCCGCCGGGTTCCGGGCGGTCGAGCTCTTCGAGAACGATCTCATCGCGTTCCCCGGTTCGCCCGCCGAAGTAAGGCGCCTTTGCGCTGATCTGGATCTTGCGATCGTCACCTGCCAACCGTTCCGCGATTTCGAAGGCATGCCCGCGGACAAGCGCCAGCGCACGTTTGATCGCGCAGAGCGCAAGTTCGACCTGCTCCAGGAACTCGGCACCGACATGCTGTTCGTGTGCTCGAGCGTGGCACCGGACGCACAAGGCGGCATCGATCGCCTTGCCGCCGACTTCCGCGAACTCGGCGAGCGCGCCGCACGGCGCGGACTTCGCGTCGGCTATGAGGCGCTTGCCTGGGGGCGGCACATCAATGACTACCGCGACTCTTGGGAGGTCGTGCGTCGAGCGGATCATCCGGCAGTCGGGACGGTGCTCGATACCTTCCACATCTTTTCGCGCTCGCTCGACCTGAATCCGATACGCGCGATACCGGGCGACCGGATCTTCCTCGTGCAGATCGCTGACGCGCCGCGCATGCAGATGGACTATCTCTCATGGGGCCGCCACTGGCGCTGCCTGCCCGGCCAGGGAGAGTTCGATCTCGTCGCCTTCATGGATGCGCTGGCGACGACGGGGTACGACGGCTACCTGTCGCTTGAAATTTTCAACGACCGCTTCCGGGCAGGCTCGGCACGTTCGGTCGCGCTCGACGGGCGTCGCTCGCTGATCGCGCTGATGGACGAGACCGGACGCAAGTCCGGCGCTCCGCTGGCCGGCGCCGCCAGGATGCCGCCGCCCGGCGCCGTCGAGAATGTCGAATTCATCGAGTTTGCCATCGACGAGGCCGATCGCGGTCAGTTCGAGGCCTTTCTTGCCGCCATGGGGTTCGCGCGAACGGGGCAGCATCGATCGAAGGACGTTTCGCTCTGGCGGCAAGGCAATATCCGCATCGTCCTCAACAGCGACAAGGAGGGCTTCGCGCACTCCTATCAGATCACGCATGGAACGTCGGTATGCGCGCTGGCCCTCAAGGTGCCTGACGCGCGCCGGACGCTCGACCGCGCACGCGCACTTCTCGACACGCCGCACAAGGGCGCGGTCAGTCCCGGCGAACTCGACATTCCGGCCGTGCGCGGACTTGGCGGCAGCCTCCTCTACTTCGTGGACGATACGACGGATCTCGGCAAATGGTCCGAGGTCGATTTCCTTCCCGTCGGCGTACCGAAGCCGGACGCTGGCCTGGGCGAGGTCGATCACGTCTCGCAGACGATGCAGTACGAGGAGATGCTGAGTTGGCTGCTGTTCTATACGTCCCTCTTCGACGCTTCGAAGACGCCGAGTCAGGCCGTTCTGGATCCGGGCGGCATCGTGCAGAGCCAGGTCGTCGAGAGCGGCCTTGGTGGCGGGCACGCAGGCTTCCGGCTCGTGCTCAACGGCTCCCAGAGCCATCGCACGCTTTCGGCCCGATTCGTAACGGATTTCTTTGGATCTGGCGTCCAGCATATTGCCCTGCGGACTGACGACATCAAGGCGACCGTCGGGAAGCTGCTGGCCAACGGCGTCCGGATGCTGCCGGTCCCGGAGAACTACTACGACGATCTCGAGGTCCGGACCGACCTCCCCCAAGTCGAACTTGCGGCACTGAAGGAACTGAACATCCTTTTCGATCGGGATCCCGCAGGAACGTTCCTGCATGCCTACACGACCTCGATGGACGGCGGCTTCTTTTTCGAAATCGTTCAGCGCCAAGGCTATTCGGGCTATGGCGCCGCGAACGCCGGCGTGCGCCTTTCCGTGCAGGCCAATCTCGCCGAACGCGCTGAATTGCCAGATGCCTGACCGGTCGGCTTGAATTGTTTCACTCGGGACCGGCCAGACGCAAGATTATGAATTGACAGCGTTAAATAGGGAATTCGAATTCGTACAATTTGACCTAACTCAACGAAATCGGCTGGAACTGCCGATATCCTCCGACTGTTTCGATCGGAGCCCCCTTGGCAACGCAAACCCAGACTGCAAGGCGACCTGTTGGCCGCACCGGACAGACGATGTCGACGTCGATTGGTCTCATCGGGGCCGTCGCCTTGCTTTCGTTCGTCATTCTCCACGAAGGGAGCGACAGCAGCTTCGTGGACCCCACGGGCATCGTCATCGTCTTCGGCGGAACAGTGGTCGCCGGATTCCTGGCTTTCAGACTGTCCGAGATCAAGGATGCGCTCTCCGCCGCCGCGACGATGTTTCGTGAAGACCACGTCCTTGATCGCGACCTCGCGGATCTCGTCGCATTTGCACGCGCCACAAGTCGGCACAGCATTGCCGACGCCGAAGCGCGATTGCGCGCCATGCGCAGCCCGTTTCTGAAGATCGGTCTTCAGATGTGCCTCGACGGCGCATCGACGGACGATATCCTCAACGTGATGAACTGGCGCGTCCAGAAGTTCGCCGAGCAGGAAGGGCTCCCCGCCCGCTTCTACCGGACGCTTGCGGGATTCGCGCCCGCGTTCGGGCTGCTGGCGACGCTGACCGGACTGATCGGGATGATGGCAAAGCTCGGCACCGCAGACGTCCGCGCCGTCGGTGCCAGCATGGCGATCGCGCTGCTTGCGACCTTCTACGGCCTGATCCTCGCGAACCTCATCTTCAAACCGATCGCCATCAAGCTCGAGACGCGTACCCAGCGACGCATCCAGATGCTCAACGTGATGCTCGCCGGCATCGTGCTTCTTCGCGTCGGAAAATCGCCGACGATGATCCAGGATTCGCTCGACGCAATGCTGCGCGAGGTGCGCGACGAGGTCGGAAATGCCGACTGATCCCCCATCCCTCGCCGAAGCTCCGCCGACGCCGGAAGCCGCCGGAGCCGCCGAAGCGCGGACGCTCTTCCGTACGGCAACCCGCGGCCCTGCCCGCCTTGCATTCGTGACCAGTACTTCCGGCCATGGCGACGAAGGTGAAGGCGATCTCTGGCTTATCAGCTATGCCGACATGATGACGCTGCTCTTTGCGGTTTTCGTCATCGTGGTATCGATCGTCGGCCTGTCGCCGAGGGACGCTTCCGGGCCCAATATCGCGGGTGCACCGCCACAGCAGGCTCAACCGCTGGACCTTAAGCCGCTCGACACGCCGATCTTTCTGGGCGAATCCGAAACGGCCGGATTCATCGCGCCGCGTGTCGCATCCTCGTTCCCTAAACCGACCGGCGCTACGGGGCCGGCCGGCAGCCCGCGTGCCGTCTCTGCCGAAGATCCGGATGGACTTGCCGCATTTCGTACGCCCGGTAGCAACGCCGAAGTATCGCGCAAATATCTGGCCAGCATCGGCCTTGAAGACCTCGCGGCGATTGATCATGACGGGACCGCTGTCCGCCTTGCGGTCGCAACGCGCGCACTCTTCGAGGGAAACGGGACAAGCGAAGTCAGCGACGACGGCCGGCGCATTCTGGCCCGCCTCTATCCACTCCTTTCGTCACTGGGAGCGATTTCGATCGAAGCGACCACTTCCAGCTGGGCGTCCGGTGCGGCCCAGGCCGGTGCTGTCGCGCGTGTGCTGACAGACCTCGGTCTGGCCAGCAAGGTCATTTCCCTAAAGATCCATAATAACGCTGATGCCGGCCAAGGCCGCCGGGTCGTACTGTCGTGGGGGACAAAGTGAACGAAGCGACCGATCTCGGCAAGCTGGGTGCCGGCCTCCTTCTCGATGCACGCGCGACAAGGGCTGGCGACATTGTACGCCTTGATAGATTCTTCGCGCAGTTCGCCGACGACCACCTGCGCGGCGCACGGCATCGCTTCGAGACGGTCGCCCCCCGGGTCTATCTCATTCTTGTTGGTCCCGAACACTCGGCGCTGGCCGCAGCGCTAGGGGCGGACCTTGCGCGGACGATCGATCATCTTGGCTGCGGCACGCTTGCCCACCGCCCGTATATGCTTCCAAACGAAAGAAAGGCGCTCGTCGAGGCGATCGCCAGTCTGCGCGCACCCCCCGCGAACGACAATCCGGCTAGCGAGCCAGATCACGCCTCGCGCCTCGACACCGCGCTGACGGGCCTCGATCTCTCGAATTTCGTCCGAGAGCGTCCGGTGCACGCTATCGACGAGCGGCGCGATTCCGTCCAGTTCCATGATCTCGATATTGATCTCCACGCGATCGGAGGAGCCGTCGGAATCAATATTGCCGGCAACCCTTCGCTCGCCGAGCAGGCCAGTGTTCTCATCGAGCGACGTACCTTGCGCGATCTCCCCGTTTCGACGCGGGCACGGACGGTTCCCATCTGCGTCCATTTCCACTCGCGTTTTGCGTCCAGCGACTTCTTCGAAAAGTCGGTTTCGGCCCTTCCTGTCGCGGTGAAGAACCGGCTGGTTCTCGATTTCTCCGCCGGCGATGTTATTAGCAACGAAAAGCGTGCGGCCAAGTTTTTTGAAGATCTGCACGAATCCGGAATTGCGGTTTCGATCTCCCAGGTCGAATGGGCCCGCGCCGAGAAGCTCGCGCCATATGCTGGCCACGTCGCATGGTTCAAAGGTCGCTTTGGCGCTGATTCGCAGGCTAGCCATGGTCTGCTGGTTCTTGGTGCCGGCCGCTGCATCGCCGAGAACCTTGCCAATCTCGCCGATGCGCAGGCTGCCGTTGCAGCCGGCTTTCGGAACATTTCGGGGCCAGGCGCTGATGTGTTTATGGCCGCGCGCGCAAGTGCGGCTGCGCGTGGAGGCGCGGAACAGCCGGCAGCGCCGGCCGGCAGACAATGAGTATCCCGGGAACGGCGAGCGCGTCTCAAGGCCGCGTATCAGCGGTCCGCGGTTCGACGCTCGACGTCGAGTTCCCCGCCAACGCCCTTCCGCCGCTACTTGCCGGCCTTGTGCTGTCGACACCGAGCGGCGAGATGTTGGCCGAGGTGAACGCCCATCTCAACGCAACGACCGTGCGAGCCGTAGCGCTTGATTCCGCAAGCGCAATCGTCCAGGGCGCGCGCGTACGGGCGATGGACGGGCCGATACGCGTACCCGTCGGCGCCGGAATCCTGGGGCGCGTCTTCGACGCCGCCGGACGTCCGATCGATGGCAGGCCCGTCGACGAACCGACATGGCCCATCCACAGGCCACCGCCGACACTTGTTCGCCAGAAGGTCGCGCCGGAGCCGTTCGCGACCGGAATCAAGGTCGTCGACCTTATGGCGCCACTCGTGCGTGGCGGAAAGACGGCCATGTTCGGCGGCGCAGGGGTCGGCAAGACCGTGCTGGTCATGGAACTGATGCGCTCGGTCGTCCGCCATCGGGCCGGTGTGTCGGTTTTTGCGGGCGTCGGTGAACGTTCGCGCGAAGGTCATGAGCTCATTGTCGAGGCGCGCGCGACCGGAATAATCGACCGTACGGCCTTTGTCTTCGGCCAGATGGGCGAAGCGCCGGGCGCTCGCTGGCGTGCAGCCTTCTCGGCCCTGACGATGGCGGAATACTTCCGCGATGCGCTTGGTGAGGACGTACTGCTACTCGTCGACAACTTCTTTCGATACATTCAGGCGGGCAGCGAAATTTCGAGCCAGCTCGGAAGACTCCCGACACGATCGGGCTACCAGCCGACGCTAGCGAGCGAAATTGCAGCCTTCCAGGACCGCGTCGCCTCCGCGGGTTCCGCTTGCGTTACCGCGATCCTCGCGATGTATGTGCCCGCGGACGATTTCACGGATCCCGCAGTGGCGGAGACATTCTCGCATCTCGATTCCACGCTTGTGCTTTCACGAGACATGGCCGCAGGGGGGCTCTATCCCGCCGTTGACCCGCTGCAATCTGGCTCGTCGATCCTGACGGCCGCAAATGTGGGCGAGCATCACGTCGCCGTTGCCGGGGCGGTACGCTCCGCCCTCGCCCGCTATGCGGACCTGCGCGAGATCATCGCGCTTCTGGGCCTCGAGGAACTTTCAAGCGACGATCGGAAGACGGTTGTCCGCGCAAGACGCCTGCAACGTTTCCTCACCCAGCCGTTCGGGGCCACGGCGTCATTCACGGGTCTCGATGGGGCGTCGATACCGGTCGAGGCGACGATCGAAGGATGCACCCGCATACTCGATGGCGAGACCGACGACTGGCCTGAAGCATCGCTCTACATGATCGGCAGCTTCGCCGATGCCCGGCGCAAGAAGGCAATGGCAGCATGAAGAACCTGCTCGAGCTGATCCTCTGCGATCTCGAGACTCCGGCGGGCGCCGGGGTGCCGGTCCGCGAGGTGATTGCATGCGATGCAACGGGCTCGTTCGCGGTCCGGCCGGGCCATGCCGATCTGGTTGCCTCGCTCGTGCCCTCGATCGTCGAGTGGACCGATGCTTCGGGGGGCAAGGCATTTGCGGGCGTGCCGGGCGGCATTCTCCGTGTTTCGGGGCGTGGCCGCGTCGAGATACTCGGCCGTCGGGTCTATCGGGGCCGCACGCTCGACGAGGTCGCAGCATCGCTTGGAGAGGCGATGCGCCGCGACAGCGCAACAGCCGCAGACGCCCGCCGAGCCCTTGACCAACTCGAGGCGGAGCTGGTCAGCAATCTGATACGCCGGAAATCAACCTTCGCAGGCAGCGGAGCTCCCCTTTGAGTGGCGATCCGGACAAGGCAAGACTGCTTGCCGAAGCGACGAAGGCAGCCGCGCGCACGACGGATCCGACCCTATCCGGCGTTCCGGTCATTGGCCGATTGCTTCTCCTTGCCGGACGGCTTGGCTGGACGGTGGCGCTCCCGCTCGTCTTGGCCGCGTGGGGTGGCCATGCGCTCGATGTTCATTTCGGTACCGGCATCCAGATAGCAGCTGCGGCGATCCTCGTCGCGGCCATCGTCGGATTCCGTGCCATGTGGAAGGAGCTGTCACGATGACTGCCGCAATATTCGGCGGCCTGATGCTGGCGACGATCCTGCAGATGGCGCTTTCAAGGCGGATTGATGCGCTACTGGCAGGGCGGACCTTCACGGCGTTCCTGCTCGCGGTCAGTTCAATCGCGGTAGTAGCCGCCGCCGGCTATGTCGCCGCACTCGAGGGCTGGCAGACGCTGGCCGTCGGAACGGCCGCGCTGACGGCCGGCAGGCTGTTCGGGTGCATGAGGTCCGTCTCGTCCGGAGGGCGTGCACAATGACCGGCATCGACGCAGCCGCCGGTACATGGCTCAATCCGGCAGTCCTTGCGACGATCGCGCTCTCCATGGCGATCGCAGCCTTCGCCCTCGCGCTCGGGCGACGGGCAAAGGAAAGCTCGCGTACTATCATTGCAGCAGAGACGCTCCTTCTGATCATCGAGCGCGAGCTTGCTACCATCTTCGATCGCGACCCGCGCCCGTTCCTGCCGCTTCTGGCAACACTCTTCCTTTTCATCCTGTTCGCCAACATCAGTGCCGTGATCCCGGGCGTGAGACCGCCAACCGAGTTTCCCGAGACGGCCGCTGCGCTAGCAGCCATCGTCTTCGGTGCCGTCCAATGGTACGGCGTGCGAACCCGCGGCTTTGTCGGCTATCTCCGGCACTTTGCCCAACCGAGCCCGATCCTCCTGCCATTCCATATCGCGGCGGAATTCACCCGAACGCTGTCCCTCGCCGTTCGGCTCTTCGGAAATATGATGAGTCATGGGCTGGTTCTCGCGGTCGTCGCCTCGATCGCGGGGCTTCTCGTACCGGTCCCATTTCTGGCTCTCGGACTGCTGATCGGCGCAGTCCAAGCCTACATCTTCACCGTCCTCGCCGCCGTCTACATCGCGGCGGCGGTTGCCGAGCCACAAAGGAGAAGCCAATGAGCATTGAAATGTGGAGCATCATCGGCGCGGTCGTCGCCGTCTGTGTCGGCGCCGTGGCGCCCGCCATCGCGGAAGGCCGGGCCTTGTCGGCGGCACTTGAAGGCATCGCGCGCCAGCCGGAGTCCGCCGGGCCGATCTCTCGCACGCTTTTCGTCGGGCTGGCCATGATCGAAACGATGGCCATCTACTGCCTCGTGATTGCGCTTCTTCTCCTGTTCGCGAACCCCTTCGTCGGAAAATGACGTTCTCGCCACTCGCCTTTGCGTTCCAGATCGCGAACTTCCTCGTCCTCGTCTGGATTCTGAAACGTTGGCTCTATCAGCCATTCCTTGCCGCAGTCGACGCCCGTCGTGAGGCATTGCAGAGCGAACGCAATGCCGTGGCACAGGCGAAGACCGAAGCGCAGGACGCGCTAGCGAACGCCGAGCGTGCGCGACGGGAAATCGAGGCTCGCCGGGAAGGCGATCTGGCCTCGGCCAAAGCGGAAGCGGTCGCGGAGAGGAACCGGATCATCGAGGCCGCACGCGGCGATGCGCAGGCACGCATCGAGGCCGCCCAGGCGCGCATCGCCACCGAGCGGCAGGCCGCATCCGCGGCCGTTCAGGCAGAAGCGGTGGAAATCGGTGTGGATCTGGCGGCCCGAATGCTCGCTGCGCTTCCTTCCGCCGTCCTGGATGGCGGCTTCGCGCAGGCTGTCGACGAGTGGCTCTCGGGCCTCGACGCGGCCCGGCGGCGCGCGCTTTTTGCCGCCGGCGGCCAAGTTCGCGTGTATACCGCGTCCCGTCTGGACGAGAGGAACCGACAGGCGTGGATCGATATCGTGCGGCGCCAGGCTGCATCGGCAGCGGAAGTTGCATTCGAAACCCGGCCGGCTGTGGGTGGAGGCGTCGAACTTGATCTGCCGGGGGGAAACCTCCGTTTTTCACTGCGCTCGGCCGCCGAGGACATCCGTAGGGCCGCGAAGAATGCCTGATGAGATATCTGATTCCCTGACCGGATGGGCCAGCCAGGTCGGACAGGCGGCTTCGACGTTCGAGCCTCGGATTACGCCGGCGGGTGCGATCGTTCATGTCAATGACGGCATCGCCATCGTGCAGGGCCTGGACGATCTTCGGATCGGCGAGCGGGTCGACTGCGCGCCGAGCGACGGTGGGCCGCTCATACCTGCACTCGTCGGCGCGATCGGGAGCCATGGTGCCGCGTGCATCCTGCTGGATGAGGCGGCGGGCATTTCAGTCGGTTCCAAGGTAAAGTCCTGCGGTGGTGCCGTCGAGGTTCCGGTCGGACCGGAAATGCTCGGACGCATCGTCGATCCGCTCGGCCGCCCGCTCGATGGGCTATCGCCGGCAGAGACAGAGCTGCGTCTTCCTGCCGAGCGTTCGCCACCGGCCATCCTCGACCGCGATCTTGTCACGAGACCGTTGCATACGGGATCCCTCGTGATCGACGCTCTCATGCCGCTCGGCCGAGGCCAACGAGAGCTCATCGTCGGTGACCGGCGGACGGGAAAGACGACGCTGGGGTTGGACGCCGTCCTCGCCCAGAGTGTCGGTGACGTGATTTGCGTTTACGCATCCATAGGCCAGCGATCGGCCGCGACGCTGCAGGCGATTCAGATCGCCCGAGCGGCGGGGAAATTTGAGAACTGCACATTTGTTGTTGCACCAGCCGATGCCCCCGCCGGTCAGCTTTGGCTTGCACCATTCTCGGCCTGTTCGATCGCCGAGCACTTCCGGGATGCCGGCCGCGACGTGCTGCTCGTCATAGACGACCTTACGAAGCATGCGTCGATCCACAGGCAGATAGGGCTCCTGCTGCGCAATCCGCCGGGGCGCGAGGCGTTCCCGGGCGACACCTTCTATCTGCACGCACGCCTGCTTGAACGAGCGGCCCAGCTGTCCCCTGCCTGCGGTGGCGGGTCGTTGGCGATCCTCGCGATCGGTGAAACCCAGGGCGGCGACATAGCTGGCTATATCCCGACAAACCTCATCTCCATCGTGGATGGCCAGATCGTCTGCGACAGCAAACTCTGGAGCCTCGGGCAGCGGCCGGCTGTCGACGTCTCGCGGAGTGTCTCGCGTGTCGGCGGCCGCGCGCAGCCGCCGGCGCTGCGGAGCCTGTCCGCGCGCCTGAAACTCGAATATGCGCAGTTCCTCGAACTCGAAGACTTCAGCAGATTCGGCGGACTCGCCGATGCAAATGCGGCCACTCGCCTGCTGCACGGCGCCCGAATTCGCCGCGTACTGGCCCAACCGCCGAACCAGCCATTGGGACCGGTTGCACAGTTCGTCCTGTTGTTCGCCGTCACACGCGGCCTCCTCGATCCCTTTCCGCTCCCGGCGGTCGATGCTCTGCGCACGGCGTCGCTTTCGATTGCCGATCAAGCGTGTCCGAGTTTGGCTGCCGCGATTGGGTCCGGTCAGGACATCGCAAACGCCGATGCCGACGCACTCGAGCGCGCCATCAATGTATTCCTTCGGGAAAGACCCATCGATGCCTCCGGTCCGTGAACTGGCAGCACATCGGGAGGCCGCAAGGCAGTTCCGGAAGGTGGCATCCGCCCTCCGGGCGATAGCAGCAGCGAATCTCGGACATGCCGAACGCGTGCGCGCCGCGGCCACCACATACGAGCATCGGGTCGAGACAACGCTCGCTACCCTGTCGGTCTCCGAAAACAGGGCCCCAACGGCAGAAACGATAGTTGCGTTCGTCGCCGAGGGGGGCTTTTGCGGCAGCATTGATGACGCGGTTTTCAAGCGCATACGGCGGATTTCCTCCGCTGCGACGCGCACGATCCTTGTCGGTCGTCGAGGCGCGCGCCGAGCGCGCGACGCGGCACTTCACTTTTCTGAAGCGCTTCCGATGGCCGCGCATATCGCAGACTTTGACGAACGGATTGCCGCTGTCTCCGCCCGAATCTCTCCCGATGAAACAGCTCTCTTCCTGGCTCCAAGCATTCATGGCGGCGCACAATCAATCATCGAACGAACTGTCGGCCCGAGGACTGTTCTCGACGGCGGCACTGCCCTGCCACTGACAAATCAGCCGATATCCGATCTCGTTCGCGCCCTCAATCGAGAAAGCATCCATGCCGCAATTGCGCTCATGATCGCAGAGTGCTTCTCAGCCGAGAACATCGTCCGCTTCCGCTTGATGGACTCGGCGTGTCGGCGAGCCGACGAAACATCCGCCGCGCTGACAGCCGCCATCAATCACGCGCGTGACGCGCAGATATCCGAGGATATTTTCGAGATATTCATGGCCGATAGTGCGTCCATGTCGGTCGACAATTCCGCTCAGTAGGGAAGCCCGACATAATTTTCGGCAACCGACATCGAAGCCGCACGCGAAGCGCAGAGATATTCGAACTCCGCCAGTTGCATGCGCTGGTCGAACCCGCTCGATTCGGGGAAACGATGCAAAAGGCCGGTCATCCACCAGGAGAAGCGTTCTGCCTTCCATACTCGCGCGAGTGCACGCTTGGAGTAAGCCTCCAGACCAGCATCCGAACCGTCTCGGTAGTGCTCGCGAAGAGCGTCAAATAGGTATCGGATGTCGCTGGCCGCAAGATTGAGCCCCTTTGCGCCTGTTGGCGGTACGATATGCGCCGCATCCCCAGCAAGAAACAGTCGCCCGAAGCGCATCGGTTCCGCCACGAAGCTGCGCAATGGCGCGATGCTCTTTTCAATCGCCGCACCGGCCCGAACGGAGTCAGCCACGTCCTTTGGCACCCGCCGCCGGAGCTCGTCGAAAAATCGGTCGTCGCTCCAATCCTCAGCACGTTCCGACGCGGAAACCTGCACATAGTATCGGCTGCGCTTGGGCGACCGCATTGAGCACAGCGCAAAACCGCGCTCGCTGTTCGCATAGACAAGCTCGTGCGCAGCCGGTGGTTGGTCAACGAGGACGCCGAGCCAACCGAACGGATAGATCCGCTCGAACAGGGAAAGCGCCTTCGAGGGAACCGATCGGCGACACACACCGTGGAAACCATCACATCCGGCGATGAAGTCGCACCGAATCTCGTACCCCTTTCCGTCTTTTCGGAAGGAGACGATTGGATGCCCACCGTCGAAATCCATCGGCGAGACGTCTTCCGCCGCATAGATGACTTCCGATCCGGCTTCGTGCCGCGCCGACATAAGGTCGGCCGTCACCTCGGTCTGCCCGTAGACCGTCACGGTCTTCCCCGCCGTCAACCCCTTCAGGTCGATCCGGAAGGACCGTTCACCAAAACCGATCGAGAAACCCTCGTGGACGAGCCCCAGTTCGCGCAATCGCGCATCTGCCCCCGCTTCGGCAAGAAGGTCGACCATTCCCTGCTCGAGGACACCGGCGCGGATCCGACCAAGGACGTAATCGGCGCTCCGCTGCTCGAGAATGACGTTGTCTATTCCTGCTCGGGTCAGCAACTGACCGAGCAGCAGGCCTGATGGGCCAGCGCCGATGATGACGACCTGCGTGCGCACGAAATGGCGACCTTTCCACCCTTGGCGATGTTGCTGCTTCCAGCTTGGGGCGAAAGCCGCCTTGACCGCAATGGAGCATTCGCTCAGTCTCTTGCACAATTCGAACGTGGGGGTCCTGCGTGCCCGACAGCCCGGTGCCTGCCTACTGGCTCTATGGAGAGCGGCGCGAAAGCCAACTGCCGGATGTTCTGCACATCGAGACGATCGAGGCTCGCAGCTCGATCTACGACTGGAATATCCAGGCCCATCGTCATCACGGAATGTATCAATTCCTGCTGATCGAGACCGGCGGCGGCAGGACGCGCATAGACGGACTGTTTCACGATCTGTTTCCCGGTACCGCCATCGTGCTGCCGCCTCTAGTCGTGCACGAGTTCAGCTTCAAGCCCGGCACGAACGGGTTTGTGACAAGCGTCGATGGGGGTGCGCTCAAGACGCTCCTCGATTCCGAACCGCATGCAAGCGCTGCGCTTTCGCGCCCTGTGGTACTCAAGCGCAGGCGCTCCGACCAGCAGACAAAAGCGCTCGGCGCAATCCTGCGTTCAGCCCTGGCGGAGTTTTCCGCAAGTCGAACGGCGCGCGAGCCAGCTCTCTCGGCCTACGCAGAACTGATCGCGATCTGGTTTGCGCGCGCCTCGCAGATCCAGGCTGCCGACGACGCGGTTGCAAAGCATCCGCGCTCCGACCTGATCCGCCGCTTCATCGAGATGGTCGAAACGTCCTACCAAAAACACATGGCCCTGACCGGCTACGCCCGTGCGCTCGGCGTATCCGTCCCGCATCTCACCCGGACCTGCCGCCAGGTCATCGGTCGTTCGGCCGCTCAAGTGGTGCAGGACAGGCTGATGATCGAGGCCCGGCGCGATCTGGTCTATTCGGCCATGCCGATCTCGCAGATCGCGTTCCGTCTCGGGTTTTCCGATCCGGCATATTTCTCCAGATTCTTTACGGCGCGCGCCGGTGTCTCCCCGTCCGCCTACCGGGCCAACGGTTGACGTACGGACTATCGCGCCCAGCGCAATGCCATAACGTCGAGTTCACGCGCCAGTTCCAAAAGACCATCCTGCGCGGCCTTGGGCGGCAGAGCGAGCGGGTGCCGAACCGCAGCAGATCCGATGATCCCCCCGACCTTCATCAGGAGTTTCGCCGCAGAAAGGCCTGTCTGACGATTCTCATGATTGATGAGCGGCAGCCAGAGCGCGTAGGCGCGCCTCGCCGCAGCCCTGTCCCCGGCGAAATAGGGGTCGACGATCTGCCGGATACCATCGGGATAGCCCCCGCCCGTCATCGCACCGGTGGCACCGGCATCCAGATCAGCCAAGAGCGTGATTGCCTCTTCGCCGTCCCATGGTCCCTCGACCGCGCCCCCACCCAGTTCAATAAGCGTGCGGATCTTTGCAGCAGCCTGCGCAACCTCGATCTTGAAATAGGCGACATTTGCGATCTCGCGCGCCATTTTTGCAAGAAATGCAGGCGAAAGCGGCGTCCCCGCAACCGGCGCATCCTGGATCATTATCGGGATACTGATCGCGTCCGAAACGGTCCGGAAAAACGCCTCGATTGCGGCTTCGCCGACACGGAAAGTGGCCCCATGATACGGGGGCATGATCATCACCATTGCCGCGCCAAGATCCTGCGCGCGACGGGACCGCTCGGCGCAGATCCGGCTTGCGAAATGTGTCGTCGTCACAATCACCGGCACGCGCCCAGCCACGTGCTTGAGCACCGCGTCCATGACGACGTCGCGCTCTCCGTCGGTCAGGACGAACTGCTCGGAGAAATTGGCCAGAATGCACAACCCATTCGAGCCCGCGTCGATCATGAAGTCGACGCATCGGCGCTGGCCTTCAAGATCCAGACTGCCATCGTCATGGAATATCGTCGGCACGACCGGGTACACGCCACGATGGGGTCTCTTCTGAGCCATTCGAAGTTCCTCCGGAATTATTCGCCTCTACGCAGTCAGCGCACGCATTTCGGCATAAAGATCGGATTTCTCCTCAAAGCCGATACCCGGAATCTCGGGCATTACGATATGGCCATCACGAACGGCGACGCCGTCCGGGAAGCCGCCGTAAGGCTGGAACAGGTCCGGATAGCTCTCATTGCCGCCTAACCCAAGCCCGGCGGCAATATTGAGCGACATCTGGTGACCACCGTGAGGGACGCACCGGCGCCGGGACCAGCCAGCCGCCTCGATCACTCCCAGCGTGCGCTGGTACTCGCAGAGCCCGTAGGAAAGCGCACAATCGAACTGGAGCCAGTCGCGATCGGGCCGCATGCCGCCATACCGCAGAAGATTTCTGGCGTCCTGATGGCTGAACAGGTTCTCGCCGGTCGCCATCGGGCCCGGATAGAAATCGCCGAGCGTCGCCTGCAGCTTGAAATCGAGCGGGTCGCCGGCCTCCTCGTACCAGAAGAGAGGATAGGCCCGCAGCATCGCGGCATACGCAATTGCAGTTTCGAGGTCGAAGCGTCCATTTGCGTCAACCGCAAGGCGATTTGTCGGCCCGATCTCGTCGAGAACCGCCTCGATCCGCTCGCGATCCTCGCCGATCGAGGCGCCGCCGATTTTCATCTTCACGACGGTATATCCCCGGTCGACGTATCCGCGCATCTCGCGCCGAAGTGCCGCGATATCCTTTCCGGGGTAGTAATAACCGCCTGCCGCATAGACAAAAACCTTCGGATCGGCAGTTCGGCCGTGCCGCTCGGCCAAAAGACGGAAAAGCGGCTTATCCTCGATCTTCGCAACGGCGTCCCAGATCGCCATATCGAGCGTCCCGACAGCGACCGATCTTTCACCATGGCCGCCCGGCTTCTCGTTCGCCATCATCGCCGCCCACGCCCGATCGGGGTCGATGTTCCCGCCGAATGCGTCGACCAGCGACCGCGGATCCGCCTCCAGCAGGCGTGCCCGGAAACGCTCCCGGATGAGGCCGCCCTGCCCATATCTCCCGTTCGAATTGAATCCGTAGCCGACAACCAGCCGGCCATGCCGCTCGACGTTGGTGACGACGGCAACCAGGCTGGACGTCATCTTCGTGAAATCGATATAGGCATTTCGGATTGGCGACGAGATCGGTTTCGTGATCTCTCGGATGTCGACGATACGTACGGTCATCGGGTTCCCAGGGAAAAACGGATGCACTGCCGATCGCGACGTAGGCTCGGCATCGTCGTTTATAGCATTGCCATGCATGCACGCCAGCAGTTGGCGGACCGCATCCGTTACGACGCCGCGGAGATCCGCCGCGCGATTACGAGAAAGCGATCAAGCGTTCGGGAGCGGTTCCCGGTTCGCCAGGCGACGGCAAGCTCGGCCGTCAGCGAATCCGCAGGAGAAAAGGGCCGATAGACGACACCCTCCATACGCAGAATGGCCATCGATGTCGGCAGAACCGCGATGCCAAGCCCCGCTCCGACGAGCCCGAGCATCGTATGGATTTGGTCCACTTCGTGCGCGATCGGAAGGGAAACACCGAGCTTGTCTAGGCGCGCCCGGAAGCGACTTTCAATGTAGCGCCGCTTCTTCGGTGGCCGTGTGATGAGCTTCTCGCCATCTAGGTCCCGGAGTCGCACCTGCCGGAGAACCTGCAGTCGGTGACGACGTGGAAGTGCCACGAGGTAGGGCTCGCGATGCACGACGAAATGCTCGAGATTCCGCCCCAGAGAGTAAGGGCGCAGGATGCCAATATCGACGCGCCCCTCGGCGATCGCCTCGATCTGCTCGATCGTCACCATCTCGCGGAATTCGATCGTGACTTCAGGAACCGCCGCGGAGTACTCGGCGACGAGTGCGGGCAGAACTGGGGCCGCCTCGACGAAAGAGATCGTCAGTCGTCCGATCTGGCCGGCTGCCGCGCGCCTCACACGCTCCACAGCCATGTCCATGCGGCGCAGCGTCTCGGTCGCATCTTCGAAAAACACGCGCCCGGCGTCCGTCAGCGCAACATGCTTTGGACCTCGCGAGAAGAGACGAACACCCAGATCTGATTCAAGCCGTGCAATCTGCTGGCTCAGAGCCGGCTGCGTAATCCGAAGTCGCTTTGCGGCCCGGGAGAAATGCAGATCCTCCGAAAGGGTCACGAACGAGGCGAGTTGCCGACGCTCCAAACTCAAACTCCATATGATAAAAATTATTTATTTTAACATAGATAACAATTAGATGACGATTGGTCAAACATCCGTGGGGGAGCGCCGTGAGTCGAGAACCGTCGGGCAAACGCCCCAATGTTCTGTTCGTGTCCGTTGACCAGTGGCCTGGATCCATGATGGGGATCGCTGGCCACCCAGCAGTCGAGACGCCGACCCTTGATCGGCTGGCATCGATCGGAACCCGCTTCACGCGAGCTTATTCAGAGTGCCCGATCTGCATCCCGGCACGCCGGTCGATGATGACCGGAACGAGTCCGCGCGGCCACGGCGACCGGGAATTCCAGACTGCACTGCCGATGCCACGCAATCTTCCCACGCTCGCACGGACCTTCGGAAACGCGGGCTATCAAACCTTCGCCGTCGGCAAGCTTCATGTCTATCCCCAGCGCGACCGGATCGGCTTTGACGACGCGCTAATCGCCGAGGAAGGGCGCAGCCATCTTGGGTCCGTCGACGACTATGAGATATTCCTCGCCGACAAGGGGCATGCCGGTGCCCAGTTTCTCCATGGCATGAGCAACAACGAATATGGCTGGCGCACCTGGCACTTGCCAGAGGATCTTCATGTCACGGCATGGACCACTGCCATGGCCGCGCGCATCATAAAGCGCCGTGATCCCACCCGCCCGGCCCTCTGGCATGTTTCATATACCCATCCGCATCCTCCGATCGTGCCGCTCGCGAGTTATTTCGAACGATACCGGAACCGCGAGATCACCTTGCCGCCAATGGCGACGTGGGCACGCCAAGCTAGCACCCTGCCCTACGCGGCGCGTGCTGTGCGGAATTTTTGGCCAGAACTGAGGCCAGCCGAGCAGGCCGACATGCTGCGTGCTTTCTACGCGCAGTGCACGCACATCGATCACCAGCTCCGGCTCGTCATCGGCACCTTGCGGGAGGAGGAGATCCTCGACGACACGATCATCCTCGTGACAGGCGATCATGGAGACATGCTTGGCGCGAACGGCTTCTATGCAAAGCGTCTGATGTACGAAGGATCGGTAGGAATCCCGATGATTCTGGTTGGCACTGCCGGCGCTTCCCGGCTTGTCGGCAGGACTGACGACCGCCTTGTTGGCCTTCAGGACGTCATGCCGACGCTGCTCGAGCTTTGCGATATCCCTGTGCCGGAGACCTGCGAGGGACGCTCGATGGTGACCGGCACGCGGCGCGAGACGCTCTATTGCGAGTCACTGGCGGGCAAGAAGGCAACCCGGATGATACACGACGGCCGCCACAAGCTGATCTGGTATCCGGCAGGCAACGTCCTCCAGCTTTTTGATATCGCCGCCGATCCGCTGGAACAGCATGATCTTGCTGCCGACGCTTCGTCCACCCCAACCCGCGCTCGCCTGACAGAGCGGCTGATTGCCGAACTCTACGGCGAAGATCTTGGCTGGGTTCAGGAAGGAAGGCTGGTCGGAATGCCGGATTTTCCGGACGATGCGGCCGCGAACCGCGGCCTGTCGGGCCAGCGTGGCGTCCATTTCCCGCCGCTTGCGCCGACTGATCCGACAAAGGTCGTGGGGGCAGGATGACCGGAAAGGCGGTCATGCATCTTCCAAGCCTCGCAGGGCGACGCGCAGTGGTCACCGGCGGCGCCTCGGGCATTGGCCAGTGCATCGTGGAAGCCCTTCTCGATCAGGATGCGATTGTAGAGGCGATCGACTACGATGGCGCCGCTGCGGAGCTGCTCCGCGCTGCAAATTCCGGACGGCGGCTGACCGTCCGAATTGCCGATCTGGCCGACGTGAACGCGCGCGCTTCTGTAATGCGCGAGATCGTTGATGCCGGCCCGATCGACATCATGGTGACAAACGCGGCGAACGACATGCGGCATTCATGGTCCAGCGTTACGCCGGAGTCCTGGCAGAAAACGCTGGCGATCAATCTTGACCACCAGTTCTTCTGCGCGCAGGCCGCCGCCCGATCCATGACTGCGCGCGGCGGCGGTGTCATTGTCATGCTTGGCTCTGTCACGGCACGACGCGGATGGCCCGCAATGGCAGGCTATCTCGTTGCAAAAGGGGGAATCGAAGCCATGGTCCGCGGCCTGGCACGCGAGCTTGGGCCGTCCGGTATTCGCGTGGTCGGTGTTGTGCCTGGCGCCATCGATACCGAACGGCAGCGCCGGCTCTGGCAGACCCCCGATCGCATTCCCCAGATTCTTGAAACACAGGCCATCCGGCAGCGCCTCGACGGCTGGGACGTGGCGCAGATGGTCCTGTTCCTCGCTTCGGACAACGCGCGTGGCTGCACGGCACACAGCTACGTCGTCGATGCCGGGTTAACGTAGGGCCTTCAATCGGATCGGAAATCTTCATGAAACGCGACATCGGCATCATCGTCTTCCCCGAGTTCTTCCAGACTGAAGGGGTCGACGGAGCCCTCGACAACATCCAGCGTCGTGCCAATCCGGCCGCAATTGCAACATCACCGTATGTGATGCGACCGTCCGACCAGGCACATGGCGGTCGTGAACCGCCGATCGACGGCGGCCTCGGGACCGTACGGCTTCTCGATCGGCCACTCTGGGGGCGGCGGGAACTTTTTGTACAGACATCGGTGGCGTATGAACCAGATACACGTTTCTACGATGGGCTTCGCTATCAACCGCCGAAGCCGGACGAGCATACGGCGCGCGAAGGGGCGCTTGTCGCCGCCGCGGTAGATAACGCCCACAAACGCGGACTTAAAGTTCATATGCAGGTGCAGGCCGCAATTCCACCTGGCTATCGCGTGCAGTTCGGCGGACCGGTCGCCGACGACGAACCGACAAAATTCGATGGTCAACGTGCGGGTGACCGGCTCGACAAGAATGGCTCGCTGGCGAGCCCGCATATCGTCGCCTATACATGTGCGCTGCTGAAAGATCTTGCTGCGGCATATCCGGAAATCGACGGGTTCCATATCGACTGGCCTGAGTATCCACCCTACACGCTGGACAGCGCGTTCTTCGATTTCTCGGCTCATGCGCGCGATTCAGCCAAGGCTTTCGGATTCGACTTCGACCGCATGCGTCTGGATACGGGCCGATTTTACGATTGGCTGACGCGTGAAATGACACGCGCTGAGCTTTCTGGCCTCGCAAGTGCCGAGGACGTGCAACCCGCGCTCGCAGAAGTTCTTGCGCGCTATCCGGGCGTGATGGACGCAATACGCATGCGTCGGCGGCTTGTCAGCAACCTCATCGCAGCCGTTCGCGACGCAGTGCCGGGCAAGGGCGTTTTGTTGCGCAGCTTCCCGCCGCCTTGGACGGCAATTTCCGGATTCGACTTCGCGGCCGCCGGCGTGGATGCCATTTCCGTCAAGCTCTTCACCATGCATTGGCCAATGATGGTCGGTTCATGGACAAGGCGCCTTCTGAAGGACAATCCGAATCTTGGCACTCTCGAGGACATCGCCCCGCTGGTGGCCGCACTGTTCGACCTGTGCGACGATCCGACACACTATGGAGCGGCCATCGCTCAATATCCGGAGAGCGATTCACCACACCCCGTCGATCGCGCGGCCCAGATGCGCAAGATCGCAGCAGCCCGGCAAGCGGCGGGGAAAACGCCGATATATTCGCTGGCGCACGGCTATGGACCCGTTTCGGACTTCGGAGAAAGACTGCGGGCCGCATTTGACGCCGCTGACGGTCGCGTATGGATCAACAGGTACGGCTACCTCGCCGATGCAAAGCTCGACCTGATCGGCGCAATCGACTGAGCGGACCGTCCCACCGACGAAACGGCTTGGCCAGCGCTCATCCGTCAGGCGCGATGCGGTCCCGAAGCCGTCTGCAATCGAATGGGTGCACCAATCACGTTCCGCTCAGGACGGTTCCTTTTTCTCCCGGCCTTTCTCGCGCTCGGCCAGATAGTCGTCAGTGGTGCGAACCGCCGGTCGCGGGGCGCCCGCATATGGATCGATTGCGTCTTCCGTCTGGGTGACCACACGACAATCCGCGCACATACGAATGCGGTCCAGCATCTTGCTTTCGGAAAACATCCAATGCTTCCCGCCAAGCTTCTCGGCGATCCGCTCGACGGACGACTTGATGCCGAAAGGCTTGGAGCAGCGAATGCAGTGATACGGCTCCTCCTCCTTGAGAAGGCGCGGCGAAGCGGCCTCCGCGAGGAAATTGAAACGTGGCTCGAGCGAGATCACCTTCTCCGGGCAGGTGGCCTTGCATAGACCGCATTGCACACAGGCATCCTCGATGAATCTCAGACGCGGCCGGTCGGGATCGTCGATCAGCGCACCCGTCGGGCAAGCGGACACGCAGGACAGGCACAGCGTGCACCCTCCTGTATCAACGACGACATTTCCGAATGGCGCCCCAGGCGGCAATCCGACCCGCTCGGCAGGCGCTGGAGCGGCCTTGTGCAAATGCCGCAATCCCAGCTTTGCGAGCTCGCGTTTGTTCCCTATCGCCAGATGGCGCGAAGCGGCTGGCGCATTGGCGACGGTGAGTGCTCTCAGCGCGCCGCCGAGCTCGTCCGGATCTTCCGTGTCGATCAGCCCGATGCGGCCGCTGCCAAAGCCGAGACCGCCGAGGATCGCCTCGGCAAGCCCGACAGACTGGGCCAGGGGAAGAAGATCGCCGCGCCGAGGCGCCGAGAGCACACGAACCGCTGCGGCGCCATAGGCGAAAGCTGAAGCGAAGAAGTCGATTCCAAGCTCGACGATGGAGTGAACCTCGACGGGAAGCACCCGGGCAGGCAGGCCATTGCCCAGTCGGGCCAACGCATCGATCAATGGCGCACCGTGCCCACCGTCGTGGACCAGCAGGACCGCTTCATGACCGCCAGCGGCGTGAAACGTAAGCAGCAAGGTGCGCAGTTTTTCGGAAAGCGTGGCGGCGGGCGGAAGACGGAAATCGGCCGCCCCGGTTGGACAGACCGCGCCGCAAGCGCCGCAGCCCGCACAGACATGGGGATCGAAGGCGACCTTGTCGCCTGCCGGCACAATTGCGCCCGTCGGGCAGACATCGAGGCAGCGATTGCAGCCGGTCTTCCGGGATCGGGAATGGGCGCACAAATCCGCGTGATATTGCACGTAGATCGTCTTGTCGAACTCGCCGACAAGATCGGTCGCTTCGAGCAACGCGCGTTGCACCGCTGCAGGATCCTTCGGATCCGGGCGGAGATAGCCATCGCGCTTCTCGTGTGCTGGGAAAAGCGGTGCCCCGCCGGTCAGGTCGATAATGATATCGCATCGGGAACTGGCGCCCTGCCGCGGCGGACCGAATTTAAGGACACCGCGCGAAGAAGGGGCCGGTATTGCGTAGTCGTCGACGATCAATTCAAAGGCGCCAAGATGCCCGCGCGCGTTGCGCACGCGACCCTGGACAACAGGAATGTCCATTTTCGGCTGGCCAGGTATATCCGCAGGCCTATCGAGCATCACCGTGATGTTCAGACGGCTCGCAAGCTGACGGGCAGCCGAAAGGGCGTCTTCATTGCTTCCGTAAACGAGGGTGACCCCCGATGACTTGAAGGGAACGGTCGAAACAGGTGGCGGATTCACGCCGGCAGCAGCAAGAAGAGCCGCTATCTTCGGGGTCGCAGCCGACGCCTCATCAGACCAGCCGGCGGTCTCGCGGATATTCACGTACGAAATGGCCTGCGCCGCGTTGCCCTCCGCGCGGACCTCTTCGAAGAGCGGCGCCTCCTGCGTGCAGGCGACGACGAGCGGATCAGCGTTTCCGAGCACCTTGCGGAAACGGTCGAGTTGCGACCGGCAGAGCTGGGTGAATACTTCCAGATCACCCTCGCGCGATGCCCTGCCGTCAGCGCCGACGGTGCAGGCTCGTGCCAACGCCTTCCCGTCGATCGGCATCGTGCCTTCGCAATTGCAGATCAGCAGGCGCTTACCGTTCAGACTCATGGGTCGTCTTTGCCCTTGAAACCCGATCCGCCCACTGCAGGACAATCGGGATTTGGTTTTTTCTTCAACAAATTATAGAGTTTCGATGACAAAAGACCAGCCGCCCGAGACGTGCCGCAATTGACCTCCCCCCACCTGCTCGCCATCCTGATTGCCGCCGTGGTCGCGTCGGCAGTGCGCGCACAAGCGCTTGAGCCACCGAGTCTCGAGCGCGGTGAGGAACTGTGGGGCAAATGCAGGAACTGCCATACCTTGGAGCCCAATGGGCGCAACCTCGTCGGCCCAAGGCTATTCGGGATATTCGGCCGACCGGCAGGCAGTCAGGCCGACTATCGCTATTCCGAGGCGATGAAAAATTCCGGCGTGATCTGGAGCGACGCCAATCTTGATGCCTATCTGGCGGCGACCCAAGACTTCATGCCAGGAAACAAGATGTATGGCGGTCTCGCGATTGGTCAGGACCGGGTCGACCTGCTGTTCTGGCTCAAGCACAAGATGGGCGTTAAGTGACTTAGCAGAAAAGGATTTATTGATTTTTTGCAGATTATCGCTATATTTCCTCGAAACAGATCGGGAGGGGCGAATGAATGCCTTTTTAGCGAGTGCTGCCGTCGCGTTGGTCCTCGCAGTCGTGGCCGCCACGGTCTTGGGAGAAGTAAACAAGCCGGTGGACATGGCCTTCAGCACGTCGAGCGCGCGCGTCTCGCACAACTGAAGCAGATCGGACCTAATCGATCTGGCATTGCCCGCGCCAAGGCGCGGGCATTGTTTTTTTGAGGCGCTCGCTCGTCCCCTTTGAAGACGTTATGGCCTTGTTCGCCGTCACTTACCGGGTTCAACCGGCTCACCCGTATCTAGCGACCAGACCTTAATCAAGGTGTCGTATCCGCCTGAGATTCCGCGCTTGCCATCGGCCGAGAACGCGACCGCCCAAACCGGCTTCTCGTGACCGGCAAACTGCCGGAGTTGCTTAGCCCCCGCGATATCCCAATAGCGCATCAGCCTGTCGCCCCCGCCGGACAGCGCGCGCTTTCCGTCGGCTGAAATCGCAAGACCCGTGACGAATGCCGCGTGACCGGGCAAGCTACCGGAAAGTCGACGCTCGGCAATATCCCAGCGCAGGATTGCGCCATCGGTGCTTCCGGTAAGTGCGGTTCGTCCATCCGGTGTCACCGCGACGGCATTCACGCTTGTCTCGTGACCTGTAAGACTGGCGACTTCCTTCCCTGACTCGATTTCCCAGATCTTCACGGTGAGGTCGTAGCTGACCGAGACCAGTTCCCGGTCGTTCATCGCAAACGCGACCTGCATGACGTTGGCTTGGTGTCCTTCGAAGGTACGGACAAGCGCGTTGCGATCGAGATCCCACAGCTTCACCGTGTGGTCCCAGCTCGCGGACGCAAGCAGCTTCCCATCCCGGCTGAGCGCGATGCCGGCAACATTGTTGACGTGCCCCTCGAGACGGGCGGTTTCCTTGCCGGTCCGAAGATCCCAGCGGATTATCTTATGATCCCAGCTGCCGGAAATCGCGCTTTCACCGTCTGGAAGAAACAGGACGGCGTTCACGGACGCCGTATGGCCGTCAAGCACCCGCAGCTCAGACTGGGCCTTAAGGTCCCACAGCCGCACCGTATAGTCCCAGCTCGCCGAGACGAGCCTGGTTCCGTCCGGCGACACTGCCACGCTGTTGACCATTGCCCCGTGCCCAAGCAGGTCGGACTGAACCGGTGACGGCGCCAAGGCGATGGAAAGAGCCAGCACCGCCGTGACGTTGCATTTCCACATTCGCTACTCCGATCCTCGATCGACGCGCTCCTGAGCCGGGAATTGGCCGGGATGGGCCTCGGCCGATCTCCAGATGTGTCGGCCTCGCAAACAAAAAAGCGGCAGCCAGAAGCCGCCGCTTTCCTGCTGTCACTATGAGGCTTGATCAGTCGTCGGCTGCCGCCTTGCCGCCGAGCTGCTCCTTGACCCAGAGGCTGTGGTGCTCCTTGGCCCAATTGACATCAACCTGCCCCGAGCCCATCGCATCGAAGGCGCCTTCCATGCCGATCGACCCGATATAGATGTGCGCCAGGATGACGGCAACAAGCAGTATGCCGGCAATCGCATGCACCAGCTGCGACAGCTGCATGCCGGCGATGTCGGTGAAGTAGAACGGGAACATCAGCATATAGCCGCTGACCGCCAGAGCCACCGATCCGAGCACGACGAGCCAGAACAGGACCTTCTGGCCACCGTTGAACTTTCCGGCCGGCGGATGCACGTCCTTCTTCAGGAGGCCGCCACCCTGCGCGAACCATTCGGCGTCGACCGCATTGAAGATGTTGTGGCGGATCCACATCGCCGCCATCAGCAGGACGCCGAGGCAGAACGGGAAGCTGAGATAGTTGTGCGCGATCTTACCGGCCTGAGTGAGGCTTGCAAACGCCTCCGGTCCGACGATCGGGCGGACGATCGAGAGTCCGAACGTCAGGTTCAGCCCGCTCAATCCCAGCACGATGAAGCAGGACGCGACCAGCCAGTGCGCGAACCGCTCGACGCCGTTGAAGCGCTCGATCGTACGGCCGGACATGCCGTGATCGACCTTGATGCGGCCGCGCAGAGCCATGAACGCGGCCAGCGCCAGCACGACAAGCACGAGCAGCCAGCCGCCGACGGACTTGAGCGGCCCTTCGCGCATCTCGCGCCACTCGCGGCCCTGCGGCTGGATCAGCGTGCCCGACTTTGCGTCCGGGATGGACACGCGACCCTGCACGGGCGCCTTGAGCTGCTCGAGCAGGACCGCGTCGTTGTTGGCAGGCGGCTGCTGCTGCGCGGATACCGGCGAAATCGCCGCCACCGCGATCAGGGCCAAGATGGCCAGGAAGCCTCGCTTGAAATTTGTCATGCGTTTCATCCTCCCTGATCAGGCGCCCAAGCCGCCCTTGTAGGCGGTCGACCAACCCCATGCGCCCGAACCATAGCCGCGGCGGCTGACACGCTCCTTGTAGATCGACGCGATCACGTCGCCATCGCCCGCGAGAAGTGCCTTGGTCGAGCACATCTCGGCGCAAAGCGGCAGCTTGCCTTCGGCAAGGCGGTTGGCGCCGTACTTCGCGTACTCTTCCTTGCTGTTGTCCGCTTCCGGTCCGCCGGCGCAGAACGTGCACTTGTCCATCTTGCCGCGACTGCCGAAGTTGCCGACCTTCGGATACTGCGGCGCTCCGAACGGGCAGGCATAGAAGCAATAGCCACAACCGATGCACAAGTCCTTGGAGTGCAGCACCACGCCTTCCTCGGTCTTGTAGAAGCAGTCGACCGGGCAGACAGCCATGCACGGCGCATCCTCGCAATGCATGCAGGCCATGGAAATCGACCGCTCGCCTTTCTGGCCGTCGTTCAGCGTGACGACGCGGCGGCGATTGATACCCCACGGCACCTCATGCTCGTTCTTGCAGGCCGTAACGCACGCGTTGCACTCGATGCAACGCTCGGAGTCGCAGAGGAATTTCATGCGAGCCATGATCTTTTCTCCCTATCCGGCGCTCAGGCCGCCTCGATGCGGCACAAGGTGGCCTTGTTCTCGTGCATGTGCGTGACCGGGTCGTACCCATAGGTCGTCACCCCGTTCACCGATTCGCCCAGAACGATCGGATCGGTTCCTTCCGGGTAGTTCTTCCGCTGGTCCACGCCCTGCCAGAAGCCCGAGAAGTGGAACGGCATGAAGGCAACCCCCTTGCCAACTCGCTGCGTGACCATCGCCTTGACCTTGGCTTTGGCCTTCGCTTCCGGACCGTAGACCCAGACATCCTGGCCGTCCTTGATCTTCAGGCGCGCCGCATCTTCTGGATTGATCTCCACGAACATGTTCTGCTGCAGCTCGGCCAGCCACTTGTTCGAGCGGGTTTCTTCGCCGCCACCCTCGTACTCGACCAGTCGGCCGGAGGTAAGGATCATCGGGAATTCCTTGCTCGCATCCTTGTCCTGGATGCTCTTGCCGAGATGCGGCAGGCGGTAGTCGCGGCGATCGGCCATCGCCGGATACTTCTCCACCAGATCGCGCCGCGAGGTATAGATCGGCTCACGGTGCACCGGGATCGGATCGGGCAGACCGAATGCATTGGCGCGCGCCTTGGCATTGCCCATCGCCTGCACGCCGTGCGCCATGCACACGCGGATGATGCCGCAGCTGAGATCGATCGCCCAGCCGACAGCGTCCGGGTTATTGCCACCGATACGCTCGATCGTCGCACGTTCGGCGTCGGTCAACTCCTTGTCCCAGCCCATCTTCTTGAGCAGGCCGTAGGTGAACTCGGGATGCCCGTCCTGGATCTCCGAGCCAACCGGGTACGAGCCGTCCGCCAGAAGCGATACGCCATTGCGCTCCACACCGAAGCGGGCGCGGAAGGCGCCGCCGCCGTCCTTGACGGGCAGGTTCGTGTTGTAGAGGACGTGCGTGCCAGGATGCTTCATTGCCGGCGTTCCCCAGCAGGGCCAGGGGAGGCCGTAGAACTCGCCCTTCAGCGGCCCCTTCGTGGCGCGCAGCGACACGACATCAAAATCTCCCTGATGGGCCATGTGGTCCTTCAGGCGCTCTGGCGACTGGCCGGAGTAGCCGATCGATATCGTGCCGGCATTGATTTCGCGAAGCACGTCCTCGACGTTCGGCTCGTCGCCCGCATCGATCTTGATGTTTTTGAACATCTCCTTATCGAAGCCAAGCTTCTGCGCGAGCTTATAGAGGATCCAGTGATCGGGCTTCGATTCGAAGATCGGCTTCACGATCTGCTCGCCCCACTGGAGCGACCGGTTCGACGCCGTGCGTGAGCCGCGCGTTTCGAGCTGGGTGCATGCCGGCAGCAGGTAGGTGCCGTTCTTGCGCTCGGGCAACGCCGCCGCCGTCGTCGGATGCGGGTCGACCACGACCATAAGCTCGACCTTCTCCATGCCGGTGCGCATCTCCGGCATGCGCGGCACGGTATTGCCGCCATGGCCCCAAAAGAACATGGCCTTCACGTTGTCGGGCTGCTCGAGATCCTTCTTCTCCGCGAGCACGGCATCAAACCAGCGGGTCGACGGAATTCCCTTCATTTCCATGAAGGCCTTGCTCTGGAAGCGCGAGAGCATATAGCTGTAGTCGACGCCCCAGACGCGGCACCAATGCCGCCACGCGCCCTCAACCAAGCCGTAATAGGCCGGCAGCGACGTCACATCGAGACCCAGATCCGTACAGCCCTGAACGTTGCAGTGGCCGCGGAAGATGTTGGCGCCACCGCCCTCGACGCCGATATTGCCGAGCGCCAGTTGAAGGATCGACAGCGCACGCACGTTGGCCGTGCCAACGGTGTGCTGGGTGACGCCCATGCACCAGATCAACGTGCCGGGGCGGTTCTTCGCGAACGTCTCGGCAACACGCTTCATCTGTTCGCCGGGAACGCCGGTGACGCGCTCGACCTCGGCCGGCGTCCACTTGGCGACTTCGGCGCGGATGTCATCCATGCCGTAGACCCGCCGACGGATATAATCCTTGTCTTCCCAGCCATTCTCGAAAATGTGCCACAGCAGACCGTAGATGGTCGGAATGTCCGTTCCCGGCCGGATGCGCATGTACTCCGTGGCATGCGCCGCCGTGCGGGTGAACCGCGGATCGATCACGATCAGTGGCGCCTTGTTCTTCTCTTTGCCGCGCAAAACATGCTGCAGCGACACCGGGTGCGCCTCGGCGGGGTTACCGCCCATGATGATTATAGATTTCGAATTGTGGATGTCGTTGTAGCTGTTGGTCATCGCGCCGTAGCCCCACGTGTTCGCGACGCCCGCGACGGTCGTGGAATGGCAGATGCGCGCCTGATGGTCGATGTTGTTCGTGCCCCAGAATGCTGCGAACTTGCGGAAAAGATAGCCGCCCTCGTTCGAGAACTTTGCCGACCCGAGCCAGTACACAGATTCAGGACCCGACTTCTGGCGGATAGCGGTGAGCTTGTCGCCGATTTCGTTGATCGCCTGGTCCCAGCTGATGCGGACCCACTTCCCGTCCTGCATCTTCATCGGATATTTCAGCCGCCGATCGCCATGCGTCAGTTCGCGGATCGAAGCGCCCTTCGCACAGTGTGTGCCGAGGTTGATCGGGCTCTCCCAGGTCGGCTCCTGCCCGACCCAGACTCCGTTTTCGACTTCCGCCGTCACCGTGCAGCCGACCGAGCAGTGCGTGCAGATGTTCTTCTTTCGCACGATCGCAGATCCGGTCGACGGGGCAGCCTCAGCGCGCTTGACCATTCCGCCGCCGAGCGAGCCGACCGCGGCGAAACCCCCGGCGGCAAGGCCCGAGGCGCGCAGGAAACCGCGGCGATCCACGGTTTCCAGGGCTGAACCGGCGAGCACGCCGGCCAGACGGTTCGGCGTGGCGGCGTTCTTGGTGCTGGAGCTTTTCTTGATCAACATGGCGTGAGGCCTCCCGAATTCCTGCGGCTCGCGTGAGTGGCTGCGGCTCAGAGCCGGTTCTGGGCGTAGTAGGTCTTCACGTGGTCGGTTTCCTTGTAGCGCTGCTTCTTGCGCTCCTGAGCGTTCTCCGCCGCCTCGACCTTCGTCGAGCCCACGGTCACGACGGCAACGGTTGCGGCCGCAGTTCCCACACCGGCGCCGCGCAAAAATGCGCGGCGACCAAGTTTTTCCTTCGTGTCCTGCTTGCTCATGATCGGTCCTCCGTAATTTTCCGCTCTCGGCAGCCTAGGCCGCGAGGGCGAAGCCCTGTGTTTCGATGCCAATGAACTGCCGCCCGATACGCCCCAGCGGCTTCAGCAATGAAGCACTGGCGGCCTTCTCGAGATCGGCGAAGAACTTTTCCGCCCAAGGTGCAAGATGGGTGCGGAAGAACTGCTCTTGTTGCGCGATGCTAGCTGGCGCCGCGGGCTTCCCGCCGATGTCGCCCCCCGCAATCAACAGGGCCATCATCTCGCAAAGGGCGCCGATGTGGTCTTCCGGCTCCGAAACGCCGTCAGCGACGACGAAGCCAAGTTCCTTCATGTCGCCACGCAGCTTGGCAAGCGGCTGCTCGTAAAGGAACCCCGTGCGGTAGTAAGACGCGTAGGGCAGCAATTCGCCGCGCGCCAGACCCACGAAAAGTGCATCCCACTCTTCCTGCGCGCGTTCGATCGACGTGGACCGCGCAACACGCGAAAGTTCGGTGATCGCCTGGCCCAACGCAGATCCATCGCCGGTCAACTGGCCGAGGGCCGTCAGAAGACCAACGTCCGGCCGGCGCGAGAGACAGCGGGCAAACAGCGTGTACATCTGCGCGCGCCACATATCTTCATCCGCAACGGCGATCCGTGCGTGAGGCGCCGAACTGTCCGGGAAAAGGTCTGGACGCAGCATGTGACGATTCACCTGCCCGCCCGTCGCATTTTCGATTGGCAACACGAATTCGGCCGGAAGACGCTCTGCACGGTTAAGCCAGTGCCAAACATGCGACTGCTTGACGCCAAGAAGACGGGCGAGCTGCGTCTGCCCGCCTACGAGTTCCACTGCCTTGGACAGCGCTTCGCGCATGATTCCTCCCTACAGGTAGCCTACCAATCGGTTTGTCGTGTTGCAAAGATCAAACGCCACGAACCGATTGAAATTATGAGCAATCCACTTCGCAGGTGCGAAAATCGGCGCTGAAATTATTGAGAATGACTCGCAATATATTGTGCAAACCAAATTGTCCGGGTCATTTCAACAACGAACCACGCAAGCTCGACCTGGCTCTCGCCGTCTCGCCGCATCGATCATTGCGTCAAGTCGGAATAGCGCCACCGTGGCGGCGCCGCGGTATGGGCTCAGGCGAAGGTTCCAGGGCAGATTTTTCAATACGAACAGGGATTGCCGGAGCAACAGCGTCGGCAACTTGGTCCGGCTCCGGCTCCGAATCGACGGCGGCCAAGAGCGAGTCCGGCGCAGGGGGGCTTGGCTGCGGTTCTTGCGATGCCGCCGTCTTGGCGTCGTCCTCATTGACTGGATCGACTGGCCGCTTCTCTTCGCGCGGGTGACCGGACATCACTTGCGTCACGAACTTCTGCACGTCGTCGCTCGACAGCAGTTCGCCGTAGCCTGGCGCATTGAAATCCCAGTTGTACTCAACTAATGGCCGATAGTCTCGAACGCTGGGATCCGTCAGCCAAAGTTTTCGCAGAGCCGTAGTCCGCAAGGCTTCCGGCACACCCTTGGCAAGAAAAACGGTGTAGTCGCTCTCCGCGGTCAATGATTCGACTGGCGGCAGAGCCGATAGATCGATTGCCGGCTCGGCATCCGGCTTTTGCGGTTTTGCTGCCTCGGTCACGGCCTTTTTTTCGGCCGCGCGTGCCTCGGCCTCGCGGACCTCCGCCTTGCGCCGCGACCAGCGAGACAGGAAGCCGCCAGCGCTCATCACTCGTCCTCCGGTGTCTGGCGGAGCGGATCGCTGGCGTAGAGACCTGCACGCCGCGCCAGCGCTTCGGGATCAGCCTTGTCCCGCTTGCGCTTGTAGCGCTCCGTGCGCGGCGGATTTCGCTCGATATATCCCCGCATCCATTCGCGCATGCCGTCAGGCATCGGCACGAAATCGACGATGTCATCGCCGGTGTCATTATGCGCATGGGCTTCACCCGGATCGACCGAGGCGCCGTAAAGCTCAACTCTGCCCGGTTCCGGGCTATTTCGAAGGAAGATCCAGACGGCCGGCATGCGACTGTTGAGATTGTACGCGTAGGTCTCGCTTTCGTGGCGGTAGAGCGAGACTTCGGCGGCACCGGCGTAGAAATGTACCCAGCCGTCACCTTCGGCAACAACAGTCCAGGGTTCGGATTGCGGCGTCCCGTCGAGGACCTGCACCGGGCGCCACACGTGTTCGATCCACGGGCTGGTCGCCTTTCGGCGCTCCAGAATCACGCCGATCCGTCGGGTCTCAGTTCCGGGAGGAGTGGTCATGGGGGCTCAATTTCCGGCGTTGAGCGGCAAGTTTACCACCAAGTTCTGTGGCTTCATACGCAACGTGCCGTCCGAACTCTGACCAAGCGCCAAATAGACGGGGCGACCAGCGACACGCGGCAGCATCAGGCTGGCATCCCGAAACTCGAGCCGGAAAAGCGCCAGTACGTTTTTCAGTCGTTCCGGCGAAACGTCCTGGCCTTCGTAAAGCGCATTCATGATTGCGTTGGCCTCCGCGTCGAGGCCGATATGCCAAACCCAACGCTCGTCACGTATCGTCTGGACCGGTTGAACCTGCACCTCGGCGCCGGAAAGGTGACGGACCCAAGCCTCGACAACACGCGCGAACGCATCCTGACCCGATCTGGCAAAGCTGATGTCCAGCACCATATCGTGCCGATCACTGCGCAGCCAGTATTGGGACGAATTCTCGCGCGTGAGGATGTCCATCTCGACTTGGCGCAGCGGCGCTCCGGCCTGCATGACAAGCGCGCCCAATGCCCCCAAGCCGCCGGTTCGGCCCAAACCCTCCACGATCTCTTCATCAGCCAGCAGGATCGAACCTTCGTGCAACGATACGCGCTGGATACGAAAGAACAACTCGGCCGCACGCAGCTGAAAGGCATCGGCACATCCGTCCAGCATTCCGCGCAGGATTACGGCCACAAGCTGGTCGATGAACAGAGCCGGTATCTGCGGCGCGTCCGGACGGAACAGGGCAAGGTACGCGGCTTCCACGGTGCCACTTTTTAGCAGCAACTCACGAAACCGCAGAAAGACCGCGAAATTCTCTCGCGCATCCACGTCGGCCAGGTCGACTAGGTCGCGCGCGTCAACAATCCGCTCCGGATCACGAAGCAATCGCGCGTGCAGCGCACGCTCCGCATCGCATGCCTCCTCGGGGGGCATCATCTCCGGCCGGCTCAGGTATGCCCGGATAAAGTCGGCCGTGACGACAAGACGGCCGTCCTCGTTGCGGTCGAGCAGATTGTAGCCGCTGGACAGCCAGAAATCTGTGGCAGCCGACTCATTGTTCATCGGAGTGGAGTTCCCAAATTCTGGCATGCTGCCGGTCACCCGGAGACGGAACAACACGGAACTGCTCGACCATGTGCTCGCCTTCGATCTTCCTGTTCAGGCTCAACAGCGTGTTGACCGGATGCTCACAGAGACTGGCGGCGTAAGCCAGTTCCTCGCGTGCTGCGGCTTCCGCCACTGCAATATCCGGAGCCCCATACACATCCCGCAGGTGCTCCGCCAACGAAGTAGCGAGCACCGCGAATTCAACGTCTGAGATCGTCGCAACGCTCGCAAGCGTCGACCAACCGAAGCTCGTCAACCCCAGAAATCCGTTGGCAAAGGCCTGCCGCTGACTTTGCGTGAGCGCGGCAGGATCTGCATCGGCAAAAACAAAACCGCCGGGAATAGCCCACTCCCCCGGGTCCGCAGCCTTCGGAAACACTCGCGCGTCGGACTCATCGAACCGGACGCAGCGCGGCATTTTCATGCGCCCGACTCCGGCAAGGACCAGCTCGGCCGCCGAAGGGCGGCGACGAGATCCTGGCGGATATTGTCGAGACTTGCATCCCCGTGCGGCTCGAGGCGGAGCCGCTTCTCGGCCTGATGTCGCTCGGCGGTCCGCCGGACGGGCTCATATCCCTGTTCCTGCCAGCGGTCGAGCCATCCGAGAAAATGTCGCGAGAAACTTTCGATCAGCAGTCTCGGCGTGATTTCGCCGCAGCCTTCCTCGAACAAAGATGTGTATTCCACCTGCTCGCCGGGCTCACGGCCGCCGCTGTCCGTCTGGATCCGAATCGTAAAGCCGAGCACCAGCCAATCGGGCACGTCGTCGAATTCGAGCTTCCCGACGAGAGGTCCGTGGGACACGCGTACCCCGCCAACGACACCGTCGTTCACGAGCAGTCGGTCCGGCCACATGAGCCCCGCCGGGGTCTCCGGCGGCGCAAGGGTCGCAAATCCGTCGAGCAGGCCAAGGAGACCGACCTGGCTGAGGGTCATCGCGCGGCGCAGCGGATCCAGCGGCCGGAGTACCATGGCTGCATTCAGACAATCCGACCGATCCTGCCATAGCAGGAGACCATCCTCGGCCCCATCCTTCGCAGCCGCGATCGCCGTCCCGAAGGGATCGTCCAGGCAAACCCGCACCTCGTATCCGGGCGGGAAACTCGGCCAATCGTCCGCCAGACCGCGATTCATCGAGGTTTGCAGCATGCAGCCGCCGGCCACCTGAAAATGCCGCCTGCACCGAGGGTCAAGTTCGAACTCCGCCACTAAAAGTCTGGAAACGAGCCATCAGCCTTATGGCCCGACTACGCGATCAGTTGAACGGCAACGCTTGCTTGCGTCAAGTCGCGGAAGCCAGCCGGCATGATCGGATGAGTCGTCGAGGCGGACGCGGCGCGAATTGCGGTTGCCTCGTAGCGCAACTTCTGCCCATGTGCATGCCTGACGAACGATATTCTGGTCCTGCCTTTCGGGACAGTCTGCGCCTATTCCGAAAAGACACCGAAAATTCACGACCGACACCTCGATGAGAACTATGAGATCCGATACGACATCCGGCGGCATCCAGCGTCATCACCGCAATGGAATCGAGATCTGACGGCTCTGGAATGTCGAAAGAACTTCGCCTTAAGGCTCAGGATTGGGGAGTGTTTGCAGGCCTGGCAGGGCTTGTCGCATTTCTGGCGGTATTGCCACTTGCGCGGCTCCTGATTGAGGCTTTCGCGCCGCAAGGGTATCCGACCATCTCGATACTCGAGGACGTGTTCAGGAACCCGACGACATGGCGGGCGACCGTCCACAGTCTTGAAATCTCGTTTGGCGGGACGATTCTGGCGACTGCCATCGGGGTTTCCGTGGCGCTTGCCGTCAGCTTTTGTGACATCCGGCACCGCAATGCGATCATCTTCTGCTTCGTCCTGCCGCTAATGATCGCGCCTCAGGTCACGGCGCTTGCATGGCTTCAGGTCGCAGGACCGTCGAGTCCGCTCTTGCGAGCCATCGGCCTCGCCCCTCCTATCGGTACGCCAAACCCGCTCTATTCACGAGAAGGCATCATCCTGCTGCTCGGCATCGAATATGCGCCCCTCGTCTTCCTGACGCTGCGGGCCGGTCTCAGGGCATTGCCGCGCGAGATGATTGAGGCCGCACTCGCCGCCGGCGCCGGAAGGTGGCTTGTCCTGCGTACGATCGTCCTGCCACTCATGACTCCGCCGTTGGCCGCGGGCATTTCGCTCACCTTCGTTTCCTGCATTGGAAACTTCGGTATTCCCGCTTTTCTCGGAATTCCGGGCGGATATATCGTGCTGCCGACGCTCATCTATCAGCGCCTTTCCGGCCTCGGTCCCGCCGCTCTCGCGGAGGTCTCTGCGCTTTCGGTCCTGATTGCGACCATCGCAATCGGCGGAATTCTCGTGCAGGACTACATGCTTCGTCGGCGGGACTTCCGGATCTCCGGAACTTCCCAGAGCATTGGGCCATCCAGTCTCGGCCGCTGGCGGCTGCCGCTCGAAACCATGCTCTGGTTTTATCTTCTTGCGACCCTTGCCGTCCCCTTCGCCAGCCTAGTCGCAGTTTCGCTGGTCCCGATTTTTGGCGTGCCGCTGACGTGGGAGACCGCCTCGATCGAGAGTTATGTCTACATCCTTGTCGAGCATGGCGTGTCTCACCGCGCGTTCCGAAACAGCCTGCTCCTTGCCGGCTCGGCCGCGATCGCGATCGTCATGATCAGTGCACCGCTCGGCTATTATCTCGCTTGGCGGGAATCGCGTGCGCTCAAACTGCTCAATCTTTCGGCGGAACTCCCTTATGCACTTCCGGGTATCGTCTTCGCGATTGCGCTGATTCTCGTATTCCTTCGGCCAATCCCCGTCCTTGGCATCGGCATTTACAACACGGTCTGGATAATCTTCATCGCGTATCTGGGGCGCTTTCTGGTCCTCAGCCTGCGTCCGGTCGTCAGTGCCTATCATCAGCTTGATCGCGCAATGGAAGAGGCCGCCAGCGCACTCGGCGCCGGCGTATTGCGGCGAATGCGAACCATCATGTTCCCGCTGGTCGCGCAATCGGCTGCTGCAGGTGCCCTTCTTGTCTTCCTGATGTCGTTCAGCGAACTGACGCTGTCCGCACTCCTCTGGTCTTCCGGCGCCGAGACGCTCGGGACCGTCATGTTCAGCTTCCAGCAATCGGGCGGCGTCAATCACGCCTCGGCGATTGCCGTCGTGACGATCCTCGTGACACTCGTCCTGATGCTCTCGACCCTGCTCCTTGGCCGGCGGGTTCCAAAAGGGGTACTGCCGTGGCGGGATTGAAGATCGATCGCATCACGCGGCAATTCGCGGATTTCAAGGCACTCAAGGAAGTCTCCCTTGATGTTGCCGACGGCGAGTTCCTTGCCGTACTCGGACCATCCGGCTGTGGCAAGACGACGTTGCTGCGGCTCATCGCCGGATTCGACAAGGTGACCGACGGAGCCATCTGGCTCGGCAACCGCCTTGTGTCGGATTCCCGTCGGCACGTCCCCGCGGAGAGTCGCGGCATCGGAGTCGTCTTCCAGTCCTATGCGCTCTGGCCGCATATGTCCGTCGAGGAGAATGTCGCTTACGGACTTGAGGTCGCCGGTATCGACCGGGATCACCGCGACAGGCGCGTGGCTGAAGCGCTTGAGCTGGTCGGCCTCAGCACCTACGGCAATCGCCCTCCTTCAAGTCTCAGCGGCGGCCAACGCCAGCGCGTCGCGCTCGCGCGCTGCCTTGTCACCGAACCGGGGCTCATCCTGCTGGATGAACCACTTGCCAACCTCGACGTCCACTTGCGTGCCTCCATGGAGGAAGAGTTCCGCCGCTTCCACGAGCGGACCGGAACGACAATGGTCTACATCACGCACGATCAGGCAGAGGCAATGGCGCTCGCGGACCGGATCGCCGTCCTCGATCATGGCATGCTTGCTCAGGTCGCGACGGCCTCAACCCTATACCGTGAGCCGGCGACGGAAATGGTTGCCGGCTTTGTCGGACAGGGCATGGTGCTGCCAATCGACATTCTGGATACATGCAGAGCCGGCAGTTGTCCGGTAAGGATCTTCGGATTCGAAGCGCGGATGCGCTGCCAGCCCGGCACCGGCGCACGCGCGGGAGCGAAGGCCTGCTTGCGGGCCGAGGAGCTTGCTTTCAGCAACGATGGCATTTCGGGAATTTCCGGAACCGTCCGACGGCTAATCTACCAGGGCGGCTATTTCCGTGCGGACTTCCATCCCGACCTCTCGCCCGAGACCTCGCTGGAAATCACTGTGCCGGAACCCGCCACGGTCGACGCAGGTGCGCGCATGCGCGTCGTCGTGCGCGGCGGATGGATCATCCCCGCAGACGCCGCGAACTGACGATGCGGCGCAATTCGGGAACGGTGCCCGACGCGTGAAGCTTTTTTGTTCTGGCAACGCTTCCATCGCGCCTGAAAAAGAAGCAGAGACCGGCCCCCCTCGTTTCACGACGCGACAATGATTGGCCTGCGTCAGGCTCTGCGGTTGATCGGCATCGAACCTTCACCCGCCGCCACGCAATGGGGATCGATTTTTGCGCGTCCCTGAGGCTGCCTATTTTGAGAGAGCGGCTTCTTCGGCGGCCTTGCGGTCTTGCAGTTTCAACAAACGCGGCAGCCTTCCAAGTCCCGGCGTGGAAGTCGAATTTCGCTCGATGAGCGTCGGCAAAAGCATGACGCGACATGCAGTCTCGCCTTTTCGTCGCGGAGATCCAGCGCGCCTGAACAGGTGCTCAGTCGTCGCGAGCGCCAGATCACGCACCGGCAATGCGATCGTCGTAATGCCCTTGCCACACCATTTCAGCATTGGTCCGTCGCTGAATCCGACGAATGACAAATCGCGAGGCACCTCCACACCCCGATCACGCACGCAGTCGTACGCGCCAACGCAAATCCGCGCGCCTGCGGTTACGACCCCGGTTGGCCGGGCTTTAGCAGACAGAATTCTTTCCATCGCCGCATATCCGAACTCGGCATCGCAACTGTCGGCATGGACAAGCGCTTCATCCACGGCGATCCCGGCGTCGGCGAGCGTGCGGCGGAACCCTTCCAGGCGTGCACGACCGGTCGAGATGGAAAGCGTCGACCCGATATACGCGATGCGCGTATGGCCAAGATCGATCAGATGCCGCGTTGCCAACCGGATCGCCTGCAAATCGTCGATCCCGAACCAGTCCGAGCCGACCGACGATACGTTTCGCACGAATTGGACGTGAGGCGCCGAACGCATCAGTCGAAGGGTTTCCGCGGCAGGCGAGACTGTCGGGATCGTTACGACGCCCAATGCGCGCGCCGAACACAGGTTGCGCAAATGCCGGAGTTCAAGCTCAGCATCGTCATCAGTAATCGCCAATACGAGCTGTGCCCCTCTTTCGCGGCAACAGTCTGCGATCGCCTTTGCTGCAGTGGAGTAGAAATCGTTCTCGATGTCCGGCAACAGCAGTCCGACGATCGAACTCCTGCCACTGCGCATCGTCCGCGCCGCGAGATCCACAACGTACCCGTTCCGCTCGGCTACCGCACGAACGCGCGCCCTGGTCTTCTGGCTGATCCGTGTCGAACCTGAAAGCGCTCGGGACACGGTCGCAACCGACAGGCCAAGCGACTTGGCAATGTCTTTCATCTTCATTTGTCGGGCCATGACCGAAGTCCAGCATTCGAAACTTGGAGGGCAATCGTTTGCACAATTTGAATTCCTCGGCAAGGCCGCATCTTGACGTTGACGCTTCCCCCACCCATAGAAATATAAGCGAAATTCGAATATCGGTGCGATGCACATCAAGCGCAGGCCGATGCTGGCGGGGCATTTTTATTAACTTACATGCAATCGATTGCCCTACTTAAATATATATTAACTCTATATATTTTCTATCCGACAAAAAACTTGACCACATTCACTGACGCGATCATCGTTCCGTCAACAAGGACTCCGCCGACTGTCGGACGGATCCAAGAAACGGGAGGAACCATGCGGACCCAAAGGATCACGCGTCGTGCGCTGCTGGCGGTCGCGGCAGCCGGAGCAGGATTTTCTACGCTCGGTGCGCCGGCTGTAAGGGCGCAGCAGAAGATTGCGTGCCGGATCGGCCACTCCGAGGCGATAGGTTCACCGCTTACCGATGCATTCGAAAGCTGGGCAAAGATGCTTCGCGAGAAGAGTGCCGGTCGGATCGACGCACAGCATTTTCCCGCCAGCCAACTCGGCAGCTACACACAGTTGATCGAGCAGAACCGGCTCGGAACAATTCAGATTACGACCGGCGGCCCAGACACCGAAGAAGCCGTAGCTCCGGAAATCGCGGCGACGGGTGGCGCTCCCGGATTCATCTTCCGGGATGAGGCGCATGTCGACCGCGTTCTCCAGGGGGACATCGGTCGCGAGGTCTCGCGTATCGCGCGCGCGAAGACCGGGGTCGAATTCGTCGACTTTGGTGAAGTCGGCTTCCGTCACGTGCTCTCCAAGCGGCCTGTCGGCAGCATTGGAGACCTCAAGGGCCTGAAGATCAGGGTGCCGGAACTAAAGGTCTGGGTTGACTTCTGGAAGCTCCTCGGCGCGAACCCGACGCCTCTCGCCTACGCCGAACAATACAGCGCCCTGTCGACCGGACTGATTGACGCACTTGAGGCCGACGTCTTCTCGATCAAGGGCTTCAAATGGGGCGAGCAAGCTAAGAATATGACCCTGACGAACCACTGGTTTCTTCCGAAGGCGACGCGCGTCAATGCGCGCTGGCTTGATTCGCTTCCCACCGATCTGCAGGCCATGGTGCGTGAAACGGCGAAGACCGTGTTCGCCGAGCAACGGCGTGTCAATCGAGCGAACACGGCCAAGACACTGGAGGAATTGAAGGCGTCTGGTATTTCCGTCCGTACCGCGAGTGACCGCGATGCTTGGATCAAGGCCACCGAGCCGCTGTTCGCCGAATTTGGAAAGAAAAGCACGGCGACAATGGCCATGATCGAAAAGATCAGATCCCTGGCCTGACACCGAGAGCGGCAGGCTCGGCCAACGGCGCCGGACGGGCCTGCCGCTTTTTCATCCCTCCTCGCGGCGCGAGGCCGCCTCAGGCCATCATGTCGACGACATTCTCAGCCCAAAGGTCAGTCGAAGCGTTCAGCAAGACCCTCGATGCGGTGATCGAGGCGGTAGCGGCGACAGCCCTCATTTCAACCGTTGCCGTCGCCCTTCTGCAGGTCTTCTGCCGATACGTGCTGAACAGCGCCCTAAGTTGGCCGGAGGAGTTTGGCCGTTTCGCGTTCGTCTGGTTCGTCCTGATCAGCACGCCGCTTCTCGCGCGACGCGGTCGGCACATAAGCATTGAAATGCTGCCGCGGGCACTTTCTGAACGCGGCCGGCGCACGCACGCGGCGACTTCTCGGATGATCTCAGCATGCTGCGCAGTGTTCCTGATCTCCTGCGGCGCCGACCTCGTATCTCAGGCAAGTTATGTATCGCCGGCACTGCAGTGGTCGTACAAGTATCTCTATCTCGCCGTGCCGGTCGCGGCCGCGGCCACGCTCGTCTTTCTCGCCATCGAGACCGTGCCGGGCTTTGACAGTTTGCGTTCAAGCATTCTCGCAACGGCCGCAGGAGCCGCACTCTATTTCCTGCTCGAGTCCACAATCGGGCATTCCTTCGTCGGATCATTTGGCGTCGTCGCACCACTTGTCACGGTGGCGATCGGCCTCATGCTCGCCGGTGTACCGATTTTCGACTCCCTTATCTTCGGAACATTCGTCGCATTCATGCCTCAAGGCCCGCTGGCGCTGCTTCCCGTGCCGCAGAGCCTCGCAAATTCGATGGACTATCTGCTGCTTGCGATTCCGTTCTTCATGCTCGCCGGCGGGCTGATGAATGCGAGCGGCATAACGGAACGGCTTGTTGCGCTTGCCGCATCCCTCGTCGGCCACTTTCGCGGTGGCCTCGCGCACGTCAACGTGCTGACGAATACTTTGATGGGGGGTGTCTCGGGATCCTCAACGGCAGATGCCGCGGCTCTCGCGAAAACCCTCGTGCCTGCAATGGCACGGCGTGGTTACCCGGCACCCTTCGGGGTTGCCTTGACGAGTTCCGGATCGATTCTGGCGAACATGATCCCGCCCAGTCTCGGCATGATCGTCTATGGCGCGATGGCGACGGTTTCGGTCGGCGCGCTCTTTACCGCAACCATCATTCCGGGCCTGCTGATGGCTGCAACTCTTTCGCTTGTGGTGCACTTCGAGTGTATCCGGCGTGGCATCGGGGAAAGTGAAGCACCGTCCTCGCCAACCGAGCGCAAACGGGCCTTGCGCAATGCCATTCCGGCGCTCGTGCTTCCGATACTGATCGTCGGTGGAATTCGCTATGGTGTCTTTTCGGCGACAGAAGCGGGTGCCGTCGCCGTCGCCTACGCCGCAGTATGCGGCCTAGCGATTTACCGTTCTGCGTCTGCCGCTTCACTTCTTTCAGCCTTGCGTGAATCCGTGATCGAGACGGCAACGATCGTTGCCGTCATTGCCGCGTCAGCGCCATTCGCCTATTCCCTGATAATCGAGCAAGTTCCCCAGAAGATGACGGCACTGTTGGGTCCGCTTACGTCGAATTGGGCGCTTTTGCTCTTTGCGGTCAATCTTTTCCTTCTTTTCGTCGGGCTGGCAATGGAGATGATTGCCTCGATGGTCATCCTGATTCCATTGCTGATCCCCCTGCTCAAATCAGCCGGCGTCGATCTCGTTCATTTCGGCGTCATCATGGTCGCAAACCTTTGCATAGGTGCCCTTACGCCTCCGCTCGCTGTTCTCGTTTTCACGGCGGCACAGGTCACCGGTACGCCAATTCATCTCGCGTACCGCGCGTGCTGGCCGTTCATGTTCGGCCTTGTCGCATGGCTCATGCTCATCTCTTTTGTGCCTGTCCTGAGTCTGGGGCTGGTCTCTCTCGTGGGAAACTAGGCCCGTCGTGGAATCCTCGTTCACACTGGAAAGCGAAGCGCTTGCGCTTCCACCTGGAGCAGTGGCCGGATCTGAACGTACCTATCTGCGCCACGGCGGGCGGCCCGTCCTTGGATTGACACAAGGTCGCCGGCGGCCGTGTATCTATCCACTGTTCACACCAGACGGATTCGCCGCGACATCGGAAAGTCCGGCCGATCACCCGCACCACAATTCCGTGTGGATTGCCGCGGACCATGTAAACGCGTACGTCCCTACGACACCCGGCCACCACGAGATTTACGGCTACAATTTTTACGTTGACGAGACGTTTCAGGGACGCGCCGCAGGAACGCTCCAGTCCGGTCCACCGGCGCTCACGCATCTGAGCAAGAGCGCCGCCCTGATCCGATGTCAGATCGAATGGCGCGGGCCCGTCGAGTGGGGCGCTCCCAACGGTCGTACGATCGCGCAGGAAATGCGATCGATCATGATCGAAGA
>JAEUKX010000076.1 GCA_016794025.1 Rhodospirillales bacterium | reverse complement strand
TCCAGCGGCAGGTTGCGCAGCGCGACGAACCTTGCATATTCCGCGCGCGTCAGGTCGCCGTGGGCGCCGATCGACGCGGCAAGGCCGTTGAGCCCGTAGATCGGCGTGCGGATGCGCTGCTCGATCGTCAGCCGGACGCGGTTTGCCAGACGGTCGAGGCGCTCATGGGCGTCGCGGGCGGCATCGTTCGCGACGTACCGCACCGCGCCGTAGGCCGCAAGCAGGCCGAGTGCAAGCACCGCAATCGCCGCAAGCACGCTCTTCGCGTAAGCCGGACGCGCCTTCGGTGCCTCTTCGTATGCGGCCGCCATCGCTCGAACGCGCGCCCCCCGTCCCCGGCGCCCGCGCTTCGGAACGTGGCGGGCCGGGCGGCAACGCTAGCAGCAAAGGTTAAACATGTACTAAATGTTGTTACTTAATTCACCGCGGAAACCCGTGAAATCCACGGCATGTCACAGCGCCGGGCCGAAGCCCAGCAGCGTCAGCGCGCCGAGCACCGCAAAAATGGCAGCGGCCACGCCGTGCGCGAGCTTCATGGGGATGCGGCTGGCGAGCCGGTCGCCCGCGAACACGGCCGGCACGTCGGCCACGAGCATGCCCAGCGTCGTGCCGACGACGACCGGCACGGCGTCGGCATAGTGCGAGGCGAGCGCCACGGTGGCGATCTGCGTCTTGTCGCCCATCTCGGCCAGGAAGAACGTCACGAACGTGGCGCCGAACACGCCCAGCCGCGCGGCGACCTTCGTCTCGTCCTCCTCGATCTCGTCGGGGATCAGCGTCCACACGGCCATGGCGAGGAACGAGCCGCCCAGCACCCAGCGCAGGATGTCGGGGCCCAGCGCCGCCGCGACCCACGCGCCGGCAGCACCCGCGAGCGCGTGGTTGAGGATCGTGGCGGCAAGGATGCCCGCCACGATGGGCACGGGCTTCTTGAAGCGCGCGGCGAGGATGAAGGCGAGGAGCTGCGTCTTGTCGCCGATCTCGGCCAGCGCCACGACGCCGGTCGACACGAAAAGGGATTTGAGCGCGGGCAGGTATTCGAGCACGGGTGAAATCTCCGGCCGGAGGAGACGCACACGCCGCACCTCGCGCCCCTCCGGCCATGCCGGGCACGAATGCGGCCTGTGGTCTTGCCAAGCCCCGAAGGGCTGCCTGCGCCATGGTCCTATGGGACCAAGTATGTTGACGAAGGCGCGTCGCGGGGATGCGACGCCGACTACTCCCCAAAGACGGGGACGGGTGTAGCGCCCCCGCCCCCGGCCGTCAATGCGGCAGGCGGCCGCTAGGGCACGTAGCCGATGCGCTCGAAGCCCACCTGCAGGGGCTTGCCGTCGAAATAGAGGCGGTGCACGTAGCCGTCGGCCGGTTCCACGGGCCAGTCGGCCGCGAGCTTGTACTTCGAGCCCGCCGGCGCGTTGGCGCCCGTGATCAGCACGCCGCCCTTGGGCATCAGCAGCGTGATGTCCACGTTGAGCCGCCCGCGCGTCTCCGAGTAGCTGCCGACATAGCGCGCGCCGCCCGCGTCGATGCCGAGAACGGTCTGCCGCCCGATATAGAGCGTGCTGGGCGCCGCACCGGGCACGCCCACATATCGCATCTGGTAGAGTGCGCTCATACAATAGTACTCACTAAGGTTGTAAAACGGTGTACACCGAAACCCCGCCAAAAGAAAAGGCCCGCGTCCTTTTCGGGGCGCGGGCCTTTCGCCTTTCAGCGAGGCGGTCGGGCCGTCAGTGCAGGCCCTTCCAGATCTTGCGCTTGGCCGCGTAGAGCAGGCCCGTCAGCACGAACAGGAAGAGCATCACCTTGACGCCCAGCGAGTTGCGCGCCTCCAGGTGCGGCGAGGCCGTGAAGGCCAGGAACGTCGTGACGTCCTTGGCCATCTGCTCGACCGAGGCCTTCGTGCCGTCGGCATAGGTGACGGCGTCGGGCTGGATGGGCTGGTTCATCGCGATCAGGTGGCCGGGGAACACCTTGTTGAAGTGCATCCCTTCGGGCACCGTCACGCCCTGCGGCGCGTCGGCATAGCCGGTGAGCAGCGCATAGACATAGTCCTGCCCGCCCTTGCGGTTCTTGGCGATCAGCGACAGGTCGGGCGGAAGCGCCCCGCCGTTGGCCGCGCGCGCCGCGTTGTCGTTGGAGAACGGCGAGCGGAAACGGTCCGACGGGCGCGACGGGCGCTGGAACATCTCGCCGTCGTCGTTGGGGCCGTCGGTCGTCTCGAACTCGGCGGCGAGCGCCTTGATCTGCGCCTCGTCGAGGCCGATGCCCGCAAGGTTGCGGAAGCGCATCTGCTTCATCGAGTGGCAGGCCGAGCAGACCTCCTTGTAGACCTGGTAGCCGCGCTGCAGCGCCGCGCGGTCGAAGGTGCCGAAGAAGCCGTCGTGCGACCAGTGCTGGCGCGGGAACTCGGGCGCCTCGGACGCCTGGGCCGTGCCCAGCGACAGGACCAGTGCGGCACCGGCGAGAAGGAGCTTGAACGAACGCATCGAGACCTTCTCCATCACTTGGCGGCCGGCGTGAGGACCGGCTCGGCGATCGAGGCCGGCAGCGGGCGCGGCCGTTCGAACCAGCCGAGCAGCGGCAGGAACACGAGGAAGTGCGCGAAGTAGAGCACCGTGCACACCTGGCCGAGGATCAGCGGGATGCCCTCGGGCAGCTGCGCGCCGCACCAGCCCAGCGTGATCGTGACCACGATGAACACCCAGAAGAACACGCGGAACGCCGGGCGGAAGCGGCCCGAACGCACGCGGCTGGTGTCGAGCCACGGCAGCACGAACAGGATGGCGATGGCGCCGAACATCAGCAGCACGCCGCCCAGCTTGTCGGGCACGGCGCGCAGGATCGCGTAGAACGGCAGGAAGTACCATTCCGGCACGATGTGCGGCGGCGTGACCATCGGGTTGGCCGGGATCCAGTTGTCGGCGTCGCCCAGCACGTACGGATTGAAGAACACGAAGTAGGCGTAGACGATGAGGAACACCGACAGGCCGAACGCGTCCTTGACCGTGTAGTACGGGTGGAACGGGATCTTGTCCTGCGGGCCCTTGGCGTCGATGCCCAGCGGGTTGTTCGAGCCGTGCACGTGCAGCGCCCACAGGTGCAGCATCACGAGGCCCGCGATGACGAACGGCAGCAGGTAGTGCAGCGCGAAGAAGCGGTTGAGCGTCGGGTTGTCGACCGAGAAGCCGCCCCACAGCCACGTCACGATCGACTTGCCCACGAGCGGCAGCGCCGAGAACAGGTTGGTGATGACGGTGGCGCCCCAGAAGCTCATCTGGCCCCACGGCAGCACGTAGCCCATGAACGCGGTCGCCATCATCGCGAGGAAGATGAGCAGGCCCAGCCACCACAGGATCTCGCGCGGCGCCTTGTAGGAGCCGTAGTACATGCCGCGCGCGATGTGGATGTAGACGACCACGAAGAACATCGAGGCGCCGTTCATGTGCATGTAGCGCAGCAGCCAGCCGTAGTTCACGTCGCGCATGATGCGCTCGACCGAGTCGAACGCGGCCAGCGTGTTGGGCTGGTAGTTCATGGCGAGGAAGATGCCCGACAGGATCATCACCACGAGCATCACGCCGGCGAGCGAGCCGAAGTTCCACCAGTAGTTCAGGTTGCGCGGTGCCGGATACTTGATGAGCTGCTGGTCGACCATCTCGAAGATGGGCAGCCGGTGGTCGACCCACTTGACGATCGGGTTCGACATGAAGGGCGAGGGAACGTAGTCGTATTTTGCCATGGCTCTGGCCTCACCCGATCCGGATGGTGGTGTCGTTGAGGTACGTGTAGGCGGGCACTTCGAGGTTCTTGGGCGCCGGTCCCTTCCGGATGCGGCCCGAAGTGTCGTAGTGCGAGCCGTGGCACGGGCAGAACCAGCCGCCGAACTCGCCGTGCGGGTCGGTCGGCTTCTGGCCGAGCGGCACGCAGCCCAGATGCGTGCACACGCCCAGCAGCACGAGGAACTGTTCCTTCTTCGCGCGCGCCTGGTCGGTCTCGGGGTCGCGCAGGTCGGCCTTGTCGTCGGCCTTGGCCTTGGCGATCTCCTCGGGCGTGCGGTAGCGCACGAAGACGGGCTTGCCGCGCCACGTGACGGTGATCGACTGGCCGGGCTGCAGTGCTGCGAGGCTGACCTCGGTCGAGGACAGCGCCAGCACGTCGGCCGACGGGTTCATCGAGTGGACGAACGCCCAGCCCGTGAGCACCGCACCCGTGGCGCCGAAGGCGGCCGCGGAGAGATAGAGGAAATCGCGTCGGGGGGTGCCGTCCTCGTGCTGCCGGCCGCCGCCGGGGGACGTCGTGAGCGTGGAAGTCGCGGGCTGAGCCATCGCAAAAGACCCTCTTGGTTGCCGACCGCTGGATGGACCGCGGCCGTGCCGTGTCGCAACGGGAAACTGACATTGCCCCTCGCCCCCGGCCTGCGACGGGTTGTCGCAGGATTCGAGCGGCTTGGACGGCATACCCGCAGGCGCGAAGCGGGTATAGCCCGACCGCGCCCGCCATGCCAAGCCTCAAGGCCGTTTTTTCCCGGTTTGTCCCGCCCCGGCCGGCCGGTCTAGGCTCCCCGTCCCGATGTCCGCCCCCACATCCCCGTCCCCGGTCCGCCTGGCGCTGTTCGAGCCGGATATCGCCGCCAATACCGGCGCCATCCTGCGCCTTTCGGCCTGCCTTGGCGTGGGCGTGGACGTGATCGAGCCCTGCGGATTCGTCTGGTCGGCGCCCAAGCTGCGCCGGGCGGGCATGGACTATCTCGACCGGGTCGACCTCGTCCGCCATGCCAGCTGGCAGCGGTATCAAGGCGCGGCGGCCGGCCGGCGGCTGGTGCTGCTGTCCACCACGGCCGAGACGCCCCTGCCCCGCTTCGCCTTCCGCGCGGGCGATACGCTGCTGCTGGGCCGGGAAAGTGCGGGCGTGCCGGACGACGTGCGCGCGGCCTGCCCGGCCGGCGTGCGCGTGCCGCTGCGCGCGGGCGAGCGCTCGCTCAACGTGGCGCTTGCGGCGGCCCTCGTTCTGGGCGAAGCCCTGCGCCAGCTCGATGCCTTCCCGACGGAGCCGCCGTGACCGCCGAAGAAAGAAAGTCCGAAGCCGAAGCCTGGTTCCATGCGCTGCGCGACCGCATCTGCGCGGCCTTCGAGAAGCTCGAGGACGAACTTGCCGCGGGCCCGCACGCAAGCCTGCCGCCGGGCCGGTTCGAGCGCCGCGCATGGGAACGCACCGACCACACCGGCGCGCCGGGCGGCGGCGGCACGATGGCGGTCATGCACGGGCGCGTGTTCGAGAAGGTGGGCGTGAACGTGTCCACCGTTTACGGCAGCTTCGCGCCCGAATTCGCCAAGAACATGCCCGGCGCCGCGGATGACCCGCGCTTCTGGGCCTCGGGCATCAGCCTTGTCGCGCACATGCGCTCGCCCAAGGTGCCGGCCGTGCACATGAACACGCGCCACATCCGCACGACGAAGGCGTGGTTCGGCGGCGGCGCCGACCTGACGCCCATGGCGCCCCACGAGCCCGACACGGCCGCGTTCCACGCGCGCCTGAAGCAGGCCTGCGACGCGCACGATGCGGCCTACTACCCGCGCTTCAAGAAGTGGTGCGACGAATATTTCTTCCTGCCGCACCGCAACGAGCCGCGCGGCGTGGGCGGCATCTTCTACGACAATCTCGACAGCGGGGACTGGGCGAAGGACTTCGCGTTCACGAAGGATGTCGGCCTCGCCTTCCTCGACGTCTATCCGAAGATCGTCGCCGCCCACCTGCACGATCCCTGGACCGAGGCCGACCGCCAGCACCAGCGCGTGCGGCGGGGCAGATATGTCGAGTTCAACCTGCTGTATGACCGCGGAACGACCTTCGGCCTCCGAACCGGCGGAAATGTCGAGGCAATCCTGATGAGCCTGCCGCCCGACGTGAGCTGGCCGTAAGATAAATACGTCCCAATTTGGATTAAATTGTACTTATTCCAGATCAATGCGGGCCGTAAAACCGCGGGCAAGAATTCCACGTAGACCATCCGTGGAATCCACGATCCGGAGCCCGCCCGCCATGTCCGTGCTGTCCTCGATCCGCACCAAGCTTGTCGCCCTTCTGCTCGCCTTCGGCCTGCTGCCGCTGGTCGGCGTCGCGGGCTACCTGGCCTCGCAGCAGGATGCCCTCGAGGACCAGATCCTCGACCGGCTCGACGACGCGGCGATCGCCGTGATGGACCGTATCGACCGCAACCTGTTCGAGCGCTACGGCGACGTGCAGGCCTTCCTCATCAACACGGTCGTGCCCGAGCGCGCGAACTGGGCGAAGCCCTCGGCGGAAAACCCGCTGCTTGTCGCGATGGACGGCTACATGAAGGCCTACGGGCTTTACAAGATGATGCTGCTCGTCGACCCGGCCGGCAAGGTGCTGGCCGTGAGCCGCACCGACGGGACAGGCAAGCCGCTCGATACCGCCTTCGTCTATGGCGAGAACTTCGCGGGCGCCAACTGGCTCAAGCGTGCGCTGGCCGACGACTATCTCAACGGTCCCAACGGCTTCACGGGCACGGTCGTCGAGCCCGCCGGCCCCGACGCGACGGTTGCGAAAATCTACAAGGACGACGGCTGGTCGATCGTCTTCGCCGCCCCGCTCAAGGACGCGGCCGGCAAGACCATCGCCGTGTGGGCGAACTTCGCCGATTTCGGCCTGGTCGAGCAGATCGTCGTCGCCGCGCAGAAGCAGTTGGGCAACAACGGCCTGCCGAGCACGAGCCTCACGGTCATCGATTCGAAGGGCGTCGTCATCGCGGACTACAGTCCGAAGCGCGGGGGCGCCGAATACCGGCGCGATCCCGCCGTGATCGGCAAGCTCAATCTCGCGCAGATGGGCCACGAACAGGCGCAGCTGGCCGTCAAGAACAAGGACCACGGCATGATGGTCTCGGTCGATCCGCGCACGAAGACCGAGCTTGGCGGCGGCTATGCCTACAGCACCGGCGCCTATGATTTTCCCGGCATCGGCTGGACGGCGATGGTTCAGGTCCCGCCCGAAGAGATCCTGAGCGGCATTCGCGCGGTCGAGCATGCGATTGCCATCGCGATCATCGGCGGCCTCCTTGTGATGACGGGCGCTGGCCTGTGGATCGGCTTCGCCGCCGTCAAGCCCATCAACGCGCTGACGGGCGCCATGGGCGAACTTGCCGAAGGCAAGTACGAGACCGAGGTGCCCGGCACCGCCCGTTCCGACGAGCTTGGCCGGATGGCCGCCTCGGTGCAGGTCTTCAAGGAGAACGGCATCGAGGCCCAGCGCCTGCGCGCCGAGCAGGCCCGACTGGCGGAGATCGCCGAGCAGGAGAAAAAGAAGGCGCTGCTCGACATGGCGGACACGGTCGAGCGCGAGACCGCGTCGGCGGTCGAGCAGATCGCGGCGAGCACGCATCAGGTCAACGGGGCCGCGGAAGGCATGTCGAAGCTGGCCGAGGAAGTCTCGGCCGATTCGCAGGCCGTCGCCGCGGCATCGGAAGAGGCGCTCGTGAACGCGCAGACCGTCTCCTCGGCGGCCGAGGAGCTTTCCTCCTCGATCCGCGAGATCTCCTCGCAGGTCGCGCGCGCTTCGGCGGTGACGAAGACCGCCGTGGAAAGCGGCGAACGGGCGCAGACGACCATCCGCTCGCTGTCCGAAGCCGTCACGAAGATCTCGGAGGTGACCAAGCTCATCGGCCAGATCGCCGGGCAGACGAACCTGCTGGCGCTCAACGCCACGATCGAGGCCGCGCGCGCCGGCGATGCCGGCAAGGGCTTCGCGGTCGTCGCCTCGGAGGTGAAGAACCTCGCCAACCAGACCGGCCGCTCGACCGAGGATATCGACCGCCAGGTGGGCGAGATCCAGACCGCGACCGAAGCCGCCGTCACGGCCGTCGCCGAGATCGGCGAGCGCATCCGCGAGATCGACCAGGTTGCCTCCGCCATTGCCGCGGCGATGGAAGAGCAGGGTGCGGCCACGCAGGAAATCGCGCGCAACGTCGGCCAGACGGCCGACGCGGCGCGCGAGGTCTCGTCCAAGATCCAGAACGTCAGCCGCGAGGCCGACACGGTCGGCACGCGCGCCTCGGAAGTGCGCACGGCCATCGGCAGCGTGGGCGACAGCCTCGAGGAGCTGAAGCGCGTGCTCGTGCGCGTCGTGCGCACGTCGACCGTTGACGCCGACCGGCGCAGGTTTCCGCGCTATCCGGTGCGCGCGAAGATCGAGGTGACCGACGGCGCCGGCAAGGCGCTGGCGGGGGCACGCCTCATCGACGCCTCGGAAGGCGGCGCGCATTTCGAGGTCGAGAGCCTGATGCGCGCGGGCGAACGCGGCACCATGAGCTTCGAGGGGCTGGGTGCGCGGATCGCCTTCGTCGTGCGCTATCGCGAGGCGAACGGTGGTCTCCATGTCGAATATCCCGCCGGGGCGGCATCGGGCGGTTACGCCGACTGGTTGCGGGCCCGCAGCGCCGGACTGAAGCCGGTCGACGCCGCCTGACAGCCCAATGCCCTGGCGTCGCGCCTCTATCTGGCGGACGCTGGGGCCGCTTGCCGCGATCGGCCTGCTGCTGACGGCCGCCTCGATCGGCGCGATGCTGGGATTCCGTCACCGGCTGGTCGAACGCGGGCTCGTCCTGGCGGGCGAGATCGCGAACGAACCCGTCCGGACCGCGCTCGTGCGCGCGATCCTGCCCGAAGTGCGCGGACTGCTGGCACAGGGCGCACTGCCCGGAGCCGCCTTCAACGCGCGCATGGCGGGTTTCGCGCGCGACTACGGTCTCCTGAAGATCCGGCTCTTCACGCCGGACGGCCGCACGCTCTATTCGCCCGTCGCCGCCGAGATCGGCACGTCGCCGCGCGACCCCGGCGCCTTCGCCATTGCCCTTGGCGGAAGCGACAAGGTCCTCGTCAACCGGCGCTGGGCCGTCGACGGTCCTGAGGGCAGCACGACTGCGGAAATCGTCTTCGTCACCTATGCGCCGCTCGCCGATTCCACGGGGCAGATCGCCGCTGTCGCGGCCATCTATGACGACGGCACGTCCGCGCGCGCGCGCATCGAGGCGGGGCTGCGCGAATTCGACATCGCCGTGACGGCGATCCTGTTCCTCCTTTTCGCCGCGCAGTTCGCCGTCGCGTGGCGGGCGGCGGTCACGCAGAACCGCTACCGGGCCGAACTCGAGCGCGAATCGGCCGAGCGGCTCTTGGCCATCGGCGAACTGACGCTGCAGCGCCAGCGCTTCGCCGATTTCGCGGCCGTGTCGGCGGGCTGGGTCTGGGAAACCGACGCGGCGCTGCGCCTCACCTCGCTGTCGGAGGGCGTGCGCAGCATCGGCGCCGACCCCGATGCCGAGATCGGCACCAATGCCGAGAGCTGGCGCGCCCCGACCGGCGAGGACGGCGACGGCCCCAGCTTCGCCCAGCTCATGGCCGAGCGCCGCGAATTCCGCGACGTCGTGATGCGCTATCGCCGGGCCGACGGCGGGTTCGCCTGGATTTCCCGTTCGGCCCGGCCGCTTTTCGACGCCGGCGGCGCCTTCCTCGGCTATCGCGGCGCCGACCGCGACACGACCGCCACCGTCGAGGCGGGCCGCCAGATCCGGCTCGCCAACGCCGCGCAGATCGGCCTGCTCGACGAGCTGGAGAAGACGCGCGAGCGCCTGGAACTGGCGCTGGACACCGCCGCGATGGGCTGGTGGGAGATAGAAGTGACGATGGGGCGCGAATACTGGTCGCCGCGCGCGCTGGAGATCTGGGGTTTTGCGCCCGGCACGGTTCCCGACTATCCGATGATCCTCGCCGCGATCCACCCCGAGGACCGCAAGCGCCACGTCAACATCTTCGACGTGCCCGGCACCACGGCCCGGCGCAACCATCGCGTGGTCCTGCCGGGCGGCGAGATTCGCTACGTGCGCGAAGACTTCCGCATCGAGCGGCGCGCCGACGGGTCGGTGGCGCGCCTGTTCGCCACCGTCATCGACCTGACGGATATCGAGAAGCTCCGCGCGGCCGCAGTGAAGGACAAGGCCACGCTCGACAGCGCGCTCGACGCGATGGGCGAGGGTTTCGCGCTGTGCGACGCCGACGACCGCCTGCTCGCCTTCAACCGGCGCTTCCGCGAACTCGTGCGCTTCGACGTCGTCCCCGGCATGCCGTTCGAGGAGGTGACGCGGCGCAACTATCTGGCCGCCGCGCCCCACGCCGGCCCGGCCGAGCTTGCGCGCGCGGTCGAGCGGCGCATGGACCGCCACCGCAACCCGCGCGGCCCCTTCGAGATCCCCGGCGGCGACGGCGGCCGCTACGAGGTGAACGAGACGCGCGCGGCGAACGGCTTCACGGTCACGACCTACAGCGACGTCACGCAGGCGCGCCGCGACGCCGAGGAACTGGCCGTCGCCAAGGGGGCGGCCGAACAGGCCAACGCCGCCAAGTCGCGCTTCCTCGCGACGATGAGCCACGAGATCCGCACGCCGATGAACGGCGTTCTCGGCATGGTCGAGCTGCTCGCCGCCACGGCCCTCGACGATCGCCAGCGCAACTATGTCGACATCGCCAACCGTTCGGCGCGCGACCTGCTGTCGATCATCGACGACATCCTCGACTATTCGCGTCTCGAAGGGGGCGACATGCCCATCGAGCGGGTCGCCTTCGCGCCCGGCGAGGTGCTGCGCCAGACGGCCGAACTGCTGGCGCTGGCCGCCGGCAAGAAGGGGGTGGCGCTTGCCGCGGACGTGGGCCGCGAGGAGTCACGTCGGATCGAGGGCGATCCCACCCGCTTCCGCCAGATCCTGCTGAACCTGATCGGCAACGCCGTGAAATTCACCGAACGCGGCCGCATCGACGTGCGGCTTTCCTACCTGCCCGGCACGGACGGGCCCGATATGCTTCGTGTCGAGGTCGCGGACACCGGCGTGGGGATCGCGCCCGAGGCGCTGCCCCGGCTTTTCGGACACTTCAGCCAGGCGGACGAGTCGATCTCGCGGCGCTTCGGCGGCTCCGGGCTGGGGCTTGCGATCTCGCGCGAACTCGCGCGCCTCATGGGCGGCGATCTGACCGCGCGCTCGACGCCCGGCGAAGGTTCGGTCTTCGAGTTGCGCATTCCCGCTCCGCCCGCGCGCGAGATGCCGTCGGCAGCCGTCGCCGAATCCGCCGAACCCGCATGCGCGTACCGCGCGCTCGACATCCTCGTTTGCGACGACAACGAGATCAACCGCATCGTCGCGGGCGAGATGCTGGGCCGCCTCGGCCATCGCGCCATCTTCGTCCATGACGGCGCGCAGGCCATCGCGGCCGCCGCCGCCCGCCGCCACGACGCGATCCTGATGGACGCCCAGATGCCCGACGTGGACGGCATCGAGGCGACGCGGCGGATCCGCGCGCTGCCCGCCCCCTTCGGCGACGTGCCGATCGTGGCGCTCACCGCCAACGCCATGCGCGGCGACCGCGAGCGCTACCTTGCCGCCGGCATGAACGACTATGTCGCCAAGCCCGTCGACGCGGCCGACCTTGCCGCGGCACTGGCGCGCGTGACGGGGGCCGCCTCGCGCGCGGTCGCACCGGAAGCGCGCGCGGCACCGGAAGCCTCGAGCGCCGCGCGGGCCGGGCTCGCCTCGCTTGCCGCGCGGCTGCGCGCCACGGGAACGGAGGGCTGACGCCGATGGCCGATCCCGTCGCCTTCGATCCCAGCCTGCTGCGCGGCCTCGTCGTCGACGACAATCCGCAGATGCGCGAGATCGTGCGCTCGATCCTGCGCGCCTTCGGCGTAGACGACGTGACGGTGGCGGTCGACGGAAGCGATGCGCTCGCCAAGATGGAGGACGGCCGCTTCGACTTCGTGATCTGCGACTGGCTGATGGCGCCGATGGACGGGCTGACCTTCGTGCGCCGCGTGCGCGCGAACCCCGCGCCGGCCGTGCGCGCCACGCCCGTGCTGATGCTGACCGCGCAGGCCGGGCGGCAGAACGTGATCGACGCGCGCGCCGCGGGCGTGGACGGCTATCTCGCCAAGCCGGTCAGCTCGGCGCAGCTCTGGGCCCGGCTGCAGCCGATCGCGGCGAAGGGCATCTCCGCGCGGCGTCTCGACGAGACGGCGTCCTCGCGCGCCATCGCGGCGGCCGACGGCGGGCTCACGCACATGGCGGTCGCCTACCGCGAGGTGCTGCGGCTCGACTGCGAGGACCTGTCGCGCGGGCTGGCGCTGCTGCTGCTCAGCGACTGGAACCGGCCCGGGATGTGGGAGACGCTGTTCAAGAAGGCGCACGACGTCAAGGGCCAGGCGGGCTCGTTCGGCTACACGCTGGCGACCGACGTCGCCGGGCGCCTGTGCGACAGCCTGCGCTGCGTGCGCGAGGATTTCGCGCGGCGCAACACGCGCGCAGCCGTGCTGAAGAAGGTTCTGGAAGCGTCCGTCGGCGCGCTCGAACTGGTCGCGCGCGAGAACATGACCGGCGATGGCGGGGCCGAAGGCCGCGAGCTGCTGATGCAGATCGACGGCAACCTGCAGGACCTGCGCGCGGCGTGGGGAATTCCGGCCTAGACTGCCGCGGCGGCCCTGGCGGTGGCGGGCAGGAACATCGCATCGCGGAAGACCTCGGCGGTCGCCGCCTCGTCCGCATCGTCGATGCCCACGAGGACAAGGCTCGCCCGGCCGCCCGGCGGCCCGTAGGGCAGCAGCAGGCGCTGGTAGCTGCACGCGCGGCGCGGGGCCGGAATCTCGATCGTGATGTCGTGCAGCGCGGGCATGCCGGTCGCGACCACCTCGGAGAGGCCGCCCTCGATGAGCGCGCGGAACGATGCCGGCCGGATCGCCGAGGTGTCGCGCCGGTGGTAGTCGAGATACTGGCGGCCCATCGAGCTGAAGATGCGGAAGAAAAAGCGCCCGTCCGGGCACGCCTCGACCAGATGCAGGTGCCCGATCGCGAACGTGAAGAAATCGAAGCGCGCCAGCTCGGGGCAGGGCATCGGCGCGCCGGCGCATTGCTCGCGCCATGCCGCGATCACGCGGCCAAGCCGCTCGCGTGCGAACGCAAGCTCGACCGGCTGCGTGTGGATCACGCAGTCGGCCTCAGCGCGTAGGCGACTTTCCGCTCCCTGCTGCATCCGCCGGTCCGCCTTCTTCGAGCTTTGACGCCACGGGTGAGGGCTGCATAACGATTCGCGCGCGGAGTATCAAATTCAAAAATTGTGTGTATCAACCGGACTAATGGCTGCGCTGGCGCAGCCGCGCGAGCAGCGCCGCGCGCGATTCGACGGCCCCGAACGCCACCCATTCATCCTCGTGGCGCTTGAGCCATGCGCCCATCGCGGGGCCGGGCTCGATGCCGGCCGCGCGCGCATCCTCGCCGGTCAGCGGGAAGCGCGGCCGCACCCAGCCGCGCGCCTGCGCGAGCAGCGCCAACCACGCCGCGTCGCCCGCCCGCTCCTCGCCCGCGCGCGCCCATTCCAGCAGCACGTGGTCGGCCGGATCGCCGGCGAGCCGGTAGAACGCCGCGCGCCGCACGGGGCTTTCCGCGTGCGGATCGAGGCGGACGGCCGGCCGCGCCAGCCCGTCGAGCCGGTCGGCATCGGCGTTCGACAGCCGGAGGCGCCGCGCAAGCCCGTGCGCCTCGGCACCGGGGACAAGTGCCGCCAGCGCGCGCACGCCCGAAGGCGCCGTGCCCGTGGCCGCGACATGCGCCTCCAGCCGCGCGAGGACGCCAAGCCCGGCTTCGTCCGCCTCGGGCAGCCAGTGGGCAAGCGCGCCGCATTCGCGCATCGTGCCAAGCGTGGCCGCCGCGCGCGGGCCTTCCAGCAGGCGCAGGAGTTCGCCCGCCACCCGTTCGGCCGACAGGCCCGGCAGCAGATGGACCGCCGCGCGGCAGGCCGCGAGCCCGTCCGCGTCGTAGTCCGCCCCGCCGAAACGCGCGTGGAAGCGGAAGAAGCGCAGCAGGCGCAGCACGTCTTCGGCGATGCGCGTGGCCGGATCGCCCACGAAGCGCACGCGCCCGGCCGCAAGGTCCGCGCGTCCGCCGAAATAGTCGTGGAGCGTGCCGTCGGCCGCCATCGACAGAGCATTCATCGTGAAGTCGCGCCGCGCGGCATCCGCCTGCCAGTCGTCCGTGAAGGCCACGACGGCGTGGCGCCCGTCGGTCTCCACGTCGCGGCGCAGCGTCGTGATCTCGAACCGGCGCCCGCGCGCGACCGCCGTGACGGTGCCGTGCGCGATGCCCGTGGGCACGGCCTTGAGCCCCGCCGCCGCCAGCCGTTCGATCACGTTCTCCGGCACGAGCGGCGTGGCGAGATCGAGATCGGCCGGCGGCCGCCCGAGTAGCGCGTCGCGCACGCACCCGCCCACGAAGCGCGCCTCGCCGCCAAGCGCGGCAAGCACGTCCTGCGTGGCATCCATGCCGAGCCACGGCGGCAGCGGGTCGATCCTGGAGGCGGGCGAATCCATGCGGAACGGAAAATAACATGATGTTGCGCCCAGCGCCGCCGGCCGCATGCGGCGGGGCTCAGGAAAACTCGATATGCAGCTTCTTGCCGACGGCGCTTGCCGCACGCTGGATCGTTTCGAGCCGGACGTCGAACCGGTCGGGATCGAGCAGGCGGTCGAGCTGGGCGCGGCTCGTCCGCATGCGGCGCGACATCTCGACTTTGGAAATGCGGGCCGCCTTCATCGCCTGCTCGATCTGCCAGACGATCACGCGCTTGATCGCGACGATCTCCGTCTGCCCGGCAAGGCCGCTGTCCGCGAGATAGCTCGAAAATGTCGAGCCGATATGGCGGTTCTTCTTCATCCCGAAATGTCCCTTCTCCGGCTTGCGGCGATCCGGATTTCCGGAAGCGGGGCTTTGCGCGTCTTCTTCACGAACCCGTGCAGGAGAACCATCTGCCCGTCGCTTTCGCAGAAAATCACCCGTCCGCTTCGCCCGTCCGTCAGCCTGCTGCGGATTTCCCAGAGCCCGCTTCCGAGCGCCCTGCAGACCGGCATGCCGATCGGCCAGCCGAACTCGGCCGTCGCGATGTCCTGGCCGATGGCACGCCTGTCCTCGACAGGCAGCGACAGGAGCCAGTCGCGGACCGGCTCCCTGCCGCCGGCGCTCCGGTAAAACACCGCGGGAAACCGCTTCAGGCCGCTAGCCATCGGCATTTCCCGCATCATATGTACCGAATTTGGTACATATGATCAAGCCTTTGATTCCGTACCGGCGATCAACCGTGCCGCGATCTTACATGAGATTGCGGATGATCATATCCTGCAACCACAAGATCAATCGAGCGTCTTGAAGCTTTCGGCGAGCTTGCGGTCGTAGCCGCGCGAGGCGGCCATCAGGCGGCGCGTGTAGGGGTCCTTCGCCTCGCCGCGGCGGAGCGCGTCGGTGTCCATCTCCTCGACGATCTTCCCGCGGTTCATGACCGCGAGTCGCGCGCACATGTGCGCCACGACCGCGAGATTGTGGGAGACCATCACGAAGGTCAGGTTGTGCGCGCGGCGCAGCGCGTCGAGCAGGTTCAGCACCTCGGCCTGGATCGACACGTCGAGCGCCGAGGTCGGCTCGTCGAGCAGCAGCATCTCCGGCTCGACGATCAGCGCGCGGGCGATCGCCACGCGCTGGCGCTGGCCGCCGGAAAGCTGGTGCGGATAGCGGAAGCGGAAGCCGTGGCCGAGCCCCACCTCCTCCAGCGCCTTCTCGATGCGCGCCTCGCGCCGGTCCATGTTGTGGATCGCCAGAGGTTCGGCGAGCGCCCGGTCGACCGTCTGGCGCGGATGCAGCGAGCCGTAGGGGTCCTGGAAGACCATCTGGACGCGGGCGTAGAAGCCGCGGTCGCGGTCGTGCGCCAGTTCCCGGCCGTCGAAGCGGATCGTCCCGGTCCAGTTGCCGATCAGCCCGGCCAGTGCCCGCAGCACGGTCGACTTGCCCGAGCCCGACTCGCCGACCAGCCCGTAGCTTTCGCCGCGCGCCACCGAGAACGACGCGCCGTCGACCGCCTTGAGGCCGGTGAACTCGACGCCGAGATTTTCCGCCGACAGGATCATCGGCCGTCCAGCCACGCAGGATCGCGCGTCAGCACCGCCAGCTCGCGCTGCGCGCGGTCGAGCCGCGGCACGCAGTCGAGAAGGCCGCGCGTGTAGGGATGCTTGGCGCCCGCCAGCTCGGACGCCTTCAGCGTCTCGACGACGCGGCCCCCGTACATCACCAGCACGCGGTCGCAGAACGCCGCGACGAGATCGAGATCGTGGCTGACGAAGATGAGGCCCATGCCGCGGCGCGACACGAGCTCGTCGAGGATCGCCAGCACCTGCATCTGCACCGTGACGTCGAGCGCCGAGGTGGGTTCGTCGGCGATCAGCAGGTCGGGCTCGGCCACCAGCATCATCGCGATCATCGCGCGCTGGCCCATGCCGCCCGACACTTCGTGCGGATAGAGGTCGTAGACGCGGCCCGGATCGCGGATGCGCACCGCTTCCAGCACCGCAAGCGCCTTGTCGCGCGCTTCGGCGCGCCCGGCCTTCACGTGCGTGCGATAGGCCTCGCCGATCTGCTGGCCGACCGTCATCACCGGGTTGAGCGAGAATTTCGGGTCCTGCATGACCATCGCCATGCGCCGGCCGCGCAGGTGGCGCCAGCCCGCCGGATCGAGCCCGCGCAGGTCCTGCCCGTCGAATTCGAGGCGCTTCGCGCGCACCTCGCCGGTCGGCGGCGTGAGGCCCAGCAGGGCGCGGCCCGTCACCGACTTGCCGGAACCCGACTCGCCGACGATGCCGATCTTCTCCTTGCCCATCGTCAGCGACACGCCGCGCACGGCGGCGACGTCGCGCGTGCGGGTGCGGAACGTGACGTGCAGGTCCTCGATGGCGACGAGCGGCTTTTCCATCATTCGCGCTTCGGGTCGAGGACGTCGCGCAGGCCGTCGCCCAGGAGGTTGAAGCCGAGCGACACGACGAAGATCGCGATCCCCGGCATCGCGGCGACCCACCACTGGTCGAGCAGGAAGCGCCGGCCCGACGAGATCATCGCCCCCCATTCCGGGCTCGGCGGCTGCGCGCCCAGACCGAGGAACCCGAGGCCGGCGGCCGTCAGGATGATGCCGGCCATGTCGAGCGTCATGCGCACGATGGTCGACGAGACGCACATCGGGGCGACGTGCCGCAGCACGATGCGCAGGCCCGAGGCGCCCTGCGCCTGCACCGCGGCGATGTAGTCGGCCTTGCGCACGACCAGCGTCTCGGCGCGCGCAAGGCGCGCATAGGGCGGCCAGGTCGTCAGTGCGATCGCCAGCACCGCGTTCTCGATGCCGGGCTTGAGGGCCGCGACGAAGGCGAGAGCGAGGATCAGGCGCGGGAAGGCGAGGAACACGTCGGTGATGCGCATCAGCACCGCATCGACCCAGCCGCCGAAATAGCCGGCGAGCGTGCCGACCGCCAGCCCGACCGGGGCGACCGTCGCGACGACGAGCAGCACGATGCCGAGCGTGATGCGCGCGCCGTAGATGATGCGGCTGAGGATGTCGCGGCCGAGCTCGTCGGTGCCGAGCCAGTGGCGCTGCGAGGGCGGCTGCAGGCGGAAATCGAGGTCCTGCGCGCTGGGACCGTAGGGGGCGAGCAGCGGCGCGAAGATCGCGACGAGCACGAGGCCCAGCACGATCGACAGGCCCAGCATCGCGAGGCCGTTCTGCCGGAAGGCGAGCCACTGGCGGTAGAAGGCGCCCGCGCGCGCCTGCCCGCGGCTGTGCGGTGCCTCGTCGAGCAGCCAGGTGCGGAGACTGCCGCTCATCGCCGCGCCCGCGGATCGACGATCCGGTAGAGGATGTCGGAGACGAGGTTGAGGCCGACGAACACCGTGCCGACGACGACCGTCCCGCCGAGCACGGCGTTCATGTCGGCCGCCAGCAGCGACTGGGTGATGTACTGGCCGAGGCCCGGCCAGGCGAACACCGTCTCGGTCAGCACCGAGCCTTCGAGCAGGTTGGCGTAGGAGAGCGCGATCACCGTCACCAGCGGCACCATCGCGTTGCCCAGCGCGTGGCGCCAGACGACGCGGAATTCCGACAGGCCCTTGACGCGCGCCGCGATCACGTATTCCTGGCGCAGTTGTTCGAGCATGAAGCTGCGCGTCATGCGGCTGATATAGGCGAGGCTGAAATAACCGAGCAGGCAGGCCGGCAGTGCAAGATGGCGCAGGCCGTCCTGGAACACTTCCCACTCACCGGCCATCGCCGCGTCGAACAGCACGATGCCGGTGACCGGATCGACGATGTCCTCGAAGCCGGTCGACAGCCGCCCCGGCCCGGCGACGAGGCCGAGCTTGGCGTAGAACACGAGGAGGCCCATCAGGCCGAGCCAGAACACCGGCACCGAATAGCCCACGAGGCCGAACACGCGCACGAACTGGTCGGGCCAGCGGTCGCGGTAGACGGCCGCCGCGACGCCCATCGGGATGCCGAGCACGACGCCGATCAGCGTGCCGAGCGTCGCAAGCTCGATCGTCGCCGGGAAGACGCGCACGATGTCGTCGATCACGCTGTTGGCGGTGAGGACCGAGCGGCCGAAATCGCCGGCGGCGGCCTTCTTGAGGTAGATCCAGAACTGCTGCCAGAGCGGCAGGTCGAGGCCGAGTTCGAGACGCACGCGTTCGTAAACTTCCGCGGGTGCACGATCGCCGACGGCGGCGAGCACCGGGTCGATCGGCACCACGCGGCCGATGAAGAACGTCACGAGGAGGAGCCCGAGCAGCGTCGCCGCGACCATGGCTGCGGTCGCGGCGACGTCGCGGGCGAGGCCGGCGGAAGCGGAACCCGCGAGGGTCCAGCGCTTCTTGGCCGGCTCGGTTGCCGTCGTCACCCTACTTCTTTGCGATCTCGTGGTAGTAGTTGTTGTCGAAGGACGGGCCGATGATGTAGCCCGAGACGTTGGTCTTGCTGATCGCGACCTCGATCTGCTGCGACATGATCACGAACGGCGAGACCTTCTGGTGCTCGCGCTGGACCGCCTCGTAGGTCATGCGGCGCTTGTTCGGGTCCTGCTCCTGCACGGCGGCCAGCGTCGTGCGGCTCATGCCGGGGATGTCCCAGGCGTTGCGCCACGCGAGCGTCTTGGAACGCGCGTCGTCGGTGTTGTCGAGGTTGATCGCGAACGTCTCGGCGTTGGTGTGCGGGTCCTGGTAGTCCGGGCCCCACTGGCCGATATAGATGTCGTGGTTGCGCGCGCGGTACTTGGTCAGCGTCTGCCGCCCGTCGCCCGGGATCAGTTCGAGCTTGATGCCCGCCTGCGCCCACTGCGCCTGCACGGCCTGCGCGATGTCCTGGATCGGCGAGGTGGTGCGCACGTCCATCGTGACGGTGAAGCCGTTGGGCAGGCCCGCAGCCGCCAGCAGCGCCTTGCCCTTGGCGAGATCGAACTTGTAGGGCTTGTCGTCGATGGCGCCGAGGAAACCGATCGGCAGGAACGCCTCGTGCGTCTTGAAGGTGCCGGCCGTCAGGTTGCGCTCGATCGTGTCGTAGTCGGTGAGCCACTTGAGGGCCTCGCGCACTTCCGGCTTGGCGAGGTTGGGGTTCTTCTGGTTGAGGCCGAGATAGAGGATGGCGCCCTTGTTGCCGCTCTCGATCGTGTAGGCCTTGTTGTTGCGCAGGGCCGCGATGTCGTCCTTCGACGGGTTGCGCGCGTAGTCGACGTCGCCCTTCTCGAGCAGCAGGCGCTGCGTGGCGGTCTCGGGGATGTGGCGCACGACGACGCGGTTGTTCTTCGGAACGCCGCGGAACCAGTTCTTGTTGGCTTCCAGCGTGTACTGGTCCGACGCGCGCCAGACGCGCAGCTTGTACGCCCCCGAGCCGGCCGAGTTCTGCTTGAGCCACGCGTTGCCGAAATCGTTGTCCTTGGCGTTGGCCATGACGAGCTTGCTGTCGACCACCGCCGCGACCGGCGCGGTCAGGCAGTAGTAGAAGAACGTCGGCGCGTACTGCTTGTCGGTGACGATGACGAGCGTGTCGGGGGCGGTCGCCTTCACCTTGTCCTTGACGTTGTCCTTGTTGAGGCCGAACTGCGTCAGGATGAAGCCGGGCGACTTGTTGAGGATGACCGCGCGCTGGATCGAATAGGCCGCGTCCTCGGCGGTGACCGCGTTGCCCGAATGGAACTTGACGCCCGGGCGGATCTTGAAGGTGTAGGTGACGCCGTCGGGGGCGACCGACCAGCTGGTGGCGAGCTCGCCGTTCAGCTTGGTCACGTCCTTGAGGTCGTAGCCGATCAGGCGGTCGTAGATGTTCGCGACGACTTCGGAGCCCGAGAACTCGAAGGATTCGGCCGGATCGAGCGAGATGATGTCGTCGATCTGCTTGGCCATCACGATCGTGTCGCGCGGCGTCTGGGCCGAAGCGGCCCCGCCGAGAGCCAGCGTCGCCGCCAGGGCGGCCGCGGCAAGCTTGAATTCCATGCGCATGAGTAGCTATCCCTTCAAAGGGTTGGATAATAACTACACA